>NZ_DASPLR010000023.1:0-107504 GCF_035627475.1 Brevundimonas sp. | reverse complement strand
GTAGTTCATCGCCTTGGCGCCGCCGGCCTTGGCCAGCGTCATCGTGATCGCCGCCGTCAGCGTCGTCTTGCCATGGTCCACGTGACCGATCGTGCCGATGTTGCAGTGCGGCTTGGTGCGTTCGAACTTTTCCTTGGCCATGGCCAAAACTCCTGTGGCCCTGGTGGGGCGGTGGTCAGCGACAGAAAACTGGAGCGGGTAGACGGGATCGAACCGACATCCTCAGCTTGGAAGGCTGCTGCACTACCATTGTGCTATACCCGCGCGGAGAATGCGTCGGCCAGGCCCCGCAGGGCATCCAGTCCTTCGCACCCGGCCTCCTCGAGGTCCGCTCCCGTCGGTCTTCATCAGCGCGTGGTGGGGGAAGCAGGACTCGAACCTGCGAAGCTTACGCAGCGGATTTACAGTCCGCCCCCTTTGCCGCTCGGGACATTCCCCCGCGCGCGATGTGAAGACCGATCCGGAACGCCCGAAAGCGGTCGAAAGACCGTTCTCGAACAAAAGCCTTCGAAGTCCGGCAAACCCTGGTTTAGAGGAGGCGCCTGACCCGGAATGCCCTTGGGCCCCAAATCGGAGGGCGTCTTATAGTGTCGTCGACCAGAGAACGCAACGACCGGAAAACCGGCAAAAAGCAAGGCTTCCGGGGCCGTCCGGAAGGCCCGAAGGGCGGCGGCTGGAGCCCCGCTCCCTCCGCCCGGCCCGCCGGTGATTCCACGCCGCGCGAGCGCAGGCCGAAGGTCGACGCCGACCACTGGCTGTGGGGCCGCCATCCGGTGCTGGCGGCCCTGGCCAATCCGGCCCGCAAGGGCATGGGCCGGCTGCTGGCCACGGCGGACCGCGCCGCCGAGATCGAGCGCGACCGGCTCGCGCCCCAAGGCCACCGCGTCGAGATCGTCGACGGCCCCGCCCTGGCCCGGATGCTGCCGGCCGGGGCGGTGCACCAGGGCCTGGCCTTCAAGGTCCAGCCGCTGGAGGGCGTGGCGCTGGAGGACATCGCCGATCCCGCATCCGGCGTCATCGTCATGCTGGACCAGCTGACCGATCCGCAGAACGTCGGGGCCGTCTTCCGCTCGGCCCTCGCCTTCGGCGCGCGCGGGATCGTGGTGCAGGACCGCCATTCGCCGGCCCTGGCCGGGGCGCTTGCCAAGGCGGCGGCCGGGGCGACCGAGCGGCTGCCGTGCGCGCGGGTGACCAATCTGAGCCGGGCGCTGGAGCGGCTGGCCGATCTCGGCTGGCGGGCGGTCGGCCTCGACGGCGGGGCGGAGCAGACGCTGGACCAGGCCCTGGACGGGCGGCCCACCGTCCTCGTCATGGGCTCGGAGGGCGAGGGCGTGCGCCGGCTGGTGGCCGAACACTGCGACCTCATGGCCCGGATTCCGATGCCGGGCGGCTTCGAAAGCCTGAACGTGTCCAACGCCGCCGCCATCGCCCTCTATGAAGCGGCGCGCGCGCAAGGCGGAACCCGGGCGGCCCCTGACGCCTTGCCGAACCGCCCTTCCCTGCCCTAGAGCCCGCCCATGGAATTCTTCAGCTTCGCCGAACTGTTCACCCCCGAGGCCCTCAGCGCCCTCGGCCAGGTGCTGATGATCGACCTGGTGCTGGCCGGCGACAACGCCGTCGCCGTCGGCCTCGCCGCCGCCGCCCTGGCCCCCGAGCAGCGCAAGAAGGCGATCCTGATCGGCCTCGCCGCCGCCGTGGTGCTGCGCATCGGCTTCGCCCTGGTCACCGTGCAGCTGCTGGCCATCATCGGTCTGCTGCTGGCCGGCGGCGTGCTGCTGCTCTGGGTGTGCTGGAAGATGTGGCGCGAGCTGCGCGAACAGGCCACCCACGACCAGGCCGAGGCCGAGGCCGAGCTGGAGATGGCCCTGTCCGTGCACCACGGCGAAGGCCCCCCGCCCGAAGCGCTCGGCATCCGGCGCAAGAGCTTCGGCGCCGCCCTGCTGCAGATTATGATCGCCGACGTGACCATGTCGCTGGACAATGTGCTGGCCGTCGCCGGCGCGGCCCACGAGCACCCCGTCATCATGGTCTTCGGCCTGATCCTGTCGATCGCCCTGATGGGCGTGGCCGCGACCTTCATCGCCAAGCTGCTGACGAAGCATCGCTGGATCGGCTACGTCGGCCTCGCCATCGTCCTCTATGTCGCCCTGCACATGATCTGGGACGGCGCCCGTTCGGTGATCGTGCGCACCGACCGGATGGAGGAATTCAACGCCGCGGCCCCCGCCTTCCTCGACATCACCGAGGAAGAGAAGGCCAAATTCCTGAAGGGCGTCGAGAGCAAGGACGCGCCGCCGCCCGCGGCTACGCCTCCGGCAGCGTCCCCCGGCGCCGCATCGCCCGCCTGAGCCAGTCGGGCGCCCCGGCCATGTCGGGCTGGGGCGCCGTGGTCGCGGCGGCGCGCGCCTGCATCTCGGCCAGCGGCGGCACGTCATTGGCCAGCCGCTCGGCGTCCGTGGTCGCCGGATCGACGTCCCACAGCCGCCAGCCGACGCCGTCGGGCACGATGTTCGTCCCGTATTTCTGAGGCCGCCCGGCATACATCAGCGACCGGTCGAGCGCCGCCGCCGCCAGCCAGCGCGCGCCGGCCCGGCCCTGCCCGGCCGCCCGTGCGGCCAGCCGGCTGCCGAGCGCGGCCTCTTCCGACAGGTCTCCGTGGTTCAGGATCCAGGCGGCGGCGTAGAGAGCCTCGCCGTCCTCCGGCCAGCCGTCCGCCAGCAGGGCCATCACCGCCTCACGGCGCGCCCGGTCGCGCGCACGCAGGGCGGCATAGGCCGGCTGTCCCGCCGACACCGCGCGGTCTTCGGCCTGGTCCTCGGCCAGCAGCCTGACGAGGGCTGTCGACCGGTCCACGATCAGCCCTCCGCGCCGCCGAAGCGCTCCGACCATTCCGCCACCTGGGCGTCCTCGATCTTGGTGAACAGCACGCCCGCCGCCGCCACGGCCTGACCGCGCGGCAGGACGTCCAGCAGGGCTTCGTCCGCCGTCGGCCACGACAGGTCCGTCGCCCCCACCGCCGCCGCGATCTTCTCCGCCGAGAACGGCATCACCGGCGCGGCCAGACGGGCGAACAGAGCGACCAGGTTCAGGCCGGTGCGCACGCCCACGGCGGCGCGCTGGACGTCGGTCTTGAAGGCGGTCCACGGCGCCGCCTCCTGCAGATATTCATTGCCCAGCACCCAGACCGCCCGCAGGGCCTGGCAGGCCTTGCGGAACTCCATGGCCTCGAAGGCCGCCGTGGCCTCGGCGATGCCGGCTTGGACGTCGGCGGCCAGCTTCGCCTCCAGCGGCCCCGGCTCGCCGCCGTCCGGCACGACGCCGCCGAACTTGCTCTCGGCGAATTTGACGATGCGGTTGACGAAATTGCCCAGCACGTCGGCCAGGTCCTTGTTGGTCGAGGCCTGGAAGTCCTCCCAGGTGAAGGCCGAATCCGAATGCTCCGGCCCGTAGGCCGTCAGCCGCCAGCGCCAGTAGTCGGCCGGCAGCAGCTCCAGCGCCTGGTCCATGAACACGCCGCGCTTCTGGCTGGTGGAGAATTTGCCGCCGTACCAGTTCAGCCAGTTGAAGGCCTTCAGGGTGTCGACGGTCTTCCACGGCTCGCCCGAGCCGAGGATGGTGGCCGGGAAGCTGACGGTGTGGAAGGCGACATTGTCCTTGCCCATGAACTGGACGTAGCGGACGTCGGCGGCCCCCTCGTCGGTGCGCCACCAGTCGCGCCAGGTCCGGCCGGTCGCCTCGGCCCACTCCTCGGTGGCGCCGATGTATTCGATCGGGGCGTCGAACCAGACGTAGAAGACCTTGCCCTCCATGCCCGGGCGCGGCCCGCCGTCGGGCCCGACCACCGGCACGCCCCATTTCAGGTCGCGGGTGATGCCCCGGTCGATCAGCCCTTCGTCGAGGTGTTTCAGCGCGATCGAGCGGGCCAGGGTCTGCCAATCGGTCTTGGTCCCGATCCAGTCGCGGATGCGCTTCTCCAGCTTCGTCTGCAGCAGGTACAGGTGCCGCGTGTCGCGCACCTCGAGGTTCCGCGACCCCGACACCGCCGAATACGGGTCGATCAGGTCGGTCGGGTCCAGCAGCCGCCCGCAGTTGTCGCACTGGTCGCCGCGCGCCCCGACATGGCCGCAGTGCGGACAGGTGCCCTCTACATAGCGGTCGGGCAGGAAGCGGGCGTCATCGACGGAATAGATCATCCGGTCGACCCGCTCCTCGATCAGCCCCCGCTCCTCCAGCACGCGCGCGAAATGCTGCGTCAGGCGCCGGTTGGGTTCGTTCGACGAGCGGCCGAACCAGTCGTAGCTCAGGCCGAAGGCCTCGCCCGCCTTCTTCTGGATCTCGTGCTGCTCGTCGCAATAGGTGCGCACGTCCTGACCGGCCGCGGCGGCGGCCAGTTCGGCCGGCGTCCCGTGCTCGTCGGTGGCGCAGATATAGAGCACCTCGTGGCCCTGGGCCCGCTTGAACCGCGCGTACACGTCCGCCGGCAGCATCGAGCCGGCCAGATTGCCCAGATGCTTGATGCCGTTGATGTACGGCAGGGCCGAGGTGATCAGAATGCGGGACATGGAGGCCTGGGGGGCGAGGGTCGAGGGGCGAGGAGGAACTCTGGTTAGTGGCGAGTACCGGCCGTTTTCGCAACACCCCGGGAGCCGGCGCCGACAGAACCTCGCCCCTCGCCCCTAAACCGGAAGCCGCCGCGCCACCCGCACGAACCGTCCGGTCAGCAGGGCCGACGACACCAGGCTGGCGATGATCACCGCCCAGACCAGGCCGTCCACCCCTATCTCGTGCGCCAGCCACCAGCCCAGCGGCATCATCACCAGGGTGTAGGCCCCGAAATGCATGATCGTCGGCCACCAGACGTCGCCGGCCGCCCGGTTGGCCGAGGCCGAGACCACCTGGATGCCGTCGGCCACGAAGAACAGCGTCGCCAGCACCAGCGCCGGGATCACCACCGCCAGCAGGGCCGGGTCGCGGTTGTAGGCGCTCGCCACCAGCGGCGCGGTCGGCCACAGCATCAGCGCCACCGCCAGCGTCAGGGCGCTGACCACGCCCAGCCCGACCAGGCCGGCGCGCAGCACGCCGCGCCCGTCGCGCGCGCCATAGGCCCGTCCGACCAGCACCGCCGTCGCCGCCGACAGCCCCATGGGGACCATGAAGACGATGGCCGAGACGTTCAGCACTATGGTCCAGGCCGCCGTCTCGATCGCCCCCAGCTGGCCGGCGATGAAGGTCATGGCCGCGAAGGCCCCGACCTCGATGAAATAGCTCGACCCGGCGCCATAGCCGATCTTGCGCTGCTCGCGCTCGGCGGCATGGTCCTTCGCCGGCCGCCGGAACACGCCGATCTCGCGCGCCTCTGGCAGGCGCACGATGTAGACGATCAGGAACACCGCCAGGGAGGTGCGGGCGAAGAATGTCGCCCAGGCCGAGGCCACCGCCCCGTCCAGCCCCATGCCCAACAGGTCGGGCACCAGCAGCAGGTTCAGGGCCAGATTGATGCCATTGGCCACCCACATGGCCCACATGCCGGCGCGCGGCCGGTGCATGGCCTCGAGGAAGAACTGGGCCGCCACGCTGACCAGATACCCCGGCATCGACAGGGCGAAGACCACCAGCACCGGCGAGGCCCCCTCGCCCAGCCCCTCGGCCAGCCCCATGTGCTTCAGCGCCCACGGCCCGATCAGGATCAGGCCGACCATGGCCGCGATCCCCAGTTTCAGCGAATAGGCCACGCCGCGGCGCAGCACCGCCCCGACCTCGAACCGCCGGCCCTCGCCGAGGAAGCGCGCGGTCATCACCTGCACCCCCATCATCAGCCCGACCGCCGTGGTCACCACGATCGCCGTCGGGGCCAGGGCCAGCGAGCTGTAGGCCAGCTCGAGCCCCGAATAGTTGCCGACCACGATCACGTCGGTCAGCCCCATGGTCATGATGCCGATGCGCGCCAGCACCACCGGCCACGCGAGGTGCAGCAGGTCTTTCAGGGTGGCGCGGGTCTGGTGACTGAGGGCGAACATGGGAGGCGCGACAGGCCATGGGGACGAGGCCGGGTCAACACCGGATAATCCAGCGGCGCATAAGCTCTCCTTTTCTTTCGTCATCCTCCGGCGCTCCTCAGGAGCGACCGGGGGACCCAGCGGCGCCGCGAAGACGCGGCTTGCCGGAGGATGACGAAAGCTATGGAGCCAGCGCGGGCGGCGCCCTAAACCAGCCCCATGCCCAAGCTGACGTCCGCGATCGATCCGAACAGCCCCGCCTTCAAGGCCCTCGACGCCCACAACCGCGCCCTGCGCGACGAGCTGCGCGCCCGCGTCGCCGAGGCGGCCCTCGGCGGGCCGGAAAAATCCCGCGAACGCCACGTCGCCCGCGGCAAGCTCCTGCCCCGCGACCGCGTCGAGCGCCTGCTCGACCCCGGCTCGCCCTTCCTCGAGATCGGCCAGCTGGCCGCCTGCGACATGTACCGGGGCGAGGCCCCCGGCGCCGGCATGATCTGCGGGATCGGCCGGGTCTCGGGCCGCGAGGTGATGATCGTCGCCAACGACCCGACGGTGAAGGGCGGCGCCTATTTCCCGATGACGGTGAAGAAGCACCTGCGGGCCCAGGAGATCGCCGAGCAGAACAACCTGCCCTGCGTCTATCTGGTCGATTCTGGCGGGGCCAACCTGCCGCACCAGGCTGAGGTCTTCCCCGACCGCGACCATTTCGGCCGCATCTTCTTCAACCAGGCGCGGATGTCGGCGAAGGGCATCCCCCAGATCGCCTGCGTCATGGGCAGCTGCACCGCCGGCGGCGCCTATGTCCCCGCCATGTCGGACGAGACGGTGATCGTGCGCGAACAGGGCACCATCTTCCTCGCCGGCCCGCCCCTGGTGAAGGCCGCCACGGGCGAGGTCATCTCGGCCGAGGAGCTGGGCGGGGCCGAGACCCACGGCCGCCGCTCCGGCGTGGTCGACTATGTCGCCGAAAACGACGAGCACGCGCTGGAGATCGTCCGCACCATCGTCGACAGCCTGAACACGGTGAAACGCGTCGACCTCGACGTCCGCGAGCCGAAGCCCCCCGCCCTCGACGCCGAGGAGCTGTACGGCCTCATCCCCGACGACGTCCGCGCCCCGTACGACGTGCGCGAGGTCATCGCCCGCCTCGTCGACGGCTCGGAGTTCGACGAGTTCAAGGCGCTGTACGGCACGACCCTGGTCTGCGGCTTCGCCCGCATCTGGGGCTATCCGGTCGCCATCCTCGCCAACAACGGCGTGCTGTTCTCCGAAAGCGCGCTCAAGGGCGCCCACTTCATCGAGCTGGCCTGCAAGCGGAAGATCCCGCTGGTCTTCCTGCAGAACATCTCGGGCTTCATGGTCGGCGGCAAATACGAGGCCGAGGGCATCGCCAGGAACGGCGCCAAGCTGGTCACCGCCGTCGCCTCGGCCGAGGTGCCCAAATTCACCGTCCTGATCGGCGGCAGCTTCGGAGCCGGCAACTACGGCATGTGCGGCCGCGCCTATTCGCCCCGCTTTCTGTTCACCTGGCCCAACAGCCGGATCAGCGTCATGGGCGGCGAACAGGCCGCCGCCGTCCTCGCCACCGTCCACCGCGACACCGAGACCTGGACGCCGGAAGAGGCCGAGGCCTTCAAGGCCCCGATCCGCCAGAAATACGAGGACGAGGGCAATCCGTACCACGCCACCGCCCGCCTCTGGGACGACGGGGTGATCGACCCGGTGCAGACGCGGGATGTGCTGGGCCTGGCGATCAGCGCGTCACTGAACGCGCCAATCCCGGAGACGACCTTCGGCGTGTTCAGGATGTAGTATGCTTCCCTTCTCCCCTCCGGGGGAGAAGGTGCCCCGGAGGGGCGGATGAGGGGGATCGCCTGCTCATGCACCAGACCGGGGACAGGACCCGCCGCGCCCGTCAGCTCCGAACCCGGACCACTGGTGCCGAAGACCATCTCTGGACGCTGGTGCGGGGCCGCCGCTTCGAAGGCCTCAAATTCCGACGGCAGGCGCCCGTCGCCGGAAAGATCGTCGACTTCCTCTGCCCGGAGCTCAAGCTGGTCATCGAACTGGACGGCGGTGTCCACGACCTCAGGAGCGTTGAGGATGCGGAGCGGGACCTGTTGATCTCGGAAGCAGGATTTCTCGTATTGCGGTCTGGGAACGAAGCCTTCCTTCGTAATCCGAACATTCTTTTGGACGCGATCCGCCTTCGGGCTTCGGAGATGCGAAACCGACCCCCTCATCCGAGCGGCTCCGCCGCCCACCTTCTCCCCCGAGGGGAGAAGGACTAGGCGGGCTGCCGCAGCACCTTCTCCATCGCCTTCCCCTTGCTCACCTCGTCCACCAGCTTGTCGAGGTGGCGCAGCTCGCGCATGAACGGATCCTCGATCTCCTCGACCCGGTGGCCGCAGATCGTCCCCGTGATCAGAAAGCGGTTCGGGTTCATCGCCGGCGCCTCGGCGAAAAACGTCTCGAAGTCCGTCCCGGCCGCCAGCAGCGCCTCCAGCTGCGCCTGCGAATAGCCGGTCAGCCAGCGGACTGCCTCGTCCACCTCGGCCCGCCCGCGGCCCTTCTTCTCCGCCTTGGCGACATAGTGGACATGGACGCTGGCCACGCTCGTCCGGCGGATTCGGTCCGTCGCGCTGGTCGCCATCCGTAACACTCCGTATTCCGTTCAGCCCGCCAGGCGTTATACCGCTAATGCCGCAGGAGACCATCATGGCCGAACCCACCCCCGCCGACCTCAACGCCCTCGACGTCACGCCCGGCGAAGCGGCCGAGATCAACGCCATCGCCCATCCGCTGCTGGCCGATCCGGCGCCCGACGCCAACGACGATCTGGTCCAGATCCGCTCGACCACGGACGGGGTCGTCTTCGTCACCATCAACCGGCCGGACAAGCGCAACGCCTTTGACGCCCCGACCATCGCCGCCCTCTACGAGGCCTTCGAAACCCTGCAGGGCGCCGACCACGTCCGCGTCGTCTTCATCCGCGGCGCGGGCGGAACCTTCAGCGCCGGCGCCGATCTCGGCTGGATGCGCGACGCCGCCGACTGGTCCGAGAGCGACAACCGCGACGACGCCATGGGCCTGGCGAAGATGCTCAAGGCCCTGCACGACGTCCCGGCCCTGACCGTGGCCATCGTCGAGGGCGCGGCCATGGGCGGCGGGGCCGGCATCGTCGCCGCCTGCGACATGGCCGTGGCCGTCAGGGGAACCCGCTTCGCCTTCTCCGAGGTCAAGCTGGGCCTGATCCCCGCGACCATCTCCCCCTATGTGATCGAGGCCGTCGGCGCCCGCACCGCCCGGGCCCTGTTCATGACCGCCGACGGCTTCGACGCCGAGGCCGCGAAACAATTCGGCCTCGTCGGCCATGTGCTGGCCTCGGCCGACGAGATCGACGGCTTCGTCGCCGCCTTCTCCGACTCCATGAAGGCCTGCGCCCCCGGCGCCGTCGGCGAGGCCAAGCGGCTGGTCAACGACGTCGCCGGCCGCCGCATCGATCATTCCCTGATGGAAGACACCGCCCGCCGCATCGCCCACGCCCGCGTCTCCGACGAAGGCCAGGAAGGCGTCCGCGCCTACCTCGAGAAGCGCAAGCCGAGGTGGGCGGAGTAGGTAAAAGCGCAACTCGCTCCCTTCTCCCCTTGGGGGAGAAGGTGCCCCGGAGGGGCGGATGAGGGGTGAGCCAACTCCGGACCGGCTGGCATCCGGCTTGCCTTGACCATCCCCCTCATCCGTCTCGCTCCGCGAGCCACCTTCTCCCCCGGAGGGGAGAAGGAAGCCATGACGCTGTGCTGCCCTTTCCGGAATCTATAGTCGGGTTGGGCGAATAATCTCCGGCCTTTCCAGACACATCGCGGATTCTCGACCTCATCTTCTGCGCGCGCTTCCCAGCGGGCGCATAATGCGTCTGTTCGCCGTCTCCACGGGTCTTTGACAATCGCATCCCATCCGCCGCCCAGACGCACCTGACGAAGCAGACCGGACTCTTCGGACTCTTCGGACCCTGTTTTTGAGTCCGGGAACCCCGGCAGGCCCTCCCTTCTCCCGGGCCGGAACTCCGGCTAGACACGACCCATGTTCAAATCCGTCCTGGTCGCCAATCGCGGCGAGATCGCTTGCCGCGTGTTCCGCACCGCCCGCCGCATGGGCCTGCGCACCATCGCCGTCTATTCCGAAGCCGACGCGAAGGCCCTGCACGTCCGCGAAGCCGACGAGGCGGTGCTGATCGGCCCCGCCCCGGCCCGCGAATCCTACCTCGACGCGGCGAAGGTGCTGGCCGCCGCCAAGGCGACCGGCGCCGAGGCCATCCATCCCGGCTACGGTTTCCTGTCCGAGAACGCCGACTTCGCCGAGGCCGTCATGGCCGCCGGCCTCGTCTGGATCGGCCCGCCGCCCGCCGCCATCCGCGCCATGGGCCTCAAGGACGCGGCCAAATCCCTGATGATCGAGGCCGGGGTGCCGGTCACCCCCGGCTATCTCGGCGAGGACCAGTCGCTGGAGCGCCTGCAAAGCGAGGCCGACGCCATCGGCTATCCGGTCCTGATCAAAGCCGTCGCCGGCGGCGGCGGCAAGGGCATGAAGAAGGTCGACCGCGCCGAAGACTTCGCCGACGGCCTCGCCTCGGCGCAGCGCGAAGGCCAGTCCTCCTTCGGCGACCCGCGCGTCCTGATCGAGAAATACATCACCCGCCCGCGCCACATCGAGGTGCAGGTCTTCGGCGATCGCCACGGGACCGTGGTCCACCTGCACGAACGCGACTGCTCCCTGCAGCGCCGCCACCAGAAGGTCATCGAGGAGGCCCCCGCCCCCGGCATGGACGCCGCCACCCGCAAGGCCGTCACCGACGCCGCCGTCCGCGCCGCGAAGGCGGTCAACTACGAGGGCGCCGGCACCATCGAATTCATCGCCGACGCCTCCGACGGCCTCAAGGCCGACCGCATCTGGTTCATGGAGATGAACACCCGGCTCCAGGTCGAGCACCCGGTCACCGAGGCCATCACCGGCGTCGACCTGGTCGAGTGGCAGCTGCGCGTCGCCGCCGGCGAGCCGATCCCCCTGAAGCAGGAAGACATCCCCCTCAACGGCTGGGCCATGGAGGCCCGCCTCTACGCGGAAGACCCCGCCAACGGCTTCCTGCCCAGCATCGGCCGGCTGGAGCATTTCGTCATGCCGGAGGACGCCCGCGTCGACACCGGCGTCGAGCAGGGCGGCGAGGTCAGCCAGTTCTACGACCCGATGATCGCCAAGCTGATCGTCCACGCCGACACCCGCGAGGCCGCCGCCGAGGCCCTCGCCGACGCCTGCGCCTCGGTCGAGGTCTGGCCGGTCAGAACCAACGCCGGCTTCCTCGTTCGCTGTCTGGAGCATCCCCGCTTCGTTGAGGGCGACGTGGACACCGGGTTTATCGGCTCTGAAGAGGCCTCCCTCGCGGTCGCCCGCCCGTCGGCCAAGACCACGGCCGCGGCTTTGGCGACCGTGGGCCTTCGCGCGGACGAGGCCCTGCGCTCCAGCGAGCTATCGCCCTGGACCGACGGCCTCTTCGCCTTCCGCATGAACGGAGAGCCCCAGACGCCGGTTGTCCTCTATCACGGCGGCGAACGGGTCGAAGGAGTTCTGTCCGGCGAGTACACCGGCGGCGCCCCGCGCCACTCAACCTTCGACGTCCACCTCGAGGACCAAGCCTTCCAGGCGAGTGGCGTCCCGGCCTATGTCTTCGTCGATGGCGAGCAGGTCTCGGGGGCTCACACCGGCGACGGCAGGGTCGTTGTCTTTGAAGAGGGCGACGCATTCCAATTTTCGCCCCGGCTGCGCGGCGGCGCAGGCACCGGTCCCGCCTCAGACGGCTCCCTCCGCGCTCCCATGCCCGGCAAGATCGTCGCGGCGCCCGCCAAACCCGGCGACACGGTCGCCAAAGGCCAGCCTGTCATCGTGCTCGAAGCCATGAAGATGGAGCACGCCCTCGTCGCTCCCTTCGACGGCGTGGTCGAGACCATCGGCGCGGCCGTCGGCGATCAGGTGACCGACGGAACCGTGCTGGCCATCGTCCGGTCGGCGGAGGCTCAGGGCTGAAGCAACCCCACCCCGCCCACCGGCACGGTCTCCTGGCCCTCCCCGAACGTCGCGATCAGCGGCCGGCCCTTGCGGATGGCCTCCTGCACCTCCGGCAGCTGCAGCGACCCACGGTGCGCCGCCTGGTCGGTCCACACCTCGGTGACCCAGATCGTGTCCGCCTCGACCGGATCGTGGGCCACCACATAGCTGAGGCAGCCCGGCATCCGCCCCAGCCCCTCCAGAAGGATGGCGGTCAGGGCGTCCCTCTGGCCCTGCACCGCCGTCATCTTGCCGATCAGTCCGTACATCGCCGTCCCTCTCGCCCCTGCCCGCGCCGGCGGCGCGAGTCCGGGACTGGCCAGTCCGGCCATCCCCGCGATCATGCTGCGCCGTCCGATCCGCATGTCCATTTTCTAGACGCCCGCCGCCGCCCTGTCTCCCACCCGGCACGCGAAGAATGCTAGTCCCCGCCCATGTCGCTTCACATGATCAAGCTCTGCGTCGGCGTGGCGAAGGTCGAGACGCTGGAGCGCCGCGCCTCGAAAGGCGAATGGCTGACCGTCCACACGCGGATGACGCCCAGGCGCGCCGCCGAAATCGAAGACGGCGGCTCGCTGTTCTGGGTCATGAAGGGCTCGGTCGTCTGCCGCATGCCCATCCTCGACATCTCGACGAAGGGCGAGGGCAAGGCCTCCATGTGCCATATCCGGCTGTCGCCCGAGGTGATCCGCACCGCCCCCCAGGCCCGCCGCCCCTTCCAGGGCTGGCGCTATCTCGAGCTCAAGGACGCCCCGCCCGACCTGTCCTCCCTCGACGCCGGCGAGGTGCCGGAGGACCTGGCCAAACGGCTGCGGGAGATGGGGGCCTGGTGAGAAAGGCGGCAGGCGGCGGGCGACAGCCGGCAGGGCGCCGGGAGGGCATCTCGCGACCGTTCGAGGGCGGGTTCTTCCTGCGGCCTGCTGCCTGGCGCCTGCTGCCTCGCTTCCCCCCGCCGACTCCCGTTATCCTCTCCTGATGCCCCCCGCCCGCTCCGACCGTCTGGAAGACGCCCTGCACCGCATCTTCGAGGGCGGCAGGAACACGCGCGCCAGCTGGTTCGCCCTGACCGGCGGCGAGACCCTGTTCGCCGAGCACGACGTCGCCGACACCCTCTACCTGCTCCGCTCCGGCCGCCTCGGCGTCTTCCGCCGCGCCGCCGAGCCGGATCGCCCGCCCCGGTTCGTCGGCGTCATCCGGCCCGGCGAGCCCGCCGGCGAGATGGCCATGCTGGCCGGCACCGCCCACACCGCCGATGTCGTCGCCCTGCGCGACTCCGAGATTCTCGCCCTGCCCCGCGACGCCTTCTTCGAGGCCGCCCGCACCGAGCCCGACCTGATGGTCGAGCTGTCCCGGCTGATGATCCAGCGCGCCCGCGACCGCCGCTCGGGGGGCGGCGAACCCAGCGTCTTCGGCTTCATCTCCGCCCGGCCCCGCCCGATCCGCGCCTTCGTCGAACGCATCGCCGCCGCCATCGAGGCCGACGGCTTCACCTGCCAGGTCATCGACCACTCGGCCCTGTCCTCGGCGACCGAATGGTTCAGCCGGGTCGAGGACGCCCACGACTTCGTCCTCTACGTCGCCGAGATGGACGAGCCCGCCTGGGCCGCCCTGTGCGCCCGCCAGGTCGACCGCGTCTTCGTCGTCGGCGCCGGGCTGATGGCCCCGCCGAACCGGCCCCTGCCCCACGCGGGCGTACTGGACGCCCAGCGCCGCACCGACCTGATCCTGCTGCGCGACCCGCGCATGGCCCATCCGGCCAATACCTCCGTCTGGCTGGATGCGGTCTCCCCCGGCCGCTGGTTCCAGGCGGTCGAGGGCGACCAGGCGGACGCCGAGCGCATGGCCCGCGTCGTCACCGGCTCGGCCGTCGGCGTGGTGATGTCGGGCGGCGGCGCCCGGGCCTATTCGCACATCGGCGCCCTCAGGGCCCTGAAGGAGGCGGGCGTGCCGATCGACTTCGTCGGCGGCGCCTCGATGGGGGCGGTGATCGCCGCCGGCCCGGCCCTGAACTGGTCCCAGGAGGAACTGGAGGCCCGCATCCGCAAGGCCTTCGTGCAGAGCGATCCACTGTCGGACATCACCTTCCCGATGCTGGCCATGACCCGCGCCAGGAAGGTCGACCGCCTGCTGGAGGAGGCCTATGGCGACATCGACCTCGCCGACCTGCACCGGCCCTTCTTCGCCGTCTCGACCAATCTGACCAGCGGCAAGCTGGAGGTGCACCGGCGCGGCCTGATGCGGCGCGCCATGCGGGCCTCTATCGCCATCCCGGGCATCCTTCCGCCGGTGGTCATCGACGGCCAGGTCCTGGTCGACGGCGCCGTCCTCAAGAACCTTCCGGCCGAGGTGATGCGCGGCATGAACGCCGGTCCGGTGATCGGCGTCGACATGTCGGAAACGCGCGGCGTCGACCCGCGGATGGTCGAGCACCCGCCGTCGATCTGGCGCCTCATCGCCACCGGGGCCTGGCGCCGGGGGCCGCCCATCGTCTCGATCCTGATGCGCTCGGCGACCCTGACCACCGACGCCGACCTGGAGAGCTCGCGCGCCGCCACCGACCTGCTGGTCCAGCCGACGCCGGACGGCCTGGATATCCGCGACTGGAAGGGGTTCGAACCCGGGGTCGAGGCGGGCTACAGCGCCATGCGGGAGGCGCTCGCCGGCCTCGACCGGCCCGTCACCCGGCTGCGTCGCCGCAGCCCGCTCAGCGCCTCCGCGCCACCAGAAACAGACGCGGGAACGGCATCAGGGTCACCCCGTCCGGCCGCCGCGGAAAGGCCGCGGAAAGCCGCGCGCCGAGCGCGTCGAGATACGCCTGCCGCATGACCGCGTCGGTCAGTGCGGCCAGGTAGGGGCGCAGGGCCGTGCCCTTGATCCATTCCAGCACCGCGTCCGGCCCCTCCAGCGCCTGCAGATAGGTGGTGGACCAGACGTCGACGGTCTCGCAGCGCTCGGCCAGCACGGAATAATACGCCTCGGGGTCCAGCAGGGGCGCGACGGTCGCGACCCCCGCCAGCGCCTCCGCCCACGGCCCCTCGCCGGCCACGTCGCGCATCAGCGAATGGTGCCGCGTCTCATAGGCCATCGGCATCTGCACCGCGACGACGCCGCCCGGCCCCAGGTGCCCGGTCAGCCGTCGCAGCAGGGCCTCGTGGTCCGGCAGCCAGTGCAGCGAGGCGTTGGCCCAGATCAGGTCGACGGGCCGCTCCGGCGTCCAGCCGGCGATGTCGTCCGGTCGCCAGTCGATCTCCGCGTCCCGACCACGCGCCTGCTCCAGCATCGCCGCGCTCGAATCCAGCCCGTGCACCGTCGCATCCGGCCAGCGCCGCTTCAGCCAGGCCGCGTGCTGGCCCGCGCCGCAGCCCAGATCCCAGATCTCCGCCGGCGACAGGTCATCCGGCAGACGCGCCAGCAGATCCAGGGCGGCGCGGTCGCGCTGCCCTTCGAAGCGGAGATATTGCTCGGGATCCCAGGCGGGCGGCGTACCGGTCAAGGCCATGACGCGCTCCGCTCCCGGGAAAGGATGGTACCGCCTCTCAGGCTTGAACTGAGGACCTCCGGTTCCACAAACCGGCGCTCTAACCAACTGAGCTAAGGCGGCGCAGGGCCCGCGAAGGGGCGACGCGAGGGCGGTGTCTAGCCGTGTCTCGTCCGCCGATCAAGCGCCTGCTGCGCAATCTCCGTCGCGCCGGCTACGCCCACCCCTGGCTCGCGATATACTCCTGCAGCGCCGCGATCCGGCTGGCGTCGGAGGGGTGGGTCGAGGCGAACTCGGGCGTCGATCCCTGCCGCTGCTCGGCCATCAGGCGCCACAGGGCGATGGCCTCGGTCGGGCGGTAGCCGGCGCGCTGCAGATAGTCGACGCCCAGACGGTCGGCCTCCAGCTCATGCCGGCGCGAGAACGGCAGCAGCACGCCCAGCTGGGCGCCGAGCCCGCCGATCGCACCGGCCGCCTGGGCGTAGTCGCCGGCGGCGCTCTGAACGCCGCTCAGCACCAGGCTGGTGGCGGCGCTGGAGGAATAGCGCTCGGCCGCATGACGCGCGACCACATGGCCGACCTCGTGGCCCAGCACGGCGGCCAGCTGGTCGTCGTTACGGACCAGGTTCAGCAACCCCGTGGTCACCCCGATCTTGCCCGAAGGCAGCACGAAGGCGTTGGGGCTCTGGCTGACGAACACGGCGTAGTCCCAGCTCCGGTCGGTCAGGCCGGCGGCCTGGACGATGCGGCCGCCGACGCGACGGACGCGGGCGTTGGCGGCGGCGTCGCTGGAGGTGGGCTGGCTCCGCAGCGCCTCGGCCCATGCCGCCTCGGACTGCTGCGTCAGGGCGCTGTCGTCGACGATCAGGAACTGGTTGCGGCCGAGGGTCTCGTTGTAGGCGCAGCTCGTCGCCGACACCGCGGCAACGGCGGAAAGGGCGAGAATCAGGGGGCGTTTCATGACGGGCTCCATTCAGGCTCGCGGCACAACGCCTGAGGTCGTGCGATGCTCCGCCCTCAAACGAAAACGCCCCGGCCGCTGGGGCCGGGGCGCTCGTCGTTCTTGGGCTTCGTTCGGCTAGTCGCCGAGCTGGAACCGGATCGTGAAGCGGGCTCGCCCGCCTTCGGCAACACCGTCCCGGGTCTGGGGCGAGAAGCGCGCGCGGGACATCGAGCGCACCGCGGCCTGACCGAACCCGGCGCCCGACGGGCTTTCCGAGACGATCGAGCAGTTGGTGGCCGCGCCGCTGGGCGAAACCGTGCAGACCAGTTCCACCGTACCCGACTCGATGCCGCGGGACTGGGCCCGTTCCGGGTACTCCGGCTGGGGCTGGCGCGCCCAGGTCACGTTCCGAATCTCCGCCGGCTTCGGCGGGGGCGGCGGCAGCGGGACCGTCACCGGCCCGTCAATGCGGCCCGGCGGGATCGTCGAGGCGATCCGGTCTTCCTTCGGCGTCGGCGGCACCGGAAGCGGCGGCACCGGGATGTTCACCGGAAGAGGCGCGGGCACCCGGACCTGCAGCTTCGGCGGCGGCGCCGTTTCGGGCGGCGGCGGCGGCGGAGGCGGAGGCGGAGGGGGCGGCGGGATCGGTTCGATCAGCTCCACGTCGACCGCGTCGTCCGAATAGTTCACCTCGCGCAGCTTGAACTGGGCGTTGATGAAATAGAAGGCCAACAGACCGAAGAACAGACACACCACCACGATGCTGGCGATGAACACGTGCGGAGGGACGCCGAAAATGCCCTTCTGCTTCGGCGGATCGTAGAGGCTGCGATGATATTCGACTTCAGTCATGTTCTCACCGCTCCTACTTCGTCTGCTCTTCGCCGACCAGGGCGACGCTGTAGAAGCCACTGTCCTGGAGCGAGTTCATGACCTGCATGAAGTCGCCGTACCGGGTTGTCTGATCCGAACGGATGAAGATCCGCTCATCCGACGGCGTCTTGTTGCCGATCAGGCCGAGCAGTTCGCCACCGACGGCGTCGGGGCCGCCCGGTATCTCATTGTCGCCGATGTAGACCCTGGAATCAGCCTGGATCGACACGAAGAACGGCTTGGGCGGGTTCTCTTTCGGTTCGGCTACCGCGACCGGAAGTTTCACCTCCACCGACACGGTGGCGAGCGGGGCCGCCACCATGAAGATGATGAGCAGGACAAGCATGATGTCCACGAACGGCGTGACGTTGATCTCGCTGTTCTGCTCGATGGCGTACTTGCCGCCGCCGCCACCGGAGAGTTTGGCGGCCATCCGACTTACGCCCCCTTGTCGAGGTTACGCGACACGGCGTTCATCAGCTCGGCGTTGAAGCCGTCCGAACGGGTGCCGTACGCCGCGATACGGGTGTTGAAGTAGTTGTAGAAGATAACCGCCGGGATGGCCGCGAACAGGCCGATGCCGGTGGCCAGCAGCGCTTCCGAGATACCGGGGGCGACCGAGGCCAGGTTGGTCGTGTTGGTGTTGGCGATGCCGATGAACGAGTTCATGACGCCGTAAACGGTGCCGAACAGACCGATGAACGGCGCGGTCGAACCGACGGAGGCCATGAACTGCTGGCCGCCCGACAGGCGCTTGGCCAGACCGGATTGCACGGCGGACACGGCGGCCTGGGCGCGGTTCAGGGCCGAGTCGCGGTGATCGCCGGTGACCGAGAGACCGGCCTGACGCGACAGTTCGACTTCGTCGGTCGCCGCGGCGGCCATGTCGGCCAGCGGATTGCCTTCGAACTCTTCCGACGTAGCCACGCGGCGCATGTCGGCGATCGTGCGGGTCTGGCGGAAGGCTTCCAGGAAGCGGTCAGTGCTGCGGTTCAGCGCACCGAACTCAAACAGTTTGATGAGCAGGATCACCCAGGTGAACACCGAGGCGAGCAGCAGGCCGATCATCACGACCTTAACGACGATGTCCGCGTCCATGAACATGCGCGCGGGGGTCAGTTTGCCGTGGCTTTCGGCGGCGGGCTCTTCCGTCGCAGCAGCGTCGGCGGCCGGAGCCGCTTCAGCGGTGGTCGCAGCCGGAGCCGCGGGGGTCGCGGCGGGAGCCGTGGCCGCAGCATCGGCGGCCGGGGCGGGAGCATCCTGCGCGAGGACCGGCGTACCGGCCATCAGCACGGCGGCGCCGGCCATGGCCAGGAGGATGTTGGTCTTCTTGATATCGAGCATAGTTCGCCAGTTCCTGCTTTATTTTGGTCTGACTCGTGGAACCCTGAGGAACGGCCGCAGACGACGCCCGCCCCTCCATGAAAATCTCGTCTGCATCGCCGGGGTGTTTGTGGAACCCCGGTCTGCGGAACGCCTCCTGACGCTTCCGGTTGCCTGTCGGCTTCCGGGGCGGTGTCGACGGCGTCGGGATTGGGAAAATCCCGCCTCCGCCGACCGCTCGCCAAGGAAAGCGGTCAAGCTCCTTTGGCGAACGCTTACCAGAGCGTCAAGTGCGCAACGGCGCTTTTCCCCTCGTGGGGGAGCCAACGCGTTCAAAGCCGAGGATTCAGGCCGAAAGCGACATTTTCATGATGCGGTGACACCGATTTCCGGCGGGGCGGGAAACGATGGTGCCTGGGGGCGGATTCGAACCACCGACACGCGGATTTTCAATCCGCTGCTCTACCAACTGAGCTACCCAGGCGAGGCGTCCATTCGCGAGAGCGGCGTCTATAGGCGAGCCGTTTTCAGGTGTCCAGCGCTCTTGTCAGCCTTCGCGGTCCTCGTCCGGCGGCGTCTCGTCGGCGGGCCCCGGGAGGACGTAGGAGCCGGCGAACCAGCGCTGCAGATCCACGTCGGCGCAGCGTTTGGAGCAGAACGGCTTGTATTTCGGGTCCGCCGGCGCGCGCCGGCAGGTGGGACAGGTCGCCATCGCTTCAGCCTTCGTCGATATCCGCGCCGACCGACAGCGTCGAATCGGCCTTCACCCGCGCCCGCGGGCCCAGCCGCGCCGCCAGCGTCTCCGCCCGCGCCGCGATCGACGGCGGACAGCGCAGGGTCAGATAGGGCGCCGCCGTATTCTCCGCCAGCGCCAGCCGCAGCCGCCGCACCGCGTCTATGGCCCGGGTCTCCGGCGCGGGCCGCCCGTCCGGCCCCAGCAGCCGCTCCTCGACGGGCGTGATCCGCCACGGCAGCGACAGCATCAGCACGCCGAAGCGGTTGACCGGACCGAAGGCGACCTCCGGATCGGTCCCGAACGCCGCCCGGGCCGCCGCCAGCATGGCCGCCCCGTCATGGCCGGCGCCGACCAGATCGACGGCGACCAGCCCGCCCCAACCCTTCAGCCGGATCATCCGCGCCGCCTGCATCAGCCCGTCGCGGTTGGCCCGTCCCTTGTCGCGCCGCCCGTCCCGTCCCGCCGCAGCGGCATGGTCGATGTCCACCGCCACCAGCGCCCGCGTCCGCTCCACCGCCAGCCGCACGCCGAGGTGCGCGAACAGCCCGCCCGGGGCCAGCGCCTCCTCTTCCGCCTCCAGGGCCGCGCGAATCGCCGCCGCCCCGGTCCGCGCCTCCGCGCCATTCCCCAGCGTCGCCAACATCTCCGCCACCGTCGGCGCCGGCTTCAGCAGGCGCGGCTCGCCCTCCCCCGCCCCGGTCAGGCGCAGCGTCGGCCCCTTGTGCTCGCGCGGCTCGGCCGCGACCTCGACCTCCACCTTCCGGCCTGTCTCGACGCGGTCGCCCTTTCGTAGCGGCAGAAAGCCGAATGGCTCGGCCGCGCCGAGATCGACGAAGGCGCCCCTCAGCGCCGGATCGACGGCGGCGATGCGGCCGACCGAGCACGCGCCGAGCCGATGCTGCGGGACGTCGTCTTCTCTCTGTATAAGCAGGCGGTCGAAACGGCCGTCCCGGACGACCATGCCCCGAACCTCGCCGGGCGTTTCGTCCAGGAAGATCTCGACCGCGCTCACTCCGCCCGCCAGCCGGCCCCGGCCAGCAGGTTGACGGTCTCGAACAGCGGCAGGCCGACGATGGCGGGATAGCTGCCGACGATCCGGGTCACGAAGGCCCCCGCCCTCCCCTGGATGCCGTAGCCTCCCGCCTTGCCCTTCCATTCGCCCGAGCGGACGTAGGCGGCGATCTCGGCGTCCGACAGCGTCTTGAACGAGACCCGCGCCTCGACCACCCGATGGCGGATCGTCCCGGCGGCGGCCACGGCCACGCCGGTGAAGACACGGTGATTGCGCCCGGACAGGAGTTTCAGGAAGCGCACCGCCTCCGCCTCGTCGGCCGCCTTCTCGAGCAGCCGGCGACCGACGGCGACGACCGTATCGGCAGCCAGCACCACGGCCTCCGGCGCGCGCTCGGCCACGACCGCCGCCTTGCCGCGCGCCAGCCGGGCGGCGAGGCGCGGCGGCGTCTCGTCCTTCAGGGGGGTCTCGTCGATGTCGGCGGGTTCGATGCGGTCGGGGGCAATCCCCACCAGCGCCAGCAGCTCCACGCGGCGCGGGCTGGCCGACGCCAGCACCAGTTCAGGACGGCTCATTGCGAGCCCGTCCTTACTTGAAGCGGTAGGTGATGCGGCCCTTGGTCAGGTCGTAGGGCGTCATCTCGACCAGGACCTTGTCGCCGGCCAGCACGCGGATGCGGTTCTTGCGCATCTTGCCGGCGGTGTGGGCGATGATCTCGTGGTCGTTCTCGAGCGTCACGCGGAACGTCGCGTTCGGCAGCAGTTCGCTGACGACGCCGGGAAACTCGAGCAGTTCTTCCTTAGCCATGCGGCCTCTCACGCCCGGTGGATACGAGTAAACGGCGCGCGCCGGGCGGAGCGCGCGTCGAAGGTGCGGGCATATGCCTCAAAACGCGCGGATAGTCGAGTGAGGTCAGCCCCGCCGGTACAGGGCCGTCACGAGGGTGAACAGCCGCCGGGCCGTCTCATGGTCGATGGCGATCTTGCCGTCGAGCCGGGCCTTGAGCAGTTCGGCCCCTTCGTTGTGCAGGCCTCGCCGGCCCATGTCGACCGCCTCGATCTGGCCGGGCGAGGTGCCGCGCAGAGCTTCGTAATAGCTGTCGCAAATGGCGATATAGTCTTTCACCACCTTGTTCAGCGGGTTCAGCGACAGACCGTGGGCCCTGGCGAAGCCGGGACCGGCGATATCGAAGACCAGCCGCCCGTCCAGCATCGACAGCTTCAGCGCATAGGGGCCGCCGCTCGCGCCCGTCGGCTCAAAGCTGTTCTTCTCGACCAGGTCGAAGATCGCCACCCGGCGCTCGTGTTCGATCTCCGCCGTGGCGGCAGGCAGGGTGGCCGGGTCCAGTTCGACCGAAGACAGGCGGTGATCGCTCACGCCGGCCCCGGCCCTTCGGCCAGATGCGTCGGGGCCACCCTGGCCGGCCAGCGCTCGGACAGGTCGGTCAGCACCGCGTCGAGGCACTCGACGTCGATGCGCAGGTCCCCGCCGCCCGCGAACATCAGCGTCACCCGTCCGCCCGGCGCCTCGCCGGCCTCGAAATCCAAGGCCAGCAGCTCCAGCGCGTGCTCCGGCCCGCGGGGCAGGCGGCGGCTCTTGACCGAGATCACATCGCCGAACTGCATCGCCGACATCACCCGCGTCCCGCCGCACTCCCAGCAGAACCGGCTGAGCTGCAGCGTGACCCGCCGCCACGACGGCTCCCAGACGATATCCACCGGCCGCATGATGGCGTCCTGAAGCGCCGCCGAGATGATGTGAAGGTCGTCGGCGTCCTCGGCCAGCAGGCGCAGGGGCTCCGCGGCCGTCCCCGTCTTCGTGCCGTCGGCGGCTGACGCCTCAGTGCTCATGGTCCTCGCCCTTGATCCGGCGGATTTGCGCGCCACAGGCGCCGAGCTTCTCTTCCAGCCGCTCGAACCCGCGGTCCAGATGATACACGCGTCCGACCGTGGTTTCGCCCTCGGCGACGAGCCCGGCGATCACCAGGCTGACCGAAGCCCTCAGGTCCGTGGCCATGACCTGGGCGCCGTGCAGCACCTCGACCCCGCGCACCACCGCCTCGCCGGCGTGGACGTGGATGTCGGCGCCGAGCCGCCCCAGCTCCGGCGCGTGCATGAAGCGGTTCTCGAAGATGTTCTCGTGGATGACGCTTTCGCCCTCGGCCGTGGTCATCAGGGCCATGAATTGCGCCTGCAGGTCGGTGGCGAAGCCCGGATAGACCTCGGTGGCGACATTGACCGCCTTCAGCCGCCGCGCCGGGTCGCGCTTCACGATCACGCCGTCGTCGGTCGGCGTCACCTCGACCCCGGCCTCGACCATCTTGTCGCTCAGCGCCTGGATCAGCTCGGCCCGGCCGTTGGTCAACCGCACCTCGCCGCCGGCCATCGCCGCGGCCACGGCGTAGGAGCCCATCTCGATGCGGTCCGGAATCACCGACCAGGTCGCGCCGCCCAGCGAGCCGACGCCGGTAATGACCAGTTCGTCCGTGTCGATGCCGTCGACCCTGGCGCCCATGGCCGTGAGGCAGCGGGCCAGATCGCCGATCTCCGGCTCGCGCGCGGCCTTCTTCAGCACAGTCACGCCGTCCGCCAGCACCGCAGCCAGCAGGGCGTGCTCGGTCGCCCCGACCGAGACGAACGGGAACTCGATCTCGGCCCCCTTCAGCCCCCTGGGCGCCCGGGCGATGACATAGCCCTCGTCCAGCTCGATCTCGACGCCCATGGCGGACAGGGCCTGCAGGTGCAGGTCGACCGGCCGCGCGCCGATGGTGCAGCCGCCCGGCAGCGAGACCTTGGCCTCGCCCGTGCGGGCCAGCAGCGGCCCCAGCACGTTGAACGAAGCCCGCATCTGCCGGACCAGGTCGTAGGGCGCGAAGCTCGATTCGATCCGGGCCGCGTGGAACAGGGTCTCCTGCTCTCCCCCGTGCCCGTTCTCGGTCACCTCCACGCCGAGCTCGCGCAGCAGGCGGCCGAGAAATTTCGTGTCCGCCAGGCGCGGCATGTTGGTGAGGCGCAGCGGCTGATCGGTCAGGATCGAGGCGGCCATCAGCTTGAGGGCGGAATTCTTGGCGCCGCTGACCGGAATGGATCCGTTCAGCCGTGCGCCGCCTTGGATGGCGATGCTGTCCATGTCGTCTCTACAGGCCGGCCCCGAAGCGATCTGCCTCAAGTGCCGGGGGCCGGCTATCTAGCCCGGACGGCAGGGGTTGCGAAAGACCGTCCGGTCGGTACGGCCGATGACATTCAGTTGCTTGGCTTTACCGGCCTGGGAGCGCGGGCGGCGGCCTTGCGCCGTTTCAGATTGGCCCGCAGCGCCGTGGCGAGCCGCTGGGCCCGCGCCGTCGCGGGCGTCCTTGGCGGCGCCAACGGATCCGGCAGGCTGGGCGGAAGATCAGGCAGGGCCGCCGGGAATTTCGACTCATCCATGGCTCGATGAGACCCTCGGACAAAGATTTCCGCAAGCAGGGGAAATCAGGGCTTCCCCCGTTGTCCCCTGTTGGCTATAGGGCCGCTTCCTCAGTGACCGCCGCCGTAGCTCAGTGGTAGAGCGCATCCTTGGTAAGGCTGAGGTCGTGGGTTCGATTCCCCCCGGCGGCACCACTGAAGCAAAAGGCCCGATCCGCCGGATCGGGCCTTTTTCTATTCCGCGGCCTGCGGTTGCGGCCGGGGCCGGAGGCGGGCCCATGGCGGGCCGTCGGGCCGGGCCACCCGGTCCTCGTACTCCGCCGCCGCGCCTTCCCTGGGCGCTCCCGCGAAGACATAGTCGCCGTCGTCGAAATACGGCTCGTAGCCGTAGCCGTATCCCCGGCCATAGCGGTAGGGGAAGCCGTTCTCGACCTGCCGGATGCTGATATCCAGCCGGCCGTTCTCGCCGATGGGCAGGGACACCGCCGCGCCGTAGTCGCGATAGCCGCCGGTGCCGAAGCCGACGCTCACCTCGCCGTGGGGTTCGCGGTCGTCGCGCCAGAATTCCGAATCCCCGGACCGTGTCTCGACCGGCGCCCGGGCCGAGAGCCACCGGGCGATCTGCTCGTCGGTGTCCAGTCCGTGCGGCCCCGTCGATTGGCCCGTTGATTGGGGGGACGGCGCGGCTCCGCCGACCGGGGGAGCCACGGGCCCCACGGTCGCGTCGAGGGCCACCGGGGTCGCTGGGGCGGTCGCCACCACGCTGTCCTGGTCGCCGCCCTGATCGCGAGCGGGCTCGCCCAGCGGGGCGCCGGACACAACCCCGGTCATCAGCAGCGCGGCGATCAGCATGGGTTCGACTCCTGCGAGAAATCCACCCTAGCCCCAAATGCGGCCAAGGTCAGGCCGCGCCGTCGCCGCGCCCCATGGGATCGGGCAGGGCTTCGCCCTCCGGGACGAAGGCGAGGGCCACCGAGTTGATGCAGTAGCGCAGGCCCGACGGCGGCGGTCCGTCGGGAAAGACGTGGCCCTGATGGCTGCCGCAGCGGGCGCAGCGGGTCTCGGTCCGGGTCATGCCGTGAGACCGGTCGGTGACCGCCTGCACATGGGTCTGGTCGACCGGCTCGGTGAAACTCGGCCAGCCAGTGCCGCTCTCGAACTTGGTTCCGGTCCGGAACAGCGGCAGGCCGCACTCGCGGCAGCAGAACACCCCGGGCCGCTTCTCGCCCAGCAGCGTGCCGCAGAACGGCGCCTCGGTGCCGTGGGCCAGCAGAACCCGCTTCTCCTCCGGCGACAGATCGGCCTCCAGCCGGGCCCGTTCGGCCTCGTCGGGTGGCGTCAGGTCGAAGCCCGAGGGCGAGCGCAGGGTCGGGGCGATGTCTGTCATGGCTCCGAAATAGGAAGGGCCGGGCGAGGGTTCCACCCCCGCCCGGCCCCTTGCCTCGCCCGCGCTCACCGGCGCGAAGCGCGGCGGCGTTACTGGAACAGCGACCCCACCCAGGTCCGGACGGCGGTCTCGTCGACCGGGTTGCCGGCGTAGGTCAGGCCCTGCGCCGGAATGAAGGGCTGGTTGTTGCCGCGCTGGCGCGACGTCCACGCCTTGTGGCCATAGCTCAGGTCCGCATAGGTCGAGGGCAGGCGCTGCACGGTCTGCTCGATGAAGATCGAGTCCGTGGCCGTGGTCGAGCCGGCGATGCGCACGTTCGGCAGTCGGCTTAGCAGGTCGAGGGTGTCGAGGCAGCCGCCCGAGCAACCCGCGTCTACCAACACGACGACCGGCCCCTGCACCGGATTGGCGGCGGTCGGGTCGGCGGCCGTGGCGGCGAGCGGCTGGGTGAAGCTCGGCTGGCCAGCGGCGAGCGCAGCGTCGAAGGCGGCGAGAATCGCCTGGGTCTGCTCGATGACCTCCGGGGCTTCGTAGACGAAGCGGGCGTCCTGCTGCATCCGGCCGATCACCTCGGCGTACCATTGGCGGTTCCCGGGGGTGGCGCGATAGGTGAAGTCGCCGCCGGTCGGTTGACGGCTCTGGGTGAATTCAGAGGTCCAGATGCGGTTCAGCACGCCATAGCCGCGGGCCGTCGAACCGAGGTTCGAGGCGCCGCTGCCGCCGCGCAGGTCGAGCACGAAGCCTTGCGGCCCCCGGATCGTGGCCAGTTGGCCTTCCAGCTGCGCGTTGAACGCGTCCCAGCCGGCGCTGTCGGCGAACGAGTGCACGTTGATCCACGGACGGCCGTCGACCGTCTCGATCGACAGCGGCGCCGGACCCGGCGTGTACAGGGTGGCGCGGTAGGCGGCCTCGAGATTGGCCGGCGTGGCGGTGGCCAGTTGGGGGCGCAGCTCGAAATCGCGTTCGCGGCGGTTGCCGACCTTGAACTTGCAGGTCGAGGGCACGCCGGCGGCGAACGGGTTGTTGCGGTTCCACAGCAGGTAGGGCGCCGTGGTGACGCGGCCGGCCTCGGTGTTCAGGTCGCCTTCCCACAGGTCGAGCTTGGCCCGGGCGTATTCCTCGATCGGGGTGGCGTTGCACTCGGTGACCACCGCGCCGACCGGCGGCAGGTTGCGCACGCCCGGCTGGACATGGGTCACCACATACTGGCCGTTGCGCCAGCCGGTGGTCACGCCCGCCCAGTTGCTGGCCGAAAAGCGGTCGGCCGCCGTCTCGTAGCTCGGGCGGATGATGATGTTCGAATCGCGGAAGCCTGCCGCGTAATAGCGCAGCAGATAGGCGTGGCTGGAGCCGCTGTTGGCCTGCCCGGCCTTCGCCATCGCCTCCTGCAGACCACGGTCGAGCCAGGCGCGGAAGGTGTCGCTGGCCTGACCGGGCACGACCGGCGCGGGATGATTGGCCGCCAGTGCGTCGTGGGCCGCCTGCAGGTCCTGACGCGCCAGGGCGCGGAAATCCTGCGAGGAGGCGGAACCGGCGCCCAGCGCCAGGGTCAGGGCCGCGGCGGCGGCGACGGGGAGGATACGGGACATCAAGTCTGGCTCCGGAGCCGTGGGAACAGGGAACGGGCAGCGTTAAAGCCCATCGGAGCGGGGCTTGCCAAGCCCGTACCCCGTCCGGATGAACGCCCCCTCCAGTTTACTCGCCCCTGATCGCGGCCTAATCGGGGCGACGCCCTCACGGGGGGATCACGTTCGCTTCAGAGCCCCAGATTCATGTTCTCCAAGATTCTGATCGCCAATCGCGGCGAGATCGCCGTCCGCATCATCAAGACCTGCCGTCGCATGGGCATCAGGACGGTGCAGGTCTATTCCGAGGCCGACGCCGGCTCGCTGGCCGTCGAGATGGCCGACGAGGCGGTTCTGATCGGACCGGCCCCGGCCAACCAGTCCTACCTGCTCGCGGACAGGATTATCGAGGCGGTGCGCCAGACCGGCGCCGAGGCGGTCCACCCCGGCTTCGGCTTCCTCAGCGAGAACGCCGGCTTCGCCCGCCGTCTGCGCGACGAGGGCATCGCCTTCATCGGCCCCAACCCCGAGGCCATCGAGGCCATGGGCGACAAGATCAGCTCCAAGAAACTGGCTGCCGAGGCCGGCGTCTCCACTGTCCCGGGCCACATGGACCTGATCGAGTCGACTGAAGAGGCCGTCCGCATCGCCAACCAGATCGGCTATCCGGTCATGATCAAGGCCTCGGCCGGCGGCGGCGGCAAGGGCATCCGCGTCGCCCACTCGGACGCCGACATGGCCGAGGGCTTCGCCGCCGTGAAGGCCGAGGCCCTGAACGCCTTCGGCGACGACCGCGTCTTCCTCGAAAAATTCATCATCGATCCCCGCCACCTCGAGATCCAGGTGCTGGGCGACAAGCATGGCAACGTGGTGTCGCTCTTCGAGAGGGAGTGCTCGATCCAGCGGCGGAACCAGAAGGTCATCGAGGAGGCGCCGTCGCCGCTGCTGGACGAGGCGACGCGTCAGGCGATGGGGGCGCAGGCCGTCGCCCTGGCGAAGGCGGTCAACTACGACAGCGCCGGCACGGTGGAGTTCGTGGCGGGGCAGGACAAGTCGTTCTTCTTCCTCGAGATGAACACCCGGCTGCAGGTCGAGCATCCGGTGACGGAGCTGATCACCGGGGTCGATCTGGTCGAGCAGATGATCCGCTCGGCCTGGGGCGAACGGCTGGCCTTCGAACAGAAGGACCTGGCCATCAACGGCTGGGCCATCGAGAGCCGGGTGTATGCGGAGGATCCGTACCGCGGCTTCCTGCCCAGCATCGGCCGCCTCGTCCGCTACGACACGGCGGAGGAAGGCCCCCACCCCGACGGCTACACCGTCCGCAACGACTCCGGCGTCCGCGAGGGCGACGAGATCTCCATGTTCTACGACCCGATGATCGCCAAGCTGTGCGCCTGGGGCCCGACCCGCGACGCCGCCATCGACGGCATGGCCCGCGCGCTGGAGGACACCCACCTGCAGGGCGTCGGCCACAATGTGCCCTTCCTGGCCGCCGTGATGGACCAGCCGCGCTTCCGCTCCGGCCGCCTCTCCACGAGCTACATCAAGGACGAATTCCCAGACGGCTTCCACGGCCTGCCCCCCACCCGGCGCCAGAGCGACATCCTGATCGCCGCCGCCGCCGCCATGAACGAGATCCTGACCGAACTGTCCGGCGACCCGTCGCACCGCACCGACTGGATCGTCCTGATCGGCCAGCAGGCCCACGGCGTCACCCTGTCCTACGACGACGACGAGGCCCTGACCCTCGACCTCGCCGGCGAGGACCGCGCGCTGAGGCTCAGCGACATCGACTGGCGCCCCGGCCTGGCCCAGTTCCGCGCCGTCCTCGACGGCGAGCCCTTCACCGCCGAGGTCGCCCGCGTCGCCGACGGCTTCGTCATCCGCCACCGCGCCGCCCGCGCCCGCGTCCGCGTCCTGACCCCCGCCGTCGCCGCCCTCTACGCCCGCCTGCCCGAGAAACAGGCCGCCGACACCTCGAAGCTGATCCAGTCCCCCATGCCCGGCCTCGTGGTCGCCATCCCCGTCGCCGTCGGCCAGGAGGTCAAGACCGGCGAAACCGTCGCCATCATCGAGGCCATGAAGATGCAGAACATCCTCAAGGCCGAGCGCGACGGGGTGGTCAAGGCGGTCAGCGCGAAGGCCGGGGACCCGGTGGCCGCGGACGATGTGCTGGTGGAGTTTGCGTGACTGCAACTCTAGAATTGGCAGCCGAACTAGGTGGGTCGGACGTCATAGCGCATGGTACCGAGGTCGATTCTGCGACGCCGGTCGCGGATGCCTACTGGAATGACATGCGCGTCGTGGACCTCTTCTGCGGTACTGGAGGCTTCTCCCGAGGCGCTCACGCTGCGGGATTCAATGTCGTCGCCGCTTATGATCTCGATGACACACTGACCTCGAGCTACGGGATCAATTTTCCTTCGACGACCTTGCGCCATCGTGACATCAGCGGACTTACCGCGTCCGATATTGAGCAGGATGCAGGCACCGAAGTAGACGGAATTTTCGGCGGCCCGCCCTGCCAAGGTTTCAGTTCTATTGGTCTGCGAGATACGAAGGACCCTAGACGACTGCTTCTTGGCCACTTTTTCCGCCTAGTAAGGGAGGCTCGGCCGAAGTTTTTCGTAATGGAGAATGTCGTCGGGCTTGCGCATTCGGAATCGATTCCGCTGCTCAATGCTGCGCTCGAGTCAGTGAGTGAAGCGTATGACGTGTCTGCTCCCTGGATCCTGAACGCAGCAGACTTTGGGGCGGCCACCATTCGTCGCCGACTCTTCGTAGTGGGTGTGCGCCGCGATATCGGGACAGCCCCCTCTATCCAAAGTCTCACCCCTTATCACAAGCCAGCTGCCACCGTGCGCGACGCAATCTCAGACCTGTTGTCGGCCAAGCGGATCGCGGACCGAGAAGCCAACCCTGGATTCGATGTTTGGAAGATCCAGTCGCGCAAACGACTCAGTCCTTACGCGGCGAAGCTTCGCGCTCCCGACCACACGTTTACCGGGCACCGTTTGACCGTTCACTCCCCTGCGGTCGCCGCCCGCTTTGCCAAGGTCATGCAGGGTGAGATGGACAAGATAGGACGGCACCCTCGGCTGGCCCTTGCTGGGCAATGTCCGACCCTGCGGGCTGGCACCGGGTCCGACAGAGGTTCCTTCCAATCTGTTCGACCGATCCATCCTCTGCTTGATCGGGTGATAACTGTCCGAGAGGCAGCTAGACTTCAGGGCTTTCCAGACGCACACGTTTTCCACACCACCGTCTGGCACAGCTTCCGAATGATAGGAAACAGCGTCTCACCAATAGTGAGCGAAGCGCTGTTCTCAATGATCCGTGATCATCTTCAAGCCCTTGCGGCTAGGAGAACACTTGGGCAAAAGTAGGATAGTGGCGGTAGAACTCCTTAAAAGCCTGTATTTGCTCATCTTCAAGATCAAACCCGAGAGCCTGTATTGTCTCGCGGGACAGAGTTCTGCGGGTTGGAAGCTTTGCTTGGATAACTGAAACTTCTTTTCCCGTCAGATGGGGAGCTAACACCGGGCGCTCGACCCAACCAGGCCAACTATCGGCCCCAACGATATCTCGCACAGCAGGACGAATATCGGGGCTTGGAAAGACCGCACCCACCGAAACCATAGTTGCCTTATCACGATAGACCACGTTGAAGGCGGGCAGACAGCGGTTTTTTTTGGCTACCCTCCGGCTGGTGTTCGCAATAACGTTCATAACTAGTTCTGCGAGAGACGAAGCCAAGTTCAGTTCCCGGACATCTCCTTTCTGAAGGCTAGAAGTCGCGTCTTCACCAAACAGCTCGCGGAGCCGAGCCAGAACTAAATCGGGGCTACGACCATACTTCTTATCGGTAGCATTAAATGTAGTCAACAAAACACTGTTGTCAGGCAGACGAGGAACTAAATCTCTTAGCTCTTCGAGCTCCCGCTCTCCAATAGGTTCGTCATAGTCCAACCAGATAATCGAAGGATAAACCTGTAAGTGTTTCGCCTCAAATAATCTTGGGGTCACATCGAACGAGTACCCATGCTCAACTCTCACGAACCGATATGGCTTATTGAATTTTGCCCTACTGAAACCAATCTCATGCGCCTCGATTGAAATCATTCGCTCCAGACGAAGAATCTTATGGGCCATTATGAAGTCCGTGAACCAGACCGATCCCAAGCCAATGTACGTCGCCCTACCCCACGCCACCTTATCTTGGATAAGTCTCAGGCCTTCGAATATCAAACCACGCTGGATCGTCTTGCTGGGACGCAAGCTATAATTGACAGCATTAAAGCTGGGAACGATCATTCTTCCACTGCCAAGTCGTCGTATGCGTAATCGAATGCCTTCCGTCCAACTTCACTGTTCGAAAGCGTTGCATCTCCGAAGCCTAGCGCTAGCCGCTTCACCCGTTCTATCGGCATGCGGAACTGTAAACTTGTATCTCTTACGCGCGCCTTACGTATTTGCGGCAGAACGACTTGAGCTTGCGGTCGAACAGAGAATATGGACGATTGAACCGCCTTCGCCTCTTCCTGTTCAGCGGACGCCTTGTCTGTCTTTCGTGCGTTCGTGTAGTCTATCCAAGCCCGCGTGGGCTCTTTCATCTTTGGTCTCGCCCTACGGTATACGATCGACGATAAATCGACACTTCTCTTTGTAGTAGTCAAAGGAAGAAGTTCCGTAGCGTCGGCACTGAAAACGATGAGACCGAAGAACCCGGTGTATTGTGGGTGCCATCCGGGAAATTCATCACCCCATACAGACAAAGCCGTCTTATCGGCAGCCATGACGATACGGCCGTTGCAGGCCACGTACCACCCTGACTTTTCCTCCCGCTCGGTTCGTTTCTCGGTAGGATCGTTATCTTCTGCCGGAGGGAATGCGAACCCTGCCACGATTTCCACATAGACCTTTTCGTTGCCAATCTTCTCGACGTAAGTCTCGTATTTTGGCTCGAAGTCGCCGCCCGTAAACAATTTGAATATCTCGCCAACCACCGGAACGTCGTTCACCGTGACGCTCAGTCCCCTATGGAGATGTAGCGAGTAGTCTCGGGCGATCGTACGGCGTAGGAAGGATGCGAACTCCGTGTCGCCAAACGTGAGCTTCGCGAGATCCGTCAAATCTTTGATCTCGATATCCAGACCGCTTTCAGGCAGTTCCTCGGCATCCATTATGGGGAAATCCCAGTCGGTGCCTGTACCCTTCACCCAGGTCTCGACATCGATCGGCACTTCGAAGGCATCGACACCACCCTTCTTACGATGGGTACTACGGACATTAATGTCCTTACCCAGCTTGAAGACTGCGCGCTTCAGGCCAATGCCATAGACACCGATGCTAAATTCCGCAGAGTCCGCAGGGTCCTCCGCCTTTCTCCCGAAAGTGAAGGCATACTTCTTAGCGCTTTCAAGAGACATCCCACCGCAGTTGTCCTTGATGCTAAATAGCTCAGGAGTGACCTTTAGATCGATCTTGACCTTGGAAAAGTCCGGGCCCGACAGGAGACCCAGCCGAACCGATCCCAACGCTTTCCATGCGCTGTCGACACTATTGTCGACCAAATCAAGTATACAGTCTTCGATGCTTATATCACGAGTAAGCATTCGCACGAAAAACGCCCTACTGGCGTTTGCGTCCGCGCGCGCAATTTCTCCCATCGCATTCAGCCTCTATTTGGCGACCTTCGACATCGTCATGAGATCGGATTGAACTGAGCCGTCGTTTGCCCAACCACTCCACTTACCTTCTGCATCTCTGAGATTGCCTGTAAGTCGGACTTGGTACACGCCGAAGTAGGCGCGATGAATATCCTTGGGATCAAACCAGCGACCAGTCAGAGTCCGGTCAGTAAGCTTTCCCACGAAAACACATTTTTCTGGCGTTCCATCTCGAAGCTTTGTTCGCATCGTGAAGGTCACGTTTCCGAACAATGAGTAGATTTTGACGGTATCTTCGTTGACTTCTGGAAACTTGGTGCTGTCCACACACCATTTGACAGCCCAATCGCCGTCGAACGGCTGCTGAGGAGAGAGGAACGAGAGGAACTTGATCACAATGGACTGTTCCGTCAGGGCGCGCAGGGGCGCCTGAAGCACTGTTCGGAGACCCATCGTGGCCGCCCCGAGGAAGGCACCCCCGAAAGCGGCCGGCCAGTCGATGGACGTGATCAGCACAGTTCCTTGGTCAATCATCGATTCCCCCGATCACGTTTCCACAAATGGTTGCTGCGGGCAACGCGATAGCTGGGGACAGGTCTGGCGTCTACGGACTCACACCCACCGCACCCTCGGCCCCCTTTCCCCTTCCGGCGCGTCGACCAGCAGGTCGGTGATCGCCCAAACCAGCGCGTCCGCGCGGTCCAGGGAGCCGGCCGCCTCCATCTGGCCGCCGAAGGCCATCAGCTCTTCCTCGAGGGCGTCGAAGGGGCCGGCGTGGTGGATGCGGCCCTGTTCGTAGAGGGCGGCGACGGGTTCGGCGCGGATGTATTTGCCGCGGGTGGCGTGGACCTCGCGGATCCTGAGCCTGGCGCCGGCGGTCTTGAGCACGGCGCGGACCATGTCGCCGCCCTGGTTGACCTCGGCGACGATGGCCGTGGCGGCGAACTCTTCCGCCAGGGCGACGGCGCGGCGGGCCCAGGCGTCGGGGCCGAGGCCGGCGATCGAACGGTCGGCGAGGACGACGGCGCAGCGGGTTCCGTCGGGGCGGCGGTAGGAGGCGGCGGCGATCAGGCCGCAGGCGGCGCCGCCGGCGGAGGCGGTGGGGTCGATGGCGACGATGGTGCGGTCGTATCTCGTCCCTTCTCCCCTTGCGGGAGAAGGTGGCTCGCGCAGCGAGACGGATGAGGGGTCGCGCCGGCGGGCGGAGCTGTCAGACGACGCTGCGGACGGGTCCGGGAGACCCCTCATCCGGCCCTCCGGGCCACCCGTCGTTGGTCCGGCTCCGCCGAACCTTTCTCCACCCGCAAGGGGAGAAGGAAGCGGTTGGCGCGCCCGCGCCATCATCTCGGCGGTGAAGAGGGCGCCGTCTAGCTCGACGATCTGGCCGTCCAGCTCCTGGGCGGCGCGGCGGGTGCCGCCGTAGAGGGCGTGGAGGTTGTCGAGGAAGCCGGGGGAGAGGTGGTCGGCGTTCTCGGCGGTGGGGGCGTGGGTCAGGGCGCAGCCGGCCTCGTCGCGCAGGCGGACGAGGGCGCGGGTGGGGCGCGGGGTGGTGGTGACGACGAGGCGGGGATGGGTTGCCCCCTCCCCCCCTTCGGGGTCCCCCTCCCCGCGCAGCGGGGAGGAGACGGTGGGCGCTTCTGTCTCCTCCCCGTCGCCTTGCGATGGGGAGGGGGACCCCGAAGGGGTGGAGGGGCGGAGCGGCAGGCGCAGGCCCATGCGCAGGAGGGCGAGGGTTTCGGCGGCGCCGCGGGGGCCGCTGCCGCGCCAGGCGCAGAATTCGTCGGCCCAGGCGGCGCTGAACTGGGGGCCGCGCAGGGAGTCGGGGTCCTCGGCCGAGAAGGCCCAGGCCTGGCAGCCGTTCTCGAAGACCAGGCGGCGGCGGGAGGACTGGAATTTGGGCCGGGTGGCGCGGGTCCAGCGCGGCAGGGAGCGGACGCCGCTGACGCCCTCGATCATGACTTCGCGCACGTCGTGCAGGGTCGGGCCGATCAGGGCGAGGCGGCCGCCGGGGCCGAGGGCCTCGGCCTGGTCGGCCAGCCAGCTGGCCCCGGCGAGGGTCTTGCCGGCGCCGCGCCCGCCGAGGAACAGCCAGGTGGACCAGGCGCCCCGGGGGGGCTGCTGGGACTCGCGGAGTTCGAGCGGGGCGGCGGGGACGTCGTCGTCGCCGTCCCATGGGTCGGGGGCGGCGGTGTCGCGGCGGGCGTGGGAGCGGTAGACGGCGCCGGGGACATCGCGCTTGCGCATGTGGAAGCCCGCGGCCTGGTTGTTGAGGGCGCCGGTGCTGACCTTCCAGTCGGCGGCGATGACCCGGTCGCACTCGCCGTCGAGCCGGCGCCGGGCGGCGGCGCGCCAGTCGGCCGGGGTCATGTCGTGGCGGTTCTGCCGCAGGGGCTCGTGCTCGGGCCAGCCGCCGGGCGGGATGCAGCGGTGATCGAAGGCGCCGGTGTCGCGCTTGCGCAGGCCGCGCTTGAGCGCCTGGACGTTGATGGCGCTCTTCGAGACGCCGTATTTCACGGTCAGGACGCGGCGGGGGACGCCGGCCAGCTCCTCGGCGAAGAGGGCCAGCCATTCGGGGTCGGTGAGTTTGCTTTTGGCCATGCCGACATTATCGGCCCGCCGTCAGCCAGGGCGGGCTCATGACGCTGGCGCGGCGGCGATGTCGTGGAAACTCAGCGGCCTGACCGAAAAAAGTATGGAGACAGGCGGCGGATTGTCAGCATCAGGCGGAGGGGCCGGCCGCGGGCTCCGGTTCGGGCGGGGCGGCCGGGTCGTCGCCCGCCCGGCGGCGGAGGCCCTGGCGGCGGTCGTCGCCGGCGCGGCGGCCGCCGTTCAGCATCATCAGCTCGAGGCGGATCTCGATCAGGCGCTGCTCGATGGAGCCGATCGCGATCAGCAGGATGGAACTGCCCAGCAGGACGCCCTGCAGGGTCAGGGCGATGCCGGGGATCTCGAGGTCCAGCATCTGGCCGGCGAGGACCGTCAGGGTCGCCACCGCCGTCATGATCGCCACCCCGAAGGCGCCGATCACCTTGATCAGGGAGTGGGTCGGGGCCTCGCGGTTGATCCGGTTGCCGGGCTTGCGGCGGTCGCGGCCGCGGCGCTCGGTGCGGGCCCGGCGCTCGACGTCGTGGGCGCCCTCGAGGCGTTCGGTCATGACTTCGGCTTCCATGGCCATGGGGGCTCTCCTACTGGATCAGGCGGGCGCCGCCGGCGCGGGGGCCGACGCCCTCGGGGACCGGGACGCTGGAGGCGTCGTAGTTGGCGTTGATGAACAGGGAGGGCGAGCCCTTGAGCTGGATCTCCTTGGCCACGATGACGGTCCAGGCGCTGTCGCGGGCGACGTCGGAGTCGCCGTCGACGATCAGCCGGGCGTTCGGCACATAGAGGACGCCCAGCAGGGACTCGACGTTGTCGGCCGAGATGACGAAGTCCTGGCGGTTGCCGCGGGTGCCGCCCATGACGATGCCGGCGTAGGGGCCCGTCTTGCGGCCGTCGAGAGCGACCATGGCGCTGTCGGTGAAGTCGAATTTCGAGGCGCTGTCGAAGAACAGGGCCACGTCGTCGCCCTCCAGCCGGGCGGTCTCCTTCACCACCAGGCTGCCCTGGAGGAAGAAATGCTCGCCGGGCTCGAGCACGACGCGGGCGTCGCCGGAGGCCTCGATACCGCCGCAGTGCCGCCCGGCCCGGACGGTGTGGACGCCGGTCGAGACCTTGACCCGGTTGGCCAGCTCGACGGCGGTGCAGAGCAGGCCGATCTGGGGGTTGCGGTCGAGGTCGAGGTCGGCGAACGGATCCGCGATCGGGGCGGCGCCGGTGCTGGGCGAGGGGCTGATCAGGCCGTCCGCGGTGGTCACGGCCTGGACCGAGGCGGCGTCGATGACGCCCCCCTCGACGAGGATGTCGCGGTTGGAGTGCACCAGGCAGGCCGGGGCGTTCATGCGGCTGGCGTCCCTGACGTTCAGCAGCCGCGCGCCGGTGTCGCCGGTCACCAGGACGCAGAGGGGGACCAGGCCGACGGAGCTGGCGATGGCCTCGGCGTTGAACTTCCAGCCGCCGGGCGGCAGCATGCTGGCGAAGAAGGACGGCCGGTGGCCGTTGAGCAGGACGCGGATGGCGCGCTGGCCCATCCGGTCGACGATCTCGTAGCTGGCGGTGTAGCTGGGCGCCTCCGCCCCCCATTCGGTCATCTGGGCCTCGACGAAGGCGGCGGCCCGCTCGCGCGCCTCGGCCCCGTCGGTGGCGAGGGCCAGCGAGGGGGCGCCGGCCAGGGCGCCGGAGTCGGCGATGGCCTGCAGCCGGGTGTCGGCGGCGTTGACCGCCAGCAGGTCGATGGCCCCGACGCCGACCAGCAGTACCGCCGGCGCGAGCAGGGCGAATTTCAGGGCGATGGAGCCGTCGAGCGACCCGCGGAACCGCCTCAGGAGTTTCGAGACGACGCCCATCACGCCGCCGCCTGTCCCGGTGCGGCCCGCGCCTGGCGCTCGGCGCGCAGGACGTAGCGCACCTGGTAGCTGAGCAGACGCCAGTTGAGCGGCTTCATCACGAAGGAGGTGGCGCCGAGGCGGAAGCAGCGGTCGATGGCCTCGACGTCCTCGCGCCCGGTCTGCACGATGACGGCGGTATGCGCCAGGGCGGGGTCGGCGCGGATCTGGGCCAGGGCGGCGAACCCGTCCATACCGGGCATCTCCAGGTCCAGCAGCACGAGGTCGTAGGCCCGGGCCCTGAGCATCTCCAGCGCCCCGACGCCGTCGGAGGTCACGTCGATATGGGTATTGGGGCTGGCGAGATTGACCTGGGCGAACTCCCGGAGAATCGGGTCGTCGTCGACGAAAAGGATCCTCGCATCGTCATCCAGAACGTAGAAAAAACCACTCATTGGGATCCCTCGGTGGCCGCCGTTCCGGCCACTCAGCCCGCCCCTACTTCCCCCCATTAAGCGTCAAGTCATTAAAGGTCAGTATAGCAACCAGTGATCGGCAAGGAGCGGCGGGTTTGGCACTTCAGGTTCGCAATGTCCGGTATCGTACGATAGGCCGAAAGCTTGTTGTTCTGGTGCTTTGGGCCCTCGCCGCGACCGCGATTGTTACCGCTACGCTGCTGGGCTGGACCGATGCGCGGCGTCAGACCGCCGTGGAAACCGAACGACTGACCCGCACCGCCATGGTGATCGGCTCGATCGCCGCCGATTCCGTGCGCGCCGAGGATCGCCAGGGGACGTTCGCGGCGCTGAGGGCGATCTCGCAGATGCCGGATGTGACCTACGGGCGCATCCAGGTGCTCGACGGCCGGTTGCTGGCCGAGACAGGCGGCGGCGTTCGCCTGGCCTCGGACGTCAGCCTGGACGACGGCGGCCGCGCCTCCGTCTGGTCGGTTCTCAATACAGGCACCATCGAGGTCCACGCTCCGGTCGTCAGCCGGGGCGAGCGCGTCGGCGAGATCACGCTGCTGGCGCGGACGCCCGGCGTTCGCGAACGGGTGCTGGGCTCGATCATGGTCACCATCCTCGGCATCGTCGTCGCCGGACTGGCGGGGCTGTTCATCGCCGTGCGGCTGGGCCGCCGGATCGCCGCGCCGATCGTCCGGCTGGCGGCCTTCGCCAACCAGGTGCGCGACACCCAGGACTATTCCGAGGATCCCGACGTGGTGACGGACGACGAGGTCGGCGACCTGGCCGACGGCGTCCGCTCCATGCTTCACGGGCTGCGCGAGCGCGACCGGCGCATCGCCGAACACGTCGCCGGCCTGGAGACGACCGTGGCCGAGCGCACCGCGCAGCTGTCCGAGGCCAAGGCGGCGGCCGAGGCGGCCAACGCCGCCAAGTCCGACTTCCTGGCCGTGATGAGCCACGAGATCCGCACGCCGCTGAACGGCATCCTGGCGCTCAGCGACCTGCTGAACCGCTCGGACCTGCCGGAGAAGCCGCGCCGCTACGCCGAGGTCATCGCCAACTCGGGCAAGTCCCTGATCAGCATCATCAACGACATTCTGGACTTCTCGAAAGTCGAGGCCGGCAAGCTGGACCTGGAGAGCGTCGAGATCGACCTCGGCGTGATCGCCGCCGACGTCGCCAGCCTGTTCGCGGGGCGCGCCGCCGAGAAGGGACTCGATCTGGCAGTCTACGTCAGTCCGGCCATCGGACCGGTCGCGGGCGACCCGACGCGCCTGCGCCAGGTCATCAGCAATCTGGTCAACAACGCCATCAAATTCACCGAGACGGGCGGCGTGACTATCGCGATGGAGCCAGCGACCGACGGGTCCGGACGGGTCGAGTTCGCCGTCGTGGACACCGGCCCCGGCATTCCCGCCGACAAGCTGCCGGGCCTGTTCGAGGCCTTCGCGCAGGCCGACCAGAGCACGACGCGCAAGCACGGCGGCACCGGGCTGGGGCTGGCGATCTGCGACCGGCTGGTTCGCGCCATGGGCGGCGACTGGGTGCTGTCGAGCCGCGAGGGCGAAGGCTCCAGCTTCGGCTTCAGGGCCGCGATGCCGCCGGCCGGCGAGGCGCCCGCGCCGCCCGTGTTCGAACCCGGCTGGTCGATCAGCCTGGAGGGGTCGGCGGAGTCCACCGTGGCGGTCCTTCGGCGGTACGCCGACGACCTGCACTTGCCGGTCGTCGCGCGGGAGCAGGCCAGCGCGCGGATCGTCGCCGATCTCGCCGACGGAGTGCGGATCGTCCCTGCGACCCACCCTGAGAGGTCATGGCTCCTGACCGGCCCGTTCCGCGGCGACGAGCTGCTGCAGGGCCTTCACCGCCTGTCCCTTGGCCTCGATCCGGCCGCCGGGACCGACCGCAAGGCCGGCTCGCAGGGGGCCCGGTTCCCCGGCGCGCAGGTTCTCGTGGTGGACGATTCCGACGTCAACCGCGAGGTGGCGGCCGAGGCGCTGGCCCAGTTCGGGGTGGACCCGGCCTTCGCCCACGACGGCCTCGAAGCCGTCGAGCGGCTGAGGACCGAGCGCTTCGACCTCGTGCTGATGGACGGCTCCATGCCGCGGCTCGACGGCTTCCAGGCCGCCGCGATGATCCGCCGGGAGGAGGCCGAGAGCGGGCGCGACCGCGCCACCATCCTGGCCCTGACCGCGCACGTGATCGGGACGGCGGCGAACGCCTGGCTGGACGCGGGGATGGACGGTGTGATCCACAAGCCCTTCACCCTGGACGACATCGAGGCCGCCCTCTCCCGCCACTGCGGCGCCTTCGCCGTGGCCGCCGCCCCCGCCCCGGCCGCCGCCGGTACGGCCGTATCCGCCGCCGACGACCTGTTCGACCCCGCCATTCGCGCCGATCTGGACCGCATGGCCGCGTCCGGCCGCCAGGATTTCGTGCTCCGCGTCGAGGGCCTGTACGCCGACAACGCGCCCCTGCGGCTGGGCGAACTGCGCGACGCCGCCGCCTCAGGCGACATGGACGCCGCGGCGCGAGCCGCCCACGCCCTGAAATCCATGAGCCTGAGCCTCGGCGCGCGCGCCGTGGCCGAAGCGGCCTCCGCGCTGGAAACTTCGGCCCGCGGCGGCGAATGCCCGCCCGAAGCGGTGAACCGCTTGGCCGACCTGGTCGCGCGCACCCTGGCGGCGATGGGACTGTCGGCGTCGGAGACCCAGCCCCTCTCCGCGTCCGCGCCCGCCATCCTCGACGCCATCCGCGACGGCGAGCTCGACCTCGTCTTCCAGCCCATGATGGACAAGTCCGGACGGTTCGCCGGCAAGGCCGAGGCCCTGGTCCGCTGGAAGACAGCCTCGGGCGAGTCCCTGTCGCCCGCCGATTTCGTGCCCCGGCTGGAGGCCGACGGCTCGGTCCGCCATCTGACGGACTTCGTGCTGGAGCGGGCGACGACCCTTGCCCTAGCCCGCCCCGACCTGAAGGTTTCGATCAACGCCTCGGCGATGGAGTTCCAGCAGCCGGACTTCGCCGACCGGGTGGAAGCCGTCCTGGCCCGCGTGGGCTACCCGGGCGAACGACTGGAGATCGAGGTCACCGAGACCGCCATTCTGGACATCGGCGCCGCCCGGCCGACCCTGGAGCGGCTCGGCCTGCTGGGCGTGGGCGTGGCCCTGGACGACTTCGGCTCCGGCTACACAAGCCTGCACGCCCTGCGGGAGCTCCGCTTCACCACGCTGAAGATCGACAAGAGCTTCGTCGACCGCTGCCTCGACGACACCGCTTCGGCGGCCATCGTCCACGCGGTCATCGCCGTCGGCCGATCGCTGGGCATGCAGGTCGTCTGCGAGGGCGTGGAGACGGAGGCCCAGGCCCAATTCCTGCGGGTGGCCGGCGTTCACATGATCCAGGGCTATTTCTATTCGCGGCCGACGCCCTTCCAGGCGCTTCCCGCCGCCGAGGCGGTGGCGGCGTGACGTTAATCATTCCTGTTCCGGCTTCGGTAGTGATGCCGGCCTATTCTGCTTCCTGGAGGACCAGATGGCCGTGATCGTTGTGGTCGACGACGACCCGACAATTCAGATGATCGCATCGGAGCTGCTCCGCGAGGGTAACCACGCAGTGGTGTGCGCCGCCGACGGCAACGAGGCGCTGCGGGTCCTTGCGTCCATGCCGGTCGATCTGGTGGTCATGGACATGCTGATGCCCAACAAGGACGGGCTCGAGACGATCATCGAGGCTCGCGAGCTCTATCCGGACCTCCGCATCCTGGCGATCTCTTCCGGAGGCCGGGTCGGCGTGGGCGATCTCCTGCGCATGGCCAGGATATTCGGGGCGGACGATACCTATGTGAAGCCGCTCAGGCTGGACACCTTCGCCGCCACCATCGACCGCATGCTGGCCGAGCCGCGGCAGGCCGTCGACATCATGGTGGCCGAAGCGACCTAGGCCCTCCGGTCCGGGGCCTCGCCGAGCCGGTCCGCGATCAGGACCTGGCCTCGAGCCGCTTCAGGTCCTCGGCGTCGATGGCGGCCAATGAAGCCCCCCGGCTCTCGCGCATGACCAGGGCCGCGACCAGGCTGACCGCGCCGGCGACGAGGATGTACCAGGCGATCGGAACCCAGGAATCGTACTGGCGCAGCAGGGCCGTGCCGATGAGCGGGGCCCACGAGCCCGCGACGATGGCGGTGGCCTGATAGCCGAGCGAGACGCCGGAGTAGCGCATCCGGGTCGGGAACATCTCGGTCATGATGGCGGGCTGGGCCGCGTACATCAGGCCGTGCACGGCCAGACCCAGCATGATGGCCCCGAGGATCATCGCCGTCCCGCCGGTGTCGAACATCGGAAAGGCCACGAAAGGCCAGGCCAGCGTCAGCGCGGCCCCGGCCAGATACACCGGCCTGCGCCCCACGCGGTCCGCCAGCCAGCCGATGAGCGGGATGACCACCACGTGCAGGATGTGGGCGAGGAACAGCAGGGCGAGGATGCGGGTGGTGTCGACCGCCCGGTGGTGCAGGTAGGTGATCGAGAAGGTCACGACCATGTAGTAGAGGATGTTCTCGCCGAACCTCAGGGCCATGGCGGTGAACACGCCGCGGGGGTGGCGGCGGAACACCTCGGTCAGGCCATAGCCGGCCTCGGCGCGCTTCTCCGTCTCCTCGCGCGCCTTTTCGAAGATCGGCGAGTCCGTCACCTGGGTGCGGATGTAGTAGCCGATGGCGATGATCACGACCGAGAGCCAGAAGCCGATGCGCCAGCCCCAGGCGGTGAAGGCCTCGTCCGACAGCAGGGCGGAGAGACCGAGCAGCACCACAGTGGCCAGCAGGTTGCCCAACGGAACGGCGGCCTGCGGGAAGCTGCCCCAGAACCCCCTGGAGCGGTTGGGGCTGTGCTCGGTGACCAGCAGGATCGCCCCGCCCCACTCGCCGCCCAGGGCGAAGCCCTGGATGAAGCGCAGGCCGACCAGCAGGGCCGGCGCCCAGTAGCCGATGCTGTCGAAGCCCGGCAGACAACCCATCAGGAAGGTCGCCGCCCCGATCAGCAGCAGGCTGAACTGCAGCAGCGACTTGCGCCCGACCCGGTCGCCGATGTGGCCGAAGACGATGCCGCCCAGCGGCCGGGCGATGAAGCCCACCGCATAGGTGGCGAAGGCGGCGATGATGCCGTCCAGCTCATTGCCGGTGTCGGGGAAGAACAGCTGGCCGAACACCAGGGTGGCGGCGGTGCCGTAGAGGAAGAACTCGTACCACTCGACCACCGTCCCTGCCATCGAGGCCCCGACCACCTTGCGCAGATACGGAAGGTCGGCGGTCTGTTCGTGCTTCATCGGGGGCCCCTGTGTCCGGACCGCCGACCTTGGCGCAAGCGGAATGGAGGCTCAAGGGCGGTGAGGCCCGGCCCTCAGCTGAAACGGCTGGCCAGCCAGTAGCCGCCGAGGGACGCCGTGGACGTGAGGACGGCGCCCCACGCCATGTCGATCAGCGTCACATGCACCGGCCACACCCGCAGCGTCGCCTGGTTGGTGAGGTCGTAGGTGGCGTAGGCGATCAGGCCGAGCACCGCGCCGGTGGTCGCGGCCTTGACCGCGGAGACCTCCCGCAGCGCCGGCGTCACCGCCAGGACGACGATGCCCGCGACATAGATCAGATAGAAGGCGACCGCGGGGCGCATGTCCGGCTGCGGCGCGAGCAGCTCGCCGATGGCGGGGCGGTAGAGACGCGGGCCGACGGTCGTCAGCCAGATGGCGTCCAGGGCGGCCATGACGACGCCGGAACCGAGGTAGGCGAGCAGATAGCGCATGGGGTCTTCCTTCAGGCCGCAGTCGGCGGCGGGTTCATCGGGATCGGGGCGGAAGGGGCAGGAACCGGGACACACGGGCCTGGTACCGGCGGTAGGCCTCCGGACGGGACTTCAACATCTGGGCCTCGAGCATCGGCACGCCGCTGACGTGATTGAGCAGCCACCACATCAGGACGGGCGCCGGCAGGGTCAGCCAGCCGGCGGCGTGGCCGGGGTCGAACGCCATCGCCGGCCAGGCCAGCCAGACCGTCCACTCGAAGAAATAGTTGGGGTGCCGCGACCAGGCCCACAGGCCGGTGTCGGCGACCCTGCCCCGGTTGGAGGGATCGCCGCGGAAGGCGGCCATCTGGCGATCCGCCACGGCCTCGCCCGCGACAGCCGCGAGCACGACGAGCGCGGCCAGGCCGTCGCGCCAGTCGAGGCCTGGCTCGGGCCGGACCGCCGCCGCCCGGATGGACACGACCAGGACCACGACCGTCGCCGCCTGGATCATCAGGAAGCCCCAGGCCTTCAGGCCCCAGCCGCCCCAGGCCTTCCTGAAGTCTTCGTAGCGAGGGTCGGGAGACGAGGCCCGGGCGGTCCTGACCGCGAGATAGCCGCCGAGCCTGAGCGCCCAGACGCCGATCAGCAGGGCGGCCAGGCCCTGCCGCGCCGGGGCGGCGTCCGGCGCGGGCCAGAGCGCGGCGGCCGCCCCGATCAGCCCGACCGAGAGGGCCCAGATCACGTCGGTCCAGCCGCCGTCGCCGGTCCGGCGCACGATCAGCCATGCGGCCGAAAGGGCGGCGATCGAGGCGGCGCAGACGAGGATGATCGGCATGGGCCCTCCGGTGTTCGCCAGACCTACGACGCGGGGCGGCGGCCGGATGCCTGCCTACATCCGCACGAACGGCTGCAGCAGCTTGCCGAGCCAGCCGTCGAGCAGGATCTGGCCGTCCAGGGCGGCGACGCACAGGCAGGGCTCGTCGGACACGACGCGCGGCTGGTGCAGGGTCTGGTGATCGGCCTCCTCCATATCGCCGACCTCGAACCGCTCCGTCTCCGTCGCATAGGCGCCGGTCAGGACGCAGGTCAGCTCGACGCCGCCATGGGTGTGCCTGGGGGTGGTGCGACCCGGCTGGATCTCCAGCAGGATGACGCGGCAGGCGCCGTCGCGCGGGCCGTGCACGTCGCGGACCCGCACGCCCGGACCCATCCACCGCCACGGACCGAGGGGCAGCCGGCGCAGGGGCTCGGGCAGCTGCGGCATGTCGTTCAGCGGCGGGGGCGTCCGCGCCGCGCCGGCGTCGACCTCGGTGCGCGCCAGCACCTCGGCGAGGGCGTTATCGCCCATCGGCTCCGGCTCGAGGTCGCGCAGGACCTGGCCGCCGAGGGCCTGCAGCCGGCGCGCGAAGGCGGCCGTCCGCGGGCGGAACGACAGGTGCGCCGCCACCACCACGGCCTCGGGGGGGCTCAGGCCGCCGGCCGCGTAGGCGAGCAGACGCTCGTCCGAAACGGTGTGACGCAGGGCGGTCATTCCTGCCCCCTGGTGGGTTCGAGTATCAGTCTCAGCTTGATCATGGCCTTGCGGATGCGTGATTTGACGGTGCCCAGCGGCAGGTCGAGCGCGCGGGCGATTTCGGAATGGGCGTCGCCTTTGAAGAAGGCGAGACGCAGCACCGCCATCTGGTCGGGAGAGAGCTGGCGCATCGCCTCGTTCAGCCGGGCGGCCTCCTCGGCCTCGCTGAGCAGGTCGTCGGGGCGTTCGGGCTCGTCGGGGGTCAGGTCGAGGTCCGGCAGGGCCGACTCGCGGCCCTCGCGGCGCAGGACGTCGAGCCGGCGGTTGCGCGCGATGGTGAAGATCCAGGTCGCCGCCCCGGCGCGCGAGGGATCGAACAGGTCGGCCTTGCGCCAGACCGTCAGCATGGCGTCCTGGGCGAAATCCTCCGCGGCGCCGGCGGGCGCTCCGGCGCGCATCAGATAGGCCTTCAGGCGGGGCGCGAAATATTCGAACAGCCGCGAGAAGGCCGCGCGGTCGCGGTAGAGGGCGACGGCCTGGATCAGCCGGGCATGCTCGTCCATGCGCGCGCTCACCGGGCTCCGTTCCGCCTGCAGTTCGGCCGCGTGTCCATACATGGTCCTGATACGCCGCCGCGATCCAACCGGATCACGGCATCCGACAGCAAAGGCTCGACGTATCGAAGCCGATTTTGCCGTCGGAGTCTGCATGTCCCCCAACGCCGCGTCACCAGCCGCCGATCGCCGCCTCCGTATCGCGGTCGTGGGCTCCGGCATATCGGCCCTGTCGTGCGCCTGGCTCCTGTCGCGGAAGCACGAGGTGGTGGTCTACGAACGCGAGGACCGTCTGGGCGGGCATTCGCACACCGTCGAGGTGCAGGGCGACGGCGGCGACGTCGTTCCCGTCGACATGGGCTTCATCGTCTTCAACGAGGCGACCTATCCCAACCTGATCGCCCTGTTCGACCATGTGGGGGTGCAGAGCCGACCGACCGACATGTCCTTCGCCGTCTCGCTGGACCAGGGCCGGTTCGAATACGCCGCTCCCGCCCTGTTCGCCCAGCGGCGCAACGCCTTCCGCCCCCGGTTCTGGACCATGCTGGGCGAGGTGCTGCGCTTCTACCGCGACGCGCCGGGGCAGATCGCGGCGTTGAGCGGCTCCGATATGACGCTCGGCGACTATCTGAAGCGGGAGGGGTTCAGCGAGGCGTTCCGCGACGATCACCTGCTGCCGATGGCGGCGGCGATCTGGTCGTCGCCGGCGCATACGCTGATGGACTATCCGGCGGAGTCCTTCCTGCGATTCTGCCACAACCACGGCCTGCTGAAGCTGGTCGGCCGGCCCGTCTGGCGAACGGTGGCCGGGGGCAGCCGCGTCTATGTGGCGGCCCTGGCGCGGGCGCTCGGCCAGGGCGTGCGGCTGGGGCGGCAGGCCGCCCATGTCCGGCGGCTGGCCCAGGGTGTCGAGGTGCGCGACGTCCACGGCGGGATCGACCGGTTCGACCACGTCGTGATCGGAACCCACGCCGATCAGGCGCTGGCGCTGCTGGACCAGCCGACGGAGGATGAGCGGGCGCTGCTCGGCGCCTTCCGCTACAGCCGCAACCTGACCGTCCTGCATTCCGACGCCAGCCTGATGCCGCGCCGTCGCCGGGCATGGGCGGCATGGAACTACATTGGCGTCGATGGCGGTCTTTGCGTCAGCTACTGGATGAACCAGCTGCAGGGGCTGCCGGGGCGCGACCTGTTCGTCACTCTCAACCCGCCAAGGCCGCCGCGGCCCGACACCCTGCTCCGCACCGAGGTGTTCGAGCATCCGGTCTTCGATCCGGCCGCCGTGCAGGCCCAGAAGTCGCTATGGCGGCTGCAAGGCGAGGGTGGCGTCTGGTTCTGCGGCGCCCATTTCGGGGCCGGCTTCCATGAAGACGGCCTGCAGTCCGGCCTCGCGGTCGCCGAGCAACTGGGCGGCGTGCGCCGGCCGTGGACCGTTCCGAACGAGAGCGGCCGCATCCACCTCGCGCCCGCCCCGTCCGTGGATCTGGAGGACGCGGCATGAGCGAGGCCTCAGCCCTCTATCGCGGCGAGGTCATGCACCGGCGGCTGCGGCCTCGCCAGCACCGGCTGGCGTACCGCGTCTTCTGGCTGTTGCTCGACCTGTCCGAGATCGACCGGCTGGACCGGAGCCTGAAGCTGTTCTCGCGCAACCGCTTCAACCTGCTGTCCTTCCATGATCGAGACCACGGCGACGGCTCCGGAACCGCGCTCCGCGAGCAGATCGAGGCGCTGCTTGCCCGGGCCGGCCTCGACAGCGGGGGCGGTCCGATCCGGCTGCTGACCATGCCGCGGGTGCTCGGCTACGTCTTCAACCCCATCAGCCTGTTCTACTGCCACCACCCCGATGGTCGGCTGGCGGCGATGATCTACGAGGTCACCAGCACCTTCGGCGTCCGGCACGCCTATCTGATCCCTGTCCCGCCCGCCGATCAGGCCGTCGGCCGGATCTCTCAGGGCGCGGCGAAGGCCCTGCACGTCTCGCCCTTCATGGGGATGGAGATGGACTACGAATTCCGGGGCCGCGTTCCGGGCGAGCGACTGGAGCTGAGCATCGGCGGCTTCGACGCCGACGGCCCGCTGATCAACGCCGCCATGATCGCCGACCGGCGGCCGCTGACCGACGCCGCCCTCCTTTCCGCGGTCGCCGCCATCCCGCTGCTGACATTCAAGGTCGTAGCCGCCATCCATTGGGAGGCGCTGAAGCTCTGGCTCAAGGGCGTGAGGCTCAGGCCCGCGCCGGCTCCGGCCGCCGAGCCCTTCACGATCCAGACTGAAGCGAGGAGCAGCCGTCTTGGCCGGTGAACCGCCGCCGCCGGGCTTCAGTCTGTTCCTGCGACTGCTGTCCTCCAACTGGTCGTGGGGGCGCCTGACCCTGGTCCTGCCCGACGGAACGCGGCGCCGCCTCGAGGCACGCCACGCCGGCCACGAGGCCGTGCTCGAAATCCGCAGCTACCGGTTCGCCGGCCGGGTGCTCAGGGGCGGCGATATCGGGTTCGCCGAAGGCTATATGGCCGGGGAATGGGACTCGCCCGATCTCGCCATCCTGCTGGAGGCGCTGGCCAACAACTACGACCACATCCGCCGCCTGTTCGACGGCAATCCGCTGGTCAACGCCGTCAACTGGCTGGGCCACCGGCTGAACCGGAACAGCCGCCGCGGGTCACGCCGCAACATTCACGCCCACTACGACCTCGGTAACGCCTTCTATGCGTCGTGGCTGGACGAGACGATGACCTATTCCTCGGCCCGCTTCGAGCGTCCCTCGCAGCCACTGGCCGAGGCGCAGAGGGCCAAGTACGCCGCCCTGGCCCAGCGGATGCGCCTGCAGGCCGGTCACAGCGTGCTGGAGATCGGCTGCGGCTGGGGCGGCTTCGCGGAGTTCGCCGCCGGCGAGGTCGGGGCGACCGTCACGGGCATCACCATCTCGCGCGAGCAATACGACTTCGCCCGCCGACGCCTGTTCGAGGCCGGACTGGCCGGGAAGGCGACAATCGAGCTGGTCGATTATCGCGATGTGCAGGGACAGTTCGACAGGGTCGCGTCCATCGAGATGTTCGAGGCCGTCGGCCGCGAATACTGGCCGACCTACTTCAGCAAGGTCAGGTCCGTGCTCAAGCCGGGCGGGGTCGCGGGCCTGCAGGTCATCACCATCCGCGACGACCTGTTCGACGACTACGAGGCCCGCACGGACTTCATCCAGAAATACGTCTTCCCCGGCGGGACGCTACCGTCGGAGCGACAGCTCGCGCCCGTCGTGTCCGCCGCGGGGCTGCACTGGCGCGAGGTCGACCGCTTTGGCCCGGACTACGGCCGCACCCTCTCCTGCTGGAGCCGCTGCTTCGAGAGGGCCTGGCCCGTCATCCGGCGCGTGTCTCCCCGGTTCGACGAGCGCTTCCGCCGGCTGTGGCTGTTCTACCTCGCCTACTGCGAGGCAGGCTTCCAGTCCGGCCGCACCGACGTCCTTCAACTGACGCTCGGCAGACCCTGACCCCGGCCGCGGTCGGATCGGGCGCAGGTCACCGGCTCCCGAGCATCTGCGACCAGCGCCAGCTGCCGGTTCCGAACACGACGCGCTGACCGCCCGCGAAGGTGATCAGGACGAGGCCGCGCATCGATTGGCGGCGGCAGGCCTCGGGAGCGAAGGCGACCTCCAGGGCGATGGCCTGGCGAACGCCGGCGAGCCCCTTGCCGGCCTGACCGGGAGTCTGGATCCAGTCGCCATCCCAGACGAGCAAGGCGCGGCCGGGGCCGACTTGCCGGTGCGCCTGGGCGACGGCGGCCCGGACCTCGGGATCGGCCCGCAGAGCCTCCTGCAGGCGGCGGATCATGTCGCAACCGGCCCCGTCGCCACCGGCGCCCGAGCCGGCGCCCTGTCCGGATCCCTGCCCCGCTCCCGCGCCCTGCCCCGAGCCGGAGCCGGCGGTGGCGGCCCCGGCCAACTGGGCCTCTCCGAGGCTGGCGAACACCGGAGCGGGCGCGGCGACAGCGGCGGGCAGCGGCTCTACCGCGGGTGGCGGCGGCGCGACGACCCGGGCGGCGCGGGGCGCGGGCCGCGGCGGGGCCGGGCTTGGCGGCGCCGGCGGTTCGGGCGCGGGGGGCGCGGCGTCGGGCGGCGCCGCCGCCCCCTCTTCGGCCGGGGCCTCGCCGCGCACTTCGGGGGGCGGCGGCGGTGGCGGCGGGCGGAACAGGGTGACCTCGACGGGCTCGTCGGCCGGCTCGAACAGAATCGGGGACGCGGTCGGCGGCCGGACCAGCACGATCACCGCGAGAAGCGCGAGATGCAGGCCGATGCTGCCGCCCGCGGCGAGCAGCCAGCGCCGTCTCCGACCCCGGGATTTCAGCATTCCTCGATCCGCGTTCCCTATAGACATGCGCCTTCCGGGTTGAGTCGCAGATGTTCTGCTTCGCACTGCAGATCATCTGCTCGCGTCAGGAACGTGGCGACGGGCCCCGACTGCGGCGCTGCTTATGGTCAAGCTGACATGATCTCGCCCCGGTCGGGTCATCACTCCGCCGTGACCGCTCAGCTAGCTGAGCTTTCGGGGATTAAACGGGACTGGCGAACCCGCACTCAGGAGACTCACCTTGAAACGATCGACATACAGGACCGCCGCCCTGACCGGCGCGGTGCTCGCCCTCGGACTGGCCGCCAGCGGGTGCGCCAGCCATCGCTTCGTCCGGGACAACATCGCCGTGGTCGACACCCGCGTCACCGAGGTCGAGGGCACCGCCGGCGAGGCCCTGGCCCGCGCCAACGCGGCCCACAAACTCGCGGAAGGCAAATTCCTCTACGAGGTGGTGCTGGCCGACGACTCGATGAAATTCCCGGTCGACGAGGACGCCCTCTCGCCCGAGGCCGAGGCCCGGCTGTCAGAGCTGGTGCAGCGGCTCAAGGCCGAGAACCGCAACGTCTACCTGGAAATCCAGGGACATACCGACGCCACCGGCGACGCCGAGTACAATGAGCGTCTCGGCGCGGCCCGGGCCGAGGCGGTGCGCCGCTTCCTCAGCCGCGACGGCATCGCCCTGAACCGGATGGCGACCATCTCCTACGGCGAGGAGTCCCCGGTGGCCCCCAACGAGACGCCCGAGGGCCGTGCCCAGAACCGGCGCGTGGCTATCGTCGTCCTGAGCTAGGACCTGCGCAGCGGCCGCCCGCCTCCCCGGGCGGCCGTTTCCGTTCAGTCCGCTCTGGCCCGCCGGTCGCGGCTTTCAAGCAGGTGGACCAGCAGGGCCTCGTATTGATCGGCCAGCTCCGCACTGGCCGCGCGCTCGCGCGAGTCCAGGGTCTGGGCGGCGCGGCGGCGCCAGAGCTCGGCGCGGCTGCGCAGGGTTTCCTCGTCCATGGCGCGTCCAACGAACGGCCCCGCCTGATTCATCCCGCCTGCTTCAGCCGCCGTCCGTCAGCGCCAGCCGCCGTCCCGGGCCTGGACCTCAGCCGCGGCGTCGAGCGTCTCGCCGGCGATCAGGGCGTCGACGGCGGCCAGCACCGCCGGCGGCGTGTCGGCGCCCGCCGTGCGGACTTCGGCGCCCGACGCCTGGAAGGGCGCCAGCACCTGCATACGCCAGTCGTCGCCTGTGCGGCAGGCCAGGCCGGCGACCCCCGCCTCGCCCGCCTGGAAGGTGCGGCACCAGCGGCCGTCGGCGTCGCGGAACGTCAGCCCCACGGCCCGGCCCGCGTCGTCGGAACCATCCGCCGCCAGGCCGTGGTCCAAGACCCGCACCAGCGCCGCATCGGCGATGGCGCCGTCCGCCGCGACGGCGAATCGGTCCGGAGTGCGGTCCTGCCCCAGCCAGCCGACGGCCAGGCCCAGCACGAAACAGGCGGCGGCGAGCGCGCCCCAGACCGGCGCCTGGCGCGGCGCGAAGGCCTCGCGCAGGGCGTCCGCCGCCTGCGCCGTCCAGACCTGGAACGGCGACCCGGTCTGCGCCGGGCTGTTCATGATCAGCCGCGCCAGTTCGGCGTCCCGTGGGTCGGGTGCGACGGGGAAGGCCTCCCGGGCCAGCCGCTTCAGCGTCTCGTCGTCATAGCGGTCGGTCATGCGCTCACTCCCTGTTCGGTCAGGGTCTGGATCAGGGTCTGGCGGCCGCGCACGAGGCGGCTGGTCAGGGTGCCGGCGGGCACCCTCATCACCTGGGCCGCCTCGGCGTAGGACAGGCCGTCGACCAGCACCAGCGCCACCGCCAGCCGTTGGTCCCGCGGCAGCCGGTGCAGCGCCTCGCGCACCGCCAGGGCGTCGGCGCGCAGGCCTTCGTCGGCCTGGCCGCCGTCCGCGACATTCGGAGTCATCTCGTCCTCCGGCGTCACCACCCGGCCCCAGCGGGTCTTCGCCCGCCCCTGATCGATGTGGATCCGCCTCATGATGGTGAAGGCCCAGCTGTCCAGCCGCGTGCCCGGGCGGTAGCCGCCGCGCTTCGCCAGGGCCCGCTCCACCGTGGCCTGCACCAGGTCCTGGGCGTCGGCGTCGGAGCGGCAGACGGCGCGCGCGAAACGGCGCAGCCTCGGCAGAAGCGCCACCAGCTCCGTCTGAAACCCATCCAAGCGTTTACTCCGGTCATCTGGATGAAACGTCCGGGCCCAGGCGTTTCATCCCCGGACCTTTCTCCATTGTCGCGCCGACGCCAATGGCCTTTGATGAAATGTCGGAACGGAGCAAGCCGGTGTCGCTACGCATTCTGTCGGCCTGCGCCCTGGCGGGACTGGCGCTCATGGCGGCCGCCGCGCCGGCGCGTGCGCAGATCGGGCTGCCGGGCGGCATGCCCGGCCTGCCGTCCCTCCCGGGCGGCCTGCCGGAGCGGCTGCCCGTCGACCCCGACCGGCTCCAGGACGACCTGCGCGGCCGTGTCGACAGGACCCTGCAGGCGCCGTCGCGGCTGCGCGACCTCATCCGGAACTCCGACGGGGCCCTGGAGGCCGATCCGAACGGCTGGCCGGTTGTGCGGGCCGAGATCGTCGCCGTCGATCCGTCGCCGGCCGGGCGCCGGGCGGCGCTGGACGCCGGTTTCTCCGTCGTGCGCGAGGAAAGCCTCGAGGGGCTGGATATCGCCGTCCTGGTGCTGGCCCCGCCGCGCGGCCTGTCGCTGCGCCGGGCCGTGGAGCGGCTGCGCCGCCTCGATCCGGAGGGCGCGTACGAGTTCAACCATGTCCACAGCCCGGCCGGCGCGCTGGCGGCGGCGCCGGCGCCGTCTCCAGCCATTGCCTTGCCCACAACCGCCCAGGGCGGCGGAGCGCGGCTGGGGCTGATCGACACCGGCGTCGACGCCGGCCATCCGGCGCTGGCCGGGGCCACGGTGCGTCAGCGCGGCTTCGCGGGCGCGGAGCGGCCCGGCGGCCACGGCACGGCGGTGGCCTCGCTGCTGGCGGGGCGGGCCGGCGCCTTCTCCGGCGCGGCGCCGGGGGCGACCCTGTTCGTCGCCGACGTCTATGGCGGATCGCCGGCGGGCGGCTCGTCCACCGGCGTCGCCCAGGCTCTGGCGTGGATGGTCCAGAACGAGGTGCCGGTGGTCAACGTCAGCCTGGTCGGGCCGCGCAACGCCCTCGTCGAGGCCGCGGTCCGGCGGGCGACGGGGCGCGGCGTGATCATCGTCGCGGCGGCGGGCAATGACGGTCCCGCCGCCCCGCCCCTCTATCCGGCCAGCTATCCCGGGGTGGTCGGCGTCACCGCCGTCAACGCCCGCGGCCGGGTCCTGCCCGAGGCCGCCCGGGGCCCGCAGGTCGACTTCGCCGCCCCCGGCGCCGACATGGCCGCCGCCGGCCCGGGCCAGGGCTATGTCAGTGTGCGCGGAGCCTCGTTCGCCGCGCCCCTGGTGGCCGGGCTGCTGGCCCGCCGGCAGGGCCGGGGCGACCCCGTCCAGGCGCTCGCGGCCGAGGCGCGCGATCTCGGCGCCCGGGGGCCGGACCCGATCTACGGCCGGGGCCTCGTCGCCGCCGGCCTGCGCGTCGATCCCGCCGCCGTGTCGGCCAGGGGACGGCTGTCGCGCTGATCTGCCCGCGCGAATTTTTCCGGCGACGCCGGATGGATCGCCGGACCCCCGTCGTTGGACCCTGCGAGGGCGGATCTTTCCGCCCGGCTCACTGCAGGAGAGACGAGATGCGCAAGACCCTGATGCTGATGACCACCGCAGTCTTCACCGTGGCCCTCGCCGGCGCCGCGAACGCCCAGGTGCTGGGCGGCTCGGGCGGGCTGGGGGGCGGACTGGGAGGCGGACTTGGCGGCCAGGCCGGCCCGCTGGGCGGTCAGCTCGGCGGCAACCTCACCGGCAATGTGACCGGCACGGTGGACGATTCCTTCGCCCGCGACCGTCTGGGCGAGACCACCGCCCGCGCAGACCGCCTGCGCCAGCGGGCCGAACGGCGCGCCGAACGGGCCCGCGCCCGCGCCGCCGCGACGGCCGAACGGGCCCGCGCCCGGGGCGAGGCCGTCGCCGGCCAGGCGTACGGAACCACCGCCGGCGCCGCCGCCAACGCCTATGGCTCGGCCCAAGGGACGGCGGGTTCGCTGGGCGGTTCGGCGTCCGGCATGCTGGACGGCTCCGGCCAGATCGGCCAGGGAGCCGTCGCCCGCGACGCCTCCGGATCGGGCTCGGCCGCCGCGGCCTCCGAAGCCCGCCGCGACGACCGCCGCGACCGCCGCTCGCGCCGTGAACGCCGCCTCGACGCCGGGGCCTCGGCCGACGGTTCGGCCTCGGCCAACCGCAACGGCGCCTCGGTCAGCGCCGGCGCCAGCGCGAGCGGCTCGGCGCGGCCGCGCTGATCCCGCAACGCAGCGAACGACGCCTCGCCGGCCCACATCGGCGGGGCGTCTTCGTCCGAGCGGCGGAATCGTCAGCCCGTGACGGCCGCGATCCCGGCCAGCAGGGAGGCAGCGGTGACAGGCTTGGCCAGGTGCATGTCGGCGCCGGCGTCGATCGCGCCCTCGCGGTGGTGGGCCATGGCGTTGGCGCTCAGCATCACCACCGGGGTCCGCCTGCGTCCCGGACGCGTCCGCTCGTGGGCCCGGATCGCCCTCGTCGCCGCCAGTCCGTCCATGACGGGCATCTGCATATCCATCAGGACGATGTCGAACTCGCCCGTCTCGAAGGCCGCCACCGCCTCCGCGCCATCGTCGACCGTCAGCACCTCCGCCCCCTGCGAGCCGAGGATGATCTGAACGACGCGCTGGTTGGTCGGATGATCATCCGCCAGCAGAACCCGTAGCGGTTGATCGAGCGTGGCCGAGGGCTGCGGCCGCGGCGTCGTCACAGCACGGGCGGCGCGACGGGCGTCATAGGCGTCGAGCGACGCGGTGCGCGACATGGGCAGTTCGACCTCGAAACTGCTGCCGGCGCCGGGCCGGGACCGCGCCGTGATCGACCCCCCCATCATCTCGATCAGCGATTTGCAGATGGACAGGCCCAGGCCCGTGCCGCCGAAACGGCGGGTGATGGTGGCGTCCGCCTGGCTGAATCTCTGGAACAGGCTGTCGGCGAAGGCCGCGTCGAAGCCCACCCCGGTGTCGCTGACGGTCAACTTCAGCAGGGCGATGCCGGGCGAGGGCGTATCGTCGAACACCTCGATCGCGACCGAGACCTCGCCCTTGGGCGTGAATTTCACCGCATTGGACAACAGGTTCGTCAGGACCTGTCTGATGCGCGTGGCGTCACCCAGGAATTCGCCCCGGGCGCCCGGACCCCGCGCGACATGGAACGCCAGCCCCTTGGCCTCTGCCTTGAGGCGCGACGTGGCGATCAGGCCGTCCAGTTCACTTTCGAGGTCCATCGCGCCGATGGACACCTCCAGATGGCCGGCCTCGATCTTGGATACGTCCAGAATATCGGACACCAGCCGTTCGAGCGTGGCGCCGGACTGGGCGATCAGGTCGACCAGTTCGCGCTGTTCGGGCTTCATGTCGCTCTGGCCCAGAGCCTCGACCAGACCGATCACCCCGTTCAGGGGCGTTCGGATTTCGTGGCTCATATTGGCGAGGAAGTCGGTCTTGGCCTGGTTGGCGGCCTCGGCGGCGGCCTTGGCCTCGATCAGTTCGCGTTCGGCGGCGATCCGGTCGGTGACGTCGCGGGCCAGGCCGTAGACGCGGTTTCCCACCCGCCGCGCCCGCCACTCCAGGGTGCGGAAGCCGCCGTCCCTGTGGAGATAGCGGTTGATAAAGCCGACGACGGGGTCGTGCGGACCGCGGTTCTCCACCTCGGCGACGCTGCCGAGCGTGGCCGCGCGGTCGTCGGGATGGAGCAGCCGCAACAGCGGCAGACCCTCCATCTCCGCGGGGGAGTGACCGAGCACCGTTTCCCACGAAGGACTGGCGCGGACCACCCGCCCGTCCAGCTCGCGAACGACCAGCAGATCAAGCGACACTTCGAAAAAGGCGCCAAAGACGTCCTGCGCATCAACATCCGGGCGGGAGGCTGTGGCGAGGGATGGCATCGGGCCGGGACTCCTACTGGTGGTCGGCCCCTCAGGCTTTCACGGCCAGGTTAACAACGGCCTCATGGCTTGCGGACCACAGGCCCGAACACTTGCCGGAAGCTGGCTCTCAGCGCCTCGTCCGCCTCGTCCATCGTGGCGGGAACGCCGAGGTCGACCAGGCTGGTGACGCCGTGCTCCTGGATGCCGCACGGCACGATGCCTGCGAAATGGGTCAGGTCGGGCTCCACGTTCAGGCTGATGCCGTGGAAGCTGACCCATTTGCGGACCTTGACCCCGATGGCGGCGATCTTGTCCTCGCGGCTCCAGCCCGGTCCCTTGCGTTCGACCCAGACCCCGACCCGGCCGTCGCGCACGTCGGCGGCGACGCCGAACTCCCCCAGGGCGCCGATGATCCACTGCTCCAGCCCGCGCACGAAGGCGCGCACGTCCTTGCCGCGCCGGTTCAGGTCCAGCATCACATAGGCCACGCGCTGGCCCGGCCCATGATAGGTGAACTGACCGCCGCGGCCAGTGCGGTGGACCGGGAAGCGGCCGGCGTCGAGCAGGTCCTCGTCCTTCGACGAGACCCCCGCCGTGTAGAGCGGCGGATGCTCCAGCAGCCAGACCAGTTCGGGCGCCTCGCCGGCCGCGATGGCCGCCGCGCGGGCCTCCATGGCCTCGACCGCAACGGGGTAGTCGACATAGCCGGGCGAGACCGCCCATTCGACAGGGACCCCGTCCTCGCGGAGCAGTTTCGATACGGCCGGGCTTAAGGACTGGGAAAGCATGTCGCCCTCAATGTGGGGATCGGGAGCGCCATGCAACAACCGCCCGTCCAGTCCCAGTCAGCGTCAGAGTACCCCGTGAGCCAGATCGAAGCCGTAGACGTAGAGATTTCGGTCGTCCTGGGACGCTCTGTTCTGCCGATGAGCCAGCTGCTGCGGATGGGCCGCGGGGCGGTGATTCCGCTCGACGCCTCGGAACACGACGAGGTCTGGATCCTGGCCAACAACCATCCGGTGGCGCGCGGCGAGATCGAGATCCGCGAGGACAGGATCGCGATCACGGTGACCCGGGCGGCGGATGTGTATGACTTCATGGCGGGGGCGGCCTGAGGCGAGGGATCAGGCAACAGGCAACAGGCAACAGGCAACAGGCAGTAGGCAGTAGGCAGTAGGGTACAGCGCGTTCCGTGGAAGGAAGCGGATTGTCCGGAGTTCAGAGCTATCGTGATCTGATCGTCTGGCAGCGCGCCATGGACGTGGCGGCGGCGACCTACCAGCTGACGCGGGAATATCCTCGCGACGAACTGTTCGGCCTGACCTCGCAGAGTCGTCGCGCCGCAGTCTCAATTCCCGCCAACATTGCCGAGGGATACGGCCGGGCTTCAAAGCAGGCCTACATCAACTTCCTCCGCATCGCACAGGGCTCTCTCAAGGAGCTTGAAACCCATCTCCTGCTTGCGGAACGGGTCGGAACAGCGGGCGCCGGCTCCATCCAGCCGATCCTTGAACAATCAGAGGAAATCGGGCGAATGCTGAAGGCGCTCATCGGGAAACTCCGGGACCACCCGGGGCGCTAGGGCGACCTTGCTTACCCTACTGCCTACTGCCTACTCCCTACTGCCTTTCCCCCCTTCCCTTCCGCCCCGCTCTCCGCTATCAGCCCCCCTCCGATGCGAGCGGTCGTGGCGGAATTGGTAGACGCGCAGCGTTGAGGTCGCTGTTCCCTAACCGGAGTGGAAGTTCGAGTCTTCTCGACCGCACCATCTGAAATTGACAGGGCGAAACATCGGCGGAAAGCTGATCTGAAAACAGGGAGGGCCAAGCGTGAGCAACACCGCAACCGCCCCCCTGCCTCCTGTCCAGGACGATGAAACCGAACACGTGGCCCTGGACGAGGACTATGTCCTGACGCCGGGCTTCGTCGAAAAGGTCGTTGATGCGTCGGACGCCGGCGACGGGCTGAAACTGCGCTCGCTGCTGGAAGATCTGCACCCGGCCGACGTCGCCGACCTGATGGGCTTCCTGACGTCCGAGCACCGCGCCGTGGTGGTGCTGTGGCTGCCGGCCGACCTGCTCGCCGACACCCTGCCCGAACTGGACGACGGCATCCGCGAGGAGGTCCTGGAGCGGGTGCCGCACCTGACCCTCGCCGAGGCGCTGCAGGAGCTCGACTCGGACGACGCCGCCGCCGTGGTCGAGGATCTGGAGGACGACCAGCGCGAGAAGGTGCTGGCGGCCATGCCCGAGGTCGACCGGGCCGCCATCGAAAGCTCGCTGGGCTATGCCGAGGATTCCGCCGGCCGCCTGATGCAGCGTGAGGTCATGGCCGCGCCGTCGTTCTGGAACGTCGGCGACACCATCGACCACATCCGCAAGCAGGGCGAGGAGCTGCCCGAGCTGTTCTTCGACATCTATGTGGTCGATCCGCTGAACAAGCCGATCGGCGGGGTGGCCATCAGCCGCCTGCTGCGCGCGCCGCGCCCGACGCCGCTGATCGATATCATGGACCCGGTCAACGAAATCACCGTCGACCAGGACCAGGAAGAGGTCGCCTACATCTTTGAGAAATACCACCTGATCTCGGCGCCGGTGACGGACGCGGCCGGGCGACTGGTCGGCCAGATCACCGTCGACGACATCGTCAACATCATTCAGGAGGAGAACCGCGAGGACATCCTCCGCCTCGCCGGCGTCTCGGACGAGGATCGCGGCTCGTCGGTGTCGGAGATCGTGCGCGGCCGCGTGCCGTGGCTGGCCATCAATCTGGCCACCGCCGTGCTGGGGGCCAGCGTCATCGGCTGGTTCGAGGGGACGATCCAGCAGATCGTCGCCCTGGCGATCCTGATGCCGATCGTCTCGGCCATCGGCGGCAATGCGGGGACGCAGGCGCTGACGGTGACGGTGCGGGCGCTGGCGACGCGCGAGCTGAACAGTTCGAACGCACCGCGGACCTTCTGGCGCGAGCTGGCGGTCGGCCTGGCCAACGGGCTGGTGCTGGCGCCGCTTATCGGCATCGCCACCGCCCTGTGGTTCCGCGACGAGGACTGGCGGATCGGGATGGTCATCGCGGCGGCCATGGTGCTGAACCTGCTGGTCGCGGCGACGGTCGGCGTGCTGACGCCGCTGACGCTGTCCAAGCTGAAGTTCGACCCGGCGGTGTCCTCGGCGGTGTTCGTGACGGCCACCACGGACTTCTTCGGTTTCCTGATCTTCCTCGGTCTCGCCACGATCGTCCTGACGTAGTCTCGCTGGAGCGGCGCGGGGTTTGCTGGTTCCCGCGTTGAGCGAGCGCTTCCGTCTCGATTTGGGTCAATCCGGTGTCCGACGCGATCACCCGCCATCTGAAGGTCTCCCGCGAGGGAATCGTCCTCATCAAGAGCTTCGAGGGCTTCCGGCCGCGCGCCGTGCGGGACGAGGACGGCGGCTGGGTCATCGGCTACGGCCACACGCTTTCGGCGCGCGAAGGACTGACGGTCAGCGAGCCTGACGCTGAACTGCTGCTGCAATACGACCTGCTGCCGGTGGTGAAGGCCCTGAACGAGCGGGTGGCCGCGCCCCTGAACCAGCACCAGTTCGACGCCCTGGCCAGTTTCGCCATCTCGGTCGGCGTCGAGCGCTTCCTGGCCTCCGACGTGCTGCAACGGTTGAACGAAGGGCACGCCGGCGAGGCCGCCGACGCCCTGATCGGATGGCCCGAAGCGACGCCGCCGGACGCCCGGCTGCGCCGCCGCGCCGCCGAGCGAGCCCTGTTCGTGGCCGACCCGGCTTCGCCGATGCACCTGGCCGACCTGCTGGCCGCGCCGCTGCCGCCGCCTCCGGTCGAGGGGCCCGCGGAAGCACCTGCCGGGCCCGCCGCTCCCGTCACGCACCAGGATCATGCGGAAGCGCCCGCCGACGCCCGCGTCGCCGCGGTCGCCGCCCTGCTGGGAGAGACTCCTCCCGCCACGGCGGAGGCCCCGGCGGAGGAATCCACCGGCCCGGCGACGGGGCCGGGGCCGAAGTTCGAACCCACGCCGTTCGAGGCCGCGGCGCCGGTCACCACCATCCACCTGCAGCGCTATTCGCCCTACGCCGCCGCGATCATCGGGCCCCTGCCCGGTTTCCCGGCCGCGCAAGAAGCCCCGGTCGGGCAGGAAGCCCTCCCCGACGCGGTCGATGCTGAGCCGGACAGCCAGGCCGCCGAGGCTCCGCCCGTCGAGCCCCCGGCCGCCGCCGTCGAGCCCGCCGCGGCGCCCGGGCCCGCGGAGCCGGTGATCCCGCTGGTCCCTCCCGCCCCCGGCATCTCGCCCTTCCCGCCGATGGACGAGCCGCTGGTGCTGACGCCCGCCACGGAAGCGGACTTCGTCGAGGCCGCCCGGCCTGTGTGGGATCCGGAGCAGCGGACCGAATCCGCCGCGCCGGACGAGGACACCGTGCTGTTCGATGACGAGCCGGCCCTGTCGGTGCTGCGCCACGAGATCGGGCCGGAGGCCCCGCGCCGCTTCGACTGGAGCGTCACCGGCGCCTTCCTGATCATGGGGGTGACCGGCCTGACCGCCTGCGCCGCGGCCGCCGCGGCCTTCCGCAAGGCGATGTTCGATGACACCTCGTTGAACGACTATACGGTGATCGGCTGGGTGCTGGCCCTGATCGGGGTGATCTGCGTCGGCGTGTCGTCGTGGAATCTCTACGTGCGCTGGGGCCGCCGGGACTGACTTTGCCAGCCGCGCGGCGCGATGCTACGCCCCGCTCATGAGCATTCCCAACGCCCCCCAATCGATGGAATTCGGCCTCGGCGAAAACGCCGACATGATCCGCGAGACCACCGCCCGCTGGGCTGCCGACCGTCTGGCCCCGCTGGCCGCCGAGATCGACGAGAAGAACCAGTTCCGGCGCGAGCTGTGGCCCGAGATGGGCGAGCTGGGCCTGCACGGCATCACCGTCGAGGAAGACTACGGCGGCCTCGGCCTCGGCTATCTCGAGCATGTGGTGGCGATGGAGGAGGTGTCGCGCGCCTCGGCCTCGATCGGCCTGAGCTACGGCGCCCACTCCAACCTGTGCGTCAACCAGATCCGCCGCTGGGGCACCGAAGAGCAGAAGCGCAGATATCTGCCGAAGCTGATCTCGGGCGAGCACGTCGGCTCGCTGGCCATGTCCGAGGCCGGTTCGGGCTCGGACGTGATGTCGATGCGGACCCAGGCGCGGAAGGTCGGCGACCGCTATGTTCTGAACGGCACGAAATTCTGGATCACCAACGCCCCCTCGGCCGACACCCTGGTGGTCTACGCCCGCACCGGCGAAGGCAACGGCGGGGTCACGGCCTTCCTGATCGAGCGCGGCATGAAGGGATTCAGCGTCTCGAAGAAGCTGGACAAGATGGGCATGCGCGGCTCGGACACGGCCGAACTGGTGTTCGAGGACTGCGAGGTCCCGGAGGAGAACGTCATGGGCCCGGTCGGCGGCGGCGCCGGCGTGCTGATGAGCGGCCTGGATTACGAGCGGGCGGTGCTGTCGGCGGGACCGCTGGGGATCATGCAGGCCGCGCTGGACGTGGTCCTGCCCTACGTCCGCGAGCGCAAGCAGTTCGGCAAGGCGATCGGCAGCTTCCAGCTGATGCAGGCCAAGGTCGCCGACATGTACGTGGCCCTGAACTCGGCCCGCGCCTACGTCTATGCGGTGGCCAGGGCGTGCGACGCCGGCAAGACCACCCGCTACGACGCCGCCGGCGCGATCCTGCTGGCGTCCGAGAACGCGGTGAAGGTGTCGCTGGAGGCCGTGCAGGCGCTGGGCGGGGCCGGCTATACGAAGGAATGGCCGGTCGAACGGCTGGTCCGCGACGCCAAGCTGTACGACATCGGCGCGGGAACGAACGAGATCCGGCGGTTCCTGATCGGACGGGAGCTACTGGGCGGTTGAGCCGGCGGCCGGACAGTCGCCCAGCCGTTCGGCGTTCATGACCATGGTGACTTCGGCCATCGACGGAGTCGGCGCCGGGGTCATCGTGCTCTTCACCTCCATGGTGTAGTTGCGCGCGAAATCGCCGGTGACGCGCGTGTCGGTGACGGTGCGGACGCCCTCGGCCGTGGTGCAGACCATGTGGCCGACCATGGCGTCGCCTTCCCGGCGGAACGACTGCTGCTCGCACGACACGCGCGGAGAGCCGGGCGCCGCGCCCTGCGGCGGCTCGAATTTCGCCTCGCGGATGCAGGTCTCGACCGTCGGCGCCTCCATGCCCGCCGGCATGCCGGACATTCGGGTGGTCACGCGCCAAAGGCCCGGGGTCGGTCCCTCGGCCATCCCCGCCTCGGCGCGTGCCTTGGCCTCGGGCGACTTCCCGGCGTCCGCCTTGTCCCCGCCCTGCCCGCAGGCCGCGAGCGCCAGGGACATGGCGAGGCCTGAAACGAGAGTATTGATCCGCATGGCGATCCTCCGTCCGTCGATTGATTCCTAGCACATCCGGCCGGATCGCAGAACGGCGGCGCCGGAACCGGCCCGCAGCCACGGTCGTTGCCCGTCCGCGAAAGGAGACATCGCCATGCCCGCCAAATCCGCCGCCCAGCAGAAGGCCGCCGGGGCCGCCCTGTCCGCCAAGCGCGGAGAGACGCCGAAGCCGAAGCTGAAAGGCGCCTCCAGATCGATGGTCGAGTCGATGAGCGAGAAGCAGCTCGAGGAGTTCGCCCACACCAAGCGCAAGGGCAAGCCCGAGCACGTGCGGAACTGATACCGCCGCGCGAACCGGGATGACCGGCGCCGCACGCCCGGCTAGCGTCGCCGCATGACGCTGATCCACACGTCGACGGGCCGGCCCCGCGCCTTTTCGGAGGTGGTGGAGAGACTCGGCGTGCGGCGCGGCGAGAGACTGTGCCTCGGCGAGGTTGTCGAGGCGTTCGGCGACCGCGCCTTCGGGCCGGTGATGTTCGTCTTCGCCCTGGTCAACATGATGCCGTGGCCGCCGGGGGGCACGACCCTGACCGGCGCCCCCTTGCTGCTGCTGTCGATGGAGCTGGCCTGGGGGCGCGACGAACTCTGGGTTCCCCGCTGGACCGAGCGGGTGGCGGTCCGACGGTCGACATTCCACAAACTGAGCGGGCGATTCCGGCGCGGCCTGAGGCTGACCGAGCGGCTGTCCCGGCCGCGCCTGCACTTCCTGACCGGCGCATTCGGCCAGGGACTGATCGGTGTCGCCTGCGTCTTCCTGTCGGTGGTTCTGGTCCTGCCGGTGTGGGGCGGAAATCTGCTCCCGGCGGTGGCGGTCGGCTTCTTCTCGCTGGGCGTGATGCAGCGCGACGGTCTCGCCGTCATCATCGGATGGCTGCTGACAGCGGCGACGGTGGCGGTGCTGTTCCTCGCCTGGCGCATCATCGTCGCCGGGGTGACCCACGGCTTCGACTGGATCGGCCGGATCGCCTGACGCCGGATGGATGTTTGTTAAGTGGCGGCCCGTCACCGTCGCGCCTAGATCGAAGAACCCCGTCGCGCGAGTCCCCGCAGCCGCCATGCCCGACTACGATTATCAGAGCGACACACGGCCCTTTTCGCAGGTGCTGGTGGACATCGGGACCAAGAAGGACCCGAAGCTGTACCTCGGGGAACTGGTCGACGCCTTCGGGGAGCGCGGCTTCGGCGCCCTGATGCTGTTTTTCGGCCTGATGAACATCGCCATCGGCATCATTCCAGGCACGACGACCATCCTCGGTGCGCCGCTGCTGCTGATGGGGCTGCAGTTGGCCACCCGGCAGGATCAACTGTGGCTGCCGAAATGGGCCCTGCGCCGATGGATCGAGCGGGCCGCCTATCGGGAGGGCCTGAAGACCGTGCTGCCGCGCTTCAGGAAGATGGAACGACTGTCCAGGCCCCGTCTGTCAATCATGACCAGCGAGGTGTCGGAGGTGCTGATCGGGATCGCCACCTTCCTGCTGGCCTTCATCCTGATCCTGCCGATCTGGGGCGGAAACCTGATCCCGGCGCTGATCATTTCGGCTTTCGGTTTCGGCCTGATGCAGCGGGACGGCCTTGCCATCCTCCTGGCGTGGAGCGCCATCGGCCTGATCTGCCTGGCCGGTCTGGTCATCTGGCTGGCCTGGACCTGGGTCTCGCCCTATCTGCTCCCGATCTGGGGCTGGCTGCACGACCTGCCGTCGCAGGCGTGGTCGTGGGTGACTGGTCTCTTCGGCGGCTGAAAACGCACGAGACGCCGGAGGGCGAACCCTCCGGCGTCTGCGAGAACCGGATAACAGTCAGCTGCGGAACAGCGACAGGACGAGCTGCGGAGTCTGGTTGGCGATGCCCAGCGCCTGAACCCCCAGCTGCTGCTTCGTCTGCAGGGCCTGGAGCTTGGCGCTTTCCTTCGCCAGATCGGCGTCGACCAGGTTGCCCACCCCCGATTCCAGCGCGTCCGACAGCTTGCCGACGAACGTGATATGGGTCGAGAGCGCCTTCGACTTGGTGCCGAGACGCGCGAGCGCGCCCGAGACGGCGTCGATGGAGTTGCTGACGGCCGTAAGCGAGGCCGTCGCCTTGGTCAGGGTGTCGATCGTCTGGGTCGTGGCGACGGATACCGTCGTGCTGCCCAAGGCCATCACTTCCGCGCCAACCGTCAGGGAGGACGTTCCCTGCGCATTGGCCAGGGCCTGGAACCCGGTGGCGCCGGTCTTCAGCAGGTTGACCCCGTTGAATTCAGCGTTGCCGGTGACCGAGGCGATCTGGTCGCGCAGAGCCTTGAAGTCCTCATTGAGGGCCGCTCGGGCCGAGGTCTTGAGCGACGCGTCGGTCGCCGCCAGTGCCTTCTCCTTCATCTGCAGCAAGAGGTCGGAAACCGTCTCGCCCGCCGCCAGCGCCACATCGACCGCGGCGACGCCACGATCGAGAGACTGTTTCACCGCATTCAGCGCCCCGATTTCGGCACGTTGACCCTGGGCGATAGCCCAGATGGCCCCGTTGTCCTTGGCGTTGGCGACAGACTTGCCGGTGTTGATCCGGCTCTGCGTCGTCGCCAGCTGGGCGTTGGTCGCGTTCAGGTTCTGGAGCGCGATCATCGCGCCCACGTTGGTGTTGACCGACATAACCATCGGCTGTCCTTCCATTCTGGTCGGGTGGGGAACGGCCTTCTGGCCGGAGAACCGGTTCTGGTTCGCGTGCGGCTACGCAAGGATCAGGCCGCCGCGTCTCCGATGCAGGAGCTTGTTTTCTATCGAATATATTCCAGACGAGGGTCGGGGCCCGGCAGAAATTGTCCGCCTCGGCCGCGGCGCCGCGCCGATCCTTTCCGGGTTCGAGGAGGCCGGACGGGCATATGAACGTTGTTAACCCGGGCCGCCTTCGCTAACCCGTTCCGGTCAGCATCGGAGCCGTCCATGACCCGCCAGAGCGACCGGTTCGAGGGCACCTCGAACTATATCGCCACCGACGACCTGAAGATCGCCGTCAATGCGGCCGTGGCCCTCGAGCGGCCGCTGCTGATCAAGGGCGAGCCGGGCACGGGCAAGACGGTGCTGGCCTATGAGATCGCCCGCGCCCTCGACGCCCCACTGATCACCTGGCACGTCAAGTCAACGACCAAGGCCCACAATGGCCTGTACGAATACGACGCCGTCTCGCGGCTGCGCGACAGCCAACTCGGCGAGGCGCGGGTTCACGACGTCCGCAACTATCTGAAGCCCGGCAAGCTGTGGGAGGCCTTCACCGCCCCGGTCCGGCCCGTGCTGCTGATCGACGAGATCGACAAGGCCGATATCGAGTTTCCCAACGACCTGTTGCAGGAGCTCGACCGGATGGAGTTCTTCGTCCAGGAAACGGGCGAAACCATCCGCGCCGCGGTGCGGCCTATCGTCGTCATCACCTCGAACAACGAGAAGGAACTGCCCGACGCCTTCCTGCGCCGCTGCTTCTTCCACTACATCCGTTTTCCCGACGACGAGACCATGCGGGCCATCGTCGAGGTGCATTTCCCCGGCATCAAACCCCGGCTGGTCTCCGAGGCGCTGAAGACCTTCTATGAGATTCGCGACACCCCGGGCCTGAAGAAGAAGCCGTCGACATCCGAGTTGCTGGACTGGCTGAAGTTGCTTCTGGTAGACGACATCGATCCCGAGACCCTGCGCGAGACGTCGCCGAACAAGCTGATCCCGCCGCTGCACGGGGCTCTGCTGAAGAACGAGCAGGACGTCCACCTGTTCGAGCGGCTGGCCTTCCTGAACCGCCGCGAGGGCGGCCGGCCAGGCGCCTGAACACACCGGCGAACAGGTTTCGTCACTCCGATTACCGCGATTTCACTGGATTCCCGAAGGCTGGAGCGCAGGATGAAGGCGACAAGGACCGATACCATGCCCACGCGTCGCCTTCTGATTCCCGTCATTTGCCTCGCGGCCCTCACCGCGGCCTGCGACGGCGACTCCGTGCGCATTTCGTCGACCCGTACCGAGGACAACGACGCCAAGGGGGCGCTCAAGGTCGTCGAGACGCTGCAGTGCCCGCGGACCATCGGCTCCCTGACCCGCAAGGGCTCCGCCTCGGCCGAGGGCACCGTCTGCACCTACACCGGTCCGCGCGGGGCCGAAGTCAGCCTGCACCTCGTCAAGCTGGACGGGGGGAGCGCGGCCGACGCGCTGAAGGCGTTCGAGGATCGCCTGTCGACCAGCCTGCCTCAGGCGGTGGCGCAATTGAGGGCGGCGAGCGCCGAGGGCGCGGCGGCCGCAGCTGACGCCGAGGCCGCCCATCCGCCGGCGAGCGGCGACCGCGCCTCGGTGAGCGCGCCCGGCGTGGACATCCAGGCCGAGGGCGACGACGCCACGGTCCGGCTGCCGGGCCTGCACATCGAGTCCAAGGGCGACGAGGCCAGCGTCCGCATCGGCGGCTTCCATATCGACGCCAGCGACGGCGAAGGCAGCGTCAACATCGAGGGTTCGGAGGGCGGCGACAACGTCAGCGTCCAGGCCAATCAGGACGCCGCCGAGATCCGCACCAGCGCCGGCGGCGGGGCCACCCGCGCCAGCTGGATCCTGACCGACAACCGCCCTTCCGAGGCCGGCTGGCGGCTGGTCGGCTACGAGGCGCGAGGCCCCGCGGGCGGTCCGATCGTGGTCGCCACCGTGCGCTCGCGCGACCGCGACCGCGGCAGCGTGTTCGAGGACGCCAAGGATCTGGTGGCCCTGAACGTCGGGGAATAAGCCGCCTCAGGCTTGATCGCGGCGGCGGGATGCGTCACCTGACCTGCCCAGCAAGCAGGATAGTCGTTTGGCCGCCACGCCCCGCACCCCGTCGTCGAAGAAGGCTCCGCGCGCGTGGCAGCGCATGCTGTCCGGCCGTCGGCTGGACCTGCTGGATCCGTCCCCCTTCGACATCGAGATCGAGGACATCGCCCACGGCCTCGCCCGCGTCGCCCGCTGGAACGGCCAGACCGTCGGCGAGCACGCCTTCTCGGTGGCCCAGCACAGCTGCGTCGTGGAGGAGATCGCCGCCCACATCCGGCCGGGGCTGGAGCCGAAATGGCGCCTGGCCGCGCTGCTCCACGACGCGTCCGAATACGTCATCGGCGACATGATCTCACCGTTCAAGGCGGCGCTGGGGGTCAGCTACAAGGATTTCGAGGCGCGGCTGGAGCACGCCATCCACATCCGCTTCGGCCTGCCCGCGAAGACGCCGCTGGAGATCAAGAAGCTGATCAAGGAGGCCGACAAGGCCTGCGCCTTCTTCGAGGCGACACAGCTGGCCGGCTTCACCCGGCCCGAGGCGCTGGGCTTCTTCGGCAAGCCGCCAGCGGGTTACGACCTGACCATCGATCCCCTGCCCGCCCCGATCGCCCAGCAACGCTACCTCGAGCGTTACCGCGTCCTCGCCGAGGCCGTCGGCCTGGTGCCCGCCCCCGACGCCTGGCACACGGAATAGCCATGGGGCTGCCGGCGGAACAGGGCGTGCGCATCGGTCTCTCGGCGGTGGTCATCGCCCTGCGCGACCGCAAGGCCTGCGTCCTTACCACCCCCGGCGACGACGGCGCCCTGGCCCTCCCGTTCGGGCCGTTCGATCCCGCCCGCGACCGCACCTTCGAACTGGCCCTGCGCGCCTTCGTGACGGCGCAGACCGGCTTTCGTCTCGGCTTCGTCGAACAGCTCTACACCTTCGGCGACCTCGGCCGGGACAGCCCGCGGGCGACGCCCGGACCCGAGCGGCGGCGGGAGGTGTCCGTGGGCTATCTGGCCCTGACCGCCGACGCCGCCGACGCACCGCTGGCCGAGGCGCGCTGGACGCCCGTGCTGGACATCTTCCCGTGGGAGGACCGCCGCGACGGCGCCGCCGCCTGCCTCGCGCCGTTGCTGGACGGGCTGACGGCCTGGGCCGCCGGCGATCCGCGGCGGCAGGCCCGCGTCGATGCGCTGTTCGCCCCCGCGCCGCCGCACCGCTGGAACGAGGGCCGGGTGCTGGAGCGCTACGAACTCCTCTATGAGGCGGGCCTGGTCGCCGAGGCGGCCCGCGACCGCGACCAGCCCGTTCCGCCGGGTGCGCCCGGCCGCGTCATGGCCTCCGACCACCGCCGCATCCTCGCCACCGGCCTGGGGCGGCTGCGCAGCAAGCTCAAATACCGGCCGGTGCTGTTCGACCTGATGCCGCCGACCTTCACCCTGTCGGAACTGCAGGCCGCGGCCGAGGCCGTCGCGGGCCTGTCGCTGCACAAGCAGAATTTCCGTCGCGGGGTGGAGCGCACCGGCCTGGTGGAGCCGACCGGCCGACTGTCGGCGGCCACCGGCGGGCGCCCGGCGGAGCTGTTCCGCACCGTCGGCGGCGACCTGTCGGCCGCCGACGCCCTGGGCCTGCCCCTCCCCGCCCAGCGCTGAGGAAAGCGCCGGCGGACCGACCGTCGACATGAACCGCTCTCCGGCGTCCGCAAGGGCTTGCGGCCCGGCCCGCGCGCCATTAGAGAAGCCGCTCGCTCGACCAAGCGTACTACGGCCCCGCGGAGAGGTGGCAGAGTGGTCGAATGTACCGCACTCGAAATGCGGCGTGCCTTTACGGGTACCGTGGGTTCGAATCCCACCCTCTCCGCCACCGGCCCTCAGCATAGATGTCGATACGTTAGCCGCATCGCCGGCCTGCGCGGGGCTCTGCCTGCGGCGGGCCGGAAAGCGGTTGCCCTGAACCTCCGCAAGGGTCGAGGGGCGGCGGCGCGGAGACGCTCTGTGTCCCCGATCACCCCTCGACCGGGAGGCGCAGGCAGCTCTCAGAATAGGTGACCGCCTTCCCGCTGAGCATCACGCGGTCGCCTCGCACCCACCCCGACAACTCTGCGCCGCGGCCCGGATAGGCCTGGGCGAAGCGCACGGAAGGCGTCGCCAGTCGTGGCGCCACAATCGGGGTCAGGAGGCCGTGAAACGATCCCGTCGCCGGATCCTCGGGGATGCCGTAGCCCGGTGCGAAGAAGCGGTCGACGACCTGGTGCGACGACCCCGGAGCGTCAAGCGCGGCCACTCCGACGTTACCCTGCCCGCCGAGGGACAGAGAGATGTCGCGAAGGGCTTCCAGATCGGGGCTCAGGGCCCTGACCTCATCGGCCGTGGCCAGCAAGGCGACGAGGTAGGCGCCAGTCCAGACCTCCAGCGGCTCTACGCCAAGCGCGCCGGCCAGTCCCGGCGGCGCTGGAATGCGCCTGGCGTGTTGGAGGGGCAAGGAGAGCTCATAGCCGCCTTCGATCTGCCCCACGGACAAGGAACCCGAACGGGTCTCGAAATTCACCCTGGAGGACGTTGACCGGAACTCGGTGAACAGAACATGGGCCGCCGCCAGGGTGGCGTGCCCGCACAGAGGCACCTCGACGCTGGGGGTGAACCACCGCAAGCCGAATGAACGCCCCCCCGGCGCGCCGACCAGAAAGGCCGTCGCGCCTGCATTGTTTTCCTGTGCGATCGATTGCATCAGCCCATCGGCGGGCCACTTGGGCAGGGGCTCGACCACGCAGGCGGGATTCCCCCCGAACAAAGTCGGCGTGAATGAATCGACGGTCCATTGGCGCACGGAAAACGCTCCACGTCCTGGCTATGACCGACCGCTGAGAGCCGATCTGATTGCCCGCATGGTCGGCGTTCGGGCCTGCCTTCACAGGAGGCGCGGCGGACAAAATCCGGGCGCCGTTCGCCGAACGGCAGGGCCGCCGGCGAAGTGGGCTCCATACCGATGAGGCGGCGGTCGATGAGCCCGCGCCCCTTCTTGGCGAAATCGACCCGACCAATGTCGAATTTGACACTGGGGCCCACAGTTCGTGCGTCGCACGATCATCGCGAGTGATGGAGTGCCCGATGAATCGCCGTCAGAACGCAGGTTTGGCGCGGGATGGTTCCGCCGCCCCACCCGGGGAAAGGACTGACGGGGCCGACCGCTCCCGATCCTGCCCGTCGCCTGATCATAGATCGGCTGAAGTTCGTCGGCGCGGAGGCGGGCGGCATTGATCCCGCATCCTTCCGTCGGCCGCTGGATGCGGGATCCCCTCGTCCGCAGCATTCTCTTCGGCAGCATCATCGTGAGCGCCGCGGCGGGAGCTCGCCAGACGTTCGGGCTCTTCGTCGAACCGTTCTCGAGCGTCCGGGGACTTCCCGTCACCGAAGTGGCGTTCGCGATCGCCCTGCACAATCTGGTCTGGGGCTTCGCCCAGCCGGCCGCCGGCGCCGCGAGCGACCATTTCGGGCCCGGCCCCGTCATAGCCTTTGGAGCCGTCACATACGGACTGGGGCTGGCCCTCTCTGCACTGATGCCGAGCGGGCCGATGTTGATAATCGGCATGGGTGTCCTGGTGGGCGTCGGAATCAGTTGCTCCTCTTTCGGGGTCGTGACTGCGGCAGTTGGGAGCGCCGCGTCCCCGGACAAGCGCAGCATGGCGCTGGGCCTTGCTGGCGCCGGAGGGTCGGTTGGACAGGTCGCACTCGTTCCGCTGGTCCAGCGCGTCATGGAGGCAGGCGGGATCGGCGGGGCTCTACTCCTTCTCGCCGCCTGCATCTTCGCCGTGGGCCCGCTGGGCTACCTGTTGTTCAGGAGCCCTGCCGAACCGGCCTCGCCGAACCCCCGGGAAAAGGGAGCGCTTGGCAGGGTCTCGAGAGAAGCTCTCGGCAACCGGGGCTTCGTTCAACTGACGCTCAGCTTCTTCACCTGCGGCTTCCAGCTGGCCTTCATCGCCACCCACCTTCCGTCATACCTGGCGCTCTGCCACGTCCCGGCCAGATCGGCCGGCGCCGCGTTGGCGCTGATCGGTCTCTTCAACATTGCTGGAAGTTGGGCTTGCGGATGGCTGGGGTCCCGTTTTCCGCAGCAGCAAATTCTTGGCTGGCTTTATCTGCTGCGCAGCGTCTCGATCCTGTCCTTTTCCATGCTTCCGAAGTCCGAGGGTTCCGTCCTCGTCTTCGCCTCTGTCATGGGCCTGACCTGGCTGGGGACCGTGCCTCTCACCAGCGGGCTTGTCGCCAGGATGTTTGGCGTCCGCCACCTGGGCGCACTGTTCGGCATCTGCTTTTTCGCCCATCAGGTGGGCTCGTTTCTGGGAGCCTGGTCGGGTGGCTACATCTTCGATCTCACGGGCTCATACGTGTTGATCTGGACGGCCACCTTCCTGCTCGGCCTGTGCGCCGCCGCCCTGTGTTTCGGGATAACGGACGCCGCGAAGAAGCCACGCCCGGCCGTGGCGGTGGTGTGAGACGGGCCCGCTCCGACCGCTGAACCTGCGGGAGATCGGCCCATCCGTGCCGCCGAAGGGGATTTCGGTTCGACGGGAGCGGATTGGCGAGATAGCCTCGAAAGAGCGGGTTTTCGCCTCTTGGCTCGCGGCCAGTGTGGCGCGACCCTGCTGGCGCCGTTCCGGGAGATCGCCGGGGGAGATCGATTCGGCGGCCTTGCGTGGTCGTAGAGGACGAGAATGACTGACACACTCATCGCCGGCGGGGCTTCCGAGCAGCTCGGCACGGGGCGCCGGCCGGAGCAGTCCGCACCGAGACGGGATGGTGTTACACGCCCAGGGACGGCGGGGCCTGCGTTTGGCCGGATCGCGCATTGATCATGACAGTCTGGGTCGCGTGGGCGAACGGTCCGATGCAGTCGCCCAGCACCGTCACGCACACGGTGCGTCCGCCAGCATGAGGCAACCAGTGCGATTGCAGCAGGATCCATCCTGCCTCGGGCGGCCGAAGAAAGCCTATCGACAGATCGAGCGACGGATAGGTCCAGTCGCGGAAGGACAGGTCGGCCGCGATGCCGCTCGCGAAATCCGCCGACGCAACCGCTCTGGCGACGGCGTTCGGCAGCTGTTGGTCAATCAACGGGCTCTCCATCCGGAACCAGACCTGGGCCGGCCCCAAATGCCCAAAGCCTCCGATGCAAGGCACGATGCTGAACTGTTCGGAGAACCCGCCAGGCATCGCCCGGTGCCGGCCGTCGGAGGGCGGTTGGCGGTCGATCCCGCCTGGCGTCTCGCGGCCCTCGAGTTGGCGAACCATGAGGGCGCTGGCGCGAACCAGAGTCTGGTCGTTCGTGATCAGCTCGAGCTCGATTGCGCGAGTTTGCCTGCCATTTCGGACGACCTTTGTGCGGACCTCCAGCTCGGGGCCGATCGGCGTGGGTCTAAGGAAGTCGGCGGTGAAGCGCGCCGTCGACATCGGAGTGTCCGCCCCGTGCGCCTCGGCGATGTGGGCCAGCAATCCAGCGGGCGCTCCTCCATGGCAGTGAGTGGCCGTCCAGGGCCCTCCCGCGGCGGGCGTTGCGATGAACCGGTTCGGTTGATCGCAAGCGACGAAGGCCGGTCCGTTCATGCACGCGAGGCTTCTGGGCAGTTTGGAAAGAGCCATCCTGGATGCGGCGGTTGCGTCACCGCCAGTGGCGGATTGGACACCAAGCGAGGACGATGAGACATGCCGTCGACCACCATCTTCACCTTGAGCGCGCCGCTGGCCTCAAGCGTAGCCATCACCATTGACGTTCTGGCGATGGCCAATCGGGTGTCCCACTCCCTCGGGCGCCCCTCCCCGTTTCACGTCAAGATCCAGGGTGAAGGAGCGGCCCTGTTCCGCCCGTTCCTGGCCTTTCCTGAAGCCACCCATGACGAGCCGGACCTCTTCATCCTGCCGGCCCAGGGCCTGTCCAAGGCCGAGAACTACTCCGATCGACTGGCTGAGCCGGACGCCATTGAAGGGCGACAAGCGATCCAGGCCGCGTTTCACGCCGGTGCGCATATCGCCAGTTCCTGCACCGGGACCCTGCTGCTCGCGAGTTCGGGTCTTCTTGACGGCCGGAGGGCGACGACCGCCTGGTGGCTTGCGCCCACCTTCAAGGAATTGTTCCCCAAGGTCTCGCTCGACACCACCGAACTCGTCGTGACCGATGGCCGGCTGACGACCGCCGGCGCCGCCATGGCCCAGATGGACCTGATGGTGGGGCTCGTGGCCCGCTATGCCGGCGCTGAGATCGCTGAAGGCTGTGCGCGCCGGATGGTTCTGGACGAGCGCCGCTCCCAGGTTCCCTACATGGCCTTGAGCCTGTTGGCCGCCTCAAACGAAGAGGTGGCGCGCGCCGCTGCCTGGGCCAGGTCTCGATTGGCGGACCGGATCGGGGTGAACGATCTGGCGGCAAGCGTGAGGCAGTCGCCGCGCACGTTCGCCCGTCGCGTGACGGCGGCGACCGGCCTTTCCCCCATTCAGTTCCTGCAACAGCTTCGCATGGAGCGTGCGATCGAGCTGATCGAGACCACGATGCTGCCGTTCGAACAGATTGCCTTCCGCGTCGGCTATTCGGATCCTTCGACCCTGCGTGCACTCATCCGCCGGTGTTCGGGGATGGGGCCAAGGGATCTGCGCACCCGCGCGCGAGGCGCGCTCAATGGTGCTGGCGCCCCGGCTTAGCCTTCTCCCGGACCTGACCAGGTGGCGCGGCGGGCAGCAGGCGTTCAGCTAGCCGATCACCGGCGTCGGGCCGCCCTGCAGGCCTCGACTGCGGGAGGGCCGACAGGAAAGACAGTCCGGAAAACTGGCGTTCTACTCGTGCATATTGGCGAAGCCGCCCCTGTTCCGCGCACCGCCCGCACAGCCAACTACGTCCGGCTCCAGGGATGGACCGTCTGGACCTAGATATGCATCTCCAACTTGAGCAGCCCAGCGGCGGGCATCCCGCAAGACTGGCTCGTCTTTACGTCGGGCTGGCCCTCTTCGGCGTCTCGACGGCGCTCATGGTGCGTTCCGGGCTCGGCCTCATGGCGTGGTCCGTACTTCATGAAGGTTTGTCTCGCCAAACGGGTCTGAGCATTGGACTCGTGACCAACCTGCTGGGGGCAATGGTGCTGCTGGTTTGGATCCCGCTCAGGCAACGGCCCGGTCTGGGGACGATCAGCAATGTGCTGGTTATCGGCACCGCGACGGACCTTACCCTTATGCTTCTTCCAGAGATCGGAGCCCTGCCGGCTCGCGCCGCATTTCTCCTCATCGGCATCGCGCTGAACGGGTTCGCGACGGCCGCCTACATCTCCGCTGGCTACGGGCCCGGACCGAGGGACGGGCTCACTACGGGATTGGTGAGGGTCACGGGGCTCTCGATCCAGCGCGCGAGGCTGGGGGTCGAACTGGTCGTGTTGGCAGGCGGTTGGATGCTGGGGGGAACCGTCGGCGTCGGAACTGTCCTTCACGCCCTCGCGATCGGTCCCCTGATGCAGGCAGGCCTGGCGATGTTCGCGCGCAAGGACCGCAGGAACGCGGGCGGGCGCACCCCCGACTGCGCGGCAGGGTCAGGTGGCGATTGTCCAGAGAGCCCTCGCTAGCGGACTCCGCCGGCCTGCAGCCCGCTGTAGTTGAGACCGTCGATGCGCTTGCCGGCGCTCCTTTCGTACTCAGGCCCTAAAGGCTGCGAACACGGTAGATCCGACCATCAGGGGCATAGGCGACGCTATAGTGCCGGCTGACGCCGCCACGGCTCAGGCGGTATCGGCGAACCTGGCCGTTCGGTTCGTCATGCCGCTCGACCAGGGTCCAGCTCAATCCCGCCAGATCTGCTCCGAAATTGGGAGGCATGGCGGATGGAGCCCGCCCGCCGACAAGACGGGAGATCTCCGGTGCATAATCGTCTTCCGACAAGGGCGTGTCGCCTCGGCCGAACAGGGCGAAAGTCCGGGCCGTCAGATCGGGAGCGTCATCCGGGATCGGCGACAGCGCCAACGGCGTGGAGCCAGGTGCGACCGCCTCGGCCAGGGTCAGACAGGCTTCCCGCATGAAGCGACCAGCGGGCCCGCTCTCCAGGTTCACCATCACGGTGACGGCGGTTCCGGTGTCCGGCGACCGATAGGCAAAGGTCAGGAATCCCGGGACGCTTCCGGAGTGATACTGGACCGCCTTGCCCGCCACCACATCAGTGAACCAGCCGGCCCCATAGGCCACGCTTCGGCCGGTCTGGATGATCATGGGGCTGGTGAGGGTTGCGACCGTCGAGCGGCTCGGCGTGGGTCCGGTTTGCAGCGCAAGTTCCCATCGCGCCGTATCCTGTGCGGACATCAGGATCCCACCGTCCGGCCAGCCCGAATAGTCTGAGTCCATGCGCACGGCGTGTCGCACCGAGCCATCGGACATCAGGTACGGCTCGGCACGGCCCGGAATGACCGCGCCTGCGTCATCCACCCTGGCGGACGGCAAGTCTGCGGGCCGGAACAGACGCTCTGCCGCCAGGGCCTTGTAGGTGCGCCCCGTGACGTCGGCCAGCAGATAGCCGAGAAGCACATAACCGGTGTTCGAGTAGGCCCAGGCTTCGCCGGGTGCGAAGTCCATCGGCAGAGCGGCGGCAGCCGACAGGAAGGCCTGGCGCCCGATGGGGCGGTCGGCTTCAAAGCCCGGCAGACCCTCGTAATCAGGCACGCCGCCGGTGTGGCTGAGCAGGTTCCTGATTGGGACAGTGGCGAAGGACGCCGGCAGATCGCGGGCATGGCGACCGACCGGATCATCGAGACTGATCGCACCTGCCTCCACAAGCTCGAGCACCAGGGCCGCAGTGAGTTGTTTGGAGACGGATCCCAAGTGGAACAGGGTCGTCGATTGGGCCGGAACCTGGAAGGGCAAGGAGGCGACGCCCAGTCCCCTCGCCGCCAGGATCTCGCCTCCATGCACGACGGAGATGCCGGCGCCCGGGACATCGGCGCTGATCATCGCCCGGCGGACCTGCTCCATGGCGATTTCGAGCGCCGGAGGCACGGCGACCTGTGCTCTCGCCCGACCGGCCAGGAGGGTTGCCCCGCCCAGCCCCAGCACCCCGCGCCGATGCCATTCCCCCATGGCGCCCCCCCAAGTCGCGACGGCCTCGCAGCCACGCGCTCGACGTGGCCATGGCGGCGGTTGTGGCGCAAGCCCGCAGTCGCCTCGGCGGGGGCCGTTGGCGAGTTCGCCCCGATCAATGTCTGGTTCGCCGCTGGGCCGTCGACCCATGCCGCCCCATTTTCCTCTCCCCGACTGGAGAGACCATGCCGACGAACCTGCTCCAACCTGACGAACTTGCCGACTTCGAGCGTCGGTCGACGACCATCCTGGGCGAGACCAAGCTGGTCTATCGCGCCGGAACGGGGCCAGCCGTCATAATCCTCGCGGAGATGCCCGGGATCAGCCCTCATGTCGCGAGGTTCGCCCGGTGGGTTCGTGACGCTGGCTTTGCGGTCTACATGCCCTCGCTGTTCGGGACGGACGGTGCTGTGCCGACCGCTGGTGAAGGAGCGGCCGTGTTTCGTCGCGCCTGCGTCAGCGCCGAGTTCCGGGCCCTGGCGGCGGGCGCGTCCAGCCCGGTCACGCTCTGGCTCCGGGGCCTCGCCCGAATTGCCCATGGCGAGTGCGGCGGGCCCGGGGTCGGCGCCGTGGGCATGTGTTTCACCGGAAATTTCGCACTCACGATGATGCTGGAGCCGTCGATGCTGGCTCCTGTCGTCTGCCAGCCTTCGCTCCCGCTCAATGATCCGGCCGGCCTCGAGATTTCCGATCAGGAACTGGGCGAGATCGCCGAGCGGCTGGAACGGGAAAACCTGAGTGTTCTGGCCTACCGGTTCTCCGGGGACGTCTTCTGCCGGGCCGAGCGGTTCGCGGCCTACTCCAGGGCGCTCGGACCGCACTTCGACGGACGGGTGCTTCCTGATCCCGAACCCGCCAGCCAGCCTCGACCGCCCTTCTTCCGGGAGCACGTACCCGCGCCGCACAGCGTGGTGACGGTCGACCTTGTCGATCGGGAGGGGGAGCCGACGCTGCGAGCCCGGGACGAGATCATCGCCTTCTTTCACCAACGGCTCGGCAGCGTTCGATCCTGACGGATCGCCCGCGGCCCTGAACCTGCTCCTCGCCCCGACGCACCCCAGGCAAAGGACTCAAGCCTTGCTCATCGCCGTGATCGCCTACGACGGTTTCACCGATGTCGACCTCTTCCTTCCCTTCGACTTTTTCCATCGCGTGAAGGTGCCCTACGGGGCAGGGTATGGCGGAGCCTGGACGGTCCGCATCCTGTCGGATCAGCCACGACTGACCTCCTATTCCGGCGTCAGCATCGAGGCGCACGGCGCGCTTGCCGAAGCGGCGGCGGCGGACGCGGTGTTTGTCGTCAGTGGGGACGGCAGCCGGGCAAAACTCGCGGATCCGGAGTTCATGGCCGCCCTGCGGCTCGACGCCTCTCGCCAGGTGATCGGCGGGATCGACTCGGGCGCGCTCATTCTGGCGGGCCTGGGTTTGCTGGACGGGCTTTCAGCGACAACCTATCCGCCGGTGATGCCCGAACTCGAAGCGATGGGCGTTCGCACGGAAATGCGGGCATTGGTGGTGCACGGTAATGTGGCGACGGCCGGCGGTTGCCTCGCATCGCTGGATCTGTGCGCCTGGATGGTGACGCGTCTGCTGGACCCCGCTGCAGCGGCCCGCGTGCGATCATCATTCGACCCGAACAGCTGAGGCGTGAGCCAACCAGCAACGGCTGCAGCCCGTGACCGGACCAGCAAGGCCGCCGGGCGGAGCGCTGCGCCCTGTTGCGCCCGGCCTTCCGGCCCCGCGCATACAAAAAGGGGCGGCCCCGGCGGGCCGCCCCTTCCTGCTCGATGCGCCCGTACTCAGAACGGACGATAGTTCAGGCCGACGAAGAAGCGACGGCCGTAGGGATCGAAGTTCGAGTAGAGCGACGTTCCCAGGTAGGTGGCCTGCTCCGCGTCGAAGGCGTTGACCACGCCGGCGCGCAGGGACAGGTCGTCGCGGACATTCCAGCGCACGGTGAAGTCGTGGCGGGTGAAGTCGCCCGTATTGTACTCCGCGTACGGACGCTGATCGTTGTTGACCAGTGCGTCGCGGATGCGGACGCTGTCCTGGGCAGTCTGCCAGTCGGCGGTCCAGTTCACGCTCCAGACGTCGTTCGGCTCCCACGTCAGCGAGGACGTGAACCGCACGCGCGGATAGTAGAGGCTGCTCGACAGTTCCGTGAAGTCCGACGGATCATCGGCGTTCAGGAACTGCTTCTGCTCGATCAGCCACAGGCCGCCCAGCGAGTAGTCTAGCGAGCCCCAGTTGTGTCCCGTGACCTCCTCCAGGTCGAGGCTGTACCGGGCAGTGAAGTCAAGACCGCGGGTCTCCAGCTTGGCATAGTTGACCGAGCCTTCGATGAAGCCGCCGATCGGATCGCCCACCGGGGCGCCAATGCCGAACGGAATGTCCGGATTGTTGCGGAAGATGGTCGCGCAGGCCGCCGCGTTGAGAGTGGCGCCGCTGACGCAGTTGTTCGCCGCGGTCTGGGCCGACACCGCCGCGATGACGTTGTCGATCTGGATTTCGTAGTAGTCCAGCACCAGCGAGAAGTTCGGGAAGAACCGCGGCTCGATGACCGTCGAGAAGGTGAAGCTGTCCGACTCCTCGGGGTCGAGGAACGGATTGCCGCCCAGCACGCCCGCGACACCGGAGGTGTACACCGGGTTATAGTCATCCGCGTTGGTGGCCGTCGCTCCGGCGAAGTCGAACGACAGGCCCTGGCCGGCGGCCAGCGCCGAGCAGTTGGCGACGCGGTTCTCGCGGGTTTCCTGATCCTGGGCGGCGATCACCAGCGTGGCGCACGGATCGACGATGTCGTTCAGGAAGGTCTGGCTGAAGGGCGAGAAATTCTCGCCGAGGTCCGGCACCCGCACCGAGGAGTTGAAGCTGGTCTTGAAGGCGATGTCCTGGATCGGACGGTAGACCAGGTTCACGCCGTAGACGTCAATGTTCCCGACGGTCGAGTAGTCGGCGTACCGGTAGGAGCCGCTCAGCTCGGCGTACTCGCCCAGCCAGCTGTCACGGAACAGCGGCACCGACAGCTCGGCAAACACCTCCTCGCTGGTGTATTCGACCTGCGGGAAGTCCGGACCGGAGTTCAGGAACAGCAGCGGCCGGCCGGCGGTGTCGCGGTCGCGACCCGTGGCCTCGGTCGCTTCCCGGCGGTATTCGGCGCCGAGGGCCAGGCCGATCGGGCCGGCTCCCCAGAAGTCCCACAGCTCCCCGGAGACGGAGGCGATGGCCTGCTCCTGCTCATTGCGCTCGGTGACGCCGACGACGGCGTCGATGTAGGCCAGGGCCTCGGCGCTCTGGTTGCCCTTGCCGAAGACGTTGAGCGGGGTGCACTCGTCGATCGAGCTCTGTCCGTAGGCGGAATCGCGCAGGTTGCCGCCGACGTAGGTGTCGAAGGCGCTGTCGGGCGCGCCCTGCGCCTGCAGCAGTTGCACCCGGCACACGATCTCGCCCGGAGCGCCGTTGACCACGCCGGCGGTGTCGACCACCGCGTCGGCCGCCAAGGCGAAGCGGAGGCTGTCGGTGCCGCGCTCGCGGTTCTCGACCTCGACCTGGCCATAGGTATAGCCGAGATCCCAATCGATGTTGCGGACGAAACCGACGCTGTCGAGCGAACCGCGCAGACCCGCGACGTAGCGCATCAATTCGCGCGTGTTCTCCTGCGTCCGGTCCGGGCCGAACATGCTGTGACGCGCGTTCTGCAGCAGGATCGGAGCCAGCGGAGCGCCGGCCGCGTCATCCGTCGGACGCGCGTAGGGGGTCACCATATTGGTGCGGATCGCCTCCTTCACATTGTCCGGCAGGAAGGCGTTGTCGCTCCAGCGCAGGTCGAAGTTGGCGACGTTGTAGATCGGGTTCGCCGAGCCGGCGCCGTACGAGTTCACCAGGTCGATGTCGTAGAAGGTCGGCTGCGACAGATCGAAGGTGTCTTCGGTGACGTATTTGGCTTCGGCGTAGAATTCGATGTCCGGGGTGACTTCGAAGGTCAGGCCGGTCTGGAAGCGGGCCGATTCCGAGCGGGGCACGCGCGAGCCGGTGCTGAACTCGGCCGGGTTCTCGCCGTCGCCGCCGATGTTGTACGGGCGGTTGATGCCGGTTTCGCCGACCCGCTGGCCGAAGTCGGCGAGGCGCGCCGTCGGACCCTCATACCAGTAGGTCAGGCCCGGCTGAACGCCGAAGCAGTTCGCGCTGTAGGAGAAGCCGGCGGCCGAGCCCGTGCCCGAGAAGCAGTCGACGTAGGCGACGTCGGGATCGCTCAACGGGCTGGGGCGCGAGACGTTGGCGAGCGTGGTCTGGCCCCAGCGCGGCAGGTCGATGCGGCGCACGCCTGTGTAGGTGCGGGCGTCGATGACTCCATCGCTCTGCGCGGTGGTCGGATCGGCGTCGACGCCGATGCGGACCGGGGCGTCGCGCAGCCAGTCGATGTCGAGGGAGGTGACTTCGTCGACTTCCTCGTACTCGCCGTGGGCGTAGACGTTTAGGCGACCGTCGAGGAAATTCTTCCCGACGAGGGCGGAGACGCGGCGGTTGGCCTCGCCGTTCTGGTTGATCATGCCGTAGTTGGCGTCGATCTCGAGGCCTTCGAAGTCCTTGCGCAGGACGAAGTTGATCACGCCCGACACGGCGTCGGCGCCGTACACGGAAGAGGCGCCGCCGGTGACGATCTCGATGTTCTGGATCAGCAGGCGGGGGATGGTGTCGATATCGACAGACAGCGAGCCGCCGTTCGAGCCGACGTGACGGCGGCCGTCGACGAGGGTCAGGGTGCGGTTCGAGCCCAGCGACCGCAGGTTCGGCAGCGACAGGCCGCCGTCGCCCAGGCCCGAACCCGTGGTGTCGGACGGAACGACCGAGTTGGACAGGGCCGGGATGGTGGCCAGGTAGTCGATGACGGTGGTCTGGCCGGTCGACAGGAGGGCTTCGCGATCCACCTGGATCAGCGGCGTCGGCGAGTTGGTCGGGTCGCGGCGGATGCGCGAGCCGGTGACGACGACTTCGCCAAGCGCCACCGCTTCCTGCTCGTCTGCAGGCGCTTCCTGGGCGAGCGCCGGGGAGGTCAGCGCCGCCACGCTGGCGAGGACGCTAGTTGCGAGCAGGCCCGCACGGATACTTCTTCTGGTCATAAAACTCTCCAAACACACACGCTCTCGGCGCCGCCCTGAAGGGCTGAGGCCCGCCGTGCGTCGCCGCGCCTCCTCATGGAGGTATGTTCACGCGGGGCGGACCATAGAACCCGCAACCCGCTGATTAGTAGTGGCTAGACACAGTTCTGTCTTACAAACGACGAAACGTGTTCCTGCGGACACATTTTACTCACTTGCAGAAATGCAAATGAGCCACAATACTGCCACATCAGAGTTAAGCGATCGTCGTCGCCTGAACGATGGTCGCGTCCAGGCGGGCGCGGAGCGCCCGTCCAGCCGGCGTGAGATACAGGGCGTGCACCTTGCCCTGCCGCCTCAGTTCGGCGAGCCCCATGGCCGGCGCTAGCGCCCCCGGCTCGCCCGGCTCCGACAGCGAGCGGGCCGCCCGCGACGCCGTGGCCAGGGTCATGCCTGCCGCGGCGGCGAGTTCGCTTATGCAGAGGCCCTCGTTCTCGCAGAGGTACAGGAAGGCCACGACGGTCGAGAGGCGGGCATTGCCCTCGCCCGCGCGGAAGAGTTCGAGCGCCTCCAGCACGGCATTGCGCCGACGCGCCGGCGGCTGCCCCGCCGGGGCCGGGGTCAGATCATAGGCCATGCGCGACTACTCCGGGTAGGCGTGAAGCCGGCCGGTGATGCTGGCGTTGACCGGGCGGGCCGACCGCCGGGCGCCGCGCCGTTCACGCCCCGTCACGATCCGCAGCTGCGAATGGGGGAAGGTCTCCCGGAGCGCGACGAGCTTGTCCTCCAGCGCACGCTGGTGCCCCGCGGCTTCGACGTAGTCGGTCGCCTCGAGTTCGATGGTGAACGTCGCCTTCAAGCGCATCTGCAACGACTTCCCATTCCCCCGTTCGGGGATCAGCGCGGACGTTTGCCGCGGAAGGCCGCCACCCCGCCATACCGGCTTTCCGGTATGGCCTCAGAGGCGCAGCAGACCTAGCTGCAGGGCGCGGACCGTGGAGTGGGTGTTGTTGCTCGTTCCCAGCTTCCTGCGGATGTTTTTCAGGTGCTCTCCCACCGTATGCTCGGAAATGCCCAGGATCGTGGCGACGTCCCGCGTGGTCTTGCCGCCCGCGACCCACGCCAGCACGTCGCTTTCGCGGATCGTCAGCGCTCGTACGCCCGTGGGCGTGGCGGGAAGGGCTTCGAGGGCCTGGGACACATGGTAGGCCAGCAGCCGCACCGCGTGCTTCAGACCAGGAACGCGCTCCAGCCTTGCGCCGCCAAGCCAGAGGCTGCCGACGCCGAGGGCGGAGGGCAGCGGCACGCACAGGCCCTCGCGCATGTCGAACTCGGCGGCGTCGCGGGGAATGGCCGCCGCACGGGGGTCGTCCATGTAGCCCCCCGGAACCTCATCCCACGCGAATACGTCGCGCGCAGTCAGCGAGTGCTGGACCAAGGGGTCGTGCCGGAAGAGGCCGGCCTCATGATAATGCTCCGACCATCCCTCTGGCCAGGCGTCGAGAAGGACGTCCGGCTCCGCGCCGGAAAGACGCGGCAGGCGGGTCATGCCGAAGGCCGAAAAGCCGAACTGCTGCAGGAAGCCGGTCACGCGGGCGATCAAGCATCGCTGCGAGTCGGCCGAGTTCAGCGACTCCACGGTGAGCAGCGTCTGCTGCAGCAGAGAGCCGGCAGTCCCCGATATCAACACTGTACCTCTTACGCTTCACCTGGCGGCATTACACGCCGCGCGATCCCCGGGGGTCGCGGCAGATTTTGTCCTTTCGGCGGCGCCTCGGGATCACAATTTGCTCACGACCAGGCCTTCCCTGCGAGATCGTCCCCTCTACGCCCCGAAGCCAACCGGGTTCCGTCATGACGATGCTTGCCGACCGGGAGGCCGTGGGCCGTGTTCCTGCGCCGGCCGCGGCTCCCCTCCCCCGGGAATGCAACCCGGCGGCGGTGATGCTGGTCAGCCGCGCGCCAGCGGCGAGAATGCGGCTTTCGCGGCTGTTCGAAGAGGCCGGGCTTGCGGTCCTCGAGGCCTCCGACCTGCGGATCGCCCGCGAAATGATGAGGACGGCGCGACTCGACCTGATCGTGCTCGAATGCCCCTCGCTGATCGGCGACGAACTGGCCTTCTGTCAGACGGTGGCCGCCGGAGCGCGGGTCCCGCTCCTGCTGCTCGCCGCCGCCGCGGATGTGGTGGACGAGATTCTGGCCCTTGAGCTCGGGGCCGACGACCTGCTCGCCGGCGAGGCGCCCAATCGCCTCGTGCTGGCCCGGGCGCGCGCCCTGCTTCGACGTACCCGGCGACACGAGGCCGCGGCAGCGGTTCGCCCGCAGCCGCCGACAGGCTGGCGGCTGGACCCGATGACGCGCGCCGCCATCGGTCCGAGCGGGCGAAGCGTTCTGCTCTCACCCGGCCATGCCTCGGCCTTCGACCTCTTTCTGAACAACCCGGGAACGGTGTTCACCTGCGAGGCGGGCGCCAAGGCGCTCAGGGGCGAACGCCTGGGCGCGGCGGCCTTCCGGACCATCGTCAGCCGCCTCAGACAGAAGCTCGACTCTCTGCCCGACGGCAATCCGATCCAGACCGTGAGGGGCGTCGGATATTCGTACTCGCCTTCGACACCGATCGGCGGCTCGGCCGACTTCCGAGCGGCCGGCCGCCGGCGCGCCCGGGACGCCGGACTGCGGAAGCGGTGACGAGGGAGCGCGCGCACCGCCCCCAGGGCTATTGCGCGAACGCTCCCGAACCCTGCGGAGCCGCCACCTGGACGATCGGTCTGTCCGGATGGTCCACCTCATGATGATATTGCGCCGCGCCCGAGGCCGGCACACGCTCGCCGGTGCGGTCGCCGACCCGGTCCCACACGGCCTGCAGGCGCTCGGCGGCGTCGGGCGCGGCCCCGATGTAGACGCCCCTCGTCATTGTCACATGGGCCTGCTCGAACGCTCCCGCCCCGGCCAGAAGGATGGTCCGGGTCGGTGCGTCTTCCGCGCAGAGGGCGACGACGCCGGGGCTTACCAGGTCTGACCCCAGACCACGCAGGGCCTCTTCGGAATAAAGACCTTCGGTCATCTGCGTCGCCGCGCTCGGAGCGAGGCAGTTGACGCGGATGCCGGACTTCTCGCCCTCCAGCGCAAGGGTCTGCATCAGGCCGACCAGCGCCATCTTGGCCGCCGAATAGTTCGACTGGCCGAAATTGCCGTAGAGACCCGAGGACGAGGTCGTGAAAATGACCCGGCCATAGCCCTGCTCGCGCATGTGGGGCCAGGCTGCCCTGGTGACATTGACCGAGCCCATCAGGTGCACGTCGATGACCGTGGCGAAGTCGTCCAGATCCATCTTGGCGAAGGTGCGGTCCCTGAGGATGCCGGCGTTGTTGACCAGGATGTCGATCGATCCCCAGCGCGCCACGGCCTCATCGACCATCGCCTGGACCGCGGCGCGGTCGGTGACGCTGCAGGCGCAGGCGACCGCCTCGCCGCCGGCGGCGCGGATCCCGGCGGCCACCGCGTCCGCGTCGGCGGCCGACATGTCGTTGACGACGACCCGCGCGCCATAGCGGGCGAGGGCCAGGGCGTGGCTGCGGCCCAGGCCGCCCCCCGCGCCGGTGACGATCGCCACGCGGCCGCTCAGGTCGATGCTCATTGCTCACTCCATCACTTCGCCACCCCCGGGGAGGCGGCGTGAGCGTGGACCGACATTGGCCATGAGGTCAATATTCACCCGTCGGCTAGTGAAGATTGACAGACCCCGGGTTCGGTGAGACCGTCCGCTCATGGCGCCGTCAGAGCGTCGAGGGAACATCGAGGGAGGAACCACCATGGGCCGCAAGCTCTGGATAACGACATCCGCCGCCGTGCTGTTGTGGGCCGGAGCCGCGCAGGCCCAGCAGGTCCCGGCGCCATCCGCCGATCCGTCCGCCGCACAGCAGGAGACCGCGGTCGACGACGTGGTGATCACCGCCGAACGCCGCACCACCAACCTGCAGGAGACCGCTGTCGCCGCGACCGTGCTGAGCGGGGAAGATCTGGAAGATCGCGGCGTCACCTCACTGGAGCAGCTCCAGTTCGTGGCGCCTTCGACGACGGTGCAGAATTTCGGCCAGGGCAATTTCTTCAACGTCCGCGGCATCGGCAAGTCCGAGCCGACCACGGCCATCGGCGTCGGCGTCACGACCTACCGGGACGGGGTGCCGGTGTTCCCGGGCTATTTCCAGACGGAGCCCTATTACGACATCGGCAGCGTCGAACTGCTGCGCGGGCCCCAGGGCACCTTCGCCGGCACCAACGCGACCGGCGGCGCGGTCTTCATCAACGCCCGCAATCCCGACTTCTCCGGGGTCAACGGCTATGTGATGGGCCAGTTCGGCAGCTATGAGAACGTGAAGCTGCAGGGCGCCGTCAATGTGCCGCTCGGCGATACGCTGGCGGCGCGCTTCGCCTTCAACCGTGAGACCCGCGACAGCTTCCACGACATCACCGGCGCCTATTCCGGAAACCCGGGCGACATCGACTCCAGCAGCGTCCGCGCCAGCTTCCTGTGGACCCCGACGCCGGCCCTGAGGGTGCTGCTGAAGGGCGACTACAACCACCTCGACTTCGGCGGCTATCCGGCCGACCCGGCCCTGTCGACCAATGATCCGTTCGAGATCACCGCCAACGGCCCCCACTCGGGCGAGGACGAAACGGCGCGCGTGTCGCTGAACGTCAGCTATGTGCTCGACAACGGGATCACCCTGCGCTCGATCACGGGCTACCAGGACGGGATCAGCGAATTCTCGACCGACCTCGACGGCACCAGCGCCCTGAACAACACCTTCTACGACCGGGTCGAGGAAGAGGTGTGGTCCCAGGAATTCAACATCGTCTCGCCCGACAACCAGCGCCTGACCTGGCTGCTGGGCGCCTTCTGGCAGTACGACGACGTGGTGTTTCCGGTCACGACCTTCCCGCAGGGCGCCTATCACGTCGGCTTCCCCGAGGGCGTGATCGACTACTACATCTTCGGCGAGACGCCGAAGGAGACCCAGGCCGTCTTCGGCCAGATCAGCTATGACGTCTCGGACAGGCTGCAGGTCCAGCTGGGCGCACGCTGGTCCGAAAGCACCTCCACCAACGACAACGTCTACACGACCTATCCGGCGTTCGGCCTCGTCCTGCTTCAGAACGACGAGGTCACCGCCGAGAAGACTACCGGCAAACTGAGCATCAACTACAAGGTGGACGACAACAATTTCGTCTACGGCTTCGTCGCCACGGGCTTCAAGATGGGCGGCCTCAACGCGCCGAACTTCTATGTCCCGGCGAGCTCGTTCGGACCGGAAGACGTGATCGACTACGAGCTGGGCTGGAAGTCGACGATGTTCGACGGCCGGGTCCGCACCCAGCTGGGCGCCTACTACATGACCTATGAGGGCTTCCAGGTCATCGTGGGCGACCCGACCGTGCCGCTGTTCAACTCGATCGTGAACGTGCGGGGCGAGACCGTCCTGAAAGGCATCGAAGGATCCGCCCAGATGCGGTTCGGCCAGTGGTCGGTCGACGTCGGCGCCTCGCTCTCGAGCTCGGAGCTGGGCGAGTTCTACGCCGTCGATCCGCGCCTGCCGCGCATTCCCTGCGACCCCGAGACCGGGCCGGCCGCCGGCAATTGCGTCAACCTGGAAGGCCACAGCCAGAGCTACGCCCCGGAGCTCACGTTCAACGCCGGGCTCCAGCACGAGTTCGTCCTCGGCGGCGGGGCGACGCTGACGCCGCGCATCGACTACTCGCACATCGGCGAGGCGTGGACCTCGATCTTCAACAACGAGACGCTGGGCGACCGTCTGGAGGCGCGCAACATCGTCAACCTGAAGCTGACCTACCAGGTCGATGACTGGACGCTCTCCGCCTATGCGCTGAACGCGACGGACCAGACCTATATCGCCGCCATCAACGCGGGTCTGCGCTACGCCGGCCCGCCGCGGCAGATCGGACTGAACCTGCTGCGGACATTCTGAGGTCCGCCGTGAGGGCGGCGTCCTGCCGGACGCCGCCCTCGCAATCCTCGCCGGCCCCGCCGCCGGCGCCCTGTAACGCGTGGATTTGCCTCATGGCTTTCGCCATCCTCCCTGAGACCAAGGCCCCGGCCGCGTCCGCATGACGGTCCCAAGCTCAAGCCCGATGCAGGACTATGCCCTGACCGTCGATCGCTTCCTCGATCACGGCGCCAAATGGCACGGCGGAGCCCGGGTGATCACGGCCGGCCACGGCGAGCACGCCGCTATCGGCTACGCCGCCCTGCGCGACCGGGCGAACCGCCTGTCCGGCGCCCTGCTCTCCCTCGGTCTCGAAGCGGGCGAGCGCATCGCCACCCTTGCCTGGAACACCCAGCACCACGTCGAGGTCTGGTACGCCGCCATGGGTGCGGGGCTGGTGTGCCACACCCTGAACCCGCGGCTGACCGTCGCCCAGCTCGCCGCCATGATCGACGAGGCGGGCGACCGGGTGCTGGCGGTGGGGGCGGGTCTCGGCATGCTGGCCGAGGCGCTGGTTTCGGCCTGTCCCTGTCTCGAGCGAGTGATCCTGCTCGACGGCGAGCGGCCTCTCGCAACAGGGGGTCGCATCAAGGCCGTCGAGCTGGACGACCTCCTGAGCAGGGAGGGCGCCCCGGTCGTATGGGGCCGTTTCGACGAGCGCTCGCTGGCCGGCCTCTGCTACACCTCCGGCACCACCGGCGCGCCCAAGGGCGTCGCCTACACCCACCGCTCCAACTATCTGCACACCATTCGCCTGCTGCAGGCCGACGCGATGGCGCTGACGGCCGCGGACACCATCCTCGTCGCAGTGCCGATGTTCCACGCCAACGCCTGGGGGTTGCCCTTCGCGGCGCCGGCGGTCGGGGCGAGCCTGGTGCTGCCGGGACGCGTCACGGACGGCCCCAGCCTGATGGGGCTCCTCAACCGCCACGAGGTCACTGTCGCCGTGGGCGTGCCGACGGTCTGGATCGGCCTGCTGGATCATCTCGACGCGGTCGGCGGCGAGACACCCAGCCTGGAGCGGGTGATCATCGGCGGCTCCAGCTGCCCCGAGACGCTGCTGAGCCGGATGGAGAGCCGCCTCGGAGTCGCCGTCCAGACCAGCTGGGGCATGACGGAACTGTCGCCCCTCGGAACCATATCGCCCCGCAGCCACGGCCCCGGCGGGGCCCGCGGGGCGGGGCGGCCGCCGATCGGCGTCGACCTGCTGCTGACCGACTCCGGCGGGTCTCCCCTGCCCGACCAGCGCAACGCCGTCGGGCATCTGAAGGTGCGCGGCCAGAGCGCCGTCGACCACTATTTCGGCACGACAGAGTCCGCGTTGGGCGCCGACGGCTGGTTCGACACCGGCGATCTCGCGATCCTCGACGACGAAGGCAACCTGACCCTGGCCGGCCGCTCGAAGGACCTGATCAAGTCCGGAGGCGAATGGATCAATCCGGTGGAGATCGAGGAGATCGTCGGCGCCCTGCCCGCGGTCGGTCTGGTCGCGGTGATCGGCCGCCCTGATCCCAAATGGGGCGAGCGGCCGCTGATGGTGATCGAGCCGGCCCAAGGCGGCGACATCGACGACGGGGCCCTGAGGGCGAGCCTGAAGGGGCGGGTGGCGGACTGGTGGATTCCGGACCGCATCGTGCGGGTGGAGGCGATGCCGCTCGCGGCCACCGGCAAGATCAACAAGACGCAGCTTCGCGCCACCTACGGAGGCGCCTAGGATGACCGGTGTTTCCGTCATCGAGTCGGCGCGCCGCCTTGAGCATGCGCCGGACCGTCTTGAGGTTCAGGTCATGTCGAAACCCGTCCGCACCCCGCGCCGCAAGGCGGAGCAACGCGCCGAAAGCCTGGAGCAGATCCTGGATGCAGCGGAGGAGCTGTTCTCCAAACACGGCCTGCACGGGGTGACGGTGAAGGACATCGCCGACAAGGTCGGGGTCCACAAGTCGCTGGTCCACTACTATTTCGAAGACAAGCAGGATGTCTTCGACAAGGTGATGGCTCGGCGCGCGCCGGTCACCAGCGGCCGGCGGATGGATGCGCTGGACGCCTATGAAAAGGCGGTCGCGGGCAGGCCGACGGTCGAGGGCGCCCTGCGCGCCTTCCTCGACACCGATCTCGACACCTATTCCACCGGCGGCGAGGGCTGGCGCAATTTCGGCGCCCTCAGCGCCCAGGTGAACAACACCCCGGCCTGGGGGGCCGAGGTCATGGACCGGCTGTTCGATCCCGTCGTCCTGCGGCTGATCGGGCTGCTGAAACAGGCGCTGCCCGAGTGCTCCGAGGAAGACATCTTCTGGGGCTATCATTTCGTGACCGGCGCCCTGACGCTCAGCCTGGCCCGCACCGGGCGGATCGATCACCTGTCCGGTGGGCTGTGCCGGTCCGACGACTTCGAGGCCATCAAGGCCCGCATGGCCCAGTTCATGGCCCACGGCTTCATCGGCATGTGCGAGAGCCGGGCGGCGGAACGACGAAAGACGGCGCCAGATGGCTGACGTCGGCGGCCTTCCGCTGGCGCCGGACGCCGGGGCCGCCGGCTTCGACGCCGGGCGTCTCGACGACATGGCCGCCTGGATGGCGGACATGGTCGCGACCGGCCAGGTGGCGGGGGCTTCGACCCTGCTGATGCGGCACGGACAGGTCGTCGACTTCAGAACCTTCGGCAAGGCGCGGCTCGAGGACGAGACGCCCCTGGCCCCCGACACCCTCTTTCGCATCTACTCCATGACCAAGCCGGTGACGGCCGTGGCCATGATGATCCTGTTCGAGGAGGGCCGCTGGCGCCTGGACGACCCGGTCACCCGCTTCCTGCCCGAGTTCGAGGGCCAGAAGGTCTTCGCGGGCCTCGACGCAGACGGGAGCATTCGGGTCGAGGGGGCCGCCCGCCCGCCGACGATGCGGCAGCTGATGAGCCACACCGCGGGTCTCGGTTATGGCCTGTTCGACAACCATCCGGTCGAGAGGATCTACCGGGAGCGGGCCGTGCTCTCCGCGACCAGCCTGGAGGATCTCGCCCGGCGCGCCGCCGGCATTCCGCTGCTGTTCCAGCCGGGGAGCGAGTGGTTCTATTCCGTGGCCTCCGACCTGCAGGGACTGATCGTCGAACGCCTTTCGGGCCAGACCTTCGGCGGCTTCCTTCGGACCCGCATCCTCGAGCCTCTCGGCATGGCCGACACGGGCTTCCAGACCCGGCCGGGGTCCGCGACGCGCCTGGCCGGGCTCTACGCCGACGACGGCCACGGTGGCCTGAAGACCCCGACCCACACCTTCGACGTGCCGATCCATGACGTTACGGCCCCGCCTCCCTTCGAGGGCGGCGGCGGAGGCCTGGTGTCGACCACGACGGACTACGCCCGCTTCTGCCAGATGATCCTGAACCGCGGCGAACTGGGCGGGGTGCGCATCCTCGCGCCCGAGACCGTCGGCCTGATGGCCGCCAACGCCGTACCCGAGCCGGTGCTGGCCAGGAGCAACCCGCTGCGGCTGCTGCCCTTCAGCCCGGCCTTCGGCTTCGGCCTCGGCTTTTCGATCGTGATCGATCCGGAGGCGCTGGGCGTCTCCGAGGGGCGGGGGACGCTCAGCTGGGGTGGCGGGGGCGGCACCTGGTTCTGGATCGACCCGACCAACGACGTGGTCTTCGTCGGCATGATCCAGCGGCTCGCCGATCCGGTCAGCGACACCTTCCGCAGGACGGCCCGGACCTTCGTCTACCGGGCGCTGACCCATCCGGAAAAACAGGCGGGCGAGAGACCCGCCGCTTCGAGGAAACCATCATGAGCGCGACGCCAGTCGAACCGGGAGCCCCGGCCTCCACCGCAAGGCCGTCCGTCGGCCGCAGCGCATGGATCGCGCTCGGGATGCTGTGGTTCATCTATGTGCTGAACTTCCTCGACCGGCAGCTGCTGTCCATCCTGGCCAAGCCGATCCAGGACGCGCTGGACATCACCGACGGCCAGCTCGGCCTGCTCGGCGGACTGTATTTCGCGTTCTTCTACTGCTTCATCGCCATTCCCGTGGGATGGCTGGCCGACCGGACCAACCGCGTGGCGGTGGTGTCGATCGCCTGCGGCATCTGGAGCGCGGCCACCATCGCCTGCGGCCTGTCCCGCAATTTCGGCCAGCTGGCCGTCTCGAGGATGACGGTCGGCTTCGGCGAGGCGGGCGGGGTGCCGCCGTCCTACGCCATCGTCACCGACTATTTCCCGCCCGGACGCCGCGGCATGGCGCTGGGCATCTACAACCTGGGGCCGCCCGTGGGCGCGGCGCTGGGCATCGCCTTCGGGGCCTCCATCGCCGCGGCCTTCAGCTGGCGCGACGCCTTCGTCGCCATCGGCGTCGTCGGCCTGATCGTGGCGGTCGTGACGCCCCTGGTGGTCCGGGAACCCCGGCGCGGCGGACTGGATCAGGCGGTCGGCGCGCCGCCGCCGGAGCGGGCGCCGTTCTGGGGCACGGTGCGGATGTTCTTCTCGCGGCCGACCCTTGTGCTGGCCGCCTTCGGCAGCGGCGTGACCCAGATCATCACCTACGGCCTCGGCAATTTCGCCGTCCTGTTCCTGATGCGCGAGAAGGGCATGACCCTGAACGACGTCGCGCTCTGGTACGCACTCGTCGTGGCCATCGGCATGGGCGGCGGCATCTTCGCCTCGGGCTGGCTGATCGACCGGTTCACGCGTCGGTCCAAGCAGGCCTACGCCCTGCTGCCGGCGATGTCGCTGGCGCTCGCCCTGCCCTTCTACATCGCCTTCGTCTGGGCCCCGACCTGGCCGCTGGCGCTGGCGCTGCTCAGCGCCCCGACCTTCCTCAACTATTTCTACCTCTCCTCGTCCGTCGCCCTGGTCCAGGAGGAGGTGAGGCCGAACCAGCGGGTGATGTCGGGCGCCCTCCTGCTGCTGGTGATGAACTTCATCGGCATGGGGGTCGGGCCGACCTTCGTGGGCGCCGCCAGCGACTTCTTCCGCGCCGCCCACCCGGACAATTCGCTCCAGATCGCCCTCTACACCCTCGCCCCCGTCTATGTGGCCGCCATCGGTCTGTTCCTGTGGCTGGCGCGGCTGCTCGGGCGGGACACCGCGAGAGCCGGAGGCCCGAAATGACAGTCGCTGTCGCGCGCGCCGCCCTCGCGGCCTGCCTCGCCGGCGCCGTGCTGGCGTGTGGCGTGATGTCCGGCGCCCCGGCCGCGGCGGCCGTTCCGGACGAGCCGACCGTCGCCGCGCCCGCCGGCGCGCTGCGCGGCCGGGCCGAGGCCGACATCCTGACGTTCAAGGGCATTCCCTACGCCGCGCCGCCCACGGGACAGAACCGGTGGCGGCCGCCGCTACCGGCCACCCCCTGGTCCGGCCTGAGGGACGCGAGCGCCTACGGACCGGCCTGCATCCAGCCCACGCCGGGCGCGCCGCACATCTATTCGGACGACCTGGGCGCCACGAGCGAGGACTGCCTGACGCTCAACGTCTGGACACCCGCGACCGACGGCAAGGCGCCGGTCATCGTCTGGATTCACGGCGGCTCGCTGGTGGCCGGATCGAGCAAGGAACGTCTGTATGACGGGGCCCGGCTGACGCGGGAAGGCGTGGTCGTCGTCTCGATCAACTATCGCCTCGGCGTCCTCGGCTATCTCGCCCACCCCGACCTCAGCGCGGAATCGCCGGCTGGCGTCTCCGGGAACTACGGACTGCTGGACCAGATCGCAGCCCTGCAATGGGTGCGGCGCAATATCGGCGCCTTCGGGGGCGATCCCGACAACGTCACCATCGCCGGCGAATCCGCCGGCGGCCTCAGCGTCATGTATCTGATGGCCTCGCCTCTGGCCCGCGGCCTGTTCGACAAGGCCATCGCCCAGAGCGCCTACATGATCTCCACCCCGGAGCTGAAGGCGGCGCGCTTCGGCGCCCCTTCGGCCGAAAGCGCGGGTGAGACCCTGGCCCTCCGGCTCCAGGCGCCCAGCCTGCGGGCCTTGCGCGGCATGGACCCGCAGGCGCTGACGGACCAGGCCGCGCGGTCCGGCTTCGCTCCCTTCGGCGCCGTCGACGGCGCGGTCCTGCCGCGCCAGCTGGTCGACGTCTTCGACCGGGGCGAGCAGGCGCCGGTCCCGATCCTCACGGGGTTCAACAGCGGGGAAATCCGCTCGCTCCGGATCCTCGCCCCGCCCGCGCCCGCGAGCGCCGCGGAGTATGAGCGCATCATTCGCGAGCGCTACGGAGACCTGGCGGACGAATTCCTGCGGCTCTACCCCTCGTCGGACCTGGGCGAGAGCATCCTGGCGGCGAGCCGGGACGCCCTCTACGGCTGGACCTCGGAGCGGCTGGCGAGGGCCCAGACCGCGATCGGACAGGCCGCCTACCTCTATCTGTTCGATCACGGCTATCCGGCGGCCGACGAGGCCGGACTGCACGCCTTCCACGCCAGCGAGCTGCCCTACATGTTCGGCAACCTGCAGCGGACCCCGCCCCGCTGGCCCAGGATTCCCGCGACGCCGGCGGAGACCCGGCTCTCGGACGCCATGGTCGGCTACTGGACCAGCTTCGCCCGCACCGGCCGGCCGCAGGCCTCCGCCGCGCCGGTGTGGGAGCCGTATGCCGCCGACGGCGCCTATATGGCGTTCACCGGGACGCCCCTTCACGCCGCCGGCCTGATGCCGGGGATGTTCGCCCTGCACGAGCGGGCCATGTGCCGTCGTCGCGCCAGCGGCGATCTGGCGTGGAACTGGAACACGGGCCTCGCCTCGCCACGCCTCCCGGCCGCCAGCCCGACGTGCGACTGACCGGGTCTGACGCCCAGCGTCACCCCATCCAGTCGTCGCCGCGGTGGACGGGTTCGCCGACCGGGCCATCGGTGAGCATCCAGGAGCCGGTGCGCGCCGGGTAGTCCTCCCGGTTGAAGACCGCAGGGTATCCGAAGGAAGGCGGACGAGGCTGCGCCGGCCGCGATCGTCGGCGCCGTCACTGGAATCGGCCTGCGGCGAACACCTCCCGGGGCGCCCCCGCCCCGGCCCGAGGAGGCCGTCCGGAACAATGGGCCCTGTGCCTGCTTCTTCGTAGGCGCCGCCCGACGGCGCGGTCGGACTCAGGAGGCGGTATGGTGCGGCTGACCGTTCGCGTCGGACCTGTCGGTACAGGCCATCGCGACAGCGCGCTCGCCCGCGGCTCCTGCCTGGCGGGGTCCGTCCGATGACGGCGCTGATATTCTGGGTTCGGCACGGCTTCCACGACGAACTGGGCTGGAAGCTGTCCGGCCGGACGTCGGACATCGGGCTCGGCGAGGCCGGGCTCGAGCAGGCGCGGGCGGCGGGGCGCCGGCTGCGCGACGAGAAGGTCGAACTCGTCTTTTCCAGCCCGATGACGCGCACGCGCCAGACCGCCGAGCCGATCGCCGGGGCCTGCGGCGCGCCCCTCGTTGTGGACGCGGGGATCAACGAGATCGACTTCGGCGCGTGGAGCGGCAAGGAGATCGCCGAGCTGGACCAGCGACCAGCCTTCGTCCGCTGGAACTCGGGCCGCGACTACGCCTGCTGCGAGGAAGGGGAATCAATGCTGGAGGTCCAGGCGCGGGTGCTGCGCTGGATGGAAGCGGTCATCGCCTCCGGCCGCCATGCGGTCGCCGCCGTCAGCCATGCCGACGTGATCAAGGCGGCGGTCATGCTGACCCTCGGCCTCTCGCCCCGCGCCCACGACCGGCTGGAGATCAGCCCCGGATCAATCACTTGCGTGGCGGGATCGAGCTGGGGTTACCGCCTGCTGAGCCTGAACGAGACGCCGCGATGAGCGCCAGACTGACCGAGGGCGCCGCGCCCCCGCCCGCCGTGCGCCAGGGAGCTGTGTTGGCCCGGAAACCCGGATGATCGTCTACGGCGACCATCAGCAGGTCGAGGGGTTCGACGCCGCCCGCGCCGGCCTGGTCGCCCGCCGCGCCGCGCTTTCCCGCTTGCCGACCGGTTTGCAGAGACACGCCGCCCTGATCACGCTCCACATCGAGGCGGGCCGGCTGGCGCAGGCCGTGGCGGACGACGCCTTCGACCCGGAGGCCGGCGACCGGCCCACCGCGTCCGATCACGCCTGGATGGCCTGGCTGACGGACTGCGCCCGCTGTGTCGTCGTCTCGTGGGACGACGGCTGCTCCGGGCGGCCGCTTCCGCCGCCCCTGCCCGCCACGCCCGCACCCGCCCGGCCGCTGCGCTTGAAGGTCCCCGAGGGCTACGCCTTCTACGGCCTGTATCCGGAATCCTACATCGCTGCGGCGCGAACCCTGCCCTGGCAGGGTGGCGTGGTGCGGGTCGTGGGGCTGCGCAGCATCGGAACCAGCCTCTCGGCCGTCGTGGCGGCGGCGCTCGACGCCCCCCCGCCCATGTCGCTGCGCCCCATCGGGCACCCGTTCCGCCGTTCGGCCCGCGCGGGCCGCGAGGCCCTGGAGCGCTTCCTCCGGGGCGGGTCCGCCTTTGTCGTCGTCGATGAGGGCCCGGGCCTGTCCGGCAGTTCCTTCGCGGCCGCCGCGCGCCTGCTGATGGCGCATGGAGTCACCTCGGACCGCATCGTGTTCATGCCGGGTCACGGCGGCGCGCCAGGCCCCGCAGCCGACGCGGCGATCCGGTCGATCTGGCGCAGCGTCCAGGTTCGCCCCTCCGTTCCGATCAGCGACCCGACCGTCGCCGGCTGGGCCGGCTCGTTGCTCCCGGCGCAGCCGACGGGCTTCGAGGATCTCTCGCTGGGAAAATGGCGCGCCAGGCGGTTCGCCTCGCCCCGGGCCTGGCCGGCCATTGATAATCGCAGCGATCGTCGCAAGCTGTTGGTCCACGAACCGGCGCGAAGCTGGGTCGCCCGCTTCGCCGGCCTCGGCGCAGCGGGCGAGCGCAAGCTGGCGCGGGCGGAGACCTTGGCGAACATGGGCCTCACGCCCCGCCCGGCGGGGCTGGCCCACGGCTTCCTGATTCAGGAGTGGATTGCCCCGACGCGAGCTTTGGCCCCTCCCGGCCCGGAGGTGGTCGGCCGCTACATCGCCGCCCGTCGCGACCTGCCCCTGGGCGCCTCGGCCGGCGCCGATCTGGCGACATTGCGGGCGATGGCGCTCGCCAACACCACCGAGGCCCTCGGCGCCGATGTCGCCGCCCGTCTGGCGAACCGCCTCATCCCGACGGAGGCCCTTGCCCGCGAGCGCCGGCCGATCGCGATCGACGGAGCTTTCCAGCCGTGGAAATGGGTCTGGCATGAACGCTGGCTCAAGACGGACGCGCTGGACCACGACGCCGATCACGACCTGATCGGCCCGCAGGACCTTGCCTGGGACGTCGCGGGCGCCCTCTTCGAGCTCAACTACTCGGCGAGGTCGCGATCGCGGCTGCTGGACGCCCTGGGCTCCGCGCGTCCAGGCGAGGCCATGATGGATTTCATGACGCCCTGCTATCTCGCCTTCCGGCTGGGCGCCCAGCGCCTCGCTGCCGAAGGAAGACCCGCCGGCTCCGCCGAGCGGCGGCGGAACGAGGCGGCGGCCCTGCGCTACGCCGACGCCCTTCGCCAACTGTCCACGCCAGGCGACGGAGTGCGCCCGGCCCCGCACGCCGCCGAAAAGTCAGGTTGACTCCACGCCCGTCGAGCCCCCTGCTGGCGCTCCCGGGAGATGAAGAGGGTGGCGGGTTGTCCAGGTGTTTGGCGAGGTCATGAGCGCGCCTCCGACGGTCGATCGCAATGGCTGGCGCTTCTGGATCGACCGGGGCGGCACCTTCACCGACATCGTCGCCCGCGCGCCCGACGGCCAGGTTGAGACGCGCAAGCTGCTGTCCGACAATCCGGAACAGTACGCCGACGCCGCCGTCGAGGGCGTGCGCCGCATCCTCGGCGCGGGACCGGGCGCGCTGCCGGCGGGACGAGTCGACGGCATCCGCATGGGCACCACCGTGGCCACCAACGCCCTGCTGGAACGCAAGGGCGAGCCGACCCTGCTGGCCATCACCCGCGGCTTCGGCGACGCGCTGCGCATTGGCTGGCAGAGCCGCCCCGATATCTTCGCCCGCCACATCGTCCTGAACGAACAGCTCTACGACCGGGTGCTCGAGATCGACGAGCGGGTCCGCGCCGACGGAACGGTCGAACGGCCCCTCGACGAGGGCCTGGCCCGGGCCGGTCTGGCAGTCGCCCGCGAAGCTGGACTCCGCGCGGTCGCCATCGTCCTGATGCACGGATGGCGCTTCACGGCCCACGAAGGCCGGCTGGCCCGGATCGCCCGCGAGGTCGGTTTCGAGCAGGTCTCGGTCAGCCATGAGGTCGGCGCCCTGATCAAGCTGATCGGGCGTGGCGACACCACCGTGGCGGACGCCTATCTGTCTCCGGTCCTCAGCGCCTATGTCGACCGCGTCGGCGGCAATCTCGGCGAGGCGACGCCGCTGCTGTTCATGCAGTCGAACGGAGGGCTGACGGCGGCGGGGGCGTTCCGGGGCAAGGACGCGATCCTGTCAGGGCCCGCCGGGGGCGTGGTCGGCATGGCCCAGACGGCCCGGGCGGCAGGGTTCGACCGGGTCATCGGCTTCGACATGGGCGGCACCTCGACCGACGTGTCCCATTTCGCCGGCGACTACGAGCGGACCTCGGACGCCGTCGTGGCCGGAGTCCGGCTGCGCGCCCCGATGCTGGGCATCCACACGGTGGCCGCCGGCGGCGGCTCGATCTGCCGCTTCGACGGCTCGCGCCTGCGGGTCGGCCCCGAGTCGGCCGGCGCCGTGCCGGGTCCGGCCGCCTACCGTCGCGGCGGTCCCCTGACGGTGACGGACTGCAACGTCATGCTGGGCAAGCTGCGCCCCGACCTCTTCCCCGCCGTCTTCGGCCCGGACGGCGACCAGCCTCTCGACGCCGTGGCCGTGCGCCGGGAGTTCGCGGCCCTGACCGCCGACGTCGTCGCCGCCACCGGCCGCGAGACCTCACCGGAAGCGCTCGCCGAAGGCTTCATCACCATCGCCGTCCAGAACATGGCCGAGGCGATCAAGGCGGTCTCGATCCAGCGCGGCTACGACGTGACACGCTATGTGCTTAACTGTTTCGGCGGCGCCGGCGGTCAGCACGCCTGCCTCGTCGCCGACGCCCTCGGAATGACGCGGGTCATGCTGCATCCGTTGGCCGGCGTCCTGTCGGCCTATGGCATGGGACTGGCGGATGTCCGCGCCATTCGACAGGCGACGATGGGCGCCGCGCTTGAGCCGGGCGAGGACGCCTCCCTGGCTCGAAGCGCCGAGGCTCTTTCGGTCGAGGCGCGCGACATGCTCAAGGCGCAAGGCTTCGGCGAGACGTCGATCACGGCCCTCGTCCGCGCAGAGATCAAATTCGCCGGTTCCGATACACCGCTCGTCGTGCCGTTCGCACCGGCGGATGCGATGCGGGCTGCGTTCGAATCCCTGCACCGCCAACGTTTCGGCTTCTTCGCCGAGGACAAGGCGCTGGTCGTGGAGACGCTGGAGGCCGAAGCCGTCGCCGCTTCGGACCAGATCGCCGCCTCTGCGGCGCCCGCCGGGGCCGGAGGTCAACCCGGCGTCGTCGCCCGCGTGCCGGTGCGCATGGCCGGCGCCGACCACGATACGCCCGTCTATCGCCGCGAGGCCTTCGGCGCGCGCGTGGCCGTCGACGGTCCGGCGATCATCCTTGAGGACACCGGGACCACGGTGGTCGAGCCGGGCTGGCGCGCCACGGCGGATGAAGGCTTGAACCTGATCCTTGGCCGGGTCGCCCCCCTGCCGCCGCGCGCCGCCCTGGGCACGGACGCCGACCCGGTCATGCTGGAGGTCTTCAACAGCCGCTTCATGGCCGCGGCCGAACAGATGGGCGAGGCCCTGCGGGCCACGGCGTGGTCGGTCAACATCAAGGAGCGGCTCGACTTCTCGTGCGCCGTCTTCGACGCTGCTGGCGCCCTGATCGCCAATGCGCCTCACATCCCGGTCCATCTGGGGTCTATGGGCGAGAGCATCCGCACCGTGATCCGTTCGCGCGGCGGTGGGGCCGACGGCCGGGGCATGGGGCGCGGCGACGTCTACATGCTCAACGCCCCCTACAACGGCGGCACCCACCTGCCCGACATCACCGTCATCATGCCGGTCTTCCTCGAGGCCGACGACGCGCCCGCCTTCTTCGTCGCCGCCCGCGGGCACCACGCCGATGTCGGCGGGATCACGCCGGGATCGATGCCGCCGACTTCACGGACGGTCGAGGAAGAAGGCGTCCTGATCGACGACTTCCTGCTGGTCGACGGCGGGAGGTTGAGAGACGCGGAGACCCGCGCCCTGTTCGCCTCGGGCCGCTATCCGTCGCGCAACGTCGACCAGAACATGGCCGACCTGAAGGGCCAGGTCGCCGCCTGCGCCCGGGGCGCCGACGAACTGGCCCGCATGGTCGCGGAGTTCGGGCCCGAGGTGGTCGCCGCCTACATGGCTCACGTCCAGGACAATGCCGAGGCGGCCGTGCGCCGGGCCATCGCCGCCCTGAAGCCGGGAGCCTTTGCGCTGGAGATGGATGACGGCGCGGTCATCCGGGTCCGCATCGATGTCGACCGGAACGCCCGGAGCGCGGTCGTCGACTTCACCGGAACCAGCGGCCAGCGCCCGAACAATTTCAACGCCCCCCTGTCGATCACCCGGGCCGCGACCCTCTACGTCTTCCGCACCCTGGTGAACGACGCCATCCCTCTGAACGAGGGGTGCCTGAAGCCGATCCGGCTGATCGTGCCGGAGGGCTCGATGCTGAACCCCCGCTATCCCGCCGCCGTGGTCGCCGGCAATGTCGAGACCAGCCAGGCCGTGGTGGACTGCCTGTACGGCGCGCTCGGCGTCCTGGCCGCCAGTCAGGGCACGATGAACAACTTCACCTTCGGCGACGAGGCCCGGCAGTATTACGAAACCATCGCCGGCGGGTCGGGCGCCGGCCCGGGCTTCGACGGCGTGCCGGCGGTCCAGTCCCACATGACCAACAGCCGCCTGACCGACCCGGAAGTGCTGGAAAGCCGTTTTCCCGTCCTGCTGGAGGAATTCTCGATCCGGCGCGGCTCGGGCGGAGAGGGCGCCCAGCGCGGCGGCGACGGGGCCGTGCGGCGCGTGCGCTTCCTCGAGCCGATGACCGCCGCCATCCTGTCGAACCGGCGCCGCGTGCCGCCCTTCGGGGCCGCCGGGGGCGGAGACGGCGCGCCGGGGATCAACCGCATCGAACGCGCCGACGGCGCGCACGAGGTCCTGGGTTCGACCGCCGAGGTCGCGATGTCGCCCGGCGACATCTTCGTCATCGAAACCCCCGGGGGCGGCGGCTACGGCAAGGCCTGACGGACGCCCGCCCCCCCGGTTCGCCCGCACCGACACTCCTCCCTTTCCCGAGGAGCCAAACCGCGCAACTCTCCCCGCCGACCAACGGGGGGACCGATCCATGTGGGTGTTGCTGGGCATAGGGGTGCTGGTCGCCGGCTTCGTGGCGCGGCTCAACCCGCTGGCGGTGATCCTGGTCGCGGCGGTGGTCACCGGCGCCGCCGCCGCCATCGCCCCCGGCGTGGGCGTGGCTGAACTCGGCCAGGCCGCGCTCGGCGCCGTCGCCGCCTTCGGCAAGGCCTTCAACGATTACCGCTACATCACCGTCATCTGGCTGGTTCTGCCGCTCATCGGCCTGCTTGAGCGCTTCGGCTTGCAGGAACAGGCTCGGGCCCTTGTCGGCAAGGTGCGCTCAGCGACGACCGGCCGCATCCTCCTGGCCTATTTCGTCCTCCGCCAGGTCAGCGCCGCCTTTGGTCTGACCAAGCTGGGCGGACACCCCCAGATGGTCCGGCCGCTGATCGCACCGATGGCCGAGGCAGCGGCCGAGACCCGCTACGGCGACCTGCCCGACCCCCTGCGCTGGCGCATCCGGACCCATGCCGCGGCGGTCGACAACATCGCCCTCTTCTTCGGCGAGGACATCTTCTTCGCCATCGCCTCGATCCTGCTGATCAAGGGCTTCCTCGAGGCCAACGGCATCGTGCTCGAGCCCTGGCAGCTGGCCGTCTGGGCCATCCCCACCGCCGTCTGCGCCCTGCTCATTCACGGAGTCCGGCTGATCCGCCTCGACCGCGCGATCGCCCGGGAGAGCGGCCGGGAGGGCGGCCAGTGATCACGCTCGACTGGGTCTACATCTTCGCCGGCCTGACCTTCGCGGGCTTCTCGGTGCTGACCGTACTCGACCGCGAGCATCCCCGGCGCTTCGGCACAGCCGCCTTCTGGGGTCTGCTGGCGACGAGCTTCCTGTTCGGATCCTACCTTGGCGACCTCGGCAACGGCGTGCTGGTGCTGACCCTTGCGGCGCTCGCCGGGTTCCGCCTGCTCGGCCAGAGCCGCCCGGCCACCACGACGCCCGGCGAGCGGGCCGCCAGCGCAGCGCGGCGCGGCGCCTGGCTGTTCGTTCCGGCCCTGATGATACCCGCCGTGGCCATACTGGGCGTGGTGGTGCTGGAGAGGGTTTCACTGTTCGGCCGCCCCCTGTTCGGGGCCGGGCAGCCGACCATCGTCGCCCTCGGACTGGCGGTGGCCCTCGCCCTCGCCGGCGCCATGATCTGGTTGCGGCCGCCGCTCCTGGCGCCCCTGCAGGAAGGCCGCAGGCTGATGGACTCGGTGGGCTGGGCCGGCATCCTGCCCCAGGCGCTGGCGGCGCTGGGGGCGGTGTTCGTCATCGCCGGCGTCGGCGACCGCATTGGCGAACTGTTCGCCAGCTACCTGCCGCTCGACACCCGCCTGCTGGCGGTGCTCGCCTACTGTCTCGGCATGGCTCTGTTCACCTTCATCATGGGCAACGCCTTCGCCGCCTTTCCGGTGGTGACCGCCGCGGTCGGCCTGCCGCTGGTGGTGGTGCAGTTCGGCGGCGATCCGGCGATCGTCTGCGCCATCGGCATGCTGTCGGGCTTCTGCGGCACCCTGACCACGCCGATGGCGGCCAATTTCAATGTCGTGCCCGCCGCCCTGCTCGACCTGCCGGACCGCGACGCGCCCTTCAACGGAGTCATCCGGGTGCAGTTGCCCACCGCCGCCGCCCTCCTCGCGATCAACATCGTGCTGATGTACGCCCTCGCCTTCAGGGGCGCGGCATGAGCGGATGCCTCACCCCCGGGGTCGCCGCCCTCTACGCCCGCACCGCCCTGGGTCATGTCACGCGCGAATATCCCAACAAGCTGGATCACGTCCTCGGCGGGCCGGGCGACGTCCGGGGGCCGCGTGCCCTGCACCCCATCTTCTTCGGCAGTTTCGACTGGCATTCCTGCGTCCACGGCTGGTGGACGCTGTTCACCCTCTTGCGGCTGTACCCCGACCTGCCCGAGGCGGCGCGTATCCGCAGCCTCGCCGACGAGCTGTTCGTCCCGGACAAGGTCGCGGCCGAGACCGCCTATCTGGCGCGCCCCGAAAGCCGCGGCTTCGAGCGGCCCTACGGCTGGGCCTGGCTGCTGAAGCTCGCCGCCGAGCTGGAGCGGCACGGCGACGGCCGGGCCGATACGCTGCGCCCCCTGACGCTGGCGTTCGCCAGGCGGTTCAGGGACTATCTGCCGCTCGCGGACTACCCGGTCCGGGTCGGGACCCACTACAACACCGCCTTCGCCCTGCGGCTGGCGCTCGACTACGCCGCGGGCGCCGGGGACCATGGCCTCGCCGCCCTGTGCCGCGAGCGGGCGCTGCGCTGGCATGCCGGCGACCGCGACTGTCAGGCGTGGGAGCCGTCGCAGGACGAGTTTCTGTCGCCGGCCCTCATGGAAGCCGCCCTGATGCGCCAGGTGCTGGGCGTCGACGACTTCGCCGAATGGCTCGACGCCTTCCTGCCCCGTCTCGACCGGCGCGAACCCGCGACCCTGTTCCAGCCCGCTGCCGTCAGCGACCGGTCCGACGGAAAGATCGCCCATCTCGACGGCCTGAACCTCAGCCGCGCCTGGTGCTGGCGCGAGATCGCCTCGGCGCTGGACGGGGCGGATCCGCGCCGGCTTCCCGCGCTCGAGGCCGCGCGCGTACATCTCGACGCCGCCCTGCCCCACGTCACCGGCGACTACATGGGCGAGCACTGGCTGGCCAGCTTCGCCCTGCTGGCCATGCTCGCGCCGGACGCCTCCTGATCGCCGGTCTGGACTTCACTCCGAAAGTATTTCATACTTAAAATATGTCGTCGCGACCGGCCGTCAGAAGCATCGCCATCGTCGGCGCCGGGCCCGGCGGCCTCTACCTCGCCATTTCGCTGAAGCTGCGCGATCCGTCGCTGCAGGTCGTGGTGCACGAGCGCAACCGGCCGGACGACACCTTCGGCTGGGGCGTCGTCTTCTCCGACCAGACGCTCGCCAATCTAAAGGCCAACGACCCGGAAACCGCCGCGACCATCGAGGCGGCCTTCGTCCACTGGGACGACATCGACGTCCATATTCACGGCCAGACCATCCGCTCCGGCGGCCACGGCTTCGCGGGCATCGGCCGCCAGCGGCTGCTCACCCTCCTGCACGAGCGCGCCCGATCGCTGGGCGTCGACCTGCGCTTCCAGAGCGAGGTCGCCGATATCCGGGTTCTGGATACCGACATCGTCGTCGCCGCCGACGGGCTCAACAGCCGGGTGCGCAACGAGAACCCGGACATCTTCGGCGTCGACATCGACGTCCGCAGCAACAGGTACATCTGGCTGGGCACGAAACAGTCGTTCGACGCCTTCACCTTCGCCTTCGTCGAGACCCCGCACGGCTGGATCTGGGCCCACGCCTACCAGTTCGAGCCGGGCGCCTCGACCTTCATCGTCGAATGCACGGAGGCGACCTGGCGCGGCCTCGGCTTCGATCGGCTCGACCAGGACCAGACCTGCCGCGCGGCCGAGGCCCTGTTCGCCCACTGGCTGGGCGGCCACGCCCTGATGAGCAACGCCCGCCACCTGCGCGGTTCGGCCTGGCTCAACTTCCCGCGCGTGGCCTGCGCCAACTGGCGCGACGGCAAGGTGGTGCTGCTCGGCGACGCCGCCCACACCGCCCACTTCTCCATCGGCTCGGGCACCAAACTGGCCTTCGAGGACGCCATCAGCCTCGCCCGCGCCCTGACGGGAGGCGGCGATCTCGACGCCGCCCTCGCCGCCTATGAGGCCGAACGCCGCGTCGAGGTGCTGAAGCTGCAGAGCGCCGCGCGCAATTCGACCGAATGGTTCGAGACCGTCGACCGCTACGTCGGGCTCGAGCCGCTGCAGTTCGCCTACAGCCTGCTGACCCGCAGCCAGCGCGTCAGCCACGAGAACCTGCGCCTGCGCGACCCCGCCTTCGTCGCCGGGGTCGAGCGCTGGTTCGCCGACCTGGCCGGGGCGGCGCCCTCGCCGGCGCCGCCCCCGCCGATGTTCGCACCCCTGCGCCTGCGCGGCCTGACCCTGCCCAACCGCGTCGTCGTCTCGCCCATGTGCATGTATTCGGCCGAGGACGGGACGGTGAACGACTTCCACCTCGTCCACCTCGGGGCGAGGGCGTTGGGCGGCGCGGGGTTGGTCTTCACCGAGATGACCGACGTCTCGGCCGACGCCCGCATCACCCCCGGGTGCGCCGGGATGTACCGGCCCGAACACCGCGACGCCTGGAGGCGGATCGTCGACTTCGTCCACGGCCAGGGTTCGCGCATCGCCCTCCAGCTGGCCCACGCCGGCCGCAAGGGGTCCGTCGAACGGCCGTGGGGACCGCGCGCCGACGAACCCCTGCTGGAAGGCGGCTGGCAGCTGATCGCCCCCTCGCCCATCGCATGGTCCGAGGGGGACCAGGTCCCGCGCCAGATGACCCGCGCCGACATGGACCGCGTCCGCGACGACTTCGTGCGCGCCGCCCGCTGGGCCGACGAGGCGGGCTTCGACATGGTCGAGCTGCACTGCGCCCACGGCTATCTGCTGTCGTCCTTCCTGACCCCGGTCTCCAACCATCGGACGGACGACTACGGCGGCTCCGTCGAGAACCGGCTGCGCTTCCCGCTGGAGGTCTTCGCCGCCATGCGCGCCGTCTGGCCCGACCAGAAGCCGATGTCTGTGCGCCTGTCGGCCACCGACTGGGTCGACGACGGCCTGACGCCGGAGAACTCCGTGGCCATCGCCCGCGCCTTCGCCGACGCCGGCTGCGACCTGATCGACGTCTCGGCCGGCCAGACCTCGGAGCAGGCGAAGCCGGTCTACGGCCGCATGTTCCAGACCCCGTTCAGCGACCGCATCCGCAACGAGGCGGGCGTCGCGACCATGGCCGTCGGCGCCATCTACGAGACGGACCACGTCAACAGCATCCTCGCCGCCGGCCGCGCCGACCTGTGCGCCCTCGCCCGGCCGCATCTGGCCGATCCGAACTGGAGCCTGCGCGCCGCCGCCGAACTGGGCTGGCGCGGCGCCCGGCCGCCGGTGCAGTACCGCGCCGGCTTCGCCCAGCTGGCCCGCAATCTGGAGAAACAGCAACAGGCGGGGCCGGTATGAGCCTGACCGGACATCATGCGGTGGTCACCGGCGCCGGCTCCGGCATCGGCCGGGCCACCGCCGAGCGGCTGGCCGAGGCCGGCTGTCAGGTCACCCTGATCGGCCGCCACGTCGGTCGGCTGAACGAGAGCGCCGATCGCATCGGCGACCTCGCCTTCGCCGCCCCCGCCGACGTCACCGACCCCGACATGCTGGCCGCCGCCATCGAGGCCGGCCGCGACCGCTTCGGCCCCATCGACATCCTCGTCAACAACGCCGGCGCCGCCTCGTCCGCGCCGTTCCTGAAGACCGACGCCGACGCCTTCCGCGCCATGCTGGCCGTCAATCTGGAGGCGCCCGCCGAGGCCGCGCGTCTGGTCCTGCCCGGCATGCTGACGCGCCGTTGGGGCCGGATCGTCAACGTCGCCTCCACCGCGGGCCTGAAGGGCTACGCCTATGTCTCGGCCTATGTCGCGGCCAAGCACGGCCTTGTTGGCCTGACCCGGGCCCTGGCGCTCGAGGTCGCCAGCAAGGGCGTCACCGTCAACGCCGTCTGCCCCGGCTTCACCGAGACCGATCTGGTCTCCCGCTCCATCGACGCCATCGTCGGCAAGACCGGACGCAGCGAGGAGGAGGCCCGCGCCGCGCTGGCCGCCTCCAACCCGCAGGGCCGGCTGATCACCCCCGACGAGGTGGCCCAGACCATCGTCTGGCTGTGCGGCGACGGCGCCTCGGGGATCAACGGCGCCGCCGTCCCCGTGGCCGGGGGAGAGCTGTGAGCCCCGCCGCCGCCCTCCCTGATCGGCTCGGCGGCGCCCCCGACGGCAAGCGCGCCCTGCGCCTGTGGCTGCGGCTGCTGACCTGCACGACCACCATCGAACAGACCATCTCCCAGCGGCTGCGCGACGAGTTCGGCTCGACCCTGCCCCGGTTCGACATGCTGTCGGCGCTGGACCGCGCCGGCGAGGCCGGTCTGACCATGGGCGAGGTCTCGCGCATGCTGATGGTCTCCAACGGCAACGTCACGGGGCTGGCCCAGCGCCTGAAAGCGGACGGCCTGATCGAACACCTGCCCGGCGCCGACCGCCGGGTCCAGCGTGTCCGCCTCACCGCGCAGGGCCAAACCCGCTTCGCCGCCATGGCCCGGGCGCACGAGCACTGGATCGAGACATTGCTGGCAGGACTGTCCGCCGCCGAGGCCGACGACCTGACCCGCCTTCTGGAGCAGACCAAGCGGTCGCTCCGGGCCGCCATCCACGAGGAGCCGAACCGATGAAGGCGCGCGACTACAAGGCCGAACATTTCCTCTGGTCGGTCGACGACGACGGCGTGGCCGTGCTGACCCTGAACCGGCCCGAGCGGAAGAACCCGCTGACCTTCCAGTCCTACGCCGAGATGCGCGACCTGTTCCGCGCCCTCGTCCAGGCCGACGACTGCAAGGTGGTGATCGTCACCGGCGCCGGCGGCAACTTCTCCTCGGGCGGCGACGTGCACGAGATCATCGGCCCGCTGACCGAAATGGCCATGCCGGCCCTGCTCGACTTCACCCGCATGACCGGCGATCTGGTCAAGGCCATGCGCGGCTGTCCCCAGCCGGTCATCGCCGCTCTCGACGGGGTCTGCGTCGGGGCGGGGGCCATCATGGCCATGGCCTCGGATCTGCGGATCGCCACCCCGCGAACGAAGACCGCCTTCCTCTTCACCCGCGTGGGCCTCGCCGGCTGCGACATGGGCGCCTGCGCCATCCTGCCCCGCCAGATCGGACAGGGCCGGGCCTCCGAACTGCTGTTCACGGGTCGTGTCATGACCGCCGACGAAGGCGAGCGCTGGGGCTTCCACAACCGGCTGGTCGAACCCGGCGCCCTGATGGACGCCGCCCGCGAACTGGCGCTGTCACTGGCCCGGGGCCCGACCTTCGCCCACGGGATCACCAAGAACCAGCTCAACGTCGAATGGGACATGAGCCTCGACGCCGCCATCGAGTCCGAGGCCCAGGCCCAGGCCATCTGCATGCAGACCAAAGACTTCCGCCGGGCCTATGAGGCCTTCGCGGCGAAGCGCGAGCCGGTGTTCGAGGGGAACTGAGCATGGCTGACCGCAGCTTCCTCGACTGGCCCTTCTTCGACGACCGCCACCGCGCCTTCGCCGC
>NZ_DASPLR010000022.1:0-143123 GCF_035627475.1 Brevundimonas sp. | reverse complement strand
GACTTCGGAATGGAGGCGCAGCGCATCCCCGGAGACGGCGTCGTCACCGGATCCGGGACGATCAACGGCCGCCTCGTCTACGTCTTCGCGCAGGATTTCACCGTGTTCGGCGGCTCGCTGTCCGAGCGCCACGCGCAGAAGATCTGCAAGGTCATGGACATGGCGATGAAGGTCGGCGCACCGCTCATCGGCCTCAACGACAGCGGAGGCGCCCGCATCCAGGAAGGCGTCGCCAGCCTCGCCGGCTATGCCGAAGTCTTCCAGAGGAACGTGCTCGCCTCCGGCGTCATCCCGCAGATCAGCGTAATCATGGGACCCTGCGCCGGGGGCGACGTCTACTCCCCCGCCATGACCGACTTCATCTTCATGGTGAAGGACACCTCCTACATGTACGTCACCGGCCCCGACGTGGTGAAGACCGTCACCAACGAGGTGGTCACCCACGAGGACCTCGGCGGCGCCCGGGTCCACGCCGGCAAGTCAGGAGTCGCCGACGGCGCCTTCGAGAACGATCTGGAGGCCCTCAGCGAGGTCCGCCGCCTGATCGGCTTCCTGCCCCTGTCGAACCGCGAGAAGCCGCCGGTCCGCGACTCCTACGACGACCCCGAGCGCGATGAGCCCAGCCTCGACACCCTGGTCCCGGCCAATCCGAACCAGCCCTACGACATCAAGGAGCTGATCCTGAAGACGGTCGACGAGGCCGAATTCTTCGAGATCGGCCCCGACTTCGCGAAGAATATCGTCACCGGCTTCGGCCGCCTCGACGGCCAGACCGTCGGCGTCGTCGCCAACCAGCCCCAGGTCCTCGCCGGCGTCCTCGACATCGACTCCAGCCGCAAGGCCGCCCGCTTCGTGCGCTTCTGCGACGCCTTCGACATCCCGCTGGTCACCTTCGTCGACGTGCCCGGCTTCATGCCCGGCACCCGTCAGGAGTACGGCGGCCTGATCAAGCACGGCGCCAAGCTGCTGTTCGCCTATGCCGAGGCCACCGTGCCCAAGCTAACCGTCATCACCCGCAAGGCCTACGGCGGCGCCTATGACGTGATGAGCTCCAAACACCTGCGCGGCGACGTCAACTACGCCTGGCCCTCCGCCGAGATCGCCGTCATGGGGGCCAAGGGCGCGGTCGAGATCATCTTCCGCAAGGAGGCCGGCGACCCGGAAGCCCTCGCCGCCCGCGAGGCCGAATACAAGGCCCGCTTCGCCAACCCGTTCGTGGCCGCCGGGCTGGGCTACATCGACGACGTGATCATGCCCCACGGCACCCGCCGCCGCCTGATCCGGGCGCTACGGACGCTGAAGAACAAGCAGGCCGAGAACCCGTGGAAGAAGCACGATAATATTCCGCTGTAGGATCCGGCTGACCCACCTCCTCTTCCTCTGCGCCCGCAACCGCCTCCGCTCCCCCACGGCCGAGCGGGTCTTCGCCTCGCGCCCCGGCGTCGAGACCGCATCCGCCGGCCTGGCGCCCGATGCGGAGGAGCCGGTCACGCCCGACCACCTCGACCAGGCCGACCTGATCTTCGTCATGGAGCGCGCCCACCGCGCCAAACTCCAGCGCCGTTTCGGCAAACACCTGAAGGGCAAGCGCGTCGTCAGCCTCGATATCCCCGACGCATGCAGCCCGAGCTGGTGGCCTTGCTGGAGAAGAAGGTGGGGCCGCATCTTCCCCACTCTAAGTAGACGGCCCGCATTGTCATCCCGGCCGAAGCGAAGCGAAGAGCCGGGACGGGGCGGGCCCAAATCGCTTCCTCCCGGAAAGCGCGTAGCGGTTATCCGGGACACGGGCCGAGCGCCCCTGCGGCCTTAGACTTCATCGTCCCGGCACCGGCAGGCCGCCTCCCGGCTCAGCCCGGCGGGCTGTCCGGGAGGAAATGTTCGTCGCGTCACCGTCCCCGATCTCCGCTTCGTGTCGTCGGGGATGACAAGAATAGACGTTCCCGGTATGTTCCAGAACGAGGGGCTGGAGGGATCGCCATGCGCGACCACCACTACTGGGTCTACATCGTCGCCAGCGGACCCTGCGGCTGGCTCTACGTCGGCATGACCAACGACCTCATCCGGCGCATAGACGAGCACAAGCATGGGCAGATCGACGGCTACAGCCGCGAACGTGGAACCGACCAGTTGGTCTGGTACGAACCGCACCTGTACGTCGATCAGGCGATCCTGCGCGAAAAGCGCATCAAGCGCTGGCTCCGGCCGTGGAAATTTGCGCTGATCGAGGAGTGCAATCCTCGTTGGGCCGACCTGTATGGCGACCTGCTTGCGTCCGGCGGTCTCCCGGATCGACCCTGACGGGCCGTCCGGGAGGGACTTGTGCGTTCACCTCCCGTCCCGGCTCTCCGCTTCGCTCCGGCCGGGATGACAAGGAGGTCTTCTCACTCGGCGGTTGAAGGGAATAGGCTGCCCCCATGATCACCCTCCACGCCTTCGGCCGCGTCCATCCCTTCGTCCATGGCGAGACCCGCGACCTGCGCGTCCAGTGGGCGCTGGAGGAGATGGGGCTGCCCTACACGGTGCGCGGCTGGGACCACACCGGCGGCGAGACCACCGGTCCCGAGTTCTCGGCCATCAGCCCGTTCAACCAGATTCCCGTCCTGACCGACGGCGATCTGACGCTGTCCGAGACCGGCGCCATCCTGATCCATCTGGCGGAGACATCCGGCCAGCTGATCCCCGCCGACGCCGAGGACCGCGCCCACGTCATCCAGTGGACCCTCGCCGCCCTGTCCACCGTCGAAGGCCCGATCCAGCCGCTCAAGCTGATGGACATGGGGGCCATGGGCGAACCGGGGGACGTACGTGACTTCCTGACCGGCTGGACCCACCGCGTGCTCGGCGGGGTGAACCGCAAGCTCGAGGGCCGCGACTGGATCGCCACCGACGACTTCACCATCGCCGACCTGCTGCTCGCCGCGGTCCTGCGCCAGCTGCGCCACACCGAGCTGATGGACGGCTATCCCAACGTGAAGGCCTTCTACGATCGCGCCATGGCCCGACCGGCGTGGCGGCGCACCCTCGACCTGTACGCCGAACGGCTGGGCGCCGACCGCACGGCGATCGACTAGCGCCGGAGACGCCTCATGATCACCCTCCACGCCTTCGCCAACATGTTCCCCGGCGGGATCGGCGAGACCAAGGACATCCGCATCCAGTGGGCCCTGGAGGAGATGGGGCTGCCGTACGAGGTCAAGGCCCTCGACTATCTCGGCGGCGAGGCCGAGAGCCCCGGGTTCTCCGCGATCAGCCCGTTCAACCAGATCCCGGTGCTGGAGGACGATGGTCTGGTCATCGCCGAGTCCTGCGCCATCCTGATCCATCTGGCCGAAAAGTCGGGCCGTCTGATGCCCGCCGACGAGGCCGGCCGCCTCAGGGTGATCCAGTGGTGTTTCGCGGCCGTCGCCACCGTCGCGCCGCCGCTGTCGATGATCGCCATGGTCGACGCCGGCTTCATGGGCAAGGACCCCGCGGCGCGCGAGTTCCTCGTCGGCATCGCCACGCGCTGGCTGGCCGGTCTCGAGCGCCAGCTGGAGGGGCGTGACTGGATCACGGGTGACGATTTCACCATCGCCGACATCACCCTGGCGGACATTCTGCGCGAGATTCGCGAGACCGATCTGATGGACGGCTATCCCAACGTCCGCGCCTTCTACGCTCGCGCCTTCGCCCGTCCGGCCCGGCGAAGGGCGCGCGAACTGACCGCCGAACGGATGGGCGTGGACATCGGCGACATCGCCTAGCCCGTCCTTCTCACGCAAGGGGAGAAGGGCTCACCCCTCGAACGCCTCCAGGATCGGGCACGGGCCTTTCCCGCCCCCCGCGCACGCCCCCGCCAGCCGCCGCAGCGCCGCCCGGGCCGTCTCCAGCTCGGCGATCCGCGCGTCCAGCTCGACCAGCCGCCCCTCGGCCAGCGCGAGGGCCCGCGACCGGTCCTCGCCCGCGTCCAGCGCCAGCAGTTCGCCGATCTGCTCGAGGGTGAACCCCGCCGCCTGGGCCGAGCGGATGAATTTCAGCCGCCGCACGTCCTCCGCCCCGTAGCGCCGCACCCCGCCGCCCAGCCCCGATCCCTCGGGCCGCGTCGGCGTCTCCAGCAGCCCGCGCCGCTGGTAGTAGCGCACCGTCTCCACGCCCACGCCGCCCGCCGCCGCCAGCCGTGCGATCGTCATCCCGACCATCTCTTGACTCCGTACCATGCTACGGACCCTACATGGGGCGCGGACCGTTATCGGCAACAGGAGAAAGCCCCCAATGTCCGCACCTCAAAAGACCGCCGTTCTGCACCGCATGGTCATGCCCGACCACGTCTGCCCCTATGGCCGCAAGTCGCTGTGGCTGCTGCGCCGCAAGGGCTATGTCGTCCAGGACCATCACCTGAAGACCCGCGAGGAGACCGACGCCTTCAAGGCCCTGCACGGCGTCAGGACCACGCCCCAGACCTTCATCGACGGCGTCCGCATCGGCGGCCACGACGACCTGCGCCGCTTCTTCGGCGAGAAGGTCCCCGAGCCCGGCTCGACCAGCTACACCCCGGTGCTGGCCGTGTTCGCCGTCGCCGCCCTGATCGCCTTGGCCATCGACTGGCTGGCGATGGGCGCGATCACCACCATGGTCCTGCCCAATTTCATCGCCGTGGCCATGTGTCTGCTGGCGATGCTGAAGCTGCAGGACGTCGAGAAATTCTCGACCATGTTCCTCAACTACGACCTGCTGGCCCGGCGCTGGCCGGCCTATGGCTACATCTACCCCTTCGCCGAACTGGGCGCGGGCGTGCTGATGCTGGCCGGGGCCCTGACCTGGCTGTCGGCCCCGGTGGCCCTGTTCATCGGCGGCGTCGGCGCGGTGTCGGTGTTCAAGGCCGTCTACGTCGACAAACGCGAACTGAAATGCGCCTGCGTCGGCGGCTCGTCGAATGTGCCGCTCGGCTTCGTTTCCCTGACCGAGAACCTGATGATGATCGCCATGGCCGTGTGGATGGTGGCCATGCACTGACGTTGTCTGATGATCGGCGCCGGAGGGGCTGCGCCGGCGCCGCGGTCGTGGTCTCCTGGGCCCGGGAGACCTCGCCATGTTCCGCCCCTTGCTCGTCGCCATTGCCTTGTCGCTCGCCGCCCCCGCCGCTCATGCCTGCATGCGGCCGATCGCCGGGCCGGGCGAGCGGATGACGGAAGGGCGCTGGATCACCGTCGCCACGGCCACGGTCGTGGCCGTGGAGTCGCAGGCTGCCGAGCGGCCCAACCGCGCCTTCACCGCTGAATTCCGCGTTGACCGGGTCGTCGACGGCTATCCGCAGGGCGGGCGGCTGCGGCTGTGGCACGAGGAGCGGACCGAATGCCCCCGAGTCCTCCCCTTGCCGGTCGAGGGCGAAGTCTGGGTGGTCTATCTGGAGTGGGACGCGCGCGGCGACGGGCCGGTCACCGAGGCCTGGCCGCTGAGCTGGGCCGAACGCCTCGACCCCCGCTTCGGCGGCAATGCCGACGCTGACATGCGCGATCTCGGGCCGCCGCACGGGTGAGGGCGGGCGTGAGTCTAGGCGATGCTGCGCAGCCCCGCCCGCAGCGCGTCGGCGGCGCTGTCCAGGCCCGCCTCGACGCGGGCGTGCTCCTCGATCCACACCGGCGTCGCCCGCGCCAGCAGGGCCCGTCCGGCGTCGGTGAGGGCGGCGCGGCGGCCGCGCCGGTCCTCCGGGTCCACCGACACCGTCACCGCGCCCATCCGCTCCAGCGGCTTCAGATTGGCCGTCACGGTGGTCCGGTCCATGGCCAGCACCTCGGCGACGGCGCCGATGGTCGGCGGCTTCGGCCGGTTCAGGGCGTTGAGCAGCGAGAACTGGCCGCTGGTGATCCCCAGCGGCCGGAACGCCACGTCGAACCGCCGCGACAGCGCCCGCGCCGCCCGCTGGGCGTGCAGGCACAGGCAGTGATCGCGGATGTGCATGGTGGCGGCGAACGCGGCCGGGACGTTTGACATGCCCTGTGATACGTTGATATCAACCTTTTCGTCAACGACAGGGCCGCGGACGGCGCCCGAAAGCCGCGATCAGGAGACTGCCGATGATTCAGGTCACCGCCTTCAAATGGGTGCCGCCCTTCGCCCAGGGCTCCGTCCGCGACATCCGCGTCCGCTGGGCTCTCGAAGAAGCCGGTCTCGGCTACGACGACCGCCTGATCGGGTTCGAGGACCAGGCGACGCCCGAATACCGCGCCCTGCAGCCGTTCGGCCAGGTGCCGGCCTATCGCGACGGCGAAGTGGAGATGTTCGAAAGCGGCGCCATCGTTTTGTGGATCGCCCAGAACTCCGACGCCCTGATGCCGGCCGATGACGCCGGCCGCGCCATGGTCATGACCTGGCTGTTCGCGGCCATGAACAGCGTCGAGCCCTTCGTCGCCGAACTGGCGACCATCGACCTGTTCAACGCTGACAAGGAATGGGCGAAGCAGCGCCGGCCAGAGGTCGAGGCGTTTCTGCGCAAGCGGCTCGCCGATCTGCAGACGGCGCTGGGCGACCGCAACTGGTTCGCCGGCGACCGCTTCAGCGCCGCCGACATCCTGATGACCCATGTGCTGCGCGACCTGCGCCACACGGCCATCCTCGCCGACTTTCCGGCGCTCGCCGACTATGTCGCCCGCGCCGAGGCCCGCCCGGCCTTCAAGCGGGCGCTCGCGGATCAGATGAAGCCGTTCAGGGCGGCGGAGGCGGCGCGTCCGGAACTGGCCGCGGGTCGGGTCGCCTGACGTCCCTGGACTGGAGGTTTGCGGCATGGCCCGGCTCGTCTTCGCAATGAACGTCTCGCTCGACGGCTACGTCGACCACGACAGGTTCGCGCCCGATCCGGTGCTCTTTCGTCACTGGATCGAGCAGGTGCGCGGCGCGACCGGCAGCGTCTACGGCCGCCGCCTGTACGAGATCATGCGCTACTGGGAGGAGGACGACCCCGACTGGACCTCCGATCTGCGCGAGTTCGCGGCGGCGTGGCGGGCCGAACGCAAATGGGTGGTGTCGCGCTCCCTGACCGAGGTCGGTCCCAACGCCGCCCTGGTCTCGAGCGATATGGAGGGCATGATCCGCCGGCTGAAGGCTGACCTGGACGGCGAAATCCACGTCGGCGGCCCGGCCCTGGCCCAGGGCCTGACCGAAGCCGGCCTGATCGACGAGTATCGTCTGTACGTCCACCCGGTCGTGCTGGGGCAGGGCGCTCCGTTCTTCCCCGGCCCGACGCCGCCGCTGCGCCTCGTCGCCCATGACCGGATCGGCGGGGAGGCGATCCGGCTGACCTATGTGCCCGCCTGACGGCATGGATTGCCCATACGACCGATTCTGACGCACCGGCCTGCTACGGTGCGCCGTCTGGTCTTTGACATTCGAATCTCACGTCCGCCGAAGGGGCTCCTGCCGACTCTGCCGACTCTGCCCCCCGATTTTCGAGCCAGCCCTGCCGACTCTGCCGACTCTGCCCCCTCAATTTTTTGAGTCGGCGCCCCCGACCAGCGCCGCCCGCTCCTCCGCCGTCAGCAGCCGCCACTTCCCCTCCGGCAGATTGTCCAGCTTCAGCGGCCCGATGCGCACCCGGATCAGGTCGACGACCTCCAGATCGACCATTTCGCACATCCGCCGGATCTGCCGGTTGCGGCCCTCGCGCAGGATGAATTTGAGCCGGAAGGACTCCATCCGGCTGACATAGGCCGGGCGCAATTGGCGGCCGTCCAGCATCAGGCCGTGGCGCAGGATCTTCAGCTTCTTCTCGGTGACGTCGCCGGTCACCCGGACCAGATACTCCTTGTCGAGGTCCGACTCCGGCCCGATCACCGCCTTGGCCACCACCCCGTCCGACGACAGCAGCAGCAGGCCGCGCGAATCCTCGTCCAGCCGCCCGATCGGGGGCAGGGAGGCGTCCGCCGACGGGACGGCGCCCTCGCCGACGCGATTGGCCTCGGTCAGCAGCCGCACCGCCGGGATTTTGCCTGGCTCCGGCTGGCCCGAGACGAAGCCCATCGGCTTGTGCATCACGATGGTGACGCCCTCCGCCAGGGCCGCCGTCGCCCGCTCGTTGAGGGTCAGCGTCTGCCCCGGCTGGAGCTTGCGCCCCGCGTCGGTGACCACCTCGCCGTCGACCGAGACCAGCCCCTCCGCGATCAGGGCGTCGGCCTCCCGCCGCGAGCAGATGCCCGACTGGCCCATGAACTTGTTCAGCCGGACGGGTTCGTCGCCGTTGTAGGTCCGGGACAGGCTCATGCGACGCGCCGGAACAGCAGCATCAGGTTGTTGGCCGGCATCTCGACCCGCCGCGTCAGCGCCAGCCCCTCGGCCTTCGCCGCCGCCGCCACCGCGTCCCGGTCGCGCAGCCCCCAGGCCGGATCGCGCGCCTTGAGGCTCTCGTCGAAGGCCGCGTTCGAGGGCGCCAGCGGGACGCCAGCCTCGCGATATGGCCCATAGGTCGCCAGCAGCCCTCCGACCGGCAGCACCCGCCGGGCCAGCCGCATCAGCCCCTCGGTCGCCGCCCACGGGCTGATGTGGATCATGTTGATGCAGACCACCGCATTGAAAGGCCCCTCCGGCCAGCTGGCTTCCTCCGTGACGTCCAGCGCCGCCGGCGAGCGCAGGTTGGGCAGCCCCGCCGCCTCCGCCCACACCACGATGCTCGCCCGCGCCTCCGCCGACGGATCGCTCGGCGTCCACTCGAGCCCCGGCAGGGCGGCCGCGAAAGCCACGGCGTGCTCGCCCGAGCCGGCCGCGATCTCCAGCACCGCGCCGCGCGCCGGCAGATGCGCCTTCAGCACCTCCAGAATCGGCCCCGCGTTCCGGGCCGCCGCGGGGGAGGCGAGGGCGCCCGCGGGAGTCGCGCTGATCGCGTCCATGGTCTGCATGGCGGCTCCGATACCCCGCCCCGCCGTCCGCCGCGACCGGAATTATGCAGCCCGGAGGTCGGGCGCCGCTCGCAAGAGGTTGAAACTTGCAGCGGTTGACCTTGCGTCGCCTTCAATGCCATCTCGGCTGAAACATTGCGTGATCCACGCATGGGAGCGCCACGGCGGCGTCAGATCGCCGGGCAGACGTTCAGGAGAGTTCGCGTGACCGCATCCGCCATCCCCGGCCTTCATCCGGCCCCGACCGATCACGCAGGCCTCGTCGCCTGGGTCGAGCAGATCGCCGCCCTGACGAAGCCGGCGCGCGTCCACTGGTGCGACGGATCCGAGGCCGAGAGGTCGGCTATCGTCGCGGACCTGATCGGCAAGGGCACGCTCAAGGAACTGGATCAGACGAAGCGCCCCGGCTGCTACTACGCAGCCTCGGACCCCAGGGACGTGGCCCGCGTCGAGAGCCGGACCTTCATCTGCCCGGCCGACGAGGCCGACGCCGGACCGACCAACAACTGGGCCGATCCGGTGGAGATGCGGACCCGCCTGGACAACCTGTTCGACGGCTGCATGGCCGGCCGCACCATGTATGTCGTGCCCTTCTCGATGGGCCCGCTCGGCTCGAAGATCAGCGCCCTTGGCGTCGAGATCACCGACAGCGGCTACGTCGCCGTGTCGATGGGAATCATGACCCGCATGGGCAAGCCGGCGCTGGATGTGCTCGGCTCCGACGGCGTCTTCGTGCCCGCCGTCCACACCCTGGGCGCGCCCCTGGCCGAGGGCCAGGCCGACGTGCCGTGGCCCTGTAATGAGGAGAAGTGGATCGTCCATTTCCCCGAGACGCGCGAGATCTGGTCCTACGGCTCTGGCTACGGCGGCAACGCCCTGCTGGGCAAGAAATGCTACGCCCTGCGCATCGCCTCGGTCATGGCCCGCGACGAGGGCTGGCTGGCCGAGCACATGCTGATCCTCAAGCTGACCGATCCGAAGGGCCGCGCCAAATACGTCGCCGCGGCCTTCCCCTCGGCCTGCGGCAAGACCAACCTGGCCATGCTTCAACCCAGCCTGCCTGGCTGGAAGGCCGAGACCATCGGCGACGACATCGCCTGGATGCGCCTCGGAGACGACGGCCGCCTCTACGCCGTCAACCCGGAAGCCGGCTTCTTCGGCGTCGCCCCGGGCACCAGCCGCAACACCAACGGCAACGCCCTCGCCACGCTCGCCACCAACACCGTCTTCACCAACACGGCCCTGACCGCCGATGGCGACGTCTGGTGGGAAGGTCTGACGAAGGAAGCGCCCGAAGGTCTGACCAACTGGAAGGGCCAGCCGCACGATCCCGCCTCGGGCGAGCCCGCCGCCCATCCGAACGCCCGCTTCGCCGCCCCGGCCGGCCAGTGCCCGGCCATCGCGCCCGAGTGGGAAGACCCCAGGGGCGTGCCGATCGACGCCATCCTGTTCGGCGGCCGCCGCGCCTCGGCCGTTCCGCTGGTCACCGAAGCCTTCGACTGGGAGCACGGCGTCTTCATGGGCTCGTCGGTGGCCTCGGAAGGCACCGCCGCGGCCGAGAACAAGGTCGGCGAGCTGCGCCGCGATCCCTTCGCCATGCTGCCGTTCTGCGGCTACAACATGGGCGACTATTTCGCCCACTGGCTGTCGATGAAGGACCGGACCGACGCCGGGCAACTGCCGCGCCTCTACTTCGTCAACTGGTTCCGCAAGAACGAGGACGGCAAGTTCGTCTGGCCCGGGTTCGGCGACAACGCCCGCGTCCTCAAGTGGATCGCCGAACGCCTCGATGGTGAGGCCGGAGCGATCGACACGCCCGTCGGTCGTGTCCCGACGCCGGAGTCGCTCGACCTGTCCGGCCTGAACCTGTCCGATGCCGACCTTTCGACCCTGCTGGACGTCGACGCCGCCATCTGGGCCGAGGAGGCGGCCCTGATCCCGGACTTCTACCGCATGTTCGGCGACCGCCTGCCCCAGGCTCTCTGGGAACAGCACGCCGCCCTGACCGCCCGGATCGAGGAGAGCCGCGCCGCCGCCATCGCCGCGGAGTAGCGAGAGCGCGCTTGCAAAAGAGCCCCGGGCGGTCGATCTGATCGCCCGTGACCTCTTCCCCGGATGTGATCGTCATCGGCGCCGGCGTGCTCGGCCTGTGCTCCGCCGCCGAACTGGCGGGCCGGGGGCACGCGGTGACCGTGATCGACCCCGGCGGACCGAACGCCAGCTCGGCCGCCGCCGGCATGCTGGCGCCGGCGCTGGAGTGCCTCTCGGACGACTCCACCCCCGAGCGGGCCGCCTTGCTGAAGCGCGCCCGCGATCTGTGGCCGACCTTCGCCGAGGCCCACGGCCTGACCCTGCATCGCGACGGCGTCGACTGGCGCGGCTCCGACATCCCGGCGGCCATCGCTCGCCTCGCCGCCATGGGATTCGAGGCCAGAGCGACACGTGCAGGCCTGACCTCGCCGGAAGATTGGCGTGTCGAGGTGGCGGCCGGCCTCAAGGCGCTCGCCCGGGCTCCCGGGGTGACCGTCATCCGCTCTTCGGTGGCGCGCCTTTCCGCCGACGCTCGCCGGTGGCGGGTCGAGAGCTCGGACGGACGCACATGGTTCGCGGCCTCGGTCGTGCTCGCCACCGGCGTCGCCGCCCCGATTTCCGGGCTGCCGGACCGGGTCGCGGCCGTGGTCGGCGCGATCGAGCCGTGGCGCGGTCAGCTCAGCCCTGTCAGCGCCCCCCCGCCGCCGCGCGCCCTGCGTACGTCCGGCCTCTATGTCGTGCCGGCGGCGGGCGGTGTCGTCATGGGCGCCACCATGGAACGGGGCCGCCGCGACATCGTGCCGGATATGGAGGAGGCCGCCGCCCGCGTCGCGGCCGGCCTGGCCCTGCTCGGCGCCGAAGGCGAGGCCGGGCCGCCGCGTGTTGGCATTCGGGGGGCGACGCCGGACGGCCTTCCCTTGGCCGGCGCCGCCGAGGAGCCGGGCCTGCACCTTGCGCTCGCGCCGTTCCGCAACGGCTGGCTGCTGGGCCCGCTCGTCGCCGCCATCGTCGCGGACGGTATCGAGGGCAGGGCGCCCGGGCCTGACGCCGCCGCCCTCGATCCGCTCAGGTTCGCCTGATCAGTCCGCCGGAGGGTTGAAGCGGATGGCGATATTGACGCGCGATCCCTCCGCCGCCCCGTTGACGGTGCGCGGCGCGATCTGGAAATACCGCGTCAGGCCTTCCGCCGCCCGCCCGAAGCCGTAGTTCCCCGGCGTTTCGCCGGCCACGTTGCAGTCGGCGACGCGTCCGTTGGGCTGGACCAGGCAGTTCAGCGTCACCAGCCCGCCGACCTCGGCCCTCAGGGCGCGGTCCGGATAGGCCCGCATCAACTGCTCGGCCGAGGGCTGACGCACCCAGCGAGGGCTGGTGATCACGGCCGGGGGTTCCGGGGTCGCGACCGCCGGCGGGGTATTCTCGACTGGCTTCGGCACATCGTGATCGAGGGTGATCGTCGTGCCCGGGTTGACCGTCTGCCCCTGTGTCACCGCCACGACGTCGGGCGTTGCCGGCTTCGCAGGCAACTCATTGACCTTGGTGTTCGGCGGTTGTGGCCGCTCGGGCGCCACCACGGGCTCAGGCGGCTTGGGGATCGGCCTGACCATCTCGAGGATCGTGATCGGGCCCTCGTCCTGAACCGGAGGGGCCAACTCGAACCGCTGATAGTACATTGCAGCGCCGAGGCCCACGTGACCGGCCGCCACCACCGCCACGGCGATCCATGTGGTTCGGGTGAAACGCGGCGTCTTGCGCTCGTTGTAGTCGAAGGGGCTCACCAGTCCGGGTCCGCCCGCGGTTCTGATCATCATGGCCGTCCATCCCTGTCGTTCGCCGCCCCCGCAGCGTCCCACGGCCAAGTTGAGCGCTTCCCTTGGGGCAAGTTTTGGGCGAGCGTCGCCATGAAACCGACACGCCCGTACCGCCTGCGGCAAAGGTTAAGGGTCTGTGGACAGCGCCGCCGACGTTAGGATTTGATTAACCACGAACCCGCAGCCTCATGAGCATGACCATCGGAGCGATTCCATCGTCTGGCGGAGTCGAGGCGGCCATCCGGCGCGCCTCGAACGCGACGGGCGTGGACGCGGACTTTCTGCTCAAGACGGCGCGGCGCGAAAGCGCCTTGAACCCGTCGGCCCGGGCGCGGACATCCTCGGCCGCCGGCCTGTTCCAGTTCATCGAACAAACCTGGCTTGGCACCGTCAAAGCCCATGGAGCCAAGCATGGCTACGGCCAGTACGCGGACCTGATCCATCGGGGCTCGGATGGCCGGTGGCGGGTCGACGGCTCGGCGCGTAACGTCGTGCTGGACCTGCGTTTCGACGCCCAGGCCGCCTCGACCATGGCGGCGGAGCTGACAGCCTCGAATGCCGCCTATCTGCGGGGCCGCACCGGCCGGGAGCCAGGGGCGGGGGATCTTTATGCGGCGCATTTCCTCGGCCCTGCCGGCGCGGCGAAGCTGATGGACGCCATGGAACGGAGACCGGGCATGAGCGCGGCCTCAATCTTTCCGGAAGCGGCGTCGGCCAATCGTTCGATCTTCTTCCGAGACGGCCGGCCGGCGACGGTGGCGGAGGTGCATGCCAACCTGCAACGCACGGCGGGCGCGGGCGCGCCGGCGGCTACAGCCGGCTCCGTTCCCACAGCTCCCGCACTTTCGGAGCGCGACCAGATGCTGGCCGCCCGTCTGGACCGACTGAAGCAGGATCAAAGCCTGCTCGCGCTCCTGCTCGGACAGGACGGAGACGGAAAGGGCGGCGGATTCGGCGGCGCCTTCGCTCCGGAAGGCAGTTCGGGCGTCTGATCGCGAATCCGGCGATGGTAAACGGCCCGTTAGGGATGACCGTTCAAAGCTGAGCGGCAAAGCCTGATCCAGAGCGCCCGACCATGACCGCCTACCGCGCCCGTCTGACCGAGACCGACATCCGCCGCCTGATCAAGGCGACGGACGAGGACGAGCGCGCCGCGGCCGCGCACAAGCTGTGCCGCAACATGGAAAAGGCGGAGCTGACCGGCGAGGAGCGCGAGGCGGCGCAGAAGATACTGCGGATGCTGGCTCATGACGCGGCCGAGCTGGTGCGGCGGGCGATGGCCGTGACGCTGAAGACGTCCGACCTGATCCCCCGGGACGTGGCGCGTCGACTGGCCGCCGACGTCGACAGCGTGGCCCTGCCGCTGATCAATTTCTCGCCCGCCTTCACCGACGAGGACCTGATCGAGATCGTCCAGGCGGGATCGGCGCTGCGTCAGGTCGCCGTCGCCGGCCGACCGACGGTCGGGCGCGACGTGGCCACCGCTGTGGCGGAACTCGGCTGCGAGCAGGCGGTCCGGACGCTGGCCGCCAACGACAACGCCGACATAGCCGAGGCTGCGCTGGGTCGATGCGTCGACCGCTTCGGCGCGTCGCCGGAGGTCGTCGCCGCCATCGCCTACCGCCAGGTGCTGCCGCTTTCGGTGACGGAGCGGCTGGTCGAACTGGCCTCGGACGCGGTGCGCGAGCATCTGGTCACCCGCCACGCTGTGGCCCCCGAGACGGCCATTCGCCTGGCCGCCTTCGCCCGTGAGCGGGCGACGGTCGATCTGGTCGATCAGGCGTCTGGCCACGCCGACCTGGCCGCCTTCACGGCTGGTCTCAACGCCCGCCGCGCCCTCACCGGCTCGCTCCTGCTGAGGGCTCTCGCGAGGGGGCAGATGGCGCTATTCGAATACGGCCTCGCCGAACTGGCCGGCACGCCCCATCCGCGCGCGTGGCTGATGATTCACGACGCCGGCCCCTTGGGGCTGAAGGCGATCTATGACCGCGCCGGCCTGCCGCCGCGCCTGTTCCAGGCGTTCAGGGCCGGCGTCGACACCTGGCGCACCTTGCAGGCCGAGGGCGTGGACACCGCCGGCGACGCGTTCCGCCAGCAGATGCTGCAGCGGTTCCTGACCCAGCGGCCAAACGCGCCGCGTGAAGACCTCGCCTATCTGATGGAACGACTGGATCAGGAGCCCGCGCCCGCCCGCGCGGCGATCGGCGCGGCGGCCTGAGGCAATTTGAAACGCCCGCCTTGGGGCGGGCGTTTCGGTGGGTCTGGCGTTTGCTTCAGCCCAGGTGGTCGGCCACGCCGGCTTCGAGGCTCTCGGCGAGGGCGCGGCCGATCGGATGCTCGTCGGTCTGGATCTGGTCGCGGACCACGGCCTTGATGGCGTCGACATGGGCGTCGATCAGCACCCGCGGTGCGGCCATCCGCTTGGCGGGATCGTCCATCATCTTGCACAGCGACCCGGCGAGGCGGGTGACCAGCGGATATTGGTAGGTCGCGCCCAGACCCTTCAGGTCGTGGGCGCGGAAATACAGGGCCTCGGCCGTCTGGGCGTCATAGCCCTGGTTGCGGATGTCCGCCTGGGCCTTGTCCAGCTTGACGATCTCGTCCTGAAGCCATTGGCCGAACTGGGAGGACATGGCCTTCAGGGCCTCTTCGGCCTTGGCGATGGCGCTCGCGTCGATGCCGCCAAAGGCGCCGCCGACCTTGAGACGCAGCGTGTTGGGCGGGCGGATGACCTGGGCGGAATTGCTCACGGGCGAGCTCCTGAAGACGAACCGCCCCTATGGTGACGGGACACACTTAAGAACCGGTGCACGTTCTTCAGGAGGCGAACTGCTCGGCCAGGACGCGTTCCTCGAACGACCGGCCGGCGTCGAACAGCATGGTGAGGGCGATGTCGCGCCGCTCGCGGACCTCGACCCGGGTGACTTCCCGCACCTCGAAGCTGTCGGCGGTGGCGCTGACCGGCCGCTTGTCGGGCTCGAGCACCTCGAAACAGACCTTGGCCGTATGAGGCAGCAGGGCCCCGCGCCAGCGCCGCGGCCGGAAGGCGCTGATCGGCGTCAGGGCCAGAACCCGGGCGTCGAGCGGAATGATCGGGCCGTGCGCCGACAGGTTGTAGGCGGTCGATCCGGCGGCCGTCGCGACCAGGCAGCCGTCGCAGGATAACTCCTCCAGCCGGACGCGGTCATCGACGGTGATCCGCAGCTTGGCGCTCTGCCGCGTCTGGCGCAGCAGGGAGACCTCATTGATCGCCAGCCCGTTCCGTACGGCTCCCGCCGCTGTCCAGGCCTCCATTTCAAGCGGGTGAATGACTGCCCGGCCGGCTGTCGCGAGCCGTTCCGGCAAGCCCTCTTCATTGTAGTCGTTCATCAGGAAGCCGACGGAGCCCCGGTTCATGCCGAAGACGGGAGTGCGGCGCTGCAGATTGGCGTGCAGGGTCTCGAGCATGAAGCCGTCGCCGCCAAGGGCGACGATCACGTCCGCCGACGCCGGATCCGCCGATCCGTACAGGCTCACCAGCCGCTCGCGTGCGGCCATGGCCTCGGGGCGGTCCGAAGCGGCGAAGGCGATGCGAAGCGGGGGCTGGGTCACGCGCCTACGCAAGCCGAGCGGGAAAGCGAAGTCAAACGGTCGCCACTTCACCCTTCACCAGCGCCCGGAAGGATCGGGCCGCCGAGGTGGTCGAGAGAGCGCCGCGCAGCCAGACCCGCTCGCCCGCGTCGCCGGGAAAGCCGTCATTGAGCAGGCGGATTTCGGTCAGCAGGGCCGGATAGACCGCGCGGTCCACCCCCACCGAGGCGCAGGCGTAGAACAGCGCCTCAGGGCTTCTGGCGGCCATCGCCTCGCGAATCTCCGCGATAGTGAAACCACCGAGGGTGGCGAGGGCGTGCACGAACAGACCCAGGCGGCGCTCCCGCACCGCCCGTATCAGATAGCCCGCCCGCAGTTGTCCGGCCGCCTGCAGCTTGGCGACGAGCCTTCGCTCCATCTCGTCCCGATCCGGATCGTCGGCGGGCGCCGGGACCAAGGTCTGTGAACGGGCGTCGTAAACCGCCTGCTGGATGACGGGGGCCAGCTTTCGCTCGTCGATCTCGAAACGGGCGCTGATCGACTGGCGCAGGGCTTCGCCCACCCATTCGTACATCTGTTCGGCCAATTGCGCCGTCAACCGCGGGTGACGGGTCAACGGGCCGCGGAGGGCGGCCACCCTGCGCGAATGCTCGACCAGCCGGCGAATGCCCTCGAGGCTGATTTCGGCCGTCCGGTTGAAGGCGAGGGCGGTCAGGGTCGCCGGCTCGCCGCGTTCGATGATGGCGTCAGCGACCCGGCCGCCGAGTTGGGGCCGACGCGCGATCTCGATCTGATGTTCGAGAGTGGCCTCGACCAGGACGCGTAGCAGGTCGTCGTCCTGGAGGATCGGGCTCGCCGCGAGGATGGGGCGCGCGATCTCGATCTCGTCTAGGGCCAGAACGTTGATCAGCGCGGGAGGAGCCCAGTCGGCCCGGGCCAGCCGTTCGGACAGGACCTTGCGGACGTCGCGCTCGGCCTGCCGTGCCAGCGTCAGGAAGATTTCGCCCAGAACCGGCGACAGTTCGCCGGTCGGCGGACGGGCATCGCACAGGGCCACCACGCCGAGTAGAAGCCGCTCGCGCGAGTCCGGGCTCGAACTGCGCGCCAGGGCCAGCAGGTCCGGATAGGCGGGCGGCGAGCTCATGGGAGGAGAGCGGAACTGAGCGACGGTCAAGGGCGTCTCCGGCGCGCCGACGATTCGGCTCATGAAAGCGTAGCGTCAGGCCGCTAAGGCAGGGTTAACGGAAACTGAATCTTGACGGCGGGCCGGCACGGCGCGAGCGTGCGCCGCCGCACACAACCATGAGGACCCGGACCATGGCCGACGGAACGACCGCCTCCCTGAAATCGCGCGTCTCTGAGGCCGAGTGGAACGCCCGTGTCGAACTGGCAGCGCTGTACCGCCTGGTGGCGTTGCACGGCTGGGACGACATGATCTTCACCCATATCTCGGCGCGTGTGCCGGGGCCGGAGAAGCATTTCCTGATCAATCCGTACGGGTACTACTTCGAGGAGATGACCGCCTCGTGCCTGGTGAAGGTCGATCTGGACGGCAACATCGTTCAGGAGACGACCAGTTTCATCAATCCGGCGGGCTTCACCATCCATTCGGCGATCCATGCGGCGCGCGAGGACGCTCATTTCGTCATCCACCTGCACACCGTCGCCGGCGTCGGCGTGGCGGCGCAGCAGGAGGGGCTGCTGCCACTCGGCCAGAACGCCTGCCTGCTGCAGCACCAGGTGGCCTATCATGGCTACGAGGGGCTCGCGCTGAACCATGACGAGCGTGAGCGGCTGGTGGCGGACCTCGGCGACAAGCCGCTGATGCTGCTGCGTAACCACGGCACGCTGGCGGTTGGTCAGACGGCGGCTGCGGCATGGATCGGCATGTTCTTCCTTGAACGGGCATGCGCCCAGCAGGTCGCCGCTCTGTCGGGCGGGCGCGAGCACGCGCTGATGGCTCCCGAAGCAGCCCAGGCCGAGACGCGCGAACAGGGCAAGGGCATAGCGTTCGTTTCGGCGCTGGCGTGGCCGGGGGCGCTGCGAATGCTGGATCGAAGGTCGCCGGGCTACGACGTGTGAACCGCGCCGGGGGGCTGCTGATCGGACTGGCGGTCGCGGCCCTCGCCACGCCGGCCGCCGCCGGCGCCTGGACCAAGGCCAAGGGCAAGGCCCAGGTCATCCTCAAATTCGAGCACATGGAGGCCGACCGAGGCTTCGACCCCGACGGCGCCCTGGCCGACCTGCCGGCGGAGCGGCGGGACACGACGCTTGGCGTGTTCGCGGAATACGGCCTGACCGAGCGGCTGACGCTACAGTTCAAGGGCGACTGGCAGTCGGGCGAGGACGCCTTCGTCGACTTCGAGGGCCGGGGGCCGATCGAGGTCGGCGTCACCTGGCAGGCGTGGAGGAACGACACGACCGCCGTCAGTCTCTACGCGGGCTATGCCCTCGGCGGCGAGGGCCGCAACGCCGGCTACGCCCCTCCGGGCGAGGGCGAGCAGGACTGGGAGGTGCGGGCCTCGATCGGCCGCAGCTTCTCCGACGGGACGATCCAGGGGCGCCGGCGGACCTTCATCGAACTGCAGGCGGCCCGGCGAATGCGGCAGGGCCTGCCAGACGAGACCCGCATCGATTTCACCCACGGCGTTCATCTGGGCGAAGACTGGCTGCTATTGAACCAGGCCTTTGGCGGAGTGGCGGACGAGGGAGGCCCTCGCTGGCTGTCGGTGGAAACTTCGGTCGTACGCAATTTCGGCGACTGGAGCGTGCAGGCCGGCTGGCGACAGGCGATCGCCGGGCGGGAAACGCCGCAATCCAGCGGCGTGACCCTCGCCCTCTGGAAGCGGTTCTAGCGCACCGGGAAAATTTGGCGTGGTCTAGACGGCGGTTGAATTTTTCCGCTATCCCGTCCGTGCGCCGGAGGGGCGCGGGGGAGATTTCCTATGAAGAAGATCGCAATCGCGCTTGCCGCGACGGTGGCGCTTGGCGCCTGCACCACGACGGAGCGCGTCAGCGTTACGCAGCCGGGCGACCAGGCGATGACCTGCACCCAGCTGCGTGAGCAGTTCGTCAAGCTGGATGAAATCCGCCGCGATGGTCAGAGCGACCAGGGCGTGAACGCCGCCAACGTCGGCGCCGTCCTGTTCTTCTGGCCCGCCGCCGTGGGCAACTATTTCTCGGCCCGCGACGCCATGGAGATCGCCGAACGCCGCCGCGAACATCTGATGACGATCTACAACGGCAAGAACTGCGACTCGCCGTCCAACGCCGAGCTGGTCGTGCAGGTGCCGGTGGCGCTGCTGGCGCCCGTCGGCCGCGGCATGCACTGAAGTCGGGCTTCCGACCCTGCAGGGCCCCGCCGGCGACGGCGGGGCCCATTTCGTTCGTGCGGCGGATTTTCATGCGCGGCGGCGCCGACGGATTTCGAAACACCGGACGTTGCAGAGACTTTAGTTGCGTCGACGGCGGGAGCCGCTAAGTCGGCTCGTCCCTCGCCCGGAGCCTGCGCCGCGTGATCAAACGCCACTTCTTCCTCGCCGCCGCCGCCGTCTTGCTCGGCCTGATGGTCGTGGCCGTGATCATGCGTATCGCCTTCGCCGGCGAGGAGAAGGGCGGCGGCCCGGGCGGCCGCGGCGGACCCGGCGGGGGGCGGGGCCAGACCGTCTCCGAGGCCGTGGCCACGCCGCGTCAATTCAGCGACGAGATCCGGGTCCTCGGCGTGGCGCGGGGCCGGCGCTCGGTCAACATCACCTCCTCGACCACGGAGTTGATCACCCGCGTCCTGTTCACCGACGGACAGCGGGTCGCCGCGGGCACGCCGCTGGTCGAGTTGCAGGCGCGCGAGGAGGATGCCGGCATCATCGAGGCCCGGGCCCGCGTGGACCAGGCCGAGCGCCAGTACGACCGCTACAAGGAACTGGCCGATCGCGGCATCGCGCCCCGCGCCACGGCCGAGCAATACCTGTCTGAGCTGCAGACCGCCCGCGCATCGTTGACGGCGGCGCAGGCCCGGCGCGGCGACCGGGTCATCCGGGCGCCCTTCGCGGGCGTGCTGGGCCTGAGCACGGTGACAGCCGGGACGCTGGTCAATCCGGGCGCCGTGATCGCCACCCTGGACGACATCGATGTGATCCGCGTCGATTTCCCCGTGCCGGAACGCTATCTCGGGGTGCTGCGCCAGGGAACGCCGATCACCGCCACGGCCGACGCGTTTGGCGAACAAGGCTTCGGCGGGCGCATCGCCCTGATCGACACCCGGGTCAACGAGCAGACCCGCTCCGCCACGGCGCGGGCTGAAATCCCCAACCCGGGAGGCCGCATCCGCCCGGGCATGCTGGTTCGGGTCGCTGTCCAGCAGGGCGTGCGCACCGCGCCGGCGGTGCCGGAAGCGGCCGTCCAGTACGAAGGCGACGGCGCCTTCGTGTACCGGATCGCGCGCGGCGAGCGCGGCACGACGGCCCAGCGCGTCGAGGTCGAGACCGGCGCCGTCGAAGGCGGCTTCGTCGAAATCCTGTCAGGCCTCGAGGCGGGCGATCGCGTGGTCGGCTCCGGCCTGAATCGCATCCAGCCCGGAGCGCCGGTGAGCGTCGCCGGCGCGCGGGCAGTCGCTCCGGCCAAGGGCGCGCGGTCATGATGCTGTCCGACGTCGCCGTCCGGCGCCCCGTCTTCGCGGCGGTGGCGGCGATCGTGCTGTGCGTGATCGGGGCGGCCGCCTTCTTCTTCCTGCCGGTGCGGGAGCTTCCCGACGTCGACCCCCCGATCGTGTCGATCAGCACCTCCTACGCGGGCGCGTCGGCCGAGGTCATCGAGAGCCGGATCACCGAGCCGATCGAGCAGCAGATCGCCGGCATCCAGGGCGTCGAACGGATCAACTCGACCAGCCGTGACGGCCGCTCCAACGTGTCGATCGAGTTTTCGCTGGACCGCGACATCGACGCCGCCGCCAACGACGTGAGGGATCGTGTGTCACGGGTCGTCGGCCGTCTGCCGGACCAGGCGGATCCGCCGACGGTGGCGAAGGCCGACACCGACAGCCAGCCGATCATGATCCTGTTCCTTCGCTCCAGGTCGATGGATCGACTGGCGCTGACGGACTACGCCGACCGTTATCTGATCGACCGTCTGGCCACCGTGCCGGGCGTGGCGCAGGTGCAGATCTATGGCGAACAGCGCTACTCGATGCGCATCTGGCTCGACCCGGCGTCGCTGGCCGCGCGCGGCCTGACCGTCAGCGACGTCGAGAGCGCCCTGACCAGCCAGAATGTCGAACTCCCGGCGGGCACGCTGGAGTCGGGACAGAAGGACTATACGGTCCGGGTGGCGCGCACCTATGCGCGGGCCGAGGATTTCCGCCAGCTGCCGATCGGCACGGGCGGCTCCGCCTCGGCGACCACGGGATCCGGCCAGTCGTCGAGCGCGACGGCGCTGCCGAGCGGCGCGACGGGCGCCATCCAGGGCGCGGCCGCCTATGTCACCCGGCTGGGCGACATCGCCCGGGTCGAGGAGGCGCCGCAGGAGGATCGCCGGCTGTTCCGCGGCAACGGCCTCGATCAGATCGGCCTCGCCATCACGCGCCAGGCCCAGTCGAACGACCTCGCCATCTCCGACGGCGTCACCGACATGCTGGAGAACATCCGGCCCAGCCTGCCGCCCGGCGTGGAATTGGTCGTCGGTTCGGACAACTCTGTCTTCACCGCCCATGCCATCGACGAGGTGTGGATCACCATCGGCATCTCGCTTGCGCTGGTGGCGCTGGTGAATTTCGTCTTCCTCGGCACGCTGAGGGCGGCCTTCATCCCGTCGATCGTGGCTCCGATCTGCCTGCTGTCGACCTTCATCGTGCTGGCTCCGCTCGGATTTTCGCTGAACCTGCTGACGCTGCTGGCCCTGGTGCTCGCCATCGGCCTGGTCGTCGACGACGCCATCGTGGTGACCGAGAACATCCAGCGCCGCCTCGATCATGGCGAACCGCCGCTGGTGGCGGCCGAGCGAGGCGCCCGTCAGGTGTTCTTCGCGGTGGTGGCGACGACGGTGGTGCTGCTGTCCGTATTCGCACCCTTGCTGTTCCTGCCCGGCTATGTCGGGCGGCTTTTCGTGGAATTGGCGGCGGCGATCGCAGCGGCCGTGGCCTTCTCGGCCTTCCTCGCCCTGACCCTGTCGCCCATGCTCGCGTCCAAGATCCTGCGGCCGGCCTCCGGCGGCGGCTGGGTGGCGCGCAAGGTCGACGCGGCCATGGAGGCGCTGAAGAACTCGTACAGGAACTCGCTTCAGGCGATGCTCGGGCGGCGGAGCGCCGTCATTGGCGTGGGCGCCCTGATCCTGTTCGTGGCCGGCGGCGCGGCGGTGATGTTCATGACCCTGCCCAACGAATTGGTGCCCGACGAGGACCGCGGGCGAGTCACGGTCAGAGTGCAGGGGCCCGAAGGCGCCGGCTTCGACTACACGCGCAAGATCATGCTGGGTCTCGAGCCGATCCTCGAGGACTACCGGCAGGCGGGCGAAGTCGACAGCTATCTGATCTCGGCTCCCGGCTTCGGCGGCGGCAGCTTCAACTCGGGCAATGCCGTCCTGACGCTCAAGGACTGGTCGGAACGCGACCGGTCGGCCGACGAGATCGCCCAGGACCTGAACGGCAAGCTACGCAGCCAGACCGATGCACAGGTCAACGCTTCCGTGCCGGGCGCCTTCCAGCGCGGCGGCGGCAACTCCAACTCGGTCGAGATGGTCGTCACGGGGGCCGAGTACGAGGACATCTATCAGTGGCTGCAGCCCGTGCTGGCCGCCTCGCTGGAGAACCCCGGCTTCTCGCGTCCCCGGCTGAACTACGAGCCGAACGCTCCGCGCCTGCTGGTCGACGTCGATCCCGAGAAGGCGGCGGCGCTGGGCGTGTCGTCGCAGGCCATCGGGCGGACCCTGGAGACCATGTTCGGCTCCCGGCGGGCCACCACCTACCTGCGCGGCGGTCAGGAATACGACGTCATCCTGCAGACCGAACGGGCCAACCGGCGCAACGTCGGCGATCTGGAGGCCCTGTATGTCGAGACCGGATCGGGCCAACTCGTGCCCCTGTCGGCGGTCGTCACGACCCAGACCTCCGGCGACACGCCCGACCGCCGCCGGCTCGACCGGCAGCGGGCCATCTCCCTCAGCGCCGACCTGAACCCGGGAATGACCCTCGTCGACGCGACCGACTTCCTGACCCGGGTGGCCAACGAGCAGCCCCAGGGCGTGGTCACGACCCAGTGGGGCGGCGCGGCGCGGGACCAGAAGGAGGCGGGCGGCGCGGTGGCGGCGGCCTTTGGCCTGGCCCTGTTGCTGGTCTTCCTGGTGCTGGCGGCGCAGTTCGAAAGCTGGATCACACCGGCGGTGATCATGCTGACGGTTCCGCTGGCGGCGGCCGGCGGGCTGTTCGGACTGGTGATGGCGGGCTCGAGCCTGAACATCTACAGCCAGATCGGCCTGATCATCCTGATCGGCGTGGCGGCCAAGAACGGCATCCTCATCGTCGAATTCGCCAATCAGCTGCGCGACCAGGGACGATCGATCCACGAGGCCATCATCGAGTCGTCGACCCTGCGACTGCGCCCGATCATCATGACCTCGATCGCCACCGCCTTCGGCGCCCTGCCGCTGGTGCTGTGGCAGGGGGCAGGGGCGGGCAGCCGTCAGACCATCGGCGTGGTCATCTTCGCCGGGGCCATGTTCGCGACCCTGCTGACCCTGTTCGTGGTGCCGGTGATCTATGGCGTGCTGGCGCGCTTCACCAGGTCTCCGGAGTACACCGCCCGCAAGATCGAGGAGTGGGAAGCCCAGGAGACGACGGCCAACGACGCCGTGCCCGCCGCCGCCGAATAGGTCAGGGACGGGCGGGCGGCGTATAGCCCGTCTCGACCTTGAGGAAGGCTATGACGTCGCGGCGGTCGGTGGGGTCGGGGATGCCGGCGAAGCTCATCTTCGTGCCCTTCAGGAAGGTGCGCGGGTTCTCCAGCCAATGATCAAGCCGCCCGGCGTCCCAGACGAAGCCGGCTTCTTTGACGGCGGTCGAATAGTTGTAGCCCGGCAGCGTGCCGGCCTGCCGGCCGAAGACGCCGTGGAGGTTGGGACCGGTCATGTTCGGCCCGCCCTCGGTGATGGTGTGGCACGACCGGCAGCGGGCGAAGACGCGCCGGCCGTTGTCGAGGTCCGCCTGATCGTATGGCGCGGGCAGGGCCGCCAGCAGCGCTGCTTTCTCCGCCGGTGTGGGAGCCGGACGCGGCGGCGCGGTCGAGGCGGCGGCGCCGCTCTCCTCGCCCTGGCCGCAGGATGCGAGGCCCAGGGCGGCGAGGACGATCAGGGCTGAACGATTCATCGGGGCTCTCCGTACAGGCTCAGTGAATAGCGCAACATGGGCGGACAACAACGCCTGCGACGCTTCGACAGGGTGGACGGATTGCTCTCGCACCTGATAATCACTGTCAAACAGGCGCATTGGTCGCGCCGTTGCGTGAGCGTCATGTCCGACACCATCCGACTCAGCCAGGCCCGCCGCGGGGATCGCGGCGTCATCGTTCAGGTCGGCGACCATTGTCACCATGACGAGCATGCGCTGGAGCTCGAGCGCCGTCTGCTGGAGCTGGGCTTCGTCGAGGGTGCGCGGGTTGAACTGCTGCACGAAGGATTGCTGGGCCGCGACCCCATCGCCATGAAGGTGGACGATATGCGTGTTGCGCTGCGCCGGCACGAGGCCGCCGGGCTGACCGTCCGCATGGAGTCGGCGACCGCCACGGCCGTGGCGCCCGCCATGGCGGTACGGGTTACCGCCTGATGGACATGGCGGTTCGAAGCGCGCGGGTCGCGCTCGTCGGCAATCCCAATAGCGGCAAGACGGCGCTGTTCAACGCCCTGACCGGCGCGCACCAGAAGGTGGCGAACTACGCCGGCGTCACCGTCGAGCGCAAGGAAGGCTTCGTTCGCGGCGGCGACGGGCGGGCCCTGTCCGTGCTGGACCTGCCCGGCACCTATTCGCTGCGCGCCCGCAGTCCGGACGAGGAAGTGACCCGCGACGCGGTGCTGGGGCGGCTGGCCGGCGAGACGCCGCCGGACGTCATCGTCTGCGTGGCCGACGCCACAAACCTGCGGCTGGTGCTGCGGCTGGTGCTGGAGCTGAAGGCGGTCGGGCGGCCGATGGTGCTGGCCCTGAACATGTACGACATCGCGCAGCGCCAGGGCCTGAGGATCGATCTGGAGAAGCTGTCGGCGGAACTGGGGCTGCCGATCGTGACCACCGTGGCCACCCGGCGGCGGGGTATCGACGATCTGGTTGTCGCCATCGAGGCCGCGGCGGCGCGCTGGTCGCCCGGGGCCGAGATGAGCTGGACCGCGCCGGACGCGGCGGCCCTGCGAGGCGCGGCCCGGGAGGCCGAGCGGATCATGAAGGCCTGCGTTCAGCCGCCCGAGCGCCCGGACACGCTGACGGCGCGGGTCGACTCCGTCCTGCTGCATCCGGTCGGCGGCCTGGTGATCCTGCTGGCCCTGCTGTTCGTCATGTTCCAGGCCGTCTTCACCTGGGCCACGCCGCTGATGGACGGCATCGAGGGCGTGCTCGGCGTCGTGGGCGCCTGGGCGGCGACGGTCATCCCCGACGGCGTCTTCCAGAGCCTGATCGTCGACGGCCTCATCTCCGGCGTCGGCAGCGTGCTGGTCTTCCTGCCGCAAATCCTGATCCTGTTCCTGTTCATCATCGTGCTCGAGGACTTCGGCTACATGGCCCGGGCCGCCTTCCTGATGGACCGGGTCATGGGCGGGGCGGGGCTGCACGGCCGCGCCTTCATTCCCCTGCTGTCCAGCTTCGCCTGCGCCATTCCGGGGATCATGGCCGCCCGGGTGATCGACTCGAAGCGGGACCGGCTGACCACCATCATGGTGGCGCCGCTGATGACCTGTTCGGCGCGCATCCCGGTCTACACCCTGATCATCGCCGCCTTCATCCCGAACCGGACGGTATGGGGCTTCGCCAACCAGCAGGGACTGGTGATGTTCGGCCTCTACGCCACGGGAATTCTCAGCGCGCTGGCGGTGTCGTTCGTGATCCGGCGCATCTTCTGGCGCGGGGCGGTCGAGCCCTTCATGATGGAACTGCCAGCCTACAAGACGCCGGATCTGCGCAGCGTGGCGTTCAACCTGTGGCTCCGGGCGAGGATCTTCCTGGAGCGGGCGGGGCGGATCATCCTGCCGCTGATGGTGCTGATCTGGGCGCTTTCGACCTTCCCCTATCCGCCGGAGGGGGCGACCCAGCCGGCCATCGACTACAGCTTCGCCGGGATGATCGGGAAGGCGCTGGAGCCGATCTTCGCACCCATCGGCTTCAACTGGCAGATGGTGATCGCCCTGATCCCGGGCATGGCGGCCCGGGAGGTGGCGGTGGCCGCCCTCGGCACGGTCTATGCCGTGGCCGATCCCGAAAGCGCCACCGCCGTGCTGGCGACCACCTTGGCCGGGCAATGGTCGCTGGCGACGGGCCTGGCCTTCCTTGCCTGGTACATCTTCGCGCCGCAGTGCGTGGCGACGCTCGGCGTGGTCAAGCGCGAGACGAACTCCTGGAAGTGGATGTGGATCATGGTGGCCTACATGTTCGGCCTCGCCTATCTGGCGGCGCTGGTCACCTACCGGATCGCCGTCGCGCTGGGCGGGGGCTGACGGGGGACTGGTGCCGGTTGCAGGAATCGAACCCGCGACCTTCGGTTTACAAAACCGCTGCTCTACCAGCTGAGCTAAACCGGCGTCCGTGGTGACGGCGGCCCTTATGCTGGGCGACCGGGCCTTGGTCAATCGAGGGCGGCGGCGATCCGGTCGGCGAGGGCGCGGAGCGTTTCCGGCTCCGCCATCGGGGCGTGGCCATGCCCCTTCACCGGCCGACCGGACCAGCGCGGGACGATGTGGAAATGCAGATGGAAGACGGTCTGGCCGCCCGCCTCGCCGTTGAACTGCATGATCTGGAAGCCTTCGGGGGCGAGCGCCTTGACCACGGCGCGGGCGGTTCGCCGGGTCGCTTCTATCAGCCGGGCCAGCGCCTCGGGCTCGATGTCGAGCAGGGTGCGGGCCGTGGAGGTCTTCGACACGATCAGGACGTGGCCCTCGGACTGGGGGAAGACGTCCATGAAGGCGAGGACGTGGTCGTCCTCCCAGACCTTCACGGCCGGAATCTCGCCGCGCAGGATCCTGGCGAAGATGTTGTCGGGATCGTAGGGGGCTTGAAGGGTCATGGCGCGCTCCGGCTGGTGCAGGCGAGGCTAGCAACGGCCGCGGGACGAGGGGAGCCCCGGCGGCGTTGGGGTGTTATGGTCAAGGTCCAGAAGGAGTCGGCCATGCTGCGGTTCATCGTCCAGTTTCTCGTCACCTGCCTGGCCCTGTGGCTGGCGGCGCAGATCGTTCCCGGGGTGGCGTTCAGCGACACGCCGACCCTGCTGCTGGCGGCGGTGCTGCTGGGGATCGCCAACGCCATCGTGCGGCCGGTGCTGACCTTCCTGACCTTCCCGCTGACGATCCTCACCTTCGGCCTGTTCCTGCTGGTGGTGAATGCGGCGACGATCGGTCTGGTCGCGGCCCTGCTGGGCGGGTTCGTGGTCGACGGCCTCTGGGCCGGGATCGGGGCGGCCATCGTGACCGGCGTGGTCAGCTGGATCGCCGGCTGGTTCATCGGCGGCGAGCGCCGCGCCGACTGAGTCACGACAGGTCCTTGCGGAAGGGCGACAGTTCTTCCGTCATCGCGCCGATTTCGGCCTCGACGGCGGGGCGTTCGCGCGCGAGGTAGTCCGCCACCGGCGCACGCAGGGCCGGGTCGGCGATCCAGTGGGCCGAGTAGACCGGCGAGGGCAGGTAGCCGCGGGCGATCTTGTGCTCGCCCTGGGCCCCGGCCTCGACGCGGGACAGGCCGCGCTCGATGGCGAAGTCGATGGCCCGGTAGTAGCAGAGCTCGAAATGGAGGAAGGGGACCTCCTCCAGCGCGCCCCACTGGCGGCCGTAGAGGGCGTCGCGGCCGATCAGGTTCAGGGCCCCGGCGATCGGGACGCCGTCGCGGAAGGCCATGACCAGGGCGGTGCGGTCGGCCATGGTCGCGCCGAGGCGGCTGAAGAAGTCGCGGGTCAGATAGGGCCGGCCCCATTTGCGCGAACCGGTGTCCATGTAGAAGGCGAAGAAGGCGTCCCAGTGGGTCTCCTCGATGGCGGCGCCGGTGAGGGTGCGGATGTCGAGGCCGGCCTGGGCCTCGCGGCGTTCGCGGCGGATGGTCTTGCGGCGGTTCGAGGACAGGGCGGCGAGGAAATCGTCGAAGGTGCGGTAGCCGCCGTTGCGCCAGACGTACTGCATGTCCTGACGCCGGAGCAGGCCGGCCTCGCCCATGGCCTTCCAGTCGTCGCGGGTGGGGAAGTTGACGTGCAGGGAGGAGACGCCGAGCCGTTCGGTCAGAGCCAGGGCGCCCTGCAGCAGGGCCTCCCGCACCGTCGCGGCGTCGGCGTCGGGGTGGGCGAGGAAGCGGGGGCCGCTGACCGGGGTAAAGGGGACCGCGCCCAGCAGCTTGGGATAGTAGCGGCCGCCGGCCCGCTCATACGCGTCGGCCCAGCTGTGGTCGAAGACGTATTCGCCCTGGCTGTGGCCCTTGAGCCAGAGGGGCATGACGCCGAGGACGCGGCCGGTCTCGTCCTGAAGGGACAGGTGGCGGCCGGCCCAGCCTTCGCGCGGGACGGCGCTGCCGGAGGCCTCGCAGGCGTCGAGGAAGTCGAAGGAGACGAACGGGTCGCCGGCAGGAGACGCGCAGGCGTCCCAGGCCTCTCGGCCGATGTCGGCGACCCGGTCGTGAACGCGGAGGGTGAAGGTCACCGCACCTCGACGATGGCGTCGACCTCGACGGCGAAGCCGAGGGGGAGTTTGTAGACGCCGACGGCGGAGCGGGCGTGGCGGCCCTTGTCGCCGAAGGCCTCGACCATCAGGTCGGAGCAGCCGTTGATGACGGCGGGGATGGCCTCGAAATCCCCGGCGGCCTGGACGAAGCCGCCCAGTTTGACGACGCGGACGACGCGCTCGAGGTCGCCGCCCAGCGCGGCCGACATCTGGGCCAGCAGGTTGATCCCGCACAGGCGGGCGGCGTCCTTCGCCTGCTCGGGAGAGACATCGGCGCCGACGGTGCCCTTGATGCCGCCCGAGGCGTCGTTGGAGAGCTGGCCGGAGATGTGGAGCAGGTTCCCGGTCTGGACGAAGGGCACGTAGTTGGCCACCGCGCTGGCGGGTTCCGGCAGCTGGATGCCGAGTTCGGCGAGGCGGGCGGCGACAGTCATGGCAAGCTCCTGATTGGGAATTGGGGGCGGTTTAGCGCGGCGGAAGGGCGGCGTCGATGCGGCCCGGCGTTGTGCGGGCCGACTGAAAAACACGGGGGGCGGAGTCGGCAGAGTCGGCATTCGGGAAATACGGGGTGGCAGAGTCGGCAGAGTCCAGATCGGGGTCGGGAAGGACTGGCTGCGCGCCTGGACGGCGCGGCGTGGGTTCGATTGTCAAAGACCGGCGAGCTGAAAGACGCATTATGCGCCCGCCGGCCTATCCGGATGGAAGATCGGTTTTGGTTTCGGCCAAGCGGCTGAAAAGGCGACGGAACGTCTCCACAATCCGACTATATTTTCGCGGATTGCCAGCACAGCGTCATGGATCAGATGCGTCCTTCTCCCGATAGGAGAAGGTGGCGGGGCGGAGCCCCGTCGGATGTGGGTCGGGTGTGTCAGGCGGCGTGAGCTGCCGCTCCGGACGGCGACGCGGCTTGCGCCGAATGCCGAAGGCGACCCACACCCTTTCGCGCAAGGACGACGGCAGACGCCGTCGTGCGCTCAAGCCCTCTCCCAGTGGGAGAGGGTTATTTCAGCGCTCTCCCCGCGACCACCGCCCCGGCGCCGAATTTGGCCCTGAGCCGGTCGATGGCGGTCTCGGTCTTGAGGGCCTTGGTCTCGGGGGTGTCGAACAGGGCGGAGGGGCCTTCGACGGCGTCCTGGACATCGCCCATGCCGATGCCGATCAGCCGATAGGGGCGGCCGAGCTCGGGGGCCATCAGCTCGCGGGCGGCGGCGAACAGGGCGCGGGCGGTCTGGACCGGCTCGGGCACGGTGACCCGGCGGGTGACGATTCTGAAGTCGGTGCGGCGCAGCTTGAGCACGATGACGCGGCTGGCGACGCCGTCGCGGCGGGCCTTGGAGGCCAGCTTCTCGCACAGGGGCCAGAGCTCGGCCTCGAGGTCTTCGGCGCGGGTCAGGTCCTCGTTGAAGGTGGTTTCGGCGCTCATGCCCTTGCGGTCGGCCTCGGGATTGACCCTGCGGGCGTCGCGGCCGTGGGCGAGGTCGTGCAGGCGCAGGCCGGTCTCGCCGTAGCGTTTGATCAGGTCGCGCGGGTCGGCGGCGGCGAGGTCGCCGACGGTGGCGTAGCCGTCGCTCTGCAAGGTCTTGCGGAACACCGGGCCGACGCCGGGCAGGACGCCGACGGGTTTCGGAGCCAGCAGGGCCTGGGCCTCGGAGCCGATGACGGAGAAGCCGCGGGGCTTGTCGAGCTCGGAGGCGATCTTGGCGAGGAAGCGGTTCGACGCCAGGCCGATGGAGACGGTCAGGCCGGTCTCCTCCTCTATGCGCTTCTGCAGACGGACCAGCTGGAAGGCGGGGGGACCGCCGTTGAGACGTTCGGTGCCGGCGAGGTCGATCCACGCCTCGTCGAGCGAGAGGGTCTGGACCAGCGGCGTCAGCTCGCGCACCGCCCCGAAGATCTGGGCGCTGGCGGCCTTGTATTTGGCGAAGTCGGGCTTGATGACCACGGCGTCGGGGCAGGCCTTGAGCGCCTTGAACATCGGCTGGGCGGAGCCGACGCCGTACAGGCGCGCGATGTAGCAGGCGGTGGTGACCACGCCGCGCTTGCCGCCGCCGACGATAACCGGGACGTCGCGCAACTCGGGCCGGTCGCGCTTTTCGACCGAAGCGTAGAAGGCGTCGCAGTCGAGGTGGGCGATGGAGAGGGTCGCGAGTTCGTCGTGAGCGACGATGCGGCGCGAATCGCACGCGGGGCAGCGCTCGACCTTGCGGTCGTCGGTGCGGAGGCAGTCGCGGCAGATGGATTTCATCGGGGTGGAGTGTGCCTGACGGCGGGGGCGCTGGGGAGCGTTTCCTTCTCCCGATGGGAGAAGGTGGGGCGGAGCCCCGTCGGATGTGGGTCGGCTTGCGGAAGCGGCGAAGCCGCCCCGGGACGGTCGACCCACACCCTTTCGCGCAAGGACGATCGCTGCGCTCTCGTGCGCTCAAGCCCTCTCCCATCGGGAGAGGGGGCGAGGGTGGCTTCACGCCAACTTAAGAGAAGAGGCGCACAACTGCCCCGGAAGAAGGCGCACAAGCCTCCGTGCAACCGCGCTTCCACGGAAGCGATACAGGCCGGGTGATGATGTCGAAGACGGTCCTCATCGTCGAGGATAACGAGCTGAACATGAAGCTCTTTCATGATCTGCTCGAGTCCCAGGGCTACCGCACCCTGCAGACCCGCGAGGGGCTGCAGGCGCTCGCCCTGGCGCGCCAGCACCGGCCCGACCTGATCCTGATGGATATCCAGCTGCCCGAAATCAGCGGCCTGGAAGTCACCAAATGGCTGAAGGACGACGAGGAGCTGAGCCACATCCCGGTCGTCGCCGTCACGGCCTTCGCCATGAAGGGCGACGAGGAGCGGATCCGCCAGGGCGGCTGCGAGGCCTATATCTCCAAGCCGATCTCGGTGGTGCATTTCCTCGACGTGGTGCGCAAGCACCTGGGGCCGGTGGAGGCGCTCGTCCCATGACCGCGCGTATCCTGGTCGTCGATGACGTCGAGCCGAACGTCCGCCTGCTCGAGGCCAAGCTGACGATCGAATACTATGAGGTGCTGACCGCGATGGACGGCGCCACGGCGCTGGAGATCGCGGCGGCCGAGCGGCCCGACATCATCCTGCTGGACGTGATGATGCCCGGCATGGACGGGTTCGAGACCTGCAGGCGGCTGAAGGCCGATCCGGTGACGCGGCACATCCCGGTGGTGCTGGTCACCGCGCTGGACGGACGCGAGGACAAGATCAAGGGGCTGGAGGTCGGGGCCGACGACTTCGTCACCAAGCCGATCGACGACGTCGTCCTGTTCGCCCGCGTCAAGTCGCTGGTGCGGCTGAAGGCGGTGATGGACGAGCTGCGCGAACGCGAGGAGAGCGGTCGGCGCATGGGGGTCGACACCGACGGGGCAGGGCGGCTGCGCGGCTCGGGCGGCCGTGTGCTGATCGTCGACGACAACGAACTCCAGCGCGAGAAGATGGTCACCCACCTGGCCCGGGAGCACCGGCCGGTGGCCGAGCCCGACCCGGCGGCGGCCCTGATCGCGGCGCGAGGCCCGATCGACCTGATGATCGTCAATGTGGCGAGCAGCGGCTTCGACGGCCTGCGGTTCGTGGCCCAGGTGCGGTCCAGCGAGGCCTCGCGGCGGACGCCGATCCTGGCGGTGGTGGACCCGGCGGACCGGCCGCGGCTGCTCAAGGCGCTGGAACTGGGGGTCAACGACATCCTGCCGCGCCCGGTCGATTCCGAGGAGCTGATGGCGCGGGCGCGGACCCAGATAAAGCGCAAGCGCTACGCCGACTTCCTCAAGGAAAAGCTGGACTACAGCCTGGAGATGGCGGTCACCGACGCCCTGACCGGACTGCACAACCGGCGCTACATGGCCGGCCAGCTGCAGGCGATGGTGGGGCGGGCGGCCCAGGGCGGCGATCCGGTCGCGGTGCTGGTCATGGACATCGACCACTTCAAGGCGGTCAACGACGGCTTCGGCCACGACGCCGGCGACGAGGTGCTGCGTGAGTTCGCGGTCCGGCTGGCGACCAATGTGCGCGCCATCGACCTGCCGTGCCGTCTGGGCGGCGAGGAGTTCGTGGTGGTGATGCCGGGCGCGAGCCTGGAGGACGCCGCCCGGGTGGCCGACCGCATCCGCCGCGACATCGAGGCCCAGCCGTTTCCGATCATGGGCGGGTCGGAAGGCCTGACCATCACCGTCTCGATCGGCGTGGCGTCCAGCGTGCCGGGGGATACGCCCGAAGCCCTGCTCAAGCGGGGCGACGAGGGGGTGTACGAGGCGAAGAGCCGCGGCCGGAACCAGGTGATTTCGCGGGCGGCCTGAGGGGGCGGCGGGAGCGGCCCCGTGTGGGCTTGCCGACACAGGAACCCTGCCGCGGGCGCCCGTATTGCTCTCGCAGGAGAGTATGATGAAGATCTTCACCGTTCGCCTGTACGCCGAGGGCGCGACGCCCCTGAGAACAGAACAGATGGCGGCCCCGGACGCGCGCGAGGCTTCGGCCCTCGCGGCCAGCCGGCTGTCGCAGAGCCAGACCTTCACCTGCGCCCGCGTCTATGACGGTGAAAGCCTCCTGTCAGAGGTGGGGTATCGCCTGAAGTCACCTCCGGCGCGCACGGCCCAGGACTTCTGAACAGGAGCTAAACGGAGGCGGGGCATCCAGTTCAGGCGAGACGCCGTATTGAACTGCATGGCTACAGACAGATCCCCCCTCGACGCCTTCGACGAAGCTCCCTCGGTCACCGCCTGTGGCGGCGAGGTCGTGATCAGCGGCAGCCTGGTCAACGCCGCCTATACGGTGGAAGCCGCCAGGGTTCTGCTGGAGCGGCTGACGGCCGCGGTCGAGGATGCGGACCGTCAGCGGGCGGCGTGACCCTCGCCACCCTTCCGGGCAACGAAAAACGCCCGGCCATCGCTGACCGGGCGCCCTGAAATCGCAGCAGGCGCGAGCCTTACTTGATCTTGCCTTCCTTGAACTCGACGTGCTTGCGCACGACCGGGTCGTATTTCTTGACGACCATCTTCTCGGTCATGGTGCGGGCGTTCTTCTTGGTGACGTAGAAGAAGCCGGTGTCGGCGGTCGAGTTCAGGCGGATCTTGATGGAAGCCGGCTTGGCCATCGGACAATTACCCTTGCGGACGGCGGAAGCCGCTGAAATGAGAGGCGCGGAACATACTCAGGCGCGTCCGGAAGTCAACCACGCCGGAGACGCATTCAGCCGGGGCGCCGGAGCGAGGGCGTCGATGACCCGTGTCCGGGCCGTGGAGCTCCATCCGGCGCTGCGGTGGGCGGCGGGCGCGGGGTCTCAGTCCTGATGCTCGACGACGTGGCGGCCGCGGACCATGCGCACGAAGGGCAGGGGGCGGTTCGGATGTGACAGCCGCTCGGACACCTCGGCGAGGACGAAACGGGTGATGGCCGGGAGGTCGACGGCGCGGGCGTCATCGAGCGGCAGCCAGGCGATCTCGTCCAGCTCGCCGGAGCCGGCGGTGGGCTCGGGATGCAGCAGGGCGGCGGCGTCGGCCATGAAGAAGCGCGCGTCGAAGCGGCGGGTGCGGCCCGGCGGGGTGATGGCGCGGGCGACGTAGCTGAGGGTGGCGAGGTCGGGCAGGGCGCCGGCGGCGCGGAACTCGCGCCATGGCCCGGCGACGGAGGCGGGCGGGGCGGGTTCGGCGAGGAGCAGGCCGGTCTCCTCGAAGGTCTCGCGCACGGCGGCCAGGGCGAGGGCGCGGGCGCGGCGGGGGGGCACCTCGCGGGCGAGGCGGATGGCGTCGGCGTGCGCGAGGTCGGTGGCGAAGGCGGCGGAGGGGTCGGACCGCTCGACCCGGCCGCCGGGGAAGACCCATTTGGAGGCCATGAAGACGTGGCCGGGCGCGCGGCGGCCCATCAGCACCTCGGGCGCGCCCTTGCGGAGACGCGTCAGGATCAGGGTGGCGGCGTCCCTGGGGCGCTGGCGGCCGCCGGTGCGCGGCGCGTCGGCGAGGTCCCGGGCGGCGTCGAATGGTTGGCTCACCGCCGCCTGCCCTTGCGGACCCCTTTCAGGCCGCCGGAGGGTTTGCCGCCGCGCGGGGGTTTGGGGCCGCCCGGTCGGCCGCCGCCGCGCTTGGGGAAGCCGTCGCCGCCGCGACTGCGGACTCCGAGACGGGGCGAGGGGGCGTTGGGGTCGCGCGGGGCGGGGTCGGAGAGCATCTCGAAGACGAGGCCGCCGGTGACGGGGGTGGCCTCGACCAGCCGGACCTCGACGGTGCGGCCCAGCGTCCAGCGCTGTCCCGAGCGCTCGCCGACGAGGGCGTGGGTGCGGTCGTCGTGGTGGAAATACTCGCCGCCCAGCGAGGAGACGGGCACGAGGCCGTCGGCGCCGGTCTCGTCGAGCCGGATGAACAGGCCGAAGCGGGTCACGCCGGTGATGCGGCCGGAGAAGGTCGCGCCGACCCGTTCGGCGAGGAAGGAGGCCATGTAGCGGTCCATGGCGGCGCGCTCGGCGGCCATGGAGCGGCGCTCGGTCATGGTCACCTGTTCGGCGATGGCCGGCAGTTCGGCGATCTCGCGGTCGGTGAGGCCGTCCTTGCCGAGGCCGAGGCCGCGGATCAGGCCGCGGTGGACGATCAGGTCGGAATAGCGCCGGATCGGCGAGGTGAAGTGGGCGTAGCGGTCGAGGTTGAGGCCGAAATGGCCGACGTTCTCGGGGCTGTAGATGGCCTGCATCTGGGTGCGCAGGACGACCTCGTTGACGACCTCGGCGTGCTCGCTGTCGCGGGTCTCGTCGAGCAGCTTGTTGAACCGTCTGGTGGTGGCGGGCTCGCCCTTGTTCCACGGCTTGCCGATGGTCTGGAGGAAGTCGCCGAGGTTGAACAGCTTCTCCTGACTGGGGGCGTCGTGGACGCGGTAGAGCAGGGGGACGCGCTTCTGCTCCAGCGTCTCGGCGGCGCAGACGTTGGCCTGGATCATCATCTCCTCGATCAGGCGGTGCGCCTCCAGAGACTTGCGGGGGATGATGGCGCCGATGCCGCCGCCGGGGTCCATCAGCACCTTGCGTTCGGGGCTCTCGATGGCGAGCGGGCTGCGCTTCTCCCGGCCCTTGAGCATGCAGCGGTAGGCGTTCCAGAGCGGATAGAGGATGGCCTCCATGATCGGGCCGGTGATCTCGTCGGTCCCGCCGCCGCCTTCCGGACCGTCGATGGCGGCCTGGGCCTGTTCGTAGCTGAGGCTGGCGTGGGAGCGCATCAGGCCGCGGACGAATTTGTGCCCGATCTTCCGCCCGGCCTTGTCGAACACCATGCGCACGGCGAGGCAGGCGCGGTTCTCGCCGTGCTTGAGGCTGCACAGGCCGTTGGACAGGACCTCGGGCAGCATCGGCTCGACGCGATCGGGGAAGTAGGTCGAGTTGCCCTTCTCGCGCGCTTCGCGGTCGAGGGCCGTGCCGGGGCGGACATAGGCGGCGACGTCGGCGATGGCGACCCAGACGATCCAGCCGCCCTCGTTCTTCGGATCCCCGTCGCGCTGGGCGAAGACGGCGTCGTCGTGGTCGCGGGCGTCGGCGGGGTCGATGGTGATGAGGGGAAGGTCGCGCAGGTCCTCGCGGCCCTTGAGGGACGGCAGCTCCTGGTCCCGGGCCTCCTGCAGGACCTTGTCCGAGAAGCCCATCGGAACATTGTGGGCGGCGATGGCGATCAGGGAGGCGGCCCGGGGATCGTCCTCGCGGCCGATGGTCTCGAGAATCTTGCCGCGTTTGGGGCCGTAGCGCTGCTCGCCCTTCTCGATGGCGGCGAGCACGAGGTCGCCGTCGCGCAGCTCGCCGGCCTGGGCGTGTGGGACCAGCAGGACATCCTTCGAGCGGCGGTCGACGGGTTCGACCCGGACCTCCCTGTTGGACTTGCGGATGACGCCGAGGACGCGGTTGGTGTCGGTGTCGAGCACCTTGATGACGCGGGCTTCCCAGCCGTCCTCGCCGCGCGAGAATTTGGCCAGGACGCGGACCCCGAGGCCCGGGGCGGCGCCGGTCTTGCCGGTGTTGTCAGGAACGAGGATGGCGCGCGGCGCGTCGGGCGAGGCCTCGACGAGGCGGACGTAGAATTCGCCGTCGACGTCGCGCTCGACCACGTCGGCGACGCCGACCGGGGGCAGGGCGCCGGCTTCGGTGAAGCCCTTGCGGCCACGCTTGCCGAGTTTGCCCTCGGCCTCGAGCTCGCGGATCATTTCGCGCAGGGCGCGGCGGTCGCCGCCCTTGAGGCCGAAGTGGCGCGCTATGTCGGTCTTCTCGGCCGATCCGGCTTCGCGGAGATAGGCGAGGAGGGTGTCTTTATCGGGGAGGCCGGCGGCCGGCCTCTTGGGGGATTTTGTCATTCAGTCTTTCACAACGCCGAAGTCTCGGCGGGGTTGATGCAGGAGACGCCGAGCAGGGCGGCGGCGAGGGCCATGCCGTGGTCAAGCGTGAGAAGGGCGGCGTCGAGGCGGCGGGCCGCAGCGATATGGATGGCGTCGGGCGCGCGCAGAGCGAGACCAGGCAGGCGGACGAAGGCGTCGGCGTCAGTGATGTCGCTCGAGGCGATCCTGGCCGCCTGCGCCGAGCCGGCGGCCCAGCCATCGAGTTCACGAAACACCTGTTCCATCTCCGGAGGCGTCAATCGCTTCACGCGACCATTGCGAGCCAGGGCGGCCGAACTTTCCGCAACAACCAGATCGCTGATCAGGACGAGGGAGTCCGGGTCGCGGATCACTCGATCGACGGCCGGGCTGGCCGCCTCGCTTCCGACAACCGCCACGACGGCGCTGGCGTCGATGTAGAAGATCACTCGGGATCGCCGTCACGCATGGCCCGTACCAATTCCGCGGCGGACATGCCGAGCGGCGGACGTGCGTCGCGTCGTTTGACGAACTCGTCGTACCATGCCTGCCATTCCGGGCCCTTGTGCCTGGGGATCGGACGCGCCGGGGCGTGCAACTCGGCGACCGGCTTGCCGTGACGGGTGATGGTGATGCTCTCGCCCTTCTCGACCCGGTCGAGCAGGTGGGTGAATTTGTTCTTCGCTTCCGCGACGCCGTAGGTGGCCATCGGCCGCCCTCCTGTTCTGGCCAGAAATATAGCCATAAATTGCGGCTTGCGCCAGCCGGGTTGTCCCGTCGGCGCGCCGCGCCTAGCTTCCCGCGCGAAGCCCCCGGAGTTGTTGAATGTCGCTCGCCCCCACCCCGGTCCTGACCGGTCCCACCGGTTCGCTGCTGGACCTGATCGGCAAGACGCCCATGGTGGAGGTGACGAAGATCGATACCGGGCCCTGCCGGCTGTTCCTGAAACTGGAGTCGCAGAACCCGGGCGGGTCGATCAAGGACCGCATCGCCCTGTCGATGATCGCGGCGGCCGAGCGGGAGGGCTTCCTGAAGCCCGGCGGCACCATCGTCGAGGCGACGGCCGGCAATACGGGGCTGGCGCTGACCCTGGTGGGTCAGGCCAAGGGCTATAAGGTGCTGCTGGTCATTCCGGACAAGATGTCGAAGGAAAAAATCCAGCATCTCAGAGCGATGGGCGCGGATGTTCGCCTGACGCGTTCGGACGTGCCGCATGGGCATCCTGAATATTACACCGACATGGCCGAGCGGCTGGCGCAGCAGATCCCGGGCGGCTTCTACGTCAACCAGTTCGCCAACGACGCCAATTCCGAAGCGCACTTCCGGACCACCGGGCCGGAAATCTGGGAGCAGATGGACCACGACGTCGACGCCTTCGTCGCCGGGATAGGCTCGGGCGGGACGATCACGGGCATCGCCCGCTATCTGAAAAGCGTCGGCTCGGACGCGAAGGTGATCCTCGCCGACCCCGTCGGCTCGACCCTGGCCGGCATCGTCAACGAGGGCGTGCCCGGGCCGGAGGGCAGCTACACCGTCGAAGGCATCGGACAGAATTTCGTGCCGGACACCGCCGACATCACCCTGATCGACCGCGCCTATTCGATCCCGGACGCCGAGGCGATCGCCACCGTGCGCGAACTGCTGCTGAAGGAGGGGGTGCTGGCGGGATCGTCGTCGGGGACGCTGATCGCCGCCGCCCTGCGCTGGTGCCGCGAGCAGACGGAGCCGAAACGGGTGGTGACCTTCGTCTGCGACACCGGGGCCAAATACCTGTCCAAGGTCTACAACGACGCCTGGCTGGCCGACCAGGGCCTGGGCGAGCGCGAACTGCACGGCGACCTGTCCGACCTGATCACCCGCAAATACGAGAAGGGCGATGTCGTGGTGGCCGGGCCCGACGACACCCTGGACACGGCCTTCAAGCGGATGAAGGGGGCGGACGTGTCGCAGCTGCCGATCATCCAGGACGGGCGGCTGGTCGGCATCCTCGACGAGAGCGACCTGGTCCATGTGATGAACACCGACGAGATCACCCGCCAGGAGCGTTTCGCCAAGCCGGTGTCGTCGGCCATGACGCGCGATCTGGACACGGTTCAGGTGGGCGAGCCGCTGGACGCGCTGATCCCCCTGTTCGACCGCGACCGGGTGGCCATCGTCCTGGACGGCGAGAAATTCGTCGGCCTGATCACCCGCAGCGACCTGATCAACCATCTGAGCCTCAATCGATGAGCCCACCGGCCCGGTTCGCATTCATGACGCTGATCGGGCTGGTCGCAATGCTGGCGGGCGGGGCCGTCGTGGCGCAGACGCCGCGCGTCCCGCCGCGGGTGGGAGTTCCCGGCTGCGCGGACGACGTGCCGGTTCGGGCGTCGCGGGAGCCGGTCACCTTCGAGAGCCGGGGCCGGCTGATCCGGGCCCATCTCTACACCCCCCGGGGTGAGGCCAACGGCCTCGGGGTCGTGCTGCTGCACGGGGGAACCGGGTTCGAGAGGAACTCGATCCTGTTCGACGCCCACGCCATCCAGCTGGCCTCGCGCGGCTACCGGGTGATCCTGCCGGCCTATTTCGACGCCGCCGAGCCCGATCGGAGCCGGCCGACGGTGACCGGGCGGGCGTGGCGGCAGGCGGCGCTGGACGCCGCAGGACAGCTGACGAGCCGGGGGGTTCCGGCCGAGGGGGTGGCGCTTTGGGGCTATTCGCGCGGGGCCGGGGTGGGCCTCGACGCCAGCACGGTCGAGGGGAGCGGGGTGCGCCGGGCGGTGCTGGTGGCGGGCGCCGGGTCGGTCGACGGGACCCTGGCCGGGCCGGACCTGTCGGTGCTTCTGCTGCATGCCCGGCGCGACGAGGCGGTTCCCGTGCGGGCGACGCTGCGGCTGGCCGGTGACCTGCGCGACGCCGGGGCGGCGGTGGAGGTGGGGGAGCTGGCGTTCAGCGGCCATCAGTACGACCTGGCGACATGGTGCGACGTGTTCGCCCGCACGCGGCGGTTCCTCGAAGGGGCGGAGACGGGCGATGGACCGGCGTAGCCTGCTGGCCGGAGGCGTGGCGGCGGCGGGGCTGGCCCGATCCGTCCGGGCCCAGGAGGCGGCGCCCGGGCCGAGCTACGAGGGCCTGACCTTCCAGAGCCACGGCAAGCCGATCCGGGCCATCCATTACCGGCCGGGGGGCGAGGACCGGCGGGCGGCGATCGTGATGATGCACGGCTCGGGCGGGCGCATCCGCAATTCGGGGCCGTGGCATGAGCTGGCCATGCGGTTCGCGGGGGACGGCTACCAGGTGTTGACGCCGCTATACACCGACGCCTGGCCGGACGACGGCGTGCGGCCGGAACGGATGATGGAGGCTTGGCGAGACGTCGGCGAGCACGCCATCGACTGGTTCATCGAGGGGGGCGTGGACCGGCGGCGGACGGCGATGTTCGGCTATTCGCTGGGTTCGTACGTGGCGGTGGACGGAGCCCTGGGCAACAGCCGGGCGGCGGCGGCCATCGGGCTGGCGGGCGGAACCGACGTCTATACGCCGCGCGCGCCCCGCCGGAGGATTCCGGTCCTGGTCATCCGGGCGGAGAACGACACCCATGTGCTGCCGCGCAACACGGCGGCCTGGGTCGACTTCCTGCGGGAGCACGACATCAATGTGCGGGTTGAAGTGATCGCCGGCGCCGGCCATCTGTTCACACCCCCCGAATGGGCCGAGGTGTTCGCGCGCTCGGCCGACTTCTACGCCGGCAACATCGGCCGCATCGATCAGGACACCGCATGAGTTCGCTGAAGAACAGCCAGGGTTTCTCGACCCGCGCCATCCACGCCGGCCAGAGGCCGGACCCGACGACGGGCGCGGTGATGACGCCGATCTACGCCACCTCGACCTACGCCCAGGAAAGCCCGGGCGTGAACAAGGGCTATGAATACGCCCGGGGCAAGAACCCGACGCGGGAGGCGTTCGAGGCCTGCCTGGCCGATCTCGAGGGCGGGGTCCAGGGCTTCGGCTTCGCCAGCGGCATGGCCGCGACGGCGACGGCGCTGGAACTGCTGGACGCCGGCTCGCACATCGTGACGGGCGACGATCTGTACGGCGGTTCGTGGCGGCTGTTCGAGCGGGTGCGGCGACGCTCGATGGGGCTGGACTTCAGCTATGTGAACATGGCCGATCTGGCGGCGGTCGAGGCGGCGATCACGCCGAAGACGCGGATGATCTGGGCCGAGACCCCGACCAATCCGCTGATGAAGCTGGCCGACATCGCGGGCCTGTCGAAGATCGCGAAGGCGCACGGGCTGAAGCTGGTGGTCGACAACACCTTCGCCACGCCGTGGAGCCAGCAGCCGTTGAAGCTGGGCGCCGACATCGTCATGCACTCGGCGACAAAATACCTGAACGGCCACTCCGACATCATCGGCGGGGCGCTGGTGACGGGTGATCCGGAGCTGGCGAAGGAGATCAAGTTTCTCCAGAACTCCGTGGGCGGGGTGATGGGGCCGTTCGACGCCTTCCTGGCCAACCGGGGCCTGAAGACGCTGGGCCTGCGCATGAAGGCGCACAACGAAAACGCCCTGGCGGTGGCCCGCTGGCTGGAGGAGCGAAAGGGGATCGCCAGGGTGATCTATCCGGGCCTGATCACCCATCCGCAGCACGAGCTGGCGGCGCGGCAGATGAACGGCCGCTTCGGGGGCATGGTCACCGCCCTCATCGACGGCGACCTGTCGCGCACGAAACAGGTGCTGGAACGGGTGCAGGTCTTCACCCTGGCGGAGTCGCTGGGCGGGGTGGAAAGCCTGGTCAACCACCCGGCCATCATGACCCACGCCTCGGTGCCGAAGGAACTGCGCGAGGCCGGTGGGGTGACGGACAGCCTGATCCGGCTGTCGGTGGGCGTCGAGGATGTGGAGGATCTGATCGCGGACCTGGATCAGGCGCTGGGGTGATCAGCGGACCGGCGCGTCCCCGCTTGCGCGGGGCGCGCGGTCGGAGCTCAGGCCGCCTTGCTCGGCAGCGCCGTCTGGTGGCCGGTGGCGGGGACGACCTTCTTCTTCGCCGGGGCGCGGGGCTTCTTGACGGCGGTGGCCGGCGCGGCGGCGCGGCGGGCGGTCTCGGCGTCGATCAGGGGGAGGATCTCGGCGGCGGTGTTCATCTGGACCGCGGAGCCGGTCTCCGACAGCCGGGCCGCGTTGGCGCGCAGGGCCTTGAGGTCGGGATCGCTCATGGCGGGGATCATGTCGGCGAGCGGGGTCATGGCGGGCTCCTGAGGGCGGGAAAGGGTGGTCGGGCCGGCGCCGGAATCGGCGGCCGGCCCTTCCGTCAGTCGGAAACTATTCGGCGGCCTTCAGGCGACCGGCCGATTCCTTGCCCGAGCGCGAGTCGCGCTCGATCTCGTAGGAGACCTTCTGGTTTTCGTTGAGCGAGCCCAGGTCCGAGACCTCGACGGCCGAGGCGTGGACGAACACGTCCTTGCCGCCGTCTTCAGGGGCGATGAAGCCATAGCCCTTGGTGGGATTGTACCATTTCACAGTGCCGGTAGCCATTTTCAGGACCTCCGCTAGCAGTTGACCGCCGGAAGAGGTTCCGGGTCGGCCTGTCGGGTCTGAATGGGATCGGCTTTGGACCTCGGTGCGCGATGCAAAGGGGCAGCAGCGTTTCGCAAGAGATCGACGAGGCCTCAGGTGGGCCCTTTCCCCGCCAATAGCAAGGGCGATGGAAAACGCCCGGGCCGCCGGGAAGGAGGACAGCGGCCCGGGCCGGTCTCCGCTAGTCGGGCATGGAGACCGTGTCGGTGACATGGATGACGCCGTTGGACTGGAATACGTCGGCCTGGGTGACGGTGGCCTCGCCACCCTTTTCGTCGGTCAGGATGACCGCGTTTCCGCGCAGGGAGGCGGTCAGGACACCACCCTCCACGGTAGTCAGGCGGGCGCTTCCGCCGCCGTCCTGGATCTGCTGGATCAGGTCGGCCGCGGCGACCCGACCCGGCACGACGTGATAGGTCAGGATCTTGGTCAGGGTCGCCTTGCTGGCCGGCTCGACGAGGCTTTCGACCGTGCCGGCCGGCAGTTTGGCGAAGGCGGCGTTCGTCGGGGCGAAGACCGTGAACGGGCCGGGGCCCGAGAGGGTCTCGCCCAGGCCGGCGGCCGTCACGGCGGCGACCAGGGTCGTGTGATCAGCGGAATTGGCGGCGTTCTCGACGATGGTCCGGTTCGGATACATCGCAGCCCCGCCGACCATCGGGACATCCTGGGCCGCGGCTTCGGCGGGCGCGGGCGCCGGCGCGGCTTCGGTTTCGGCTGGCGAACAGGCGCCCGCGAGGACGGCGCAGGCGGCGACGCCGGCGACAAGGGCGGTGCGGGTGGCGATGAAGGTCATTGTTGTCTCTCCTGAGCGGCCGTCGTTGCGGCTCGGAGAGAAAGACGACGGAGCGGCGGCGGCGGATCACCGCCGCGGCCACTGGCCACACCCGCGATCCAGATGGGTCTCCGGAGCGTAGGCGCGCGCCGGACAGCAGAACGGCGGCGGACGCTTTCGCACCCGCCGCCGTTCGAAATCATGCGCCGGAGACTGGCGCCTGAAGTCAGCCCTCGGTCTTCAGCTGGCCAGCGGATTCCTTGCCCGAACGCTTGTCGCGCTCGATTTCGTAGGAAACCTTCTGGTTTTCATCCAGGCCGCGCAGGCCCGCCTGTTCGACGGCCGAGATGTGGACGAACACGTCCTTGCCGCCGTCGTCAGGCTGGATGAAGCCGTAGCCCTTGGTGCCGTTGAACCATTTCACAGTGCCGGTAGCCATGTTTAGACCTCCGTTTGGCGTTGGCCTCAGGGAAGAGCCCCTGGAGGCCTGTCGGGTCTAAAAGGAGCGGCTAGACCTCAGTGCGAAAGCAGAGGGATGGCGTTTCGCAGAAAGAGATCGACGAGGCGTTTGTGGACTGTCCCCGCGTCGAAAGCAAGGCGAAGGCTCAGCCGGCGGTCTCGTCCTCGACCGTCTGGTCCGCCGGCGCGACGTAGTGTTCCTGACACAGCTTGCGCAGGGCCGCGCTCAGGGTCGGGCCGTACAGGGAATCCTGGATGCGGTCGAAGCCTTCGGCCGAAAGGGCCTGCTTGATATCGCTGACGGTGCGGCAGCGGCCCTCGCGGGCGAGTTCATAGGCGCGTTCGAGCGTGGTCGGTCTGTGAGTCATGCCCCTAGGTAGGCACGACGGGCGCCGATTGCGAGCCTCAGAAGGCGAAGCTGAGGCCGGCGACCAGACTATCGGCGTATTGCTCGCCCGGAACGTCGGCGTCCGTACCGTACCAGCGCAGCTCGGCCTCGAGATTGCGGGTGAGGGCGTAGTTCAGGCCGATATTGTAGCCGGTGTAGTCGACGCCGGTTTCCTGCTCGCGCCGGCCAATGGCGGCGGAGGCGTAGAGCTTGCCGGTGAAGTCCCAGCCGACCTGCGCCTCGGTCCAGGTCCAGGCCTCGCCGGCGCCGATGGTGTCGGGCGAATACTGCAGGCGGAGGCGGGCGCTGGCGGGGCCGATCGACCGCTTCATGTCGGCCGTGAACTCCCAGGCGTCCTCGTCGGCGCCGGGGTCGGCGTCGACCTGGTATTTGTACGCCGCGCTGAAGTCGAAATCGAAGCCCGCGAGTTCCGGGCGGACGCCGGCGGTCGCCTGCAGCTCCAGTTCCGAGCCGGTCGAGCTCCTGACCGTCTCGAAGGCCGGACCGGCGTAGAACAGGCCGGAGGCGCTTTCCCACTCCGCCTCGCCCCAGACGAAGGGATCGCCGTCGGACTTGGAGGCGTCCTTGGAGCGGTTATCGGTCGCGGCGCCGACCACGAACGACCACGAGCCCGAGGCCGGAACATCCTGGGCCGCGGCGGGCGCGGCGCACGCCAGCAGGGCGCCGGCCAGCAGGGAAGGGACGGCGGCGGTCGTCAGGGTGCGGATCATCGGTGGTCGCTTCGATCTGGCCAGGGCCCGGTGTCGGGCGGGTCTAGAACCGCTTCTTGTCGAAAACGGCGCAGGCCTCCGCATATTCGTCCCGCAGCCGGCGGACAAGGTCCGCCGTCGGAAGGATATCGTGGACAGCCCCGGCGCCCTGACCGGCCGACCAGACGGTCTTCCAGGCCTTGGCCTCGTCGGCCATGTCGAGCTTGTGTTCGGGCAAGGTCTTGGGGTCGATGCCGTTCTCGACCAGCGACGGGGTGAGGAAGTTGGCCGGGATGCCCGAGACCGCCGGGGTGTAGGTGATGTCGGCCGAGCCGGCCTCTACGATCATCTCCTTGTAGTGGGTCTGGGCCTGGCTCTCGGTCGTGGCGATGAAGCGGGTGCCCATATAGGCGAAGTCGGCGCCCATCATGGTCGCGGCGGCGACGTCGCGGCCGGTCGACAGGCAGCCGGACAGGATGATGGTCCCGTCGAAGAAGGTCCGCACCTCCTCGACCAGGGCGAAGGGATTGACCACGCCCGCGTGACCGCCGGCCCCGTTGGCGACGAGGATCAGGCCGTCGACTCCAGCCTGGGCCGCCTTGCGGGCGTGGCGGACGTTGGCGATGTCGTGGAAGACCACGCCGCCGTAGCCGTGCACCGCCTCGACCACGTCGCGCACGGCGCCGAGCGAGGTGATGATCAGCGGCACCTTCTCCTCCACGGAGACCATCATGTCGGCCATCAGGCGCGGGTTGGTCGGGTGGACGATGTGGTTGACGCCGAAGGCGGCGGCGTCGGGGTTCAGCCGGCCTTTGATGTCGTGCAGCCACTCCCGATAGCCCTCGGTGGTGCGCTGGTTCAGGGACGGGAAGGTGCCGATGACGCCGGCATTGCAGCACTCGACCACCAGATCCGGGCCGGAGACGAGGAACATCGGCGCGGCGATCACCGGCAGCGTCAGTCCCTTTTGCAGCGATGCCGGAATGGCCATGAGATGCTTCCCCGTTGTCTTTCGCTACGGATAGCGGGGTGTCGCGGCGGAAGGCAAATGGAACTCAGCGCCGCGGCGGCGGGGGCGGCAGGGGCGGCGGGGGGAGAGGCTCGGGCTCGGGCGGCAGCATGTAGCGGACGGTAAAGGTCACCCGGGCGTTCTCGGCGGCGCCGTCGACGGTGCGGGGCGAGACGCGGGCCTGGATCGTCGCGGCCAGGGCCGATTCCGCGAAGCCGAGGCCCGGTGGCGATTCATTGCGGACGACGCAGTCGTTCAGGCGGCCATTCGGCAGGACGATGCAGGACAGGGTGACACGCCCGGACTCCACGCCGGCGGCGATGGCCGGCCGGGGGTATTCCGGAGCGGGCGACCGCACCCAGGCCGGATTGGTGATCATCGACGGGCGTGGCGGCGGCGATCCACCGGGCCGGACGACGACCGGCGGGCCGATGATGTCCGGCGGCCGGGTCACGATCCGGTCCTCGCGTTGCGTAGGAGGGATGGGGAGGGGCGGCGGGACCGCGACCGGCGGCGCCTGCTGCGCCACGGCCGGCAAGGCCCCGGCAAGGCCGGCGGCGGCGACGGAAGCGCCGAGGGCGAGCCTCAGGCTTTGAAATGGCTTCCGCATCGCCGTATGTCCCCCTCTACGATCCCATTCATGCCCCGGCCGCCCGCGCGTCCGCAAGTTGAAAACAGCTGTCATGACTACCGACACTTCCGGCCTGCACCAGCTCGGCCAGATGACCGCCGCGCCGACCAGCCCGGAGACCGCCGTGCTGGAGCGGGTGCCCAACCCGCACGCGGGGACGCTGTACCTGACCCGGTTCACGGCGCCGGAGTTCACGAGCCTGTGCCCGGTGACCGGCCAGCCCGACTTCGCCCACATCGTCATCGACTATGCGCCGGGCGAGTGGCTGGTCGAGAGCAAGAGCCTGAAGCTGTACCTGACCAGCTTCCGCAACCACGGCGCCTTCCACGAGGATTGCACCGTGGCCATCGGCAAGCGGCTGGTGGATCTGCTGGCGCCGAAATGGCTGCGCATCGGCGGCTACTGGTATCCGCGCGGGGGCATTCCGATCGACGTGTTCTGGCAGACCGGACCGGCGCCCGAGGGGCTGTGGCTGCCGGACCAGGGTGTGCCGACGTACCGCGGGCGGGGTTAGAAGCCATGCGGGGGGCGGCCATCCTGGCGCTGGGCGCCGCCCTTCTTGCTGGTTGCGACCGGATTCATGCCCCCGCAGAGGGTGGCGAGCCGACCCGAGCCGCGGCCTGCGATCCAGACAGCGAAGACTGTCGCGGCGAGGCGGGACGTATCGCGACGGCCGCCGCCTTTACCGAGGAGGACTTCGGCATCGTTGCGACCTTCCCGGCCGGCGCCGGGGTCTGTCCTGTGTTCAGCGGCGATGCGGTGCGGGGCTATTTTACCCGCGTCGGCCTCGAGCGCTTCGACTGTCTCGGCCAACATGTGGAAGCGGCGGGGTCGTCCTATGGCGTTCGCGCGTCCTGGAACCCGGCGTTCGAGCCGACGCTGGACGCCGTCAGGGGGGCGGATCGGTCGTGTCGGCAGGACGACCGGTTCAATCGCGGCGCGGACGGACGGCCATTTGCAATCCGGGGGCTGGAGTCCCGAGCCTGCGTGAGCCGCGAGCCGGATGGCCGCATCCTGATCGACGTTGAGGCCGCGGCCGGTCGATGGGATGGCGTTGGCCAGGAGGAGGCCGATACGCCCAAGGCCATCTATACCGCCTGGCTGTTGACGAGCGAGGAGAGCTGGACGCGGGACAGGGCGCTGTTCGGGGCGTTCCTGGACTGGCTGATCGCGGCCCCGGAGGACAACGCGGACTGCTTCTGGCAGAGGGGGCGACTGACCGCGACGAACGGCTCACCGGGGGTGCGCATCTTTCTGGCGACGGGGCGAGTTCTGGGCGTGACCTCGCCGTCTGGCGACGAGGGGCCGGACGTTCTGCCAGCCGAGGCGATGGCGGCCCTGAAGAGCCGGGGAGACGCGTTCTCGACAAACGTAAGCGGCGATTGGCTGGTCTGCGCGCTCGCACCCGATCGCCCCGGCCAGATGCGCCCAGTCCGGGTGATCGACGCGCGCGACATGCGGGCGACGGAACGCTGATCGTCTTGTTGGTCGCGGTCTCACTGATTCCTCACCAGCGGCTCAGGACAGCCGCGGGTCCCGGCGCTAGCCTGACCGAATGACCGAACCGCGCCGACTTCCACTCGAGATCTGGGGCCGGCATTGGCTGGAGCGGCTGCAGAGGTGGTCGGACCGGCGGGCCTGGAGCCGGTTCGGATTCGAGTTCCTGATGTTCGGGATCAAGCAGGGCTGGGCCTGCCTGTTCGGCGGAGCCATGCTGGCGCTGCTGCTGGGCACCCATTTCTGGTTCCCCGAGCAGGCGCCGATCGCGCGCTACGACTTTCTCGTGCTGGGGGCGGTGACGATCCAGGCGGCGATGCTGGGGCTCAAGCTGGAGAGCTGGGAGGAGGCGAGGGTGATCCTCGTCTTCCACCTGGTCGGGACGATCATGGAGCTGTTCAAGACGGCGGCCGGGTCGTGGATCTATCCCGAACCTTCGCTGCTGAGGATCGGCGAGGTGCCGCTGTTCTCGGGCTTCATGTACGCGGCGGTGGGCAGCTACATCGCACGCATCTGGCGCATCTTCGACATCCGGTTCCGTTGCTATCCGCCGCTGTGGACGACCTGGGTGCTCGCGGCGGCCATCTATGTGAACTTCTTCGCCCATCACTGGCTGCCGGACGTGCGGCTGGGGCTGTTCGCCCTGACGGCGGTGCTGTTCGGGCGGGGGTGGTTCTATTTCACCCCGGACCGGCGGCGGCGCTCGATGCCGTTCCTGTTGGGGTTCCTGCTGGTGGCGCTGTTCATCTGGTTCGCGGAGAATTTGGGGACCTGGGCCAATGCATGGATCTATCCGGGGCAGGACGACGGCTGGGAGCCGGTGTCGCTCGCCAAGCTGGGCAGCTGGTTCCTGCTGATGATGATCAGCGTGGTGCTGGTATCGCTGGTGCATCGGCCGGAGGAAGAGCCGCAAGCTCAATAGTTTTCGTCATCCTGCGGCGAGCGCAGCGAGACCGGGGGATCCAGCGGCGCCGAAGGCGATCTGTTCAGGCAGGCTGTCGTGAATAGCGACGCATCGACAGTGTCGCGCTCTCGCGCGCCGCTGGGTCCCCCGGTCGCGGCGCTGAAGCGCCTTGCCGGAGGATGACGATAGCTTAGAGGGGATTCACGGAGGGCCGCATGACAACCACCACGACCGACGTCGTCATCCTCGGCGGGGGCCATAACGGGCTCGTCTGCGCCTTCTATCTGGCGAGGGCCGGGCTGAAGGTGACCGTGCTGGAGCGGCGGCACGTGGTCGGCGGGGCGGCGGTGACGGAGGAGTTCCATCCCGGCTTCCGCAACTCGACCGCCAGCTACACCGTCAGCCTGCTGAATCCGAAGGTGATCGCCGACATGGCGCTGGCCCGGCACGGGCTGACGGTAGTCGAGCGCAAGGTCTCCAACTTCCTGCCGCTGGACGATGGCCGCCATCTGCTGGCGGGCGAGGGACGGACGCGGGGCGAGGTGGCGAAATTCTCGACGCGGGATGCGGAGCGGCTGCCGGAGTATGAGCGGCGGCTGGAGGTGGTGGCGGGGGTGCTGCGCGACTGGATCCTGAAGGCGCCGCCGAACATGGTCGAAGGCGGCTGGATGGCCATGCTGCCGGAGCTGCTGAAGGCCGGGGGGCTGGGGCGGCGGGCGGCGGGGCTGGATACGCAGGGGCGGCGCGACCTGCTTGATCTGTTCGCCAAGTCGGCGGGCGACTGGCTGGACGGCTGGTTCGAGAGCGATCCGATCAAGGCCCTGTTCGGCTTTGACAGCGTGGTCGGCAACTACGCCAGTCCGTACACCCCCGGCTCGGCCTATGTGCTGCTGCACCATGTGTTCGGCGAGGTGAACGGGCGCAAGGGCGTCTGGGGCCACGCGCTGGGCGGCATGGGGGCGATCACCCAGGCGATGGCCGCTGCCTGCGCGGAACAGGGCGTCGAGGTGCGGCTGGAGGCGCCGGTCGCCGAGGTGCTGACGGAGAAGGGCCGGGCCGTGGGGGCGGTGACCGAGGCGGGTGACGTGGTGCGGGCCCGGGCGGTGGTGTCCAACCTGCATCCGCGGCTGCTGTTCGAGAGGCTGGTGGACGACGCGGTCGTGCCGGCCGACTTCCGCGAGCGGATCGGGAACTATCAGTCGGGGTCGGGCACCTTCCGGATGAACGTGGCGCTGTCTGAGCTGCCGAATTTCACGGCCCTGCCGGGGCAGGGCGATCACCTGACGGCGGGCATCATCATGGCCCCGTCGCTGGCCTATATGGACCGGGCCCATGCCGAGGCGCGGCTGAACGGCTGGTCGTCGAAGCCGATCGTGGAGATGCTGATCCCCTCGACCCTGGACGACAGCCTGGCGCCGCCGGGACAGCACGTCGCCAGCCTGTTCTGCCAGCACGTCGATCCGGCGCTGGGCGACGAGCATCGCGAGACGGTGGCGGACCTGATGATCGAGACGGTCGAGGCGCATGCGCCGGGCTTCAGGGCGTCGGTGGTCGGGCGGCTGGCGCTGGGGCCGCGCGACCTGGAGCGGCGCTTCGGCCTGGTCGGCGGCGACATCTTCCACGGGAGGCTGACGCTGGATCAGTTGTTCAGCGCGAGACCCGTCCTGGGGCACGCGGATCACCGGATGCCGGTTCCGGGGCTCTACCTGTGCGGATCGGGGGCGCACCCCGGCGGCGGGGTGACCGGCGCGCCGGGTCACAATGCGGCAAGGGCGGTGGTGAGGGATCTGGGAAGGCAGGCAGTAGGCAGTAGGCAGTAGGCAGTAGGCGGGAGGCGGGAGGGGAAGGTTCGTGGGCTGACGCGACGGGGGCGCGGTCGCGCTACTGCCTACTGCCTATTCCCTACTGCCTGTCCTTCAGACGTCCGCCAGCCCCATGGCCTTCATCAGGGCGTCGCGGACGGCGGCTTCGGTGAAGGGCTTCTGCAGGGTCGGCTGCCCGCGCCATTCGTCGGGCAGGCCGCCTTCGCCATAGCCGGTCGAGAAGATGAAGGGGACGCCGCGGTCCTTCAGCGCCTGGGCGACCGGGAAGACCTGGCGGCCGGCGACGTTGACGTCGAGCAGGGCGGCGTCGACGGGTTCGCCGCCGCTGGCCATCTGCAGACCCTCGTCGACGGTGGCGGCCGGCCCGACCGGGATGCAACCCATGTCCTCGAGTATGGTCTCCAGCAGCATGGCCACCAGGGATTCATCTTCGACGATCAGCACGCGGCGGCCCGCAAACGCCTGGCTCATGAACCCTGCTCCCTGTCCAACGGAATTGAGAATGTCGCGGCGAATCCGTCGCCTGCGTAATGGAGTTCGACCTCTCCGGCCAGATCGTGCCGCACGCTGCGCTCGATCAGGCGGCTGCCGAATCCCTTTCGGACGGGCTGGCTCACGGCGGGTCCGCCGATCTCGCGCCAGACCAGCTGGAGCCGCGGACGCGTCTGGTCGGCAAGGCTCCAGTCGACGAGGACGCGGCCGTCGGGGGCCGAGAGGGCTCCGTATTTGGCGGCGTTGGTGGCCAGCTCGTGGAAGATCATGCCCAGCGACAGGGCGGCCGCCGGGGCGAGGCCGACGCGCGGGCCGTTGACCGAAACGCGATGGCTGCCGTGCGCCTCGGTCTCGTGCTGCAGGATGTCGCCCAGATCGGCGCCCTCCCAGTGGCTGCGGGTCAGCAGGTCGTGGGTGTGCGACAGGGCCAGCAGCCGGGCCTGGAAGCCTTCGGCGAAGGTCAGGGGATCGGCGTGCGACCGGGCCGTCTGCATGGCGATCGACTGGACCGTGGCCAGGGTGTTCTTCACGCGATGGTTCAGCTCGTCGATCATCAGCTTCTGCCGCTCGGTGGAGCGGACGGCGTCGGTGACGTCGTGACCCTGGACGAAGATGCCGACGACGGCGCCCGAGGCGTCGCGGATCGGCTGGTAGATGAAGTTGAGATAGACGGTCTCCAGCAGGGCGCCGGGGGAGCGCTGCAGCTGGACCAGGCTGGCCCGGCCCTCGTGGGGTTCGCCCGTCGCGTAGACGCTGTCCAGGAACTCGTAATAGCCCTGGCCGACCACCTCGGGCAGGGCTTCGCGGATCGGTTTTCCGGTGATGTCGCGGTGGCCGATCAGCTGCGCATAGGCGGCGTTGTGCATCTGAAAGACATGGTCCGGCCCGGTGAGGACGGCGACGAAGCCGGGGGCCTGCATGAACATGTCGATCAGGCGGTTGCGCTCACCCTCGAGGCGGCGGTTGTCTTCCTGCACCTGTTCGGCGCGGCCGAGGACCGCCCCGCCCAGCATGATGTCGAGGGCGCTGGCCCGCTCGGACAGGACCCGGCCCTCCCTCAGCCTCTGCAGCTCGGTGATGTCGGTGGTGTGCTGGAGGATGAAGACGACCTCTCCGGCCTCGTCGAGCATCGGCGTATGGGTGGCGCTCCAGTAGCGATCCTCGAAGGCCTGGCTGCCGTCGTCGAGCCGCTTCGCCATCGAGAATTTCACCAGCGGCAGGTGATCGCGCTGGCGGGTGTCGCGGGCGCGCTCCAGCGAGGCCTGGACCTGGCGGACGTTCTCGGGCGCTTCGGAGCCGGGGCCGGAGTCAAAGGCCGAGAACAGGGGGCGGCCGATGATCGCGTCGCGGGTGCTGTTGGTGACGTCGAAATAGGCCTGGTTGGCGCCGGCGATGCGGAGATCGGGCGTGAGCAGCACATAGGGATTGGGCGAGGCGTCGAACGCGCTCGCCAGATCGACCGTCAGGCCGCCCGATTTCACCAGTTCCTTCAAACCCGTCCCCACCGTGCCCGGTCGCTGTAACGCATTGGGCGCAAATCGGTTTCATCAAAATCGCCGCCATGTCGATTTGCATTTGGGTGTGAACGGCGGGCGCCGCTAGTCTGACCTCATGTCGATGGTTTCGTTTCTGGCTGCGGCGCTTCTGATGATCTCACTGGCTGGCCCCACGGACCCCATGCCCCGCGCGGCGGTGGAGCAGGGGACGCTGATCGGCCGCGAGGCGGACGGGGTGCGCAGCTTCAAGGGCGTGCCTTATGCACGGCCTCCGGTCGGCGGTCTGCGCTGGCGACCGCCGCAGCCGGCGGGGCCTTGGGGGGAGCGGGACGCGGGACAGGTCGGCCCCATCTGCGTCCAGCCACCCGGCAACGGCGACAATGGCGTGGGCCCCCTGCCGATGAGCGAGGACTGCCTGACGCTGAACGTCTGGGCGCCGGCGCAGAGCGAGGGTCCGCTCCCGGTGATGTTCTGGATTCACGGCGGCGGGCTGAACAACGGCTCGGGCACGGCGGCGCTGTACGACGGGACCCGGCTGGCGAAGCGCGGCGTGGTGGTGGTGACGGTCAACTACCGCCTCGGCCGGCTGGGGTTCTTCGATCATCCGGCGCTGGCGGCGGAGCGGGCTCCGGGAGCGCCGGCGGCGAACTATGGCCTGATGGATGTCATCGCGGCCCTGCGCTGGGTGCGGGAGAATGCGGCGGCGTTTGGCGGCGATCCGGACAATGTCACCGTCTTCGGCGAGTCGGCCGGCGGGGCGCTGGTGACGCGGTTGATGATCTCGGACGCCGGGCGGGGGCTGTTTCACCGGGCGGTGGTGCAGTCGGGCCTCGGCCGCGACGAGGGCACGCCGCTGGACGGCCCGCGACGGGACGGCGGACCGTCGATGCGGACGAGGGGAGAGGCCTTCGCCGCCGCCCACGGGGCCGCCACGGCGGAGCAGCTGCGCGCCGTTCCCGCGGAGACCTTTCTCCAACCGGCGCCGAATTTCTACGGCGGCGACCTGCTGGTGAAGGACGGACTGTACGTCGCCGATGATGTCGAGGCCGCCTTCGCCGCCGGGCGGGAGGCGCCCGTGCCGCTGATCATCGGCGCCAACAGCGCGGAGTTCTGGTGGATGAAGCCGTCCGACCTGAGCCCGTACGGAGCCATCGACGATGCGATGACGGAGGCGGAGCGGGCGGCGTTTCTCGCGGCCTATGGCGGGCAGGAGGGTTACGACCAGTTCGTGCTCAGCGACCTGGTGTTCAACGAGCCGGCGCGTCATCTGGCGCGGCTGCACGCGGGCAACGGCCATCCGACGTATCTGTATCGGTTCGACGTGGTCTCGGCGGCGATGCCGGAGCCGCACGCGGGAGCGACCCATGCGTCGGAGCGGCAGTACGTCTTCGACAACCTTACGGCTTCGCCGTGGCCGACGACGGCGATGGACCAGCGGCAGGCGGACGCCATAGCCGCCTACTGGACGACCTTCGCGGCAAAGGGAAATCCGAACGGGGGCGAGCGGCCGGCGTGGCCGGAGTTCGGGGCCGAGCCGGACCGACTGCTGGAGTTCACCAACGACGGGCCGGTGGCCAGGACGGTCCCGTTCGGCGACCGGCTGGACCTGATCGAGGCCTATTACGCGCGGGTGCGCTGAGGTTCAGAGCACCCCGCCGTTCGACCTGATCACCTCGGCGTAGAGCAGGCCGGAGTCCTTGATGGTCCGCTCCTGGGTCTGGAAGTTGACGTGGGTGATGCCGAAGCGCTTGGAGTAGCCCAGCGACCATTCGAGATTGTCGAGCAGCGACCAGGCCATGTAGCCGCGCACGTCGACGCCCTTGCCGATGGCGTCGTGCAGGGCCTTGAGGTGGTTCTTCAGATAGTCGACCCGCATCGGATCATGGATGCGGCCCTCGATGGCGTGGGGCGGGTCGTACCAGGCCGAGCCGTTCTCGGTGATCATCAGCGGCAGGCCGTTGGTCTGCTCGTGCAGCCAGACGAGGGTGTCGGTCAGCGCGGGGGGATAGACCTCCCAGCCGGTCTCGGTGTGGGCGTGCTGGACCTGCTTCACCGGCCGGGCGCGGACGGGCCAGGCGTCGGGCGCGTTCTCGGGCACCGAGCGGGTGTACCAGTTGAGCCCCATCCAGTCGGTCGGCTGGGCGATCAGGTCGAAGTCCTCCTGCGGGAACTCGCGGTAGGCCTCGCCGTAGACGTCCTTCAGTTCCTCCGGATAGCCGCGGCCCATCAGCGGGTCGAGGAACCAGCGGTTCATCTGGGCCTCGGCGCGTTTGCGCGCGGCTTCGTCCTCGGGCTTGTCCGACGCCGGGTATTTCGGCTCGATGTTGAGGACGATTCCGATCTGGCCCTCGCCGACCTCGCGGAAACGCTTCACCGCGGCCCCATGGGCCCGCAGGACGTTATGGCCGGCGATCATGGCCTCGAAGGCCGAGCGGTGGCCAGGCGCCAGGGCGCCGTGCAGATAGCCGCCGTCGACGATGACCCACGGCTCGTTGATGGTGCCCCAGGTCTTGATGCGGCCCTTGAACTTTTCGAACAGCACCTGGCCGTAGTCGGCGAACCAGTCGGCGATGTCGGGGTTGAGCCAGCCGCCGCGGTCATCGAGGGCCGCGGGCAGATCCCAGTGGTAAAGGGTGCAAAGCGGTTCGATCCCGGCTTCGAGCAGACCGTCGACCAGACGGTCGTAGAAGGCCAGGCCCTTGTCGTTGATGGCCCCGCGGCCCTCCGGCATGACCCGGCTCCAGCTGACCGAGAATCGGTAGGCCTGCAGGTTCAGCCGCTTCATCAACTGGATGTCTTCCCGCCACCGGTTGTAGTGGTCGCAGGCTACGTCGCCGGTGTCGCCGTCCTTCATATTGCCCGGCGTGTGGCTGAATCGGTCCCAGATCGATGGGCCGGCCCCGTCGGCCATGGACGAGCCTTCGATCTGATAGGCGGCGGTCGCCGCGCCCCAGAGGAAACCGTCGGGAAACAGATACTTGCCGGGGGTTTCCGTGGTCATGTGTAAGGCTCGTAAAGACGCGAGTGGATCAACTTGAGAGGGCGGGAGCGGCCCCGCGGTACGCGTGTAGCGCCGTGGACACAACCTGCTTGTGACCAAACTAGGGCACTTGCGGGGTTCATTGCTAGTGTGTCATGTAATCGGTTACACGGAATTGTCGGACGGACCCGCGCCAAGCGGGCCGGGATCGCGAACCGGTCAGGGAGGACGACTTTGGCGCCTGGAGCGATCCCGGAAACCCGCGCGGAGCGGGCGGCATGAAGGCCGCCACCATCCGTGACGTGGCCGAACGGGCGGACGTGTCCGTCGCCTCGGTCTCCCGCGTGCTGACGGGCGCCGGTCCCGTGACCGAAGCCACCCGCAAGAAGGTCATGGAGGCGGTCGAGGCGCTGCAGTATGTGCCGCATTCCGGTGCGCGCAGCCTGTCGACCAGCAAGACGCAGACGATCGGCGTCATCCTGCCGGACCTGTATGGCGAGTTCTTCTCCGAACTGATCCGGGGCATGGACCTCGGGGCGCGGGCCCTCGGCTATCATCTGATCGTCTCGAGCTCGCACGACGATGCGGAGGAGGCCTCGGCCGCGATCCGCTCGATGCGCGGCCGGGTCGACGGCCTGATCGTGCTGTCGCCGCATCTCGACGCGGCCAACCTGGCCACGAGCCTCGCCGGGCGGCTGCCGATCCTGCTGATGAACGGCGGGGCGGGGGCGGGGCGGCCGTCGGTCGTCGTCGACAACCACGGCGGCGCGGTCCAGGCGGTCGAGCACCTGATCGCCACCGGCCGGCGACGCATCGCCCACATCTCCGGCCCGACCGGCAACCTCGAGGCCGAGGCGCGACTGGCCGGCTATCTCGAGGCCATGGCCCGGGCGCACCTGCCGACGACGGTGGTCGAGGGCGCGTTCGACCAGGCCTCGGGACATCGCGCCGGCGCCGAGCTGGCCGAGCGGGCCGAGCGGCCGGACGCGATCTTCGCCGGCAACGACATGATGGCCGTCGGCGCCATGCTGGCGCTGCAGGAGGCAGGCGTCGCCGTGCCCGAGGACGTGGCCCTGGTCGGCTTCGACGACGTGCCGATCGCCGGCCTCATGCGTCCGGCCCTGACCACCCTGAGGATCAATATCGCAGAGACCGGGCGGAGCGCGCTGGAGCGCCTCGTCCGCCTGATCAACGCAGCGGGCGAAGCTGTCGCCGACACCGCTTGCGAGGTCGTGCGGCCCGAACTGGTCGTTCGCCCATCAAGCAATCCGGCGACACAGACCCGAACCATCACCGGCGATCGCGCCCGCGAAGCCGTCAGCACATCACCTCTGGAGGGGGAGAACCCACAATGACCCGCAAGTCCAAGCACTATCTGGGGGCCGCATCGGCCCTCGCCGTCGCCATCTCGCTGGCCGCGGCCGGTGGCGCATACGCCCAGGTCACCACCTCCACGATCCGTGGTTCGGTGACCCAGAACGCCCAGGCGGAAGCGGGCGCCGTCATCGTCGCGCGCGACGTGGCCTCAGGCTTCACCAGCCGCACCACCGCCAATGCCGACGGCGGCTATGTGCTGTCCGGCCTGCGCCCGGGCACCTATGAGATCACCGTCACCACGGCCAGCGGCCAGACCACGTCTGACGTCGTCACCATCGGCGTCGGCCAGGTCGGCGAGGTCGACCTGACGGTCGGCGGGACCGTCGTGTCCGAAACCTCCGTCACCAATGTGGGAGACGTGATCGTCACCGGCCGTCGCCTCGCCGAGGTCCGCACGCCCGAGAACGCCACCAACGTCACGACGCAGCAGATCAACACCCTGCCGCAGATCAACCGCAACTTCCTCAACTTCGCGGCCCTGGCGCCCGGGGTGCGGGTCGGGCTGGACGAAAGGGAGCAGCAGATCACCGCCGGCGGCCAGCGCGCGGAATCGGTGAACGCCTTCATCGACGGCGCCAGCATGAAGTCGAACATCATCGCCGGCGGCATCATCGGCCAGGACGACAGCCGCGGGAACCCGTTCCCCCAGGCCGGCATCCAGGAGTTCCGGGTCGTCAGCCAGAACTTCAAGGCCGAGTACGAACAGGCCTCGTCGGCGATCATCACCGCGGTCACCCGTTCGGGCACCAACGAGTTCCACGGCGAGGTGTTCGGCGTCTATCGCGACCAGGACTTCATCACCCAGGACACCTTCGCCGAGCAGCGCGGCGACGAGAAGGTCCCGCTCGAGGTCCAGCAATACGGCTTCGCCCTCGGCGGTCCGATCATCCAGGACACGCTGCACTTCTTCGCCACCTACGAGCACAAGCAGGAAAACCGCGCCAGCGTGGTCAACCTGGGCCGTCAGGAGCCGCGCTTCCTCACCCAGTTCGCCCCCTACATCGGCACCTTCGCCTCGCCGTTCGAGGAAGACCTGATGTTCGGCAAGCTCAGCTGGCAGCCGGCCGAGGGTCATCTGATCGAGTTGAGCGCCACCTACCGCGACGAATCGGAACTGCGTGACTTTGGCGGCGCCGACTCGTTCGAGCGCGCCAACGACCTTCAGCAGACGACCCTGAGGGGCAACCTTCGCTACCAGTGGCAGTCGGACCTGTTCCTGAACGATTTCGCCGTCGACTACCGCGACTACAACTTCAATCCGGGCGCGGCGAACTTCACGGACGCAGGCGCGACCTACCGCCTGTTCGAGAACGACACCAATCCGGGCCTGCCGGGCTTCCAGCCGGACTACTTCGGCGGTGCGGCCATTCTCAATCTGGGCGGTCGCGACAGCACCCAGGACATCCACGACAACGCCATCACCTTCCGCGACGACCTGACCTTCAACGACTGGGAGATGAACGGGGTCCACACCATCAAGCTGGGCGCCAAGGTGTCGCTCCAGAACTATGAGGTGACCAAGCAGTTCGGCCGCAACCCGAACTTCTACTACGACGTCGACGGCCGGCCCGAGCTGAGCGGCAGCACCACGGTGCCGTACCGCGTCGAACTGGGCCAGGCCTTCCCCGAGGTCGACCTCGATAACACCGTCATCGGCCTGTACGTGCAGGACGACTGGCAGATCACGGACCAGCTGGAGCTGAACCTCGGCATCCGCTGGGACTATGAGACCAACGCCAACAACAACGACTACGTGACCCCGGCCAGCGTCATCGCGGGCCTGGACCAGTGGATCGCCTCCACCGACGGCGGCAAGCCGGCCGGTTACGCGCCGAGCTGGTTCGACCGCGACGACTACATCTCCACGGGCGACAACCGCGACCCGTTCGCGGGCGCCTTCCAGCCCCGGATCGGCTTCTCGTACGATGTCTTCGGTGATCGCCGGACGGTGATCTTCGGCGGCGCCGGGCGCTACTACGACCGGGTCAACTTCAACTTCTCGTACGACGAGCTCGTCAAGCCGTTCGACATCCGCAAGAACGCCTTCTTCAGCACCACCGGCCGGCCGGTGGGCGAGGATCGCGATCCGGGTCCGGGCGTCGATCTGCCGGGCGAAGCCGGCGATCCGATCCTGTGGGATCCCTCGTACGCCACGGCCGCGGGTCTGGACCCGGTCCTTGCGACCATCCCGGGCAAGGGTGAAGCCTTCCTGCTGGCCAACGATTTCGAGCCGCCCCGGACCGACCAGGTCAACCTCGGCGTCCGTCAGCGCTTCGGCGACTGGCAAACCGAGCTCACCCTCGCCTACGGCAAGACCGAAAACGAGTTCACCTGGGCCTATCTGAACCGCTGCCGCGAACCCACGCGCGGCAACGACGGCGGCGGCTTTGGCGACAACGGCGGCTTCTGCTCGCCGGGCGCCGCCAACCCCTACCGCAGCTACCTGGTTTCGGATCACAACAAGAGCCGCGAGTTCCGGGCCCTCTACCTCAAGCTGGACAAGAACTACACGGCCGACTCGGGCTGGGGCTTCAACCTGGCCTATACCTGGTCGCAGGCGGAACAGAACGGCGGCAATGACAACTTCTGCTTCGACTGCTTCAGCATCGAAAGCTCGCCCGTCCGCCCGACCAGCAATGACGAGCGTCACCGCATCGTGGCCAACGGCATCGTCGACCTGCCGTTCGACTTCCAGCTGTCGGGCATCCTGACGCTGGGATCGGGCACGCCGTTCGACGTGTTCGACGGGCGTGGGCCGAACTTCGTCTACCGCCCGAACCATGGCCGTCCGCAGCAGTTCAACTTCATCCTTCCGAACTCGTTCGCCTATCGGAACCTGGACCTCCGCCTGACCAAGAATTTCGAGGTCTTCGGCGGCCAGGAGCTGTCGGTGTTCGTCGACGCCATCAACGTCTTCAACTTCGACAACTTCTCCGGCTTCGACGGCGGGACGGGCTCGGCGACGAACCCGAACCCGAACTTCGAGCGTCCCTCGACGGTGCTGTTCCCGACCCGGACCTTCCAGCTGGGCGTGCGCTACAGCTTCTGATCTCCTGACCCTGACGGCCGCCTCCCGCCTCACGCGGGGGCGGCCGATTTCTTTGACGAGTACGCGTATTGAGTATGAGGATGGAGCCCATGGATCGCCGCCGGTTTCTGATGGGTTCCACGGTCGCCGGGGTCGGGGCGCTGGGGCTGTCTGGCTGCGCGATCAAACAGGGCCGGAACCACCTGAGTTCGCCGCCCCCGCGGATCGATCCCGAGATCGATGAACTGCAGAAGCGGACCTTCGACTGGTTCACCCATGTGACGCCGCGCGAAACGGGCCTGACGCCGGACCGGTGGCCGACCAAATCCTTCTGTTCGGTGGCGGCGGTGGGCTTCGCCCTGACCTGCTGGCCGATCGGGGTCGAGCGCGGCTGGATGAGCCGGGAGGAGGCGCGCGCGCGCACCCTGAACACAGTGCGCTTCTTCCACGACGCGCCGCAGGGGCCCGAGGCGACGGGCGTGACCGGCTACAAGGGCTTCTTCTACCACTTCCTCGACATGGAGACCGGCCACCGTTTCGGCCGGACCGAGTTGTCGACCGTCGACACCACCCTGCTGCTGGGCGGCATGCTGTTCGCGGCGCAGTGGTTCGATGGCGACCATGCCGACGAGGCGGAGATCCGGAGGCTGGTCCAGGCGGTCTACGAGCGGGTCGAGTGGGACTGGGCGGTGGTGCGGCCCAACCGCATCTCGATGGGCTGGCATCCTGAGACCGGCTTCATCGAGGCCGACTGGCACATCTACAACGAGGGCATGCTGGTCCTGCTGCTGGCCATCGGAAGCCCGACCCATCCGGTTCCGGCCGCGGTGTGGGACGAGTGGTGCAGCGTCTATGACCGGAGCTGGACCGATCACTGGGGGCCGGCGCACCTGGCGTTCGCCCCGCTGTTCGGGCACCAGTACAGCCACATGTTCGTGGACTTCCGCGGCATCCGCGACCCGTTCATGCGCGCCAGATCCGCCGAGATCGGGCCGTTCGACTACTTCCAGAACAGCGTCCGCGCGGTCGAGGCCCAGCGGAAATACGCCATCGACAATCCGATGGGCTGGGCAGGCTATTCGGCCGATGTCTGGGGCCTGACCGCCTGCGACGGTCCCGGTGACTTCAGGCAGTCCATCGGCGGGCGGGAACGCCAGTTCTTCAGCTATTCGGCGCGGGGACCAGGCGACCGCGACGACGGCACCATCGCGCCGACGGCGGCCATGGGCTCGATGCCGTTCGCGCCCGCCGAGGTGACCGCCTGCCTGAAGGCGATGAAGGCCCGCTACGGGTCAGGGATCTATACGGAGTTCGGCTTCCTCGACTCCTTCAACCCGACGCTCGTCGAGCGGCAGAGGCGGCTGCAGCACGGGCGGATCGTGCCGGGCGTGGGCTGGGTGGACGGCGACTATCTGGGCATCGACCAGGGACCGATCGTGATCATGATCGAGAACACCCGGTCCGACTCCGTGTGGCGGCGGATGCGCGAAGAGCCCAATCTCGTGCGCGGCCTGAAGCGGGCCGGATTCGCCGGCGGCTGGCTGGACCGGGCATGAGGCAGCCGCAGCCGGATCGACGGGCGGCGCTCGGCCTTCTGGCGGGGGCGGCGGCCCTGGGTTCGGCAGGGGCTCTGGCCGGCTGCGGGCGGCGCGAGGACGGGGTCACCCGACTGAGCTTCTGGGCGATGGGCAACGAGGCGACCAACGTCCCGCAGATCCTGCCCGAGTTCGAGCGCCTCAACCCCGGGATCAAGGTCGATGTGCAGGCCCTGCCGTGGACGGCGGCGCACCAGAAGCTGCTGACCGCCTACGCCGGGGACTCGCTGCCGGACCTCAGTCAGGTGGGCAATACCTGGGTGGCCGAGATGGCGGCCATCGGCGCCATCTCGCCGCTGCCGGCGTTCGCGGCCGAGCTGCTGACGGATCAATTTCCGGCGGTGCTCGAGACCAACCGCATCGGCGGGAGGCCGGTGGCCACGCCCTGGTATGTCGACACCCGGCTGGTCTTCTACCGCTCGGACCTGCTGGAGCGGGCAGGCTACGGCGCCGTGCCGCCGACCTGGGCTGGCTGGAAACAGGCCATGCATGCGGTCAAGCGGCTCGTGGGCGAGGACAAATATGCGGTGCTTCTGCCGCTCAACGAGTTCGAACAGCTGTTGAGCTTCGGCCTGCAGGGCGAGGCGCCGCTGCTGCGCGAAGAGGATACGCGCGGCAATTTCTCCAGCCCGTCGTTCGTCGCGGCCCTGGCCTTCTACAAGAGCCTGTTCGACGAGGGCCTCGCGCCTGTGGCGTCGGCGGCGCAGATCTCCAACGTCTGGACCGAGTTCGAGCGCGGCTGGTTCAGCTTCTATTTCTCCGGGCCGTGGACCATCGGCGAGTTCAGGAACCGGCTGAAGCCGGAGACCCGCTGGATGACCGCGGGCGTGCCGGGGCCGAACGGGCCGGGCGCCTCGGCGCCGGGCGGGTCGTCGCTGGTGGTCTATCGCTCGTCGCCGCGCCAGGAGGCGGCGTGGAAGCTGGTCCGCTACCTGTCCGATCCGGCGGTGCAGGCCCGGTTCAACGTCATCACCGGCGACCTGCCGGCGCGGGAGAGCGCCTGGGCCACGCCGTCGGTCGCCAACGATCCGTACATCGCCGCCTTCAAGGGCCAGCTGTCGCGCGCCGAGGCCGTGCCCAAGGTGCCGGAGTGGGAGCGGATCGTCACCGAGATGCAGATCGTCGCCGAGCGGATGGTGCGCGGCGAATACACTCCCGAGGCCGCCGGCGCTGAAATCGACCGCCGCGCCGACCGGCTGCTGGAAAAGCGCCGCTGGATGATGGAACGGGGCCGGGCATGACCGACGTCCGGCTGAACATGGCCAAGGCCGAGGCCGAGGCGGCCGCCCTGCCGCGCCGTCGTCCGGGGGGTGCGCGCGCCCGCGAACGGGCGGCCTGGGGCTTCGTGGCGCCGGCGCTGATCGCCATCGGCGTGTTCTTCGCCATTCCGGTGTTCGCGGCCCTGCTGCTGAGCCTGACCGACTTCGATATCTACGCCCTGGCCGACCTCGGCAACGTCCGCTTCGTCGGCCTGCAGAACTACGAGCGGCTGTTCGCCAATCCGCTGTTCTGGGGCGCGATGAAGAACACGGGCCTGTTCGCCGTGCTGGGCGTGCCGCTGTCGATCGCCGCATCGCTGGCGGCGGCGGTGATCCTCAACGCCCGGGTGGTGAAGTGGCGGCCGCTGTGGCGGGTGATGTTCTTCGCCCCCTATGTGACCACGCTGGTGGCCACGGCGGTGCTGTGGAACTACCTGCTGCACACCCGCTACGGCGTGATCAACTGGGCCATCTCCAGCGTCGGCCTGCCGCCAGTCGACTGGCTGGGCCAGCCGGAGACCTCGATACCGGCCATTCTGATGTTCGTGGTGTGGAAGATCTTCGGCTACAACATGCTGATCTTCCTCGCCGTCCTGCAGACCGTGCCGGACGACCTGTACGAGGCGGCGCGCATCGACGGGGCGGGGGCGTGGAAGCGGTTCGTGCACGTCACCCTGCCGGCCATCGCGCCCACCCTGCTGCTGGTGTCGATCATCTCGGTCGCCGGCTTCTTCCAGCTGTTCGCCGAGCCCTATGTGATGACCCAGGGCGGGCCGGCCCAGTCGACCGTGACGGTGCTCTACTTCATGTACGAAGAGGGCTTCAAATGGTGGAATCTCGGCTCCGCCAGCGCCGTGGCCTTCATCCTGTTCGTCTGCATCCTGGCGGTGACGCTGGTGCAGCTAGCGGTGGCGAAGCGGATGGGAGCCTACGAATGAGCGCCCGCCGCATCCGCGCCCTGCTGCTGAACGCCGCCGTTGCCTTCATTGCGCTGGTGGTGCTGTTCCCGCTGCTGTGGATGCTGTCGGTCAGCTTCATGTCGACGGGGGAGGCGGCGACCTTCCCGCCGCCACTGCTGCCGAGGACGTGGACGCTGGAGCACTACCGCGACCTGTTCGTGACCCAGGGCATGGGGCGGTATCTGTGGAACAGCTTCGCCCTGGCGACGCTGGCGACGGGACTGGCGCTGCTGTTCACCGTTCCGGCGGGCTACGCCTTCGCCAAGCTGCGCTTCAAGGGCCGGGAGCGGGTGTTCCAGCTGCTGGTGGCGGCGCTGGTGGTGCCGGCGCAGATCGGCACCCTGCCGCTGTTCCTCATGCTGAAGGGCATGGGGCTGGTGAACACCTATGCCGGGGCGCTGGTGCCGTGGCTGGCCTCGATCTTCGGCCTGTTCCTGGTCCGGCAGTATTCGCTGTCGATCCCGGACGAGATGCTGGAGGCGGCGCGGATCGACGGCGCAAGCGAGGGGCAGATCTTCCGTCGTGTGGTGCTGCCGACGCTGCAGCCGATCATCGTGACCCTGGCGCTGTTCGTCTTCCTCGGCAGCTGGAACGACTTCCTGTGGCCGCTGATCATCCTGACCGACCAGTCGAACTATACGCTGCCGGTGGCGCTGGCGGCGCTGTCGCGCGAGCACGTGCAGGACATCGAGATGATGATGGCCGGGGCGGTGATCACCGTCGCGCCGGTGCTGATCCTCTTCCTCGCCCTGCAGCGCTACTACATCCGCGGCATGCTCGCGGGCAGTGTGAAGGGATGAGCCCGCTCCGGCGCATCATCGCCGCCTTCGCAGCCGCCGCCGTCCTGGTGTTCGGAGCCCCGGCTCACGCCCAGGCACCGCGCGTGCTCGATCCGTTCGAGACGCTGGCGCCGTGGTCGGCCGACGCGTCGACGGACGTGTCGTCGGAGATCAGTTCCGTGGCCGGCCGCGAGGGCAAGGCGATGCGGCTGGACTACGACTTCAACGGCGTCTCCGGCTACGCCTTCGCGACGCGGGCGATCGACCTGCAGGTTCCCGACAACTACGAGATCAGCTTCTGGCTGCGCGGCGAGATGCAGCCGAACACGCTGGAGATCAAATTCGTCGACGCCTCGGGCGACAACGTCCACTGGCGCCAGATCCGCGGCTTCAGGGCCAATGCGGAGTGGACTCGCTACACCATCAAGAAGCGCCAGATCGCCTGGGCGTGGGGACCGAATCCGGACCGGACCTTCCGCGGCGCGGAGCGGATCGAATTCGTGGTCACGGCCGGGGAGGGCGGCAAGGGCTGGATCGAAGTCGACCAGCTGGAGCTGCGCGCTCTGCCCCCCGAACCCGGCGTGCCGCCCCGGCCGCTGGCGAGCGCGACAAGCGAGGATGGGCTGAACGTCGCGGCCCGGGCGGTCGACGACGATCCTGCGACCGCATGGCGCACGACCGGCGGCGGCGCGCAGAGCCTGACGCTGGACCTCGGCTACGAACGCGAGTTCGGCGGCGTGACGCTGCGCTGGGCAGAGCGGATGGCGGCTTCGGACTACCGGCTGATGGCCTCGCCGGATGGACGGGAGTGGCGCGAACTGACGGCGGTGAGCGGGGGCAATGGCGGCGTCGACTGGCTGCGCACGCCCGAGGCCTCGGCGCGCTGGCTGCGGCTGGACCTGCTGACCCCGCGCGACGAGGGCGGCGTGGTCGGGCAGGCGGGGGCCGGGCAGCGGCTGGGACAGGCGGCGGCGAACGCCTATGCGCTGAACGCCCTCGAGATCGAGCCCCTGTCGTTCGGCGAGACGGCGACCAGCTTCATGCTGGCGGTGGCGGCCGAGAGCCGGCGCGGGCTGTATCCGCGCGGCTTCCACGGCGAGCAGCCCTACTGGACCCTGGTCGGCGTCGACGGCGGTGGCGAGAGCGCCCTGATGGGCGAGGACGGCGCGATCGAGCTGCGCAGGGGCGGGCCCTCGGTCGAACCGTTCGTCGTCGACAACGGGCGGGTGGTGACCTGGGCGGACGTGAACATCACCCAGGGCCTGCTGGGCGACGACCTGCCGATGCCGGAGGTCACCTGGACCGGCGATGGCTGGAGCCTGAAGATCGAGACCTTCGCCGAGGGCACGCCGGAGAACCCGCGGCTGTTCGGCCGCTACTACCTGACCAATCTGACCGGCGAGCGCAGGGTCATCACCCTGGGCCTGATGGCGCGGCCGTTCCAGGTCAACGGGCCCGTGCAGTTCCTGACGACGCCCGGCGGGGTGGGACCGATCCGGCAGGTCGACTGGACGGGACAGGAGCTGGTGCTCAACGACGCCATTCGCATCCGCTCCCTGATGCCTGTGGACGCCGTGGCCGCCTCCACCTTCGCGACCGGCGCCGACCCGCACAGCCTGCTGGCGGATGCGGCGCGTCGGCGTCCGCCGGGCCAGCGTCTCGTCGTGTCCGACGCCGGGTTGGCGGCGGGTGCGCTGATCTACGAGATCGAGCTTCAGCCCGGACAGACGCGGCAGGTCGCATGGGTCGCGCCGATGAGCGGCGCCCTGGCTCCCCTGCCTGGGGAGGCCGGGACCGTCGAGGGCATGCTCGACGAGGTGCAGTCGGCGGTGGCGCTGTCGTGGCGAGAGAAGCTGGACCGGTTCGACCTGACACTGCCCGATAGCCAGCAGCGGATCGAGGATGTGATGCGCAGCTCGCTGGCGCACATGCTGATGTCGCGGCAGGGGCCGATCCTGCAGCCGGGCACGCGCAGCTATAACCGCAGCTGGATTCGCGACGGCGCGATGATGGCCGAGGGGCTGAACCGGCTGGGGCACGCCGGCCTGTCGGCGGACTATCTGCGCTGGTTCGCGCCGCTGGTGTTCGACAACGGCAAGGTGCCGTGCTGCGCTGACGGCCGGGGCGCCGATCCGGTGCCCGAGAACGACAGCCACGGCGAGTTCATCTTCCTCGCCGCGGAAACGTATCGGTACACGGGCGACGAGGCCCTGCTGCGCGAGGTCTGGCCACAGGTGCAGGGCGCGATCCGCTACATGGACGAGCTGCGCGCCTCGACCCGGACGGCGGAGTTCCAGGCGTCGGACAAACGGCACCTGTTCGGCCTGCTGCCGCCGACGATCAGTCACGAGGGCTATTCCGACAGGCCCGCCTACTCCTACTGGGACGACTTCTGGGGGCTGCTGGGCTACCGCGACGCCGTGTTCATCGCCGAGACCCTGGGCGAGGAGGCGGCGGCGGCGCGGTTCCGGGCGTCGGAGGCCGAGTTCAAGGCCGACGTCATGGCCTCGATCGCGGCGACGGCGCGGGTGCACGGCATCGACTGGATCGCCGGCGCCGCGGACCGGGGCGATTTCGACGCCACCTCCACGACCATCGGCCTGTCACCGGCCGGGCTGACCGATGACCTGCCGCCGGACCTTCTGCAGGGCACCTTCGACAAATGGTGGGAGAATTTCACGGCCCGGCAGGAGAACCGGCAGACGTGGCGGGACTATACGCCCTACGAACTGCGCAACGTCGGGGCGCTGGTGCGGCTGGGGCGGCGCGACGAGGCGTTGCGGGCGCTCGACTTCTACTTCGCCGACGTGCGGCCGCGGGCCTGGAATGGCTGGGCCGAGGTGGTCGGTCGCGACAGGCGCGAGCCGCGCTTCATCGGCGACATGCCCCACGCCTGGGTCAGTTCGGACTACATCCGCTCGGCCCTGGACCTGCTGGCCTACGAACGCGACCGGGACCATGCCCTGGTGCTGGCGGCGGGGGCGCCGCTGACCTGGCTGGAAGGCGAGGGGGTCGGGGTGACGAACCTGCGCACGCCCTATGGGCCGCTGACCTACAATTTGCGCGCGGACGGGGACGGGGACGGCTATGTGCTGACGCTGGACGGGCGGGCGACGCCGCCGGGCGGCTTCGTGCTGCAGTGGCCGGCGGGCGAGGCGCCGCCGGGGCGGGTGCGGATCGACGGACGGGACGCGCGCTGGAACGGATCGGAGCTGGCGATCCCGTCGGGCGCGCGCCGGGTGGAGTTGCGCTAGCCGAGGCCTATGCGGCCGGGGCGGTCGGAACCGCAGCGGGTTCGGCCGGGGCCATCGCCGGATCGCTGCACCACGCGTCGCCCAGCACCTCGTAGCTGTAGCCGGTCGGCGTGTAGCCGGGCATCATCATCATGTTGCGCCTGGCGGTGTGCAGCTGCTTGCGATAGCCGGCGGGACCGCACAGCTCCGCCGCCCGCCGCTCCCAATGGGCGAAGGCCGATTTCGGATCCTCGACGCCCTCGGGCAGCACCACGCGGATGGTGTAGCCGCCCGCGCCATTGGGCGTGTCGGCATAGCCGAAATAGCGCCTCGCCGCCGGATCGATGGGGGCGTAGCCCGGGTCGCTGACGCATCCGGCGAGGAGCGTCAGGCCGAGCGCGGCGAGGCTGAGGCGCGCGAGTCTCACCGTCCGCTACGGGCGGCGGCCCGCGCCGCTTCCTGGATGTTCCGGGTGCGGGTCTCGTTGACCTCGGCGATCGCCGCCGCATTGCCGTAGGTGACGAAGTCCGACACCTCGCCGGGCAGGGACACATAGGAGCCGGCCGTGATCCCGGGCCCGCCGCGGCGGACCGTGCGGCCGTCGGGCAGGGTCTCCACTAATTCGTCGACGCCGGTCAGGCTGGGGATCGCCGTGCGGTTGATGTCGAGCACCGCGTACTTGGCGATGAAGGCGTGGGCGTTGTCGATCTCGGCGCGGAGCAGGGCGCCGTCATCCCGGGTCCACTCGCGCGCCAGGAAGATCGCGATCTCGCCCTTGGTCAGCCGGTCGTCCCGGGCCTCGGCCAACTCGCGGGTCATCGACTTGAAGCCGTCGGTTCCTTCCGCGGGAAGGACCCCCGCCTCGTCGCGGTGGTTGTCCTCGATGGAGGCGATCAGGCGCTGGCGCAGCTCGGGCGTCAGCACCGGCACCGGCAGCTGGCGCGAGCTGTAGGTGAAGCTGTTCCGGTACAGCGGCCCGGTGAGCTCGCCCGCCGGCGGCTCGCCCTCGAAGGTGTAGGGCGTGACATAGGGGATGCCGGCGTTCTGGTAGGTCAGGGTCGCGGATACCTGCAGGGTGGTGGCGTCCTCGGACAGCAGATAGGCGGTCGCCACCTCGAGGGCGTCGTCGGCGACGCCGGGCGATGTCAGCTTCTGGACCGTGCGGACTTCCGACACGGTCACGCCGGCGCCAGGCTCGCCAGAGGTGAGCTGGCCGTTGAAATGCCGGACCAGGGAATCGGTCAGGGTCCGGGCCGGCATCACCTCGGCCAGTTCGTCGGCGGCGCGACGGGCGCGGCGCGACGGGGCGTAGTTCATGATGCCGTCCATGGCGGCGCCGACCAGCACCCCCAGTATTCCCTGCGAGGCCGCCGCAGCGGAGGAGTCCTGCCGGACCCAGCTCTTCATCACGCCGCTGTTGTTCTCGGCCAGGACGACGGGGGTCGGGCCCATGGCCTCGATGTGCTGCGCGTTCAGCGGCCGGGCGTTCGGGACCGGCTGGTACGAGACGCACGCGCCCAGAGACAGCGCGGCGAGCGCGCAGATTGCAGTTTTACGCATGGATTCCCCCCAACGGCCGCCCGGGCGGGGCGGCAGATCCCTGCTCATTCCGCCCGAATTGGCCGGAGAGTCAACCTGACGCTGTGTGGCCTCAGTCGTATGACTGGGGATAGCGCCCGTCGTGAGCCAGATTGCCGAAGCGGGTCGTGTCGGCGTCGAAGGACAGTTTGACGATCCCGATCGGGCCGTGGCGCTGCTTGCCGATGACGACCTCGGCCTGGTGTTTGAGGCGGTCCATGTCCTCCTGCCATTTGAGGTGCTCTTCGGTGCCCTCGCGCGGTTCGGCGCGACCGAGGTAGTAGCTCTCGCGGTAGACGAACATGACGCAGTCGGCGTCCTGCTCGATCGAGCCGGATTCCCGCAGATCGGACAGCTGGGGCCGTTTGTCCTCGCGCTGTTCGACCTGACGCGAGAGCTGCGACAGGGCGATGATCGGCACGCTGAGCTCCTTGGCCAGAGCCTTGAGCCCGCCGGTGATCTCGGACACCTCCTGCACGCGGTTCTTCTGGCTGTTGGACTCTCCGGTCGTGATCAGCTGCAGGTAGTCGACGACGATCAGGTCGAGGCCGTGTTCCATCCGCTTCAGCCGCCGGGCGCGGGCCGCCAGCTTGGACATCGACAGGCCGCCGGTGGCGTCGATGAACAGCGGACTCTCGCCGATCTCGACGGCTGCGTCGCGAATCTTGCCGAAGTCGGCGGCGTCGATCTCGCCCTTGCGCAGCTTGTCCGACGAGACGCCCGAGGCGTCGGCGAGGATACGCATGGCCAGCTGCTCGGCCGACATTTCCAGCGAGTAGAAGGCGACCACGCCACCGGAGACGGTCTTGCGGCCCTCGGGCGTCGGCTCCCAGCGGTAGTTGCGGGCGACGTTGAAGGCGATGTTGGTGGCCAGCGCGGTCTTGCCCATCGAGGGGCGGCCCGCGAGGATCAGGAGGTCCGACGGGTGCAGGCCGCCAAGCTTCTGGTCGAGGTCGTCCAGATTGGTGGCCAGGCCGGCCAGCTTGCCGTCGCGCTGATAGGCCTCGGCCGCCATCTGCACGGCGCCGGACAGGGCGGTCGAGAAGCTGACGAAGCCGGACGACGGCTTGCCGGTTTCCGCCAGGTTGTAGAGCTGCTGTTCGGCGCTCTCGATCTGGTCGATGGCGGCCGTTTCCGGCTGTGGCGCCTCCTTGATGATCTCGCCGCCGATGCGGATCAGGTCGCGGCGCAGGGCCAGGTCATAGACGACGCGGGCGTAGTCGGGGGCGTTGGCGCCGGGAGGGGCGCGGTCGACGAGGTCGGCGAGGTAGCGAAGGCCGCCGAACTCCTGGAAGGCCGGATCCTGCTTGAACCGCTCCATCAGGATGGTCGGCTCGGCCAGCAGGCCCTGGCGGACGTGATCCTCGATGGCGTCGTAGAGGCGCTGGTGGAAGGGCTCGTAGAAATGGCTGCCGCGCAGCCGGTCCGACAGGCGCTCGAACACCGCATTGTCGAACATCAGGCTGCCCAGCAGCGCCTGTTCCGCCTCGAGGTTGTGGGGCAGGGACGGGATGGACGACGGGTCCATCGGCGAGGGGAAGGAGACGGGGGCGAGGGCGTTCATCGGCGAAGGCATAACCTCCCGATACGTCGGAATCGGACGGAAAAGTCGCCTGCCCGTCAGATGAACGGGGACACCCCTGTGGATGGGCCGAAAAGGCCTGACAGATCAGCGGTGGATCAGGCGGGGCAGGGATGTCGCTCGACCATCCACTCGCGGATCGCCTGGGTCACGCTGATGTCCTGGCGGCGCGCCGGAAGCGCCTTGAACCGGGCCAGCAGACCCTCGGGGGTGATGCCCGTCCCGCGGGCCGGAATGCAGTAGGCCGGGCGGCGACCGGCGGCGACTGCGGCGGTCTGCTCGTTCCGCACCGCGTGTACGGCCCGGCTGACTTCATCGACCAGGCGGCGGCCTTCGGGCCGGAGCACGGCCGTGGCGTTCTGAGGCAGCTGGTTGGCGGTGGCGAGGAATTCACGCACGGTCATGGGCCGGGTCTGCGCCAGGGCGGAGGCGGCGATCGGGCTCAGCGCCATGACCAGGGCAAGGGCGAGGGCGGATCGGATCATCGTCATGGGCCTCCGGCGCCCAGTTAGGTCGGGAGCGGCCTCATGGCAACGGTCGTCGCTCCGGAATGGAAAAAGGGCGCGCCCGGCAGGACGCGCCCTTCATCGCTGTTCAGCGAGCTGACCGGGTTCAGGCTTCCGAACCGAGGCCTTCCTGCTGGCCGGCGCCGCCGGCGATCATGTCCTGGGCCGCTTCCATCGCTTCCGCGCGGTCCTGGTCGTAGGCGGACTTGATCACGTCCTCGCCCTTGGCCTGGCGCTCGGCCTCGTCGGCCGAACGGGCCACGTTGATCTTGACCGTGGCGGTGACCTCGGCGTGCAGGCGGACCAGCACTTCGTGGACACCCAGGGTCTTGATCGCGGTGTTGAGCACGACCTGCGAGCGCTCGACCTTGCCGCCTTCGGCCTGGACGGCCTCGGCGACGTCGCGACCGGCGACCGATCCGTACAGCTGACCCGTCTCACCCGCCTGGCGGATCATGACATAGGTCTGGCCGTCGATCTTGTCGGCGACCTTCTGCGCTTCGGCCTTGTTCTTCTCGTTGCGGGCCTCGATGGCGGCGCGGTCGAGTTCGAAGGCCTTCAGGTTCGCCGACGTGGCCCGACGGGCCTTGTCGCGCGGCAGAAGGAAGTTACGGGCGAAGCCGTCCTTGACGGACACGACGTCGCCGATGGCGCCGAGATTCTCGACGCGTTCAAGCAGAACGACCTTCATCTTACTTCACCACATAGGGCAGGAGGGCCAGATAGCGGGCGCGCTTGATGGCCTTGGCCAGTTCACGCTGCTTCTTCTGGGAGACGGCCGTGATGCGCGAAGGAACGATCTTGCCGCGCTCGGAGATGTAGCGCTGCAGGAGCTTGACGTCCTTGTAGTCGATCTTCGGGGCGTTGGCGCCGGAGAACGGGCACACCTTGCGGCGGCGATAGAAGGGACGGCGGGCCGGGCCGGAGCCGGCCGGCGCGCCCGGCGAGGGAGCGGTGGTGTCGGTCATGTTCCGGTTTCCTTATTCGGCTTCGACGGCGTCTTCGCGCGGCGTGCGCTCGCGCTCACGTTCGCGTTCACGCTCGCGGCGGGCCAGCAGCGGCGACAGCTCCAGGTCGAGTTCCTCGACGCGGACGGTCAGCCAGCGCAGCACGTCCTCGTTGATCGACAGCTGACGCTCGACCTCGGCCATGGCGGCGGGCGGGCAGTCGACGGCGAGCAGCGAATAGTGCGCCTTGCGGTTCTTCTTGACCCGGTAGGTCAGGTTGCGCAGACCCCAGTACTCGATCTTGGCGACGGAACCGCCGCCTTGCTCGATCAAGCCCTTGATGGTGTCGTTCAGCGCTTCGGCCTGTTGCGCGCTGATGTCCTGGCGCGACATGACCGTGTGCTCGTAAAGAGCCATGCGGTGTTCTCCCTTGTAGGGCGTCGGCGCGAGGGGACCGGGTAAGTCCTCTCCCACGATGGATCCTGAAGCGGCGGCCGGAATGACTTCCCGAACCCTTTGGAACTCCGCGTCAGGACCGAAGCCCTGGAAAGGCGGCGCGTATAGGGGAAAAGGGGCCGGCGGGCAAGGCTGGAAGGCGACGTCTACTGCGGCCTGACGACCATGCACGTGACGCGGCGTTCAGCGAGGGCGGCGCAGGCGGCCTGGGCGGCCTGTTCGCTCATGCCGGTGAAGCGCGAGCGGTACCAGCCTTCGGCGTTCTGGACCGTGCGTTCGGCCGAGCTGAACTGGCTTCGGAAGCGGCGGTTGACCTCGGTCAGCCAGTTTCGGGCCACGGTCTCGTCGCGGAAGGCGCCGACCTGGACGGCCCAGCGCCCCGCGGCCTCGCGTGCGGTCTCGCGCGCCGGCGGGCGGGAGGGCGCGGTCCGCGCCGTAGGGGCGCCGTTGAGGGAGGCGGTGACGTCCGACGGCCCTTCGGCGCGCATGAGCGAAGCGACGGTGCGGCCTTCGGACGGGGCCGGCGTCACCCGCGATGGCTGGGGAGGCGGCGCCGGCAGGGAGGCGTAGCTGACGGCGGTCCCGCCCTCTTCGTCACTGTCATCGGCGGCGGATGCGTATTCCACGGGGCCGGAGTTGTCCGAGCCGATGCCGAAGCCACGTTGCTCGAAGAAGGTCTGGGCGACCTGGATGGGCTGGCCGGAGCGGCGCAGGCGCTCGACCTCAAACCCGGTGTCCATCAGCTCGGCGACGTGGGCGTTGCGGCTGGCCACCTTCTGGCCGCCGAGGACGATGGTGATCAGCCGGCGTCCGTCGCGCACCGCCGAGGCCATGAGATTGAAGCCCGAGGCCCGGATGTAGCCGGTCTTCATTCCGTCGTAGCCGCCGCCCTGGGCGAGCAGACCGTTGGTGTTCCGGTACAGACGGCCCTGATAGGTCCAGTCGTGCAGCCCGAAATAGCGGTAGTACTGCGGGTAATCCCGCATCACGGCGCGGGCGAGGATGGCCAGGTCTCGGGCCGAGGTGATCTGGCGGGCGTCGGGGAGGCCGTTCGGGTTGACGTAGCGGGTCTGGGTCATGCCCAGTTCGCGGGCCTTCAGCGTCATCTGGGCGGCGAACCGGTCCTGCGAACCGCCGACGTGCTCGGCGATGGCCATGGCCATGTCGTTGGCGCTGCGCACCGCGGTGGCCTTCATCGCGTCGTCGAGCGTGATGGTCTGGCCCGCCGCAAGGCCCAGCTTGGAGGGCGGCTGGCTGGCGGCGCGGGGGGAGACGGTGATGACGTCGTCCAGCTTCACCTTGCCCTCGGCGAGCGCCTCGAAGCTAAGGTAGAGCGTCATCACCTTGGTGATCGACGCCGGATAGCGCCGGCTGTCGGCGTGGCGGGCGAACAGGACCTCGCCGGTTTCCGCATCGACCACGATGGCCGCGTAGCGGGGATTGTCGGCCGGCAGGGCGACCGCTGGCGGCGTGGTGGGGACCACGAGCAGCGAAACCACCAGCACCAGCGACAGCAAACCACGGCGGATCAGGGCGAAGATCGGCAAGCGCAGGCCTCATACATTAAGCGCGACGGCGGCCCCACCACGCGACGCTGACGAAAGGCTAACATGCGTCATCGGGGTTTCGTGAGGGTAAACAAGCGGTCAACGGAATTGTGAAGCGGCCTCTCCTGTCAGGCGCACGCGAGGCGCGGAGCTGCCATTGTGCAGCGCACAAAATCTTCTTGACGTTTGTTCGCAGTTGCACCATATAGCTGTCCATCGCGGTGGGATCCTGCCGCGAAAATCATCACAAGCGGCAGGGCCGCGACAGGTTCAGGAGAGATACCATGGCCGACAGCGCCGAAACCGTGAACGTCAAGAAGACCGTCGAAACCGCCACCGCCCAGGTCAAGGCTTCGGCCGAGAAGGCCCAGGCCCAGGCCGAGAAGATCCAGGCCGCCGGCGCTCAGGCTTTCCGTGAAGCCGCCGACAAGTCGGTCGCCGGCCTGACCGAGCTGAACGCCGAGGGCAAGAAGAACCTCGAGGCGGTCGTCGCCTCGGCCACCGCCGCCCAGAAGGGCGTCGAGGCCCTGTCGGCCCAGACCGTCGCCTACGGCAAGAAGTCCTGGGAAGACGGCGTCGCCGCCGCCCAGTCGCTGGCCCAGGCGCGTTCGATCCAGGAAGCCCTCGAGCTGCAGACCAACTGGGCCAAGTCGGCCGCCGAAGCCTATCTGGCCGAAGTGACCCGCATGACCGACGTGTTCACCGCCTCGGTCAAGGACAGCTTCAAGCCGATCAACGAGCGCGTCACCGCCTCGGTCGAGAAGTTCCAGGCCGCCCGCTAAGGCGACCTGCCTCCTCAGTAAGCGTATCAGTAAGCCTGCGAAGGCCCCGGCGGGAACGCCGGGGCCTTTTCGCATTTCATCTTTCGGGCGCGCCCGAGGTGAGGCGCGCCTGTCACGCAACGTGTGACTGGACGCCGCTTCAAATCAGGCCATCATTCCCTATCTGTCCATCGACTCCCCAAACACGGACAACGAATGCCGCCGTCACGTAAGGCCGGTGATCAGGAAGGGGGCCTCGGGGCCGCCACCGTCACCGAAACAAAGCCGAAGCTTCAGAAGCCCTCGCTGTACCGGGTGCTGATCCTGAACGACGACTACACGCCGATGGAATTCGTCGTCTACGTGCTGGAGCGGTTCTTCCAGAAGAGCCGCGAGGACGCGACCCGCATCATGCTGCATGTGCACCAGCATGGCGTGGGGGTCTGCGGCGTCTTCACCTACGAAGTGGCCGAAACCAAGGTCGCCCAGGTGGTCGAGACGGCGCGCCGTCACCAGCACCCGCTGCAATGCACGATGGAAAAGGACTGAGAGGAACCTTCCAATGCCCTCATTTTCGCGTCCTCTCGAAGAGACACTGCACCGCGCCGTCCACTATGCGAACGAGCGCCGGCACGAGTACGCCACTCTCGAACACCTGCTGCTCGCCCTGGTCGACGACCCGGATGCGGCCAATGTCATGACCGCCTGCAACGTCGACCTGGTCAGCCTGAAGACGGCGCTGACCCTGTATGTCGACACCGACCTGGCGGCCCTGGCCACCTCCGACGGCGAGGACGCCAAGCCGACGGCAGGCTTCCAGCGCGTGATCCAGCGCGCGGTCATCCACGTCCAGAGCTCGGGCCGCGAGGAGGTCACGGGCGCCAATGTGCTGGTCGCCATCTTCAGCGAGCGCGAGAGCCACGCCGCCTACTTCCTGCAGGAGCAGGACATGACCCGCTACGACGCGGTCAACTTCATCGCCCACGGCATCGCCAAGAAGGCCGGCGGCGAGACGCGACCCGCCCGCGCCGGCGCCAGCCCGGAGGATGCCGAGGACGCGGCCGCCGCCAAGACCGGCGGCGAGGCGCTGGAGGCCTATTGCGTCGACCTCAACGAGAAGTCGCGCAACGGCAAGATCGACCCGCTGATCGGCCGTCAGGCCGAGGTCGACCGCGCCATCCAGATCCTGTGCCGGCGGACGAAGAACAATCCGCTGCTGGTCGGCGACCCGGGCGTCGGCAAGACCGCCATCGCCGAGGGCCTGGCCCGCAAGATCGTCAACCACGAGGTGCCGGACGTGCTGGAAGGCGCGACCATCTACAGCCTCGACATGGGGGCGCTGCTGGCCGGCACCCGCTATCGCGGCGACTTCGAGGAGCGGCTGAAGCAGGTCGTCAAGGAACTGGAGACGCACGACAACGCCATCCTGTTCATCGACGAGATCCATACGGTGATCGGGGCGGGGGCGACCTCGGGCGGGGCCATGGATGCGTCCAACCTGCTGAAGCCGGCGCTGGCCTCGGGCAGCCTGCGCTGCATGGGCTCGACGACCTACAAGGAGTACCGCCAGCATTTCGAGAAGGACCGGGCGCTGGCCCGCCGCTTCCAGAAGATCGACGTCAACGAACCCACGGTCGACGACACGATCAAGATCCTGAAGGGGCTGAAGACCTCCTACGAAGGCCACCACAAGCTGCGCTACACCGACGCCGCGATCCGCACGGCGGTGGAACTGTCGGCGCGGTACATGACGGACCGCAAGCTGCCGGACAAGGCCATCGACGTCATCGACGAGGCGGGGGCGTCGCAGATGCTGCTGCCGGAATCGAAGCGCAAGAAGGTCATCGGCCAGAAGGAGGTCGAGGCCGTCATCGCCCGCATGGCCCGCATCCCGCCGAAGTCGGTCTCCAAGTCCGACACCGAGGGGCTGCGCGAGCTGGAACGCGACCTGAACCGGGTCGTGTTCGGCCAGTCGGCGGCGATCGAGCAAGTCTCGGCGGCCATGAAGCTGGCCCGGGCCGGTCTGCGCGATCCGCAGAAGCCGATCGGCGCCTTCCTGTTCAGCGGCCCCACCGGGGTCGGCAAGACGGAGGTGGCCAAACAGCTGGCGTCCACGCTGGGTATCGAGATGCTGCGCTTCGACATGTCGGAATACATGGAGCGGCACACCGTCAGCCGTCTGATCGGCGCGCCTCCGGGCTATGTCGGCCATGACCAGGGCGGCCTGCTGACCGACGCCGTCGACCAGCACCCCCACGCCGTCGTCCTGCTGGACGAGATCGAGAAGGCCCACCCGGACGTCTACAACATCCTGCTGCAGGTGATGGACAACGGCCAGCTGACCGACGCCATCGGCAAGAAGGTCGACTTCCGCAACGTGGTGCTGATCATGACCACCAACGCCGGGGCGGCGGACAACGCGCGGGCGGCCATCGGCTTCGGCCGCGGCAAGGTCGAGGGCGAGGACGAAAAGGCCATCCAGCGGCTGTTCGCGCCGGAGTTCCGCAACCGCCTCGACGCCATCGTGGCGTTCAAGGCGCTGGACGCCGAGACGATCCGGTCGGTGGTGACCAAGTTCATCCTGCAGCTGGAAGCCCAGCTGGCGGACCGCAACATCACCATCGAGCTGACCGACGAGGCCAACGACTGGCTGGCCAAGAACGGCTTCGACGAACTGTATGGCGCGCGGCCTCTGGCCCGGGTCATCCAGGAGACCATCAAGAAGCCGCTGGCCGACGACATCCTGTTCGGGCGTCTGACCCGCGGCGGGCATGTGAAGGTCGAGCTGAAGGACGGGAAGATCGCCTTCGACATCACGCCTTCCACCGGGGCCCAGGTGAAGGCGGCGCGGGCGGAGGACCAGGTGGTCGACTAGCGGCCGCTGTCTCGCGCAAACGAAAGAAGGCCCGGGCGAGGACGCCCGGGCCTTTTTCCTGCCAGGTCGGGGGCGGCCTAGCGGCGGCGGCGACCCATGCCGCTGAGCAGCACGGCCAGGCCGGCGACGATGCCGGTGGTCAGCAGCGGCTTGCGGCGGGCGAAGTCGAGGCCCTGGCGGGCGCGGCCCTGGTACTGGGCCGGCGCCTTGGCGACGAGTCCGTCGAGGCCGTCGATGACCCGGCCGTAGGCGTCCAGTGCCTTGCCCTTCACCTCGTTCAGCTTGCCGTCGAGCTGCAGCTTGCTGTCCCCGGTCATGCGGCCGAGGCCGTTCTGGACCTGGGCCTCGGCCCGGGTTGCGGCGCCTTCGATACGCTGGTCGGTCATGGGGAGCTCCTTCGATGCGGATGGGGGAGGGTCGCCCGCTTAGCGCATGGCCGTGACGGGAGTTCCGGGCCTGCGACAGCGGCGCGCAGATAGTTTTACCCGGGTAATATTGACGGGCAGGTTTTACCCGGGTAAAACCCGGGAAATGCCGTGGGCGGAGTCTGCAGAGTCTGCGGGATCCAACGGGTTCTACCCGGGTAGAAACCGGAAAACACGGTGTGCAGAGTCTATCGAGTCCACCTGAATTCCGCATCTCCATCTCCGCCCCCGATCTCGCGAGCGAGAGTATGGAGGCCCGCTACGTCAAACGCGGTCGCATGATCGCCGCCTGGAGCTATTCTTCATGTCCGTTCCGTCAGACCTGCCCGTGGTCGCCTTCGTCGGCGCGGACCGGATCGTCGCTCCCCGGCCGCTGCACCGGGCGCTGCCGGCCCTCCACGCCGCCGCCGCGGCGGGGAAGGGGCCGCTGGTGTTCAGCCTGGCCGACGGGCGGGTGGTCGACCTCGATCTGCGCGGCGGGGTGGGGGAGGCGCGGGCCCGGCTGGGTCCGGCGCTGGCCCCGACCGAGACGCGCGGGCCGGGGCGGCCGAAGCTTGGGGTCACGGCGCGCGAGGTGACCCTGCTGCCGCGCCACTGGGACTGGCTGGCGGCCCAGCCGGGCGGGATTTCGGTGGCGCTGCGCAAACTGGTCGAGGCGCAGATGAAGGCCGGCGAGGGGCCGGAGCGGGCGCGCCGGGCGAAGGAGCGGGCCTACCGCTTCATGACGGCGATGGCGGGAGATCTGCCGAACTACGAGGAGGCGACGCGGATGCTGTTCGCGGGGGACTGGACGGCGTTCGACGCGGCGGTGGAGGGCTGGCCGGAGGGAGTGCGGGAGACGGCGCGGGAGATGGCGGAGGGGGCTTGGCGGAATGGGGCGGGGTGATCAGCGGAGGTAGTCCTCAAGCATGTCCCGCCAGGTCGGATTGCGCTCCTCGATCAGGAGCAGTTTCCAGGATCGGCGCCATTCTTTGATGCGGCGCTCGCGACGGAAGGCTCCGGTGCGGGTCTCGTGCCATTCCGCCCAGACCAAGGTCTTGCAGCCATATTGGCTGGTGAAGCCGCCGAAAGTCCCGTTCCGGTGCTGCTCGACACGGCGACCGAGGCTGTCCGTGTGGCCTGTGTAGATGGCCCCGTTGCGCCGGTTGGCCATAATGTACACCCAGAACCCCGTCGGCCCGTCGCGCACAGCCCCCTCCACCGCTCATCCCGGCGAATGCCGGGACCCAGATGAACTGGCGCGAGTGGCGTGGACAAGTAAAGGTTGCGTGTTCCGCTTCCAAGGATGCGATTTGTGATCTGGGTCCCGGCATTCGCCGGGATGAGCGGAATTTGGTATTCTAACCCACCTTCACCCGCGTCGCCGCCTCGGGGAGATCCTCCCCGAACGCGCGCTGGTAGAACTCCGCGATTGTCGGGCGCTCCAACTCGTCGCACTTGTTCAGGAAGGTCAGGCGGAAGGCCAGGCCGACGTCCCCCGCGAAGATGATCGCGTTCTGGGCCCAGGTGATCACGGTGCGCGGGCTCATCACCGTCGAGATGTCGCCGTTCATGAAGGCGTTCCTCGTCATGTCGGCGACGCGGACCATGGCGGCGATGCGGCGCCTGCCCTCGGCGTCGGACCACTCCGGCACCTTGGCGGCGACGATCTCGGCCTCGACGTCGTGGTCGAGGTAGTTGAGCGTGGTGACGATGTTCCAGCGGTCCATCTGGCCCTGATTGATCTGCTGGGTGCCGTGATAGAGGCCCGAGGTGTCGCCGAGGCCGATGGTGTTGGTGGTGGCGAACAGGCGGAAGAATTTGTTCGGGCGGATGACGCGGTTCTGATCAAGCAGGGTCAGGCGGCCCTGGGCCTCGAGCACGCGCTGGATGACGAACATCACGTCGGGGCGGCCGGCGTCGTATTCGTCGAAGACGAGGGCGATGGGGCGCTGGATGGCCCAGGGCAGCATGCCCTCACGGAATTCGGTGACCTGTTTGCCGTCCTTGAGGACGATGGCGTCCTTGCCGACCAGATCGATGCGGCTGACGTGGGCGTCTAGGTTGACGCGGACCATCGGCCAATTGAGGCGGGCGGCGACCTGCTCGATGTGGGTCGACTTGCCGGTGCCGTGATAGCCCTGGACCATGACGCGGCGGTCGAAGGCGAAGCCGGCGCAGATGGCCAGCGTCGTTTGCGGGTCGAAGCGGTAGGCCTCGTCGATGTCCGGGACATGGCTGTCGCGCCCGGCGAACAGGGGCACGGTCATGTCCGAGTCGATGCCGAAGACCTCGCGCACGGTGGCGTGGCGGGTCGGCTCCAGCGTCAGCAGGGGATCGGGGGTGGCGTCGAGCGGGGAGGTCATGGGGCCTCCCTTAGAATTCCAGCGAGGCGGGGTCCAGCGGAGGCGAGGGCGCGGGTGAAATAACGGCGCTTTACAGCCGGGCTTCGGCGTCGTAATAACTGACTGGTCAGTCAGAGAGATGTGATGCTTCCCGCCGGTCAGCCCAAATTCCGCCGCCGACCAGCCGACCGGCCGGCTGAAATCCTGTCGGCCGCGCTGGAGGTGTTCGCCGAGCGCGGCTTCCAGGCGGCGCGGCTGGAGGAGGTGGCGAAACGGGCCGGCGTGTCGAAGGGCGCGCTGTACCTGTATTTCGAGACCAAGGCCGACCTGTTCCGGGCGGTCGTGACGGACGCCATCTCGCCGAACATCGCGCATGTGAAGGGGCTGGCCTCGGCCCCCGTGCCGTTCGAGGAGGCGGTGCGGACGGGCGTGGGCATGCTGGCCGGCAAGGTCGTCACGGACCGGCGCATCACCGGCGTCGTCAAGCTGGTCATCGCCGAGAGCCGCAACCACCCCGAGCTGGCGACCATCTGGCACGAGACGGTGGTCGAGCCGGGGGTGGAGCTGATCAGCGGGCTGATCGCCGCGGCGCAGGCGCGGGGCGAGGTGAGGGCGGGTGATCCGCGCCTGTTCGCCTTTGGCCTGATGGGCCCGATGGTCCTGTCGATGGTGTGGCGCGAGACATTCGAGCCGGTCGGCGCGCGGCCCATCGACGTGCCGGCGCTGGCCCGGCAGCATCTGGATACGGTCCTGAAGGGGATGAGGCCATGACGCGTCCGAAGCTGAGCCCCAGGCCGTTCGTGGCGCTCGGGGCCATCGCACTGCTGGCGCTGCTGGGCTGGCAGCTGTTCCTGCGCGGGGACGAGGCGCGGACCCTGACCGGCTATGTAGAAGGCGAGCGGGTCTATCTGGCCGCGCCGGTCTCGGGCGCGGTGGCGGCGCTGTATGTGCGCGAGGGCCAGCGGGTGGCGGCGGGCGGCCGGACCTTTCTGATCGACCCGCGGGTGCAGCGCGCCCAGGCCGACAGCGCGGCTGCGGCGGTGGGGGCGGCCGAGGCCCGGGCCGAGGACCTGAGAAAGGGCCAGCGGGCCGAGGAACTGTCGGTGTTCGACGCCGAGCTGCAGGCTGCGCTGGCGGCCGAGCGTGAGGCGGAGGCGGAGTACGGGCGGATCGAGCCGCTGGTGCGGCGCGGCATCTACGCCCCGGCGCGGCTGGACCAGGCAAGGGCGGCGCGCGACGCGGCCCGGGCCCAGACGGCGGCGGTGCGGCGGCGACGCGAGGTTGCGACGCTGGGCGCCCGGCAGGACGCGGTGGCGCAGGCCGAACAGCAGGCGCGGCAGGCGGCGGGTGGGCTGAACGAGGCCGAGGCGCGGCTGGGGCAGCTGGCGCCCACGGCGCCCGCGGCGGCGCGGGTCGAGGAGATATTCTACCGGCCCGGCGAATGGGCGGCGGCCAATACGCCGGTGCTGGCCCTGCTGCCGGACAGCGAGGTCAAGCTGGTGTTCTTCGTGCCCGAGGCGGAGATGGCGCGCTACCGGCCGGGGCGGACGGTGACCTTCCGCTGCGACGGCTGCGCGGAAGCGGGGCGGGCGCGGATCAGCTGGGTCAGCCCGCGGCCGGAGTTCACCCCGCCGGTGCTGTACAGCCGGGGCAGCCGCGACCGGCTGGTCTATCGCGTCGAGGCGCGGCCGGAGGGGGCGGCGACGCTGAACCCGGGCCTGCCGGTGGATGTGGATCCGATCGGACCAAACCCATGAGTGGGGGGCGCAAATCGACTCCCCTTCCCCTCGAGGGGGAAGGGGTTGGGGGTAGGGGTGGCGGCAGTCCGTTGAAGGAGGGGGCGCGAGAGGCGTCGTCGAAGGACGGCCTGGGCCCATCCGGACTCGCCGAGAAGCATCCTGCCTCCACCCCCTCCCAACCCTCCCCCCTCGAGGGGGAGGGCTCAGAAAAGGTCATCGACGTGCGCGGGCTGAACAAGTCGTTCGGGTCGCTGCATGCGGTCAGGGACTTCGGCATCACCGTGAACCGGGGGCGCATCTGCGGCTTCCTGGGGCCGAACGGGGCGGGCAAGACCACGACGCTGCGGATGCTGTGCGGCCTGCTGACGCCGGACAGTGGCGAGGGCACGGTGCTGGGCTTTGACGTGATGCGCCAGTCGCAGGCCATCAAGCGGCGCGTCGGCTATATGACGCAGAAATTCTCGCTCTACGAAGACCTGTCGATCGAGCAGAACCTGATGTTCACGGCGCGGGTGCACGAGCTGGACCGGCGGCGCGAGCGGGTGCAGGCGGCGCTGGACCGGCTGGGGCTGACGGCGCGGCGGGCGCAGCTGGCCGGCAATCTGTCCGGCGGCTGGAAGCAGCGGCTGGCGCTGGCGGCGGCGACCCTGCACGGGCCGGACCTGCTGCTGCTCGACGAGCCGACGGCCGGGGTCGATCCGGAAGCGCGGCGCACCTTCTGGGACGAGATCCACGCGCTGGCGGCGGACGGCATGACCGTGCTGGTCTCGACCCACTACATGGACGAGGCCGAGCGCTGTCACGAGATCGCCTATATCGCCGGCGGACGGACGCTGGCGCGCGGCACGGCGGACGAGGTGATCGACGCCTCCGGGCTGGTCACCTTCCACGCGGAGGGCGCGGGCGCGGATCGGCTGGCGCGCGAGCTGCGCGGCCTGGCAGGCGTGGAGATGGCGGCGCCGTTCGGGACGGTGCTGCACGTGTCGGGTCGCGACCGCGCGGCGCTGGAGGCGGCGATCCGGCCTTACCGCAAGCCGCCGCTGAAATGGACCGAGACGCGGCCGACGCTGGAGGATGTGTTCATCCAGCTGATCCACGACATCGAGGCCGGGAAGGGGAGGGCGGCCTGAGATGCTGTCCCTGACCCGGACCTGGGCCGTGATGGCCAAGGAGTTCGTGCAGCTGACGCGCGACCGGCTGACCTACGCCATGATCCTGGCGTTGCCGATCGTGCAGCTGCTGCTGTTCGGCTATGCGATCAACGACGATCCGCGGCACCTGCCGACGGCGGTGCTGGTTCAGGACAACGGCGGCTTCTCGCGCTCGCTCCTGACGGCGATGAACAACAGCGGCTATTTCGACATCAGCGTGCAGGCGCGCAGCCAGCGGGAGCTGGACCGGGCGCTGGAGCGGGGCGAGGTGCAGTTCGCGGTGGTGATCCCGGCCGACTTCACCCGGCGGGTGGTGCGCGGCGATGCGGCCCAGATCCTGGTCGAGGCGGACGCGACCGATCCGTCGGCGACCTCCGGCGCGGTGGCGGCGCTGGCCAGCCTGCCGACGCAGGCGCTGGCGCGGGACCTGACCGGACCGCTGGCGGCGCGGGCGCCCGGCGCGGCGCCGTTCGAGGTGGTGGTGCACCGGCGCTACAATCCCGAGGCCATCACCGCCTGGAATATCGTGCCCGGCCTGCTGGGCGTGATCCTGTCGATGACGCTGGTGATGATGACCTCGCTGGGCATGGCGCGGGAGCGCGAGCGGGGCACGATGGAGAGCCTGCTGTCGACGCCGGTGCGGCCGCTGGAGGTCATGGTCGGCAAGCTGGCGCCCTATGTGCTGGTCGGAGTGCTGCAGGCGGTGGTCATCCTGGTGATGGCCCGGGTGCTGTTCGACGTGCCCATGAGCGGCGGCTGGGTCGCGCTGGGCGCCGGGCTGATGCTGTTCATCGTCGGCTCGCTGGCGCTGGGCTTCCTGATCTCGACGGTGGCGAAGACCCAGCTGCAGGCCATGCAGATGAGCTTCTTCTACATGCTGCCGTCGATCCTGCTGTCGGGCTTCATGTTCCCGTTCCGCGGCATGCCGGACTGGGCCCAGGCCATCGGCACGGCGATCCCCGTCACCCATTTCCTGCGGGTGGTGCGGGGATCGCTGCTCAAGGGCGTGGGGCTGGAGAACGCCGGGCCCAGCCTGTTCGCGCTCGGCCTGTTCGTGCTGGTCGTCGGGGCGCTGGCGATGCTGCGCTACCGGACGACGCTGGACTAAACCGCCGTCAGCTTCACATCCACATTGCCGCGCGTGGCGTTGGAGTAGGGGCAGACCTGGTGGGCCTTCTGGATCAGGTCGTCGATGACCGACCTTTCCAGGCCGTGGTCGCTGACGGTCAGTTCGACATCGAGGTTGAAGCCCTCGCCGCGGGTGTTCTTGCCGAAGCCGATCCCGGCGGCGACCCTGGTGTCGGGGCCGACGGGCGTTCCGGCCTTGCCGCTGACCAGACGCAGGGCGCCGAGGTAGCAGGCCGCGTAGCCGGTGGCGAACAGCTGTTCGGGATTGGTCCCGTCGCCGCCCTTGCCGCCCATCTCGGTGGGAACGGACAGGCGGACGTCGATCTTGCCGTCGTCGGTGGCCGAGCGGCCTTCGTCGCGGCCGCCTCCGCTGGCGGTGGCGTGGGCGCGGTAGAGGACTTCCATGGCAAGGCTCCTTCGAGGGGAGCCATACCTAGGCGCCGCCGGCGCGGAAGCTAGGCCAGGCCGGCCTTCTTCAGCGTCTTGTAGGCCTTGATGACGTTCTGGAGCTTGGCCTCTGCGCCGCGATCCCCCTTGTTGAGGTCGGGGTGGAAGCGTTTCAGGAGCTCGTGATAGCGGGCCTTGATGGCCTTCCTGTCGGTTCGGACACCGAGGTCGAGGTCGGCGAGCGCGGCCCGCTCCAGCTTGCCGAGGCGCAGGTCGTCCTGGCCGTCGGGGCCGACCTGTTCCCTGGTGCGCCGGCCGAACAGGCCGAAGCTGTCGCGCCAGCTGCCCGCGCCCGTGGTGTTGGACGTGCCGAGCTTCGAGGCGAAGGCGGCGGCCTCGCGGGTGAATTTGCCGGCCTTCATCTCCCAGGTCGGGCGGCCGCCGGTCATGGCCTCGTTTTCCTGGGCCGCGCGAACCTCGCCCTCGGTCATGCCGGCGTAGAAATTCCAGCCCTTGTTGTACTCGCCGGCGTGTCGCTGGCAGAAGTCGTAAAAGTCATTCAGCCGCTCGCGCGACTTGGGCGCGCGCGCCGTCGCGGCCTGGCGGCAGTCCGGCCACTGGCACGGCTTCTCGCCCGGCTTCAGGTGCAGGACGTCGGCCTCCGCCGCCTCCTCTTCGGGGCGGGGCGGCTTGACCCGCATGTCCTTGAAGCGCGGCTTGTATTGAAAGGCGGATGACATCGCACGAAGTGTAGGGGCGAATTGGTCACCAACAAGGACAAGCGCATGCCGGAAGGCCCGATCGCGACGATTATTCGCGAAAAACTCACGGCGGGGCTGTCGCCGGTCCGTCTGGAAATCGAGGACGACAGCGGGCGGCACGCCGGCCATCATCACGAAGGCGGCGTCGACGGCCGCGCCGGCGGCGAGAGCCACTTCAATGTGACGGTGGTGGCCGCCGCCTTTGCGGGGCAGGGCCGTGTGCAGCGCCAGCGGGCCGTGAACGACCTGCTGCGCGACGAATTGGCGGGGCCGGTCCATGCCTTGTCGATCCGGGCCCTGACGCCGGACGAGGCGGGTGCGGCCTGACTCCGTTCAGCGATCGGTTGTGGGCGAAATCTCAGCGTTCATCTCGTCTTAGAACGTTGGCCATAGCGTTCGCGGCGGGAATGTTCGGAAGCTGGGGCGCGCAATGGTCGAATCCGACGGAATCAGCAAGCCAGCCAACGGCGAACCGGGTTCCGGCGAAGCGGCCCAGGCCCTGCGCGCCATCCTGCAGACCCAGTATCTGCGCTATCTGATCATTTCGAGCTGGGCCGTCGGCCTTCTGGCGGTGGTCGGGCCGGTCGCCTCGGCCCTGTGGTTCTTCGGCACGATCGCCGCCGGCGCCCTGCGCGGCGCGGTGGAGAAGCGCATCAGCGAGCGGGTCGGCGCCGGCTGGGGCCTGATCTTCCCGGCCGTCGCCACGGCCACCACCGCCGCCTGGGCCACCGCGCCGCTGATGGCGTGGTTCTCGGGCCACCCGTTCGGGCAGCCGCTGGCCATGACCCTGCTTGTCTCGGGCTATGTGCTGGTGTTCGCCCAGTTGCGCAGCTCGCCGAAGCAGGCCGTGGTGATCTCGTCGCCCTATGGGGTTTCGGCCGCCGTGATCGCCGCCTCGCTGTGGGGCACCGATCTGTTCTGGGCCTTCATGGGGGTGGTGCCGTTCACGGCCGCCGGCCTGGTCGTGCTGGTGCTGATGACCATGCTTCGCGAGGAGCGGATTCGCGCCTTCCAGGAGCACCAGGCCCATCTGATCGAGGAACTGGAGTCCGCCCGCGACCGCGCCAATGCGGCCAGCGAGGCCAAGTCCAGCTTCCTGGGCGTCATCTCACACGAACTGCGGACCCCGATGAATGGCGTGCTCGGCGCGGCCCAGCTGCTGGGCGCGACCCGGCTCGAGCCGACCCAGCGGGAGTATCTGTCTATCATCCGCAACTCCGGCGACAACCTGCTGAGCCTGCTCAACGACATCCTCGACATGACCAAGATCGAGGCGGGCAAGATGACGTTCGAGATCGTCGACGTGGCGGTCGATGAACTGCACAAGCGCGTCACCGGCCCGTTCCAGGCCCAGGCCGAGGCCAAGGGCCTGACCTTCTCGGCCCGTTTCGAGGGCGAGGCCCCCGCGGTCGTGCGCGGCGACCCCCTGCGCGTCTGCCAGGTGATCCACAACCTGCTTTCCAACGCCGTCAAATTCACCGACTCGGGCGAGGTCTCCTACACCGTCCGCTCCGAGCGGGTCGCCGACGACCGGGTGCGCTTCGACTTCGCCGTGAAGGATTCCGGCGCCGGCATTTCGCCCGAGGATCTGGCGCGCCTGTTCCAGCCGTTCACCCAGGTCGACGCCTCGTCGACGCGCCGTTTCGGCGGCACGGGGCTGGGCCTGACCATCTCGCGGCGCATGGCCAACATCATGGGCGGCGACATCTCTGTGGTGTCGACCGTCGGCGAAGGCTCGACCTTCACCTTCAGTGTCGAGGCCGAAGTGGTCCAGTGGACCCGCGAGGAGGCCGCCGCGCCGATCGACGCCGAGATCGAGGACGGTCGCTCGCTGAACGTGCTCGTCGTCGAGGACCATCCGGTCAACCGGATGATCCTGGAGGCGTGGATGAGTTCGGCCGGCCATACCTCTTCGACGGCGGAGAACGGCCAGATCGCGCTGGACATGGCGGCCGGCCAGCCCTTCGACCTGATCGTGATGGACGTGAACATGCCCGTCATGGACGGTCTGACCGCGACCCGCGGCATCCGGGCCGGAGGCGGCGCCAATGCGGAGACGCCCATCGTGGTCCTGTCGGCCTCGGCCCGCACCGAGGATCACGCGGCGGGTCTCGACGCCGGGGCGGACGCCTATCTGAACAAGCCGATCGATTTCGCAGCCCTCGCCCAGGTCATGAACCAGGTCGGCGGCGGCCGGGCCGCGCTGCGCGCGCTGGTCGAGGACGACGAAGAGGTGCGGGCGGCCTGACCTGCGCGACGCGATAGCGTTCGGAAGGCGACGGCGATGTGAACCGCGGGTGAGCACGGCCGTTCAGACCCGGCTCAAGCCGGCGGGACCAGGGTGCGGCCAAGTCGAAATCGTTCGGCCGCACCCGGAGACACCCCATGAACAAGGCTCTCACCGCCGCCCTCGCCGCCACGCTCGCCCTGAGCTCGGTGGGAATGGCTTCCGCCGCCGAAGCCCAGTCGCGCGGCAACCACGAACAACGCCAGGATCGGCGGGACGACCGTCGTGAAGATCGTCAGGACCGCCGCGAAGACCGTCGCGAGTGGCGTCAGGAGGCCCGCGAGGACCGCCGCGACGCCCGCCAGGACCAACGCGCCTACGCCCGTTGGCAGCAGTCGCAGCGGCGCTACAACGCCGGCCGCTACCATGCTCCGCGCGGCTACCAGGTCCGCACCTGGTCCTACGGACAGAGGATGCCGTCCTACTACCGCTCGAACCAGTACGTCGTCAGCGACTACAGCCGCTACGGCCTGCGCCAGCCGCCCCGCGGCTACCAATATGTGCGCAGCGGCGACGACGTGGTCCTGACGGCTGTCGCGACCGGCCTGATCACGGCGGTCATCGCCGGCCTGTTCAACTAGGCCAGGGCGATCCTGAAGCGACGCCCCGGGAGGAGACTTCCGGGGCGTTTTCGCGTTTGAAGGCCTGATGCGCGCCTTCGCCGAACTGCTGGACCGCCTGTCGCTGACGGCCTCGCGCAATGCGAAGCTGGTGCTGCTGAGGGACTATCTGCGGACCACGCGGGATCCCGACCGGGGTTGGGCCCTCGCCTCGCTGACCGGAGACCTGACGTTCGACGCGGCCAAACCGGCGATGATCCGCAAGGCCGTCGAGGCGCGGGTCGACCCGATCCTGTTCGGATGGTCCTATGACTACGTCGGCGATCTGGCGGAGACGGTGGCGCTGATCTGGCCGCGCGACCCCGGTCACCGCGCCAATCGCGAGCCGGAACTGGGCGAGGTGGTCGAGGCGCTGCGCACCGCCGGGAGGGGGGAGGTCGCGGGGCTGCTGGAAGGCTGGCTGGACGCGCTGGAGCCCAAGGGCCGGTGGGCGCTGCTGAAACTGATGACCGGCGGCCTTCGCGTCGGCCTGTCCGCCCGGCTGGCCAAGACCGCCGCCGCCATGGTGCGGCCGGAGGCGGTCACCGAGCCGCCCGATCCGGATGGAGGGGAAGAAGCCGTGGCGCTCGAACCCGTCGACGTCCCGGAAATCGAGGAGGTCTGGCACGCGCTGAGCCCGCCCTACGCCGATCTGTTCGCCTGGCTGGAGGGGCGTGGCCCACGCCCGGACGCCGACGCGCCGGGCCGGTTCCGGCCGGTGATGCTGGCGGTCGCCATCGACGAGGCGGTGGATTTCGCCAGGCTGGACCCGGCCGAATACGCCGCCGAATGGAAATGGGACGGCATCCGGGTGCAGGCGGTGCGCGAGGGGGGGACGGCGCGGCTGTATTCACGCACGGGCGACGAGATTTCGGGCGCCTTCGGAGACGTGATGGCCGGACTGGCGTTCGAAGGGGCCGTGGACGGGGAACTGGTGGTCTGGCGCGACGGCGGGGTGGCTCCGTTCGGCGACCTGCAGCAGCGGCTGAACCGCAAGACGGTCGACGCGAAGCTGATGGCGGCCTTTCCGGCGGCGATCATCGCCTACGACCTGCTCGCCGCGGACGGCGAGGACCTGCGGCCGCTGGCGCTGCGGGAGCGGAGGGCGCGGCTGGAGGCGCTGGTCGCCGGCGGGGGAGGGGAGCGGCTGCACCTGTCGCCGATCGTGCCCCATGACAGCTGGGACGATCTGGCCGTCCTGCGCGCCGATCCGCCGGTGGGGGCGGCCGCCGAGGGGCTGATGCTGAAGCGCTGGGACAGCCCCTATGTGGCGGGGCGGCCGAAGGGGCCCTGGTTCAAGTGGAAGCGCGACCCGCATGTCGTCGACGCCGTGCTGATGTACGCCCAGCGCGGGCACGGCAAGCGATCCAGCTTCTATTCGGACTACACCTTCGGCGTCTGGACCGAGGAGGGGACCCTGACCCCTGTCGGCAAGGCCTATTTCGGCTTTACCGACGAGGAACTGAAACAGCTCGACAAGTTCGTCCGCGACCACACGGTGGAGCGGTTCGGCCCGGTGCGCTCGGTTCGGGCCGGGCGCGATTTCGGCCTGGTGCTGGAGATCGCCTTCGAGGGGCTGAACCGGTCGACGCGGCACAAGTCGGGCGTGGCCATGCGCTTTCCGCGCGTCAGCCGCATCCGCTGGGACAAGCCGGCGCGCGAGGCGAATACGCTGGACGACGTCATGGACCTTCTGGATGCACTGGAAAGCAGCGGCGGGCGAGTCGCCTCAGCCGGCTGATTGACGCGCAGCCGCCATCTCTCCCGCCAGCCGGAGCGCCGCGATCAGGCTGTCCGCCCGCGCCACGCCCTTGCCCGCGATGTCGAACCCCGTGCCGTGGTCGGGGGAGGTGCGCACCACCGGCAGACCGAGCGTGGCGTTGACGCCGCCCCAGAAGTCCAGCGTCTTGACCGGGATCAGCGCCTGGTCGTGGTACAGGCACAGCACCGCGTCGTAGCCGGCGCGGGCCTCGTCGTGGAACAGGGTGTCGGCGGGCAGGGGATCCGTGATCGCGACGCCTTCGCCTCTCAACGCCGCCGCCGCCGGCATCAGCACCTCGATCTCCTCCAGCCCCAGGGCGCCGCTCTCGCCTGCGTGCGGGTTGAGCGCCGCCAGGGCCAGCCGGGGTCGGGCAAGGCCGAAATCCCGCCGCATCGCCTCGTTGACCACCCGCGCGGTGCGCATGATCCGCTCGGCGGTGACCAGCTCCGGGACCTCGGCCAGCGCCACATGGATGGTCACCAGACAGGCGCGCAGATCCTTCGCCGTCAGCATCATCACCGGCCCCCGCGTGCCGGCGAAGGACGCGTCGGCGGTCAGTTCGGCGATAAATTCGGTGTGACCCGGGAAGCGGAAGCCGGCGGCGTAGAGCGGAGCCTTGGCGATCGGGGCGGTGACGAGGCCGGCGACCTCGCCCGCCATGGCCAGGTTGACGGCCTGCTCGATCCAGTCGGCGACGGTTCCGGCGTTGGCCGCGTCGGGCTGGCCCGGGTGAACCGGCGCGGGCAGGGGGGTGTCAAGCACGGGCACGGCCCGGCGAAAGGCGCCGGCGGCGTCGGACGGCGCCGCCACCGCCTGCACCGGCACGCCCTGGGTGCGCATCAGGGTCGCGTCGCCGACGACGGCGAAGGTCGGACCGCCGCCGTCCCTGAGCGTGGCCCAGGCGCGGGCGATGATCTCGGGTCCCACGCCCGCCGGCTCGCCCATGGTCAGGGCCAGCGGCGGGCCGGCTGTCACTGGCGGTACTCGATCAGGGCGTCGGCCCGCAGGTCACGCATGTAGCGGCGCGCCAGGTTGGCCAGATTCTGGCGGAACAGCTGGTTCTCGATCACGCGCGGATCCGGAGCCTCGATCCCACCGGCGCGGCGTCCGCACACGGCCAGGAGATGCAGGCCCAGCGGGGTGCGAACGGGGGTGCTCACCGTCCCGACGGGGGCTGACCGGGCCACCTGCTGGAACTGCGGCGCGAGGTTCTGCACGTCGGCCTCGCCCAGGTCGGCGCCAAGCAGGCCCTGCTCGGATGTGGCCCGCTGCAGCATGGTATCGCACGTCAGCTGCGGCCGGATGGCCTCCAGCCGCTGCGCCGCCGCCGCCACCTCGGCCTCGCTCGCCGTCTCCGGCAGTTCGACCATCACCTGCTTCAGCTGGACCAGGCTGGCGGCGGTCCCGTCCCGCTTGTCGCGCATGTAGATGATGTAGACCCCGCCCTCGACCGGGATCGGACGGGACAGCTGACCCACCTCAAGCTGGTCCATCGCGGTCTGCAGGATCGGATTGACCGTGCCCGCGACAACCCAGCCGGCGTCGCCGCCGCGGGAGGCGGAGGGGGCGGCCGAAAACTGCTGGGCCACTGCCTGGAAGGGCGCGCCCTGAACCATCTGCTGGACCAGTTGGGCGGCGCCGTTCATCGCCGCCTGTTGGCCTCCGACGCGGGCCGCCTCGATGTAGATCTCTCCGATCAGATACTGCTTCTTGGAGGCGGCCTCGGAAATCTGCCGCATGGCCGCGTCGACAGCGCCCTTGCTGACGCGGGCCCTGCCCTGGAAGCGGCCGCCGACCAACTGTTGCCAGCCGATCTGGGTGCGGACCTGCTCGCGAAGCGTCTGCGGCCGGATGCCGCCAGCCTGCAGATAGGACAGATAGGCCTGGGGAGTCGCCCCGACCTCCTGGGCCATGGCCGCGATCTCCTGGTCGACTTCTTCGTCCGTGACCTTGAGGTCTTCGTAGTTGGCCAGTTCCTGCACCTGCAGGCGCTCGTCGATCAGGGCGTTGAGCGCTTCCTGCTGGATGGCCGGGATGTTTTCGGGCGTCGGCTGGACCTGGGTCATGGCGATCAGCAGCAGCATGCGCTGGCGCAGGTCGAAGCCGGTGATGACGCTGTCGTTGACCGTGGCCAGAACCCCTTCGGCCATCTGGAATTGCGGGGTCGGCGCAGGCGCGGCCGGCGGAGCCTGCCCGGCGGCGGGGTTCAGCGTGCCCGCCGCCGCCGGGGGAGGCGGGGTCTGGGCCACGGCCGTTCCGGCCAGGAGGGCGGCGATCGCCACGCCCGTCAAGTAACGCTGAAAACGCATGTCAGTCCTGGTTCCTCAAGCGGCGCCGGTTGGTCCGAGCCGGTTCTGGCGACCTTCGCGCAACCGAAATCGCACGCCGGCCGGCGCCCGTCGCCCCGTCAATATCCTGTACCGCCGAAAGTGGCGAGGGTTAGGCGCACATAAGGGCCTTCCGAGGGGCCGGACGGTCTCACGCTGGTGTTGTCCCGCCGCCAGCCGAGCTCGAACCGGAAGCAATCGTCGTCGAACAGGAGGCCGATTTCGGACCGGACCAGATAGCCCGGATCGGGCTGGCCCGGACGCGGCGTCCGCTCCAGGTCGGCGATGCCGGAGAAGGCGACGCCCCAATTGCCGTACACGAACTGTTGTCCGGCCAGCTGGAGGAATTCGTAGTTGCGGTTGTTCGGTCCGGCCAAGGGGTTGGAGCGGTCAAGGATGTAGCTGACCGTCGCCAGGTTCCGCCGTCCCCACCGGCCGTCGACGGCGAGTTCGGCGCGCCGCACATTGCCGCTCGAATCGATTGTCGCGTGCCCCCATCCGCGGATGCGGTCCGACGGCGAGAAGTCACCCTGGACGACCCAGTCGGATGTGTCGGAGGCCAGGCCGGACGGATCGTAGAGGTCGCTCGCCGCGTCCGGCACGGGCACGAGGAATGCGGGCTCCTCGTCGGACCGGAAGCTGCGGCCGACGAACAGGCTCGCCTGCCGGCCGTCGTCCCACCGCACGGTGGTCCTCATGCCGGTCGTGAGGCGCAAACCGCCTTCGTACAGGTCGTAGCCGGGAAACCGGTCCACCCGGAACAGCGAGCTTTCGTCCAGCTCGATCGTTTCGCTGTCCTCGTTGGGGATGCGCGGATCGAGGTCGGGATCGGTCGAGATCGACAGCTGAGCCATCGGCTCGAGGATCATGTCCGCCGCTCCGAAGCGCCGGATCAGCGGATAGCTGACGTCGACGCCGGCGGTGGCCCGCCCACGACCGATCTCCTCCTCCTCCAGCCCCAGCGCCGGCGGCAGGTCGGCGACCGAATAGAGGTCGGCCCTCACATCGACGAATGGCTCCCAGCGCACCCCGATCGGCGAGATCATCGTCCTGCGCCAGTCGGCCTGACCCGAGACGCGTCGGCTGTCCACGCCGGGCAGTCCGAGGGTCGATCCCGGCGGAATGGTTCCGGGCCGCAGCACCGGGCTGCCGACATAGTCGTCGCGATAGAGCGACACCGCCGACCCCCTCAGCCGCAGCCGGCCGCCGAAGACCGGACGGTCAGGTTCCCATCGCGCCTCGACGAGGGGCGCGACCACCGGCAGGGCGCCGTCGCGCTCGAACTCGTTGAGCGCCGGCGTGACTGGATCGAACCGGGCGACCCGGAGGCTCTGCAGGGTGAAGGCGGCGACCGAAACATAGGATCGTTCGGTCTGGTGCTCGGCGTAGATCTGGCTGATCAGTCGGCGCTGGTCGCCGTAATAGAGGCCGTTGTCCTGATAGGGATCGCGGACGTCGTAGCGGTCGAAGAGGGTCTTGTCCGACGTCCGTTCCGCCGTGAAGCCCCAGCGCCACGGCCCCTCCGGATCGAAGCGCCCGTGCCCGAGGAAGTAGCTCCGGCTGGTCCGGTCGCCGAATTTCACGTTGCTTTCAGCGTCGTTGTCGCCGTCCAGATCGAAGTCGCCGAAATTGCGCTCGTAGGTGTAGCCGCCGCGCAGCACGACGGTTCCGTCCGCGAACCGCCGCCGCCACTGCAGGTTCAGCAGCGGCGCCACCCGGCTGTTGATCTGCGGGCTGATCAGCCAGTCCTCTGACGGCGACACCACCTGCAGGTAGGGAACCTCGAGGCTGAAACCGCGCCCCTCGTCGTAGCTCGGTATCGGCACAAGGAAGCCCGAGGCCCGTTCGACCGTCGGATCCGGGTGGGCGAAGAAGGGCAGGTAGAAGACCGGCACGCCCCCGACCTTGAACACCGCGTTCCGGTACAGCACCGCGCGCAGGCTCTCGTCCTGGACCACCTTCTCCGCCTGGATGGCGATGCTGGGTTCCCTGGGGTTCCCTTCGGCGTCGCAGATCGGGCAGGGCGTGAACAGGGCGTAGTTCAGCTCGTTGACGTTCTCGCTGCGCCGCACCGCCGTCGCCGCCATCAGGCTGGCTCCGTTGCGGAAGCGCGTGGCGAAGTCGACCGCCACGCCGGCCTTCAGGTCGGAGTCGAGCTCCAGATGACTGGCGAAGACGATGTTGCCTTCCGGATCGACGAACTCGACGCGGTCGTCGGCCGTCGCGACGCCGGCGTTCAGGTCGTAGGTCAGCCGCCCGGCGCGCAACGTCGTATTGCGGAATCGCGCGATCACCCGCCCGGTCCCCCCCGTGGCCGAGATGAGGTCGCCGTCCCGGGACGCCTTGTCGGCCTCCAGATAGACGCCCTCGGGCGTCAGGCCGTCGGGACCGCGTTGCGTTTCAGGAACCGCGGGCGCGGGTGTCTGCTGGGCCTGGGCCGCGCCGCTCCACGACGCCAGGGCCACGGCGGCGGCGCCGGCCAGAAGCCGGAGGCGCAGGGCTCCTGTTTCGACGCGGCGGTCACGCGGCATTCAGGCTCACTCGATGGACGGCGGAGGGACGACGGGCGGGGCTTCGCTTAGCCGTCTTCGGTATAGAACAGCAAGGTGAAGGCGGCGAGCGCTGTCAGCAAGGGCGGCAGCCACGCGGCCAGCCAGGGCGGAATCACCTCGGCCGAGCCGAAGGCCGAGGCGGCCTGGTTGACGAAGAAGAAGCCGAAGCCCAGCACCACCGCGGCGAGGCTCATGCGGGCCAGATCGCCCAGCCGCATCAGGCGCAGCGAGAAGGCGGCGGCCAGGATCGACATCGCCGCGAACATCAGGGGGGTGGCGAGCAGCTGCTGCAGCCGCAACCGGTAGGCGGTGCTCGAGAACCCCGCCGCCTCGACTCGCGCGATCTGGGCCGGCAACGACCAGAACGGGGTCGATTGCGGCCGGGCGAACCGTTCGAACGCCTCGTCGTCGGCCAGGCTGGAAAGCAGGTCCAGCGTCTCGTAGCGCACCGCCCGCTGGCCGATCTGGGCGCCCACGGCGTCGACCAGCCGCCAGCGCCCGGCGCTCAGCGAGGCCGAGGCGGCGTCGATCCGTTCACGGAAGGTGCGGTGGCCCTCTCCGTCGGTGGCGTAGATGAAGAAGGTCACGCCCAGCAGGCGGGCGTTGGTGCGGTCCTGACGCTCGGCGCGGATGACCATCTGTCGTGTATCGTCGCCTTCGCGGATCCACACCGCCTGGGCCGCGTCCGTCGAGCCCGACAGGCGGGTCCGCTCGCGCTGGAACAGGCCGTCGGCGGACGCCGCCAGCGGGCCGAGCGCGGTCACCGTGATCACACCGAACAGGAAGGCGGCGCCGGCCGCCGGCAGCACGAACCGCCACGCCGACAGGCCAGCCGCCCGCATGGCGACCAGTTCGCTGCGGCGGTTCAGCCCGACGAAGGCGGCGAGGGTCCCGAAGAGGAAGACGAACGGCAGCAGCTGGATGATGACCTGCGGCGACTTCAGCATCATCAGGCCGAGAATGCGGACTCCCGACAGGTCGACATCCGAGCCGATCCCGCGCGAGATCTCGACGAAGTCGATCAGCATGATCAGGGCGGCGATGACCCCCAGGGCTATGGCCAGCGACCGCGCCTGCTGGACCAGCACATAACGTTCGATGCGCCCCAGCCTGAGCCACGACGGGGTATGGTCGGCCCCGCTCACGCGAACCTCGCCTTCAGGCGCTCGAAGGCCGGCCAGTACCGGCGGCGGCGGGGCTTCAACGCGCGGAACAGAAGGCGCAGGGCGATGGCGGTGCCCGCGATCGGCAGCAGGTACTGGAACACGTTGAGCCAGCCGTTCCAGGCGCTCGCCGCGACCACCCCGTAGCCAATGATGCGGATGATCAGGAAGGCGCCGGCCACCCGGGCGATGCGCAGGCTGTAGCCGGTACGGCTGAACTGGCCTCCGAGGATGGCCGACAAAGCCATGGCCATGGCCAGCAGGGCGTACAGCGGGGCCGACAGGCGGGAGTGGGCTTCCGCCCTCAGCTCGCCGGCGGATCCGACGCGATCCAGATCCTGCGGCGAGGGGTTGAGCAGCTGCGGCAGATAGAGATCGGACGGCTTGTAGCGGATCGTGTCCGTCACCTCCGAATACTGGCCGAGCGGGACGTCCTGGCGGCCGAACGACAGATGCTCCAGCACACCGCGGCTGGAGTAGCGCTGCCAGGATCCGTCGATCAGGGTCAGGATCGGCTCGCCGTCGATGCGCGAGAAGCGGGCTTCGGCGGCATCCCAGGTGGTCACCCGGTCGTTCTCGGCCTGGTAGATGAAGATGTTCTTCAGCAGGCCGTTCTGCTCGATCTGCTGGACGTAGACGGTCAGACCTTCGGGCCCCTGGACGAATCGTCCCTCCTCGACGAGCAGGGCGGCAAGGTCGGTGCGGACGGCGAAGGCCTCGGACCGCGCCTGGCGCTGGGCCCACGGCTGGAGCACGGTGGTCACGACCAGCGTCAGCACCGCCGCGATGGCCGCGATTCGCGCGGCCGGCCGAATCGCCGACCAGCGCGTGACCCCCGAGGCGAACACAGCGGTCAGTTCCTGTTCCCGTTGGAGCCGGGTCAGGGCGATCAACGCGCCGACGAACAGGCCGATGGGAACGATCACCGCCAGAAGTTGAGGAACGGCGAGCAGGGTCAGCTTCAGCATCACCCAGACGCTCTGGCCGCGCTCGACGATAACCTCGAGTTGATCGAGGCTCTGGCTCAGGATGCCGATTCCGGCCAGCGCGGCGCACGCGCCGACGACAGGGCGGGCGATCTGGCGAAAAAGATAGCCTTGAATCAGCGTCATAAACGGAGGAAATCGCCCGTTGCAGGCGGCGGCTGGAGCGCCTCTAATACACATCCCCGCGCATCGGCGACAGTCGCCGCGCGACCCTTGTAAGCACGTCCGGGGACGCCAACCCGGCTGGAGTAGCCCATGAAGATCGAGTTCGTCGCGTCCGCCAGCGGAGCCGAAGTGCTGGCCGTCCTGGTTCATGAAGGCCGGGCCTTCCACGGCATGGGCGCCCAGCTCGACAGCGCCGCCTCCGGCGCCCTGACCAGGGCGATGAACGCCAGCCGGTTCACCGGCGGTTCGAACAGCACCCTGGTCGTCGCGGCGCCTGCCGGCGTGGACGCGGGCACGGTCGTGCTGACCGGCGCTGGCGATCCCGGCAAGTTCGACGATCTGGCCCTCGAGGCGGCGGCCGGCGCCGCCTACCACGCCGTCAAACTGTCCGGCGCGACCTCCCTGACCATCGACGCCCACGCCCTGACCGCGGACCAGGCCGCCCGCGCCGCCTTCGCCGCACGCCTGGCCAGCTACCGCTTCCTGAAGTACCGGACCACGCTGAAGCCCGAGAAGACGCCCTCGGTCGAGACGATCAAGGTCGTCGCGGCTGACGTGAAGGCCGCGCAGGCCGCCTGGGACAGGCTGGCGCCGGTGGCCGAGGCGGTGGAGTTCTCACGCGATCTCGTGAGCGAGCCGGCCAACGTCCTCTATCCGGAGGAGTTCGCGAAGCGGGTGAAGGGCCTGGAGAAGCTGGGTCTCGAGGTCGAAATCCTCGGCGAGAAGGAGCTCGAGAAGCTCGGCTTCCGCACCCTCCTGGCGGTCGGCCAGGGCAGCGTGCGCGAGAGCCAGGTCGCGATCATGAAGTGGAACGGCGGCGCCAAGGGCGACCAGCCCATCGCCTTCGTCGGCAAGGGCGTCTGTTTCGACACCGGCGGCATCTCCATCAAGCCCGCGGACGGCATGGAGGAGATGAAGTGGGACATGGGCGGCGCGGCCGCCGTGGCCGGCCTGATGCACGCCTTGGCGGGCCGCAAGGCCAGGGTCAACGCCGTCGGCGTGCTGGGTCTGGTCGAGAACATGCCCGACGGCGCGGCGCAGCGTCCGGGCGACGTGGTCATGTCCTTGTCGGGCCAGTCGGTCGAGGTGCTGAACACCGACGCCGAGGGCCGCCTCGTGCTCGCCGACTGCCTCTGGTACACCCAGGAGCGGTTCAAGCCGAAATTCATGCTCGACCTGGCGACGCTGACCGGCGCCATGATCGTCGCGCTCGGTCTGGAATACGCCGGCGTGTTCTCGAACTCCGACGAGCTGGCGAACAACTTCCTCGCCGCCGCGCCCAAGGTCGGCGAGAACGCCTGGCGGATGCCGATCCCGGCCGCCTACGAGCGCCACATCGACAGCCCGATCGCCGATGTGAAGAACACCGGCAACGGCCGCGCCGGCGGATCGATCACCGCCGCCCTGTTCCTGCAGCGCTTCACCAACGGCGTGCCCTGGGCCCACATCGACATCGCGCCGACGGCGTGGATCAAGGACAGCAAGAACCCCACCGTACCGGACGGCGCCGTCGGCTGGGGCGTCCGCACCCTCGACCGGATGGTGGCGGATTCCTACGAAGCCTGACGGGCTGGAAGGGCAGGGCGGGGTGTCTGACGCCGGTCCGGAAATCTGGTTCTACCACCTCGAGCGCTCGACGCTGGATCAGGTCCTGCCCGGCCTGCTGGAGAAGACGCGCGAGCGGGGCTGGCGGGCGCTGGTCCGCGCCGCGGACGAGCGTCTGCTCGACGACATGGACGAGCATCTGTGGACCTGGCGGGACGACAGCTTTCTCGCCCACGGCCGCGCGTCGGAGCCTGAGGCCGCGCGCCAGCCGATCCTGCTGACCCAGGCTGCGGAGAACCCGAACGGCGCTCAGGCGCTGTTCATCGTGGACGACGCACAGCTTGGCGATACGAAAGGGTTCGATCGATGCTTCATCATCTTCGACGGCAGGGACGAGACGGCGCTTCAGGCAGCCCGCCTGCGCTGGAAGACGCTGAAGGACGCCGGGGCCAATCTCGCCTACTGGAAGCAGTCGCCCGAGGGGCGTTGGGAAAGGGCGGCCTGATCGCGCTCGGCGCTCTCGCCGCCTGCTCGACCCCGGCCTCCGACGCGCCCGCGCCGCGCGCCGTCGAGGAAGCCCAGATGAGTCAGCCGGTCGGCGCGCCGGCGGTCGATCCCACCACCGACCTGTGCAAGGCCGGCGACCTGCAGTGGCTGGTGGGGAAACCGAAGACGGACATCCCCGTTCCGGTTGAGGTTGTGAACCGCCGGGTCACCTGCACGACCTGCCCGGTGACCGAGGACTACTCGCCCCACCGCCTGAACATCTTCTTCAACGAACAGACCGAAATCGTCGAACAGGTCCGCTGCGGCTGAGGCCTGAAAGGGAGACGCGCCATGAAGATCCAGTTGCTCAGCCTCGCCGCCGCCGGCCTGTTGATCGGCGCCTGCGCGCCGGTCGACAGCGGCGACGCGCCGATGCCGCCGGACGACGGGCCGTCCCGGTGCAAGGCCGACCAGTACCAGCGCTTCATTGGCCGAAACCGCTCCGAACTGCCGCCGAATCCGGCAAACGAGACCTGGCGGGTGACCTGCACCACCTGCCCGGTGACGATGGACTACAACCCCGGCCGGCTGAACATCCTCTACGAGCAGTCGACGGGCATCATCCGCGAGGTCAAATGCGGATGAGGGCGCCCCTTCTGATCGCCGGGGCACTCGCGCTGGCCTCGTGCGCGCCCGTTGCGGACACCCCCGTCGAACCGGGGCCGCAGCGGTGCGACGCCGAAGCCGCCCGTTCGCTGATCGGCACGCATGTCGGGGCCGCCAGCTTCCCGGCGGACGCCAATGTCCGCGTCGTCTGCACCACCTGCCCGACCACCAAGGACCTGCGGCCCGACCGTCTCAACGTCCGCTTCGATGAAGCCACCGGCATCATCCGCAGCGTCGACTGCGGCTAGGCGGCGTTAGCGCAGGTCGGTCTGTCGCTGCAGGCCGTAGAGCGCCTCGTCCATGTCTTCGGCCTTGGCGGCGATGACGGCGCGGGCGTCGGTCAGGGCGCGGTTGTAGATCACCGGCCCGAGATCGAGCAGGAGGCGGTCCAGCACCATCTCGGCCTGCAGGCCGCCGACCTCGATGTCCAGCTCCTCGGCCAGGACCTTGCGGAGTTCGGCGACGGCCGCCTGACGCGCCTCGCGGGAAAGCTCGATCGGCTTGTTCACGCCACCTCCGCCAGGGCTTCCTCGGCCTGCATCCACGCGGCCTCGGCGGCTTCCAGATCGGCCTGGGTCTTCGCCCGCGCCCGGGTCAGGCCTTCCAGCGCCTTGGGGTTGCTGACGGCGGCGTTGGCGAGGTCGTCGTCGATGCGGGCCACCTCGGCGGCCAGGGCGGCCATCCGCTCCTCGGCCTTCTTCACCGCATGCCGCAACGTCGAGGGAGAGGGGCCGGACTTCTTCTCGTTCTTCTTCGCGGGGGAAGTCGCCTGGACCGCGGCGGCCGCGGCCTCCTGCTTGACCTGGCTCGGCTTCACGGCCGCGGCCTTGGCCCGGTCGAGAACGAATTTCGCATAGTCGTCCATGTCGCCATCGTACGGCTTCACCGTGCCGTCGGCCGCCAGCCACAGGCGATCGGCGACCAGCTCCATCAGCGAACGGTCGTGGGTGATCAGGATCACCGCGCCGGAGTATTCGTTCAGCGCATCCAGCAGGGCCCGGCGGCTGTCGATGTCGAGGTGGTTGGTCGGTTCGTCGAGGATCAGGATGTGCGGCGCATCCATCGCGACCTGGTTGAGCAGCAGCCGCGCTCGCTCGCCACCCGACAGGGAGGCCACGGTGGTCTCCTGCTTCTCGTAGCCGAGTCCCCACTGCGCCAGCCTGGAGCGGCGACTGCTCTCGCTGGCGTCCGGCATGGCGCGGCGGATGATCTCCAACGGCGTGTCGGTCGGGTCCATGGCCTCGATCTGATGCTGGTGGAACCAGCCCACGCGCATCTTGCGGTCGCGGTGCAGCTCGCCCTGCGACACGTCCAGGGCCCCGGCGATCATCTTGGCGAAGGTCGATTTGCCGGCGCCGTTGACGCCCAGCAGGCCGATCCGGTCGTCCAGGTCCATGCGCAGGTTGAGATTGCGCAGGATCGGCTTGCCCGGCTCATAGCCGACGTTGGCGCCTTCCAGACGGATCAGCGGCGGGGCCAGAGGGCGGGGCGGGGAGGGCAGGATGAAAGGCGCGACCCGTTCCTCGATCGTGGTCGCCACCGGCTCCATCTTGGCCAGCCGCTTCATGCGGGACTGGGCCTGGGCCGCCTTGGACGCCTTGGCCTTGAAGCGGTCGACGAAGGCCTGCAGGTGGGCGCGCTCGGCGTCCTGCTTGGCCTTGGCCGACAGCTGCAGACGCGCCTTCTCGGCGCGCGCCTTTTCGAACTGGTCGTAGTTGCCCGTGTAGAGCGTCAGGGTGCGGTTCGCGAGGTGCAGGATGTGGGTGCAGACCTCGTTCAGCATTTCCCGGTCGTGAGAGATGATCAGGGCCGTGTGCGGATATTTCTTCAGCCGCGCCTCCAGCCACAGGGCTCCTTCGAGGTCGAGGTAGTTGGTCGGCTCGTCGAGCAGCAGCATGTCCGGCTCGGCGAACAGGGCGGCCGCCAGCGCCACGCGCATGCGCCAGCCGCCCGAGAATTCGGACATCGGCCGCTGCTGGTTTTCCTGGTCGAAGCCGAGGCCGACGAGGATTTCGGCGGCGCGCGCCGGGGCGGCGTCGGCGTCGATCTCGATCAGCCGGGTCCAGATCTCGCCCATCTCCTCGGGCTCGGCCGTCTCCAGCCGGGTCAGCAGTTCGTGCCGCTCGACATCGGCCTCGAGGATGGTTTCCAGCACGCTGACCGGCGTGGCGGGGTGCTCCTGGTCGACTGAGGCGACGCGGGCGGTCTTCGGCAGGCTGATCTCGTCGCCGCCGGCCGCCAGTTCCCCCAGGATCAGCTTGAACAGGGTCGACTTGCCGATGCCGTTGCGGCCGACAAGCCCGACCTTGGAGCCGGGCGGCAGGCTGACGGAGGCGTCCTCGAGGAATTTGCGGCCCCAGGCGCTGAAGGTCAGGTCGGTGATCTGGAGCATGGGACGGCCGAAATTCTCGTGTCGCCCTCAAGCAGCGAGACGCCGCGCGTCGAGCGATAGGGCACAAAAACGGGATGGTTGGAAACCGGGGAGGGCGCGTCTATAAGCCCCCACCTCGCAAGATTCACCCTCAATCTCCCAACAAGAAGTCACTCCCATGACCGAACGTACGTTCTCGATCATCAAGCCCGACGCCACGCGCCGCAACCTGACGGGCGCCATCAACGCCGTGATCGAGGGCGCCGGCCTGCGCATCGTCGCCCAGCGCCGCGTCAAGCTGACCGAAGCCCAGGCGAAGAAATTCTACGAAGTCCACGCCGAGCGCCCGTTCTACGGCGAACTGGTTTCGCAGATGACCGCCGAGCCGGTCGTCGTGCAGGTGCTGGAAGGCGACAACGCCGTGGCGCGCTATCGTGAAGTGATGGGCGCCACCAACCCGGAACAGGCCGCCGAAGGCACCATCCGCAAGCAGTTCGCCCTGTCGATCGGCGAGAACTCGGTGCACGGCTCGGACAGCCTCGAGAACGCGAAGATCGAGATCGAGCAGTTCTTCGCGGACGACCAGATCGTCGGCTGATCCGAACTCCCGGACTGATCCACGAACGGCCGGCTCCCTGACGGGGCCGGCCGCTTTCGTTATGCCGCGGTCTTTTGCGCCCCGATGCGTTTGCGCGCCGTGGCGAAGCTCTTGACGAAATGGACCCGCTTCAGGCGATCCCGCGGCGTGGCCTGCATCAACGACTTGAGGACGGCGTGGTCGGCCCCGACGACGATGACCTCGGCCCCGTCGCCCTGCATCCGGGCCAGCAGGTCCGCGAAGGCCAGGGCGCCGGTCGGGTCCAGCATCGGAACCTCCTCGAGCCGCAGGATGTAGGTCCGCCGGCGCGCGCCGATGCGGTCCATGGCGTCCTTGATCAGGCCGGCGCTGCCGAAGAACAGCGGACCCCGGAAGGTGAGCACGCCGACATCGCCGGGCAGGCCCTGGTTGGGAGCATAGCGGCCCTCGCCATTGTCGGGCCGGTCTCCCTCGATCAGGGGCGCGCGGCCTTCCAGGGTGGCGAGGTTCGACATCCGGTGCATGAAGACGAAGGTGGCGAGGGCCATGCCGACGCCAATGGCCACCGTCAGGTCGACGAGCACGGTCAGGGCGAAGGTGGCCAGCAGCACAGCCCTGTCGCCGCTCGATGTGCGCAGGATCAGGCGGAAGCGGTGCGTCTCGGCCATGTTCATGGCCACCACCACGAGGATGGCCGCCAGCGCCGGCATGGGCGTGAACACCATCACCGGCGCCAGGACCACCATGAAGACCAGCAGGAAGGCGGCGTGCATCATGCCCGCGACCGGCGTGCGCGCCCCCGAGCGGATGCTGGTCGCCGTGCGGGCGATGGCGCCCGTGGCGGGCAGCCCGCCCACCGCGGCCGAGGCGATATTGGCGACGCCCTGGGCGGTCAGCTCCATGTTCGAGCGGTGGCGGCGTCCGGTCATCTGGTCGGCGACCACGGCCGAAAGCAGCGACTCCACCCCCGCCAGCAGGGCGATGGCGAGCGCGCTGGGCAGGACGTCCGTGGCCTTGCTCCAGGTCCAGAACGACAGGTCGGGCAGGGGAATCCGCGCGTTCATCTCGCCGAAGCGCGAGCCGATGGTCTCGACCGGCAAGCCGAGCGCCGCCACCGCCACCGCCGCCGCGACGGTCGCCACCAGGAAGCCGGGAACCTTAGGCGCGTAACGGCGGAGCGCCAGGATGGCGGCGATGCAGGCGGCGGATAGTCCGACGGCTGGCAGGGTCAGCGTCGCCCGCGCGGCCCACAAGGCCTGCATCTTGGGAATGAACTCGGCCGGAATCTCCGCTGCCGTCAGCCCCAGCAGGTCGGGGATCTGGCTGGCCAGGATGACCACGGCGATGCCGCTGGTGAAGCCTGTGGTGACCGGATCGGGGATGTATTTGATCAGGCTGCCGACGCGGGCCAGCCCCGCGACGACGAGAATGGCGCCGGCCATCAGCGTGGCCATCAGCAGGCCGTCATAGCCGTGCTTGCTGATCACACCGTAGACGATGACCACGAAGGCCCCGGTCGGGCCGCCGATCTGGAAGCGGCTGCCGCCCAGGGCCGAGATGAGGAAGCCGGCGACGACCGCCGTGACCAGTCCCGCTTCCGGAGTGGCGCCCGAGGCGATGGCCAGGGCCATGGCGAGGGGCAGGGCGACGACCGCGACGGTCAGGCCGGCCACGCTGTCCGCCCGGAAATCGCCCAGGCCGTAGCCCTGCCTCAGGACCGTGACGGTCTTGGGCAGGAACAGCTTCCAGTCAGAGCCCATCGCGCACCGTCGTCTTCCGTTCGATCAGCCGAACCCCACGCCCCGTGCCCTGGCTCGGCGCGCCCTCCGCGATCATCTCCACCCCGGCGTCGGCCAAGGCCGTGACGACCTTCTCGAGGCTGTCGACCACAGCCCGGACCGAGCCGGGACAGGCCTCCATACGCTGCACCGTCTGCGGAGACAGTCCCGCCAGCTGAGCCAGATCCCGCTGGTCGATGCCGAGGAGCGCCCGTGCGGCGCGAAGCTGGGGGCCCGTGATCATGCAAATGCCTTTGGTGATATATCAGATATCAACATACAGCATTCAGATAGCAATCAGGCCGTCTCCCCGCAAGCGAACGAAAACGGCCCCGGCGATGGCTCGCCGGGGCCGGATTCACGTCGCCCTGAGGGGCCGTCCTACCAGATGCGGGCGCGGGCCTCGGGGGCGAGGTACTGTTCGTCGCCCGGCTGGACGCCGAACGCCTCATACCAGGCGTCGATGTTGCGGACGGTGGCGCCGGCCCGGAACATGGCGGGAGCGTGCGGATCGACGGTGACCTGTGCGCGCAGCGCCTCGTCACGGGTATTGTTGCGCCACACCTGGGCCCAGCCGAGGAAGACCCGCTGGTCGCCGGTCAGGCCGTTGATCACCGGCGCCGGCTGGCCGTTCAGGGACATGTGGTAGGCGTCCAGCGCCAGCAGCAACCCGCCAAGGTCGGCGATGTTCTCGCCCATGGTCAGGTCGCCGTTGACGGTGACGCCTTCAAGCGGGGAGAGGGCCGAATACTGGGCTCCCAGCACCCGGGCGCGCTCCTCGAACTTGGCGGCGTCCTCGGCCGTCCACCAGTCGCGCAGGGCGCCGTCGCCGTCGGTCTTGCGACCCTGGTCGTCGAAGCCGTGGGTGATCTCGTGGCCGATCACCGCGCCGATACCGCCGTAGTTCACCGCCGGATCGGCGTTCGGATCGAAGAACGGCGCCTGCAGGATCGCCGCCGGGAAGACGATCTCGTTGCGCACGGGGTTGTAGTAGGCGTTCACCGTCTGCGGGGTCATGCCCCACTCCAGCGGATTGACCGGCTTGCCAAGCTTGGCCACGTTGAAGGCCCATTCGAAGGCCGCCGACCGCTCGACGTTGCCGTACAGGTCGCCCGGCTCGAGACGCAGGCCGTCGTATTCGCGCCATTCGTCGGGATAGCCGATCTTCACGTTGAAGCGGCTCATCTTGTAGAGCGCCTGCTCCTTCGTCGCCGGGCTCATCCACTCGAGACCCTGGATGCGCGCGGTCATGGCGGCGCGCAGGTTGGCGACCAGTTCTTCCATCTGGGCCTTGGACTCGGCGGGGAAGTGACGCGCCACGAACTCGCGGCCCAGAACCTCGCCCAGCGAGCCGTCGACCGTGGCCACACCCCGCTTCCAGCGCGGCTGGTTCTCCGGCTGGCCGCCCAGCACCTTGCCGTAGAAGTTGAAGCGGTTGTCGACGAAGGCCGACGACAGGAAGGGCGAGGCCTGGTCGATCACGTGGAAGGCCTGCCACGACTGCAGGGTTTCGATGGGGGTTTCGGCGAACACCCTTGCCATGCCCGGGAAGGCGGTGTTGTTCGCCGCGATCAGCACCGGCACTTCGCCCATGCCCGCGCCCTCGGCCCAGGCCGCCCAGTCGAAGCCCGGGGCGGACGTGGCCAGTTCGGCCACGGTCGTCGGATTATAGATCTTGTCGACCTGTCGGTTCTCGACCGCGGTCCAGTGCTGTTCGGCGATGCGGGTCTCGAAGGCGACGATGTCCGCCGCGGCCTGTTCCGCGTTCGGCCAGCCGGCCAGTTCCAGCGCCTTGGCCACATAGGCCTGGTAGGCCGCCTTCTGCTCGGCGAAGCTGGCCTCGAGGTAGTAGTCGCGGTCAGGCATGCCGATGCCGCCCTGGACGACGTAGGCGCTGGTCTTGTTCGAGTCCTTCAGGTCCTCGAAGATCTGCACCCCGAAGATGCTGGATCCGAAGCCGGACTGGGTCCGGCCCATCAGCGCGGCCATCTTCTCGCGCGTGTCGGCGGCGCGGACCTCTGCCAGATCGGCCTGCAGCGGGCTGGCGCCGAGGCGCTCAACGGTCGCCTCGTCCATGAAGCTGCCGTAGAAGGCGCCGATGCGGCCCGCGTCCTCGCTGGCGCCCGGGTTGGCGACGCTCTCCTCGATCAGGGCCTTCAGGTTCTCCTGCGACCGGTCGTGCAGCATGTGGAAGGCGCCATACGAGGTCCGGTCGGCCGGGATCGGGGTGTTCTTCAGATACGTTCCGTTGGCGTACAGGTTGAAGTCAGCGCCGGGCCGGACGGAGGTGTCCATGCCCGCCACGTCGAAGCCGAACGTGCCGATGACGGGCTGGGTGGTGGACGGAATCTCCACGATGGGCGGCGTGTTCTGCGCGACGGCCGCGGTGGCGGCGAGCGAGAGGACGGCCGTGGCCGCGCAGGCCAGGAGACGAAGCTTGAGCATTGGAGAAACCCCGATTGAGACTTGGCCGGCAACCTGACTCAAGCGCCGGGCTCTGTCGTGGCGAAAGTCGCCAGATTACAAACTTCTCATCTGGCGGCAGAAATCCGCGAGCACGGCGGGATACAGGCGATGCTCGGCCTCCAGCACCCGCTGCGCCAGCAACGCCGGCGTGTCGCCCGCCAGCACCGGAACGCGCGCCTGACCCAGCACAGGGCCTTCGTCGACGCCTTCGGTGACCAGATGGACTGTGCACCCGGCCTCGAGGTCACCCGCGGTCAGGGCCCGGGCGTGGGTGTCCAGGCCCGGATATTTCGGCAGCAGGCTCGGGTGGATGTTCAGCATCCGGCCCTGCCAGCGCTTCACCAGCCACGGCGTCAGCAAGCGCATGTACCCGGCCAGGGCGACGACCTCGACGCGGTGCTTCTCCAGGATGGTGTCGACCGCAGTTTCGTGCGCCTCGCGATCCTTGCCGAACGGACAATGGTCGACCACTGCGACGGCGACGCCCTTGGCCTGCGCGACCGCCAGTCCGGCGGCATCGGGCCGGTTCGACAGCACCAGCACCACCTCGAAGGGGCCGTTCCCAGCCTGCGCCGCATCGATCAGCGCCGCCATGTTGGATCCGGCCCCCGAAATCAGGACCGCGACCCTGACGCGGTCCGTCATTGCGCCGGGCGGGGCGCCGGGTCGCCGACGGAGACGAACGACCCCGACGGCCCCGGGAACACCACCGGGCTCTCGTAGCCGTCGTCGGATACGGCCGAGACGCCGAAGAAGAAGTCGTCGATGACGATGCCCGGCAGCACCAACTCGGTCGCCGACCCGGCCCAGCGGCTGTGGGTCCACTGCGGCGCCGTGGTCGAGCGCCACCAGACGCGATAGCCGGCGGCCCCCGGAACGGCCTGCCATTTCACGGTGGTGTCCGGCTTGACCGCGCCCTCAATGGTGACGCCCAGGGGGCTGGCGGGGGCGCTGGCGAGCGCCGCCATCGAGACGATGTTCAGCCGGGCCACCTGACCCAGATAGCCGAAGTCGACCCCGTCGATGGTGTCCCCGTAGTGGACGCCGTTCTCGACCCGCAGGTCCTGGTGCTGGCGGTCGTAGTTCTCGGCGCCCTCGCTGATGCGCACCGCGGGGAAGCCGTGACGCAGCATCTCGACCTGGTCGCCGCCCCGTCCGTAGCGGTCCGTGCGATAGATCATCTCGACATCGAAATTGGCCAGGTAGCGGTCGGCGATGGCGTCGACGAAGCGCGCCAGATTTCGCGATGAGGAATCGACCTCTCCGCCATTGTACCGCCGGCGCTCTTCCTGGGCCTCGGTCTCGACCGTCTTGGTCCCTTCCGAGAAGACCCGTACGCGGGTGGTGTCGCGGACACCGGACTGGCCCTGGGAGTTGCCGACGATGTCGTTGTTCAGATTGGCCTCGACCCGCCAGCCCTGCGCCTGGGCGTAGTCAGCCAGGATCTTGCCGCCCAGCAGCCCCTGCTCCTCGCCGGAGAGGGCGGCGTACACCAGGGTGGCGTCGAACCGGTGCTTCGAAAGCACCCGCGCCGCTTCCAGCACCGCGGCCACGCCCGAGGCGTCGTCGTTGGCGCCGGGCGCGTCGTCGGTGAAATTCATCACATCGGTGACGCGCGAGTCGATGTGGCCGGAGATGATGATGACGCGGTTCGGATCGCCCGTTCCGCGTTGGATGGCGACGATGTCGACGACCTCTGTCGGGGTTGGGACGCGGGGACCGGTGACGGTGTCGGACGGCGTCACGACGGTCAGGCAACCGCCGCAGTCGCGGCCGATGGCCTCGAACTGCCGCTGGGCCCAGCGCCGGGCCGCGCCGATGCCGCGCGTATCCGACACCGCGTCCGACAGGGTATGGCGGGTGCCGAAGCCGACCAGGGCCTCGATGTCGGCGCGCATCCGCTCCGGCCGGACCTCGCCGGCAACCTGGTGAAGCAGGGCGTGCTCGGACGGGGCGGGGGTCTGGGCTGCGGCGAAACCGGGAACCAGCATCAGCCCGGCCAGGGCGATCGACAGCGCGCGCATCGGCGACCTCATGGTGTGGAAGGCGCGGACCTTGCCGGGGCGACGCACGACGGTCAATGCGTCCGGCTTGCGCTCGCCGCCTGCGTCCGGGAAAGTGCGCGTCCGGAGGTCTCCATGCACGCCCTGTTCCTCTTCGCCACCCTCGCTGTCAGCCCGCCCGATCCGGGGCAGATCACCCGCGACATCGTGATGGACGTCTGCCTGCCCTATGTCGCCGAGGGCGCGGCCGATCAGGCCGTCCTCGCGCGCAACGGCCTCAATGGCTCGCTCGAGGAAGGGGAGGGCGACTTCCGCAGCCGCAACGACGTCTACCTGGTTCAACTGACGACATCGGGCAGCGCCCGAGACGGTGATCTGCGCCGGGTCTGCGTGGTCCAGGCGCGATCGGCTTCGTTCGAGCAGGCCCGGGACGCCGTCGCCGCTCCCTTGCGGGGGGCCGGTTTCGCCGCCAGCCCGGACGAGCCTGAAGACTGGCCGGTGTGGACGAAGGGCGGGGTCACCGTCTCAGTGCACCAGAACCCGGGACGGGCGACGATCATCCGCGCCAGCTATTCCAGCCTGGACGCCGAAGGCCTCTAGTTCGCCGCCAGCTGCCCGCAGACGAAGGCGACCTCGCCGGCGTTCAGCAGGGCCGCCAGCACCGGCTCGGCGTTCTCCGGCGCGACCACCAGGATGAAGCCGACCCCGCAGTTGAAGGTGCGGCGCATCTCGTGGTCCGAGATTCCGCCGACCTCGCCCAGCCACTGGAACACGTGCGGCAGGGGAATGGCGTCCCAGTCGAAGGCCGCGTGCAGGCCCTCGGCGATGCAGCGGGGCGGGTTCTCGATCAAGCCGCCGCCGGTGATGTGCGCCGCGCCCTTGACCAGCCCGGCCTTCATCAGCGGCAGCACAGGCTTCACATAGATGCGGGTCGGCTCCATCAGGGCCTGGGCCAGGGTCCGATCCTTGGCGAAGGGCGCGTCGGCGTCCCAGCCGAGGCCAGACTTCTCGACCACCTTGCGGATCAGCGAATAGCCGTTGGAGTGCGGGCCCGACGAGGCCAGGCCGATGATCACGTCCCCCGTCGCCTGGCGGTCGAGGTACGGCAGGGCGTGGCCGCGTTCGACGGCGCCCAGCGAGAAGCCCGCCAGGTCGTAGTCGCCGCCGGCGTACATGCCGGGCATCTCGGCCGTCTCCCCGCCGACGAGGGCGCAGCCGGCCTGGCGGCAGCCCTCGGCGATTCCCGCCACCACCCGCCTGGCCGCGTCGATCTCGAGCTTGCCGGTGGCGTAGTAGTCGAGGAACAGCAGCGGCTCGGCGCCCTGCGCCAGCAGGTCGTTGACGCACATGGCGACGAGATCGACGCCGACCCCGTCATGCCGGCCCGTTTCGATCGCGATCTTCAGCTTGGTGCCCACGCCGTCCGTGGTCGCGACGATCAGCGGATCCTCGAAGCCTGCCGCCTTCAGGTCGAACAGCGCCCCGAATCCGCCCAGCGAGGCCTCGGCGCCGGGCCGGCGGGTCGATTTCGCCAGCGGCTTGATCGCGTCGACCAGCATCTCGCCGGCGTCGATATCCACCCCCGCATCAGCGTATGTCAGGCCGTTACGCAGGCTCTCGGGGGTGTCGCTCATCGGTCACGGGCCTGAATCAGTGGGCGGATTTATGCGGCGGCTCTTGCCACAACCGCATCGCGCGGGGCTATAGCATCCGAATGACGCCGATCACCACCACCGAGGCGCTGCGCGAATTCTGCGCACGTCTGGCCACCGCCCCCTTCATCACGGTCGACACCGAGTTCATGCGGGAGACGACCTACTGGCCGCGCCTGTGCCTGATCCAGGCCGCTTCGGCCGCGGACTCGGCGATCATCGATCCGATGGCGGAGGGGCTTGATCTGTCGCCCTTCCTCGACCTGATGCGCGACGAATCGATCCTCAAGGTCTTCCACGCCGCCCGCCAGGACGTGGAGATATTCGTCAAGCTCGGCGCCATGCCGAAGCCGATGTTCGACACCCAGGTCGCCGCCATGGCCGCCGGCTTCGGCGACCAGGTTTCCTATGAGGCGCTGGTCCGCCAGATGCTGCGCCAGGAGGTCGACAAGGGCAGCCGCTTCACCGACTGGGCCCGTCGCCCGCTGTCCGACGCCCAGCTGATCTACGCCTTGGGCGACGTCACCCACCTCGCCGCCCTGTATCCGAAACTGCGCGACCGGCTGCAGAAGGACGGCCGCCTCGATTGGGTGATGGCGGAGATGGAGGATCTGACCGATCCGGCCCTCTATGACACCGATCCGGAAAAGGCCTGGAAGCGGCTGAAGCCCAAGAAATATTCCGCCAAATACCTTGCCGCCTTCGTCGCCACCGCGGTGTGGCGCGAGCGCGCGGCCCAGGAGCGCGACCAGCCGCGCGGCCGCATCCTCAAGGACGAGGCCATCGACGAGATCGCCGCCCAGGGCCCGACCGACGCCGACGCCTTCAACCGCCTGCGCTCGGTGCCCAAGGGTTTCGGCGCCTCGCGCCTCGGAGTCGAGCTCACGGCCGAGCTGAAGCGGGTGCTGGCCGATCCGGAGGCCCACGCCCCCAAGCTGGAGCGGCCCGCCCACAACCAGCCGGCGCCGCCCTCGGTGGTCGAACTGCTCAAGGTGCTGCTCAAGGCCAAGAGCGACAACGCCGGCGTCGCCACCAAGCTGATCGCCAACGTCGCCGACCTCGAGAAGATCGCGCTCGACGACGAGGCCGACATCGACGCGCTCAAGGGCTGGCGCCGCCAGTTGTTCGGCGAGGACGCGCTCAAGCTCAAGCGCGGCGAGATCGCGCTTGTCCTCAATGGCCCGCGCGTCGAGGTCGTCGAGATCGAATAGAAAAAAGGGCCGCTCTATCGAACGGCCCTTTCCGTGTCAGCTCACCGTCGCCTTGACGATCTTGCCCGGCGACCGGGGCGGCTCGCCCTTGGGCAGGGCATCGACATGTTCCATGCCTTCGATGACCTGGCCCCACACCGTGTACTGGCGGTCGAGGAAGGTGGCGTCGTCGAAGACGATGAAGAACTGGCTGTTGGCGCTGTTGGGATCCGACGTCCGGGCCATTGAGCAGACGCCGCGCACGTGCGGCTCGGCCGAGAACTCGGCCTTCAGGTTGGGCTTCTTGGAGCCCGAGGTGCCGGTGCCGGTCGGGTCGCCCCCTTGGGCCATGAAGCCGGGGATCACCCGGTGAAAGACCACGCCGTCGTAGAAGCCTTCCTGGGCCAGTTCGGTGATCCGGGCGACGTGACCGGGGGCGAGGTCGGGGCGCAGCTTGATGACCACGTCGCGGGCCTCGCCGTCGCCGGTGTCGAGAGTGAAGGTCAGGGTTTCGGCCATCGGGGGCTGCTCCTTTGAAATGTCGCGGGGTCATAGCCCGCAATCCCGGTCGGGGCTATGGGAGAGGCATGAGCGACGACGAAAAGCCCGCGGCCAAGCCGCCTGAACGCCGCCGCATGGTCCGCCCGCCCTCGGGCGGGACGGCGGCAGGGCGCGGCATGGGCACGAAGATGAAGACGGCGGACACCAAGTCGATGTCCAGCCAGCAGTGGATCAAACGCCAGCTGTCAGACAAATGGTCCGAGCGCGCCCGGGCCGAGGGCTGGCGCAGCCGCGCCGCCTTCAAACTGCTTGAGATCGACGACCGCTTCCACCTGATCAAACAGGGCAGCCGGGTCATCGACCTCGGCGCCGCGCCGGGCGGCTGGGTGCAGGTGGCGCTGAAGCGCGGGGCCAGGGCAGTGGTCGGCGTCGACCTGCTGCCGATCGAGCCGATCCCCGGCGCGACGCTGATCCAGGCCGATTTCACCCATCCGGGCGTCGACCAGCAGATGATCGAGCTGCTCGGCGGTCCGCCCGACCTGGTGCTGTCGGACATGGCCCACAACACCGTCGGCCACCGCCAGACCGATCACCTGAAGATCATCGCCCTGATCGAGATCGCCGCCGACTTCGCCATCCGCACACTGAGGCCCGGCGGGCATTTCGTGTCCAAGAACTTCCAGGGCGGCGACGCCGGCGGCGTGCTCGCCCGCCTGCGCGCCGAGTTCGAGACGGTGAAATACGTCAAGCCGGAGTCGAGCCGGAAAGACAGCGCCGAGGTGTTCCTGGTGGCGCTGAACAAGCGGTGACGACGGGCGTCACGCGATGACCGGATCAGGGTTGGGCCCGAAGACCCAACCCCTCTGATCCTAGAACCCGATCGGATCCCGAGTATCGCAGGATTCCGAGTAGGAGATCGCGAACTCGGTCTGTTCGCCCCAGTGCCACTGGTTGCCGCCGCAGGTGATGCCGCGGCCGCCCACGGGATCGTTGTAGGTGGCGTCGGAGAAGTATTCGACTTCGATCGACCGCGCCGGGTAGGCCATGGCCGCGGTGGCTCCCGCGCCGGCGACGAGCGCCAGAACGAGGGTCGTGGCCTTCCAGTTGCGGGCGGCGGCGGTACGGAGACTCTTGAACGTCATGTCTTGTCCTCCTTCGACCCAAGGTGTCGGGTCGCGCAATCTTAAGGAGAAATCAACGCGAAATGCAACGTTGCGGCGTCAGGCCGACGCCAACTCGGCCGCGCGCCGGGCTTTCCGCGCCTCGATCCGCGTCCAGATGCGGTCATGCACGGTGAAGAACACCGTCTGCACCAGCGGCTCGATGATCCCGATCGCCAGGGCCGTACGCCAGTCCTGGGTGAGGGCGAAGGCGACGGTGACAGCCACCGCGAAATGCATCACGCCATAGGTGACGGTCTTCAGGGCGATCTGCTTCAGCGAGCGGGGCAGGGCGCGGCTATGGCCGTGGTGGCCGTGAACCCGGGTCTGTTCCTCGGGCCGCATCACCTCGAGACGGGCGGTGACCGCCTCGGCCGCCTCCTCCACATTGGACAGCATGCCCCGCCGCTCGATCCGGTGCCAGACGCGGTCGTGAATCGAATAGGCGATGGTCTGGAAGAAGGGCTCGACCACGCCGACCGCCAGAGCCAGCCGCCAGTCTCGCGTGATGGCGAAGGCGACGAGAATCGCCACCACCAGGTGCATCACGCCATAGCTCGCGATTTTGAGCGCGAGGCGGCGGGCGGTGCTGATCAACAGTCGAACCATGCGTCCTTCAGATGTGGGGTCGACGCCGCATCCGGCAAGCCAATTGTTCTTATCGTCATCATAGGCCCGGGCGGCCCTTGCGGTTCCCCGCCTTCCACCGCTATACGCGGCCCGCAAAACGGAGACTCCTCATGGAGATACGCGAAGGGCTCACCTTCGACGATGTTTTGCTGGAACCCGGCCCGTCAGAGATCATGCCCGCCGACGCGGACGTCTCGACGAAGCTCACCCGCGACATCAGGCTGAACATCCCGCTGACCTCGTCCGCCATGGACACGGTCACCGAAAGCAGGCTCGCCATCGCCATGGCCCAGGCCGGTGGTCTGGGCGTCCTCCACCGCAACATGACGGTCGAGGAACAGGCAGAGCAGGTTCGCCAGGTCAAGCGCTACGAAAGCGGCATGGTGGTCAATCCGGTCACCGTCAGCCCCGACACGACTCTCGGCGAGGTTCGCGAGATCGTCTCCCGCAAGAAGATCACCGGTTTCCCGGTGGTCGATCCGGGGTCCGGCAAGCTGGTCGGCATGCTGACCAACCGGGACATGCGTTTCGACACCGATCCGAATCGCAAGGCATCGGAGCTGATGACCACGGGCGAACTTGTCACCGTGCGCGAAGGCGCCGGCCGCGAGGAAGCGCGTGAACTGCTCCGCACCCGCAAGATCGAGCGGGTCATAGTGGTCGACGAGGACTATCGCGCCGTCGGCCTGATCACGATGAAGGACATCGAGAAGGCCCAGGCCTTCCCGAACGCGGCCAAGGACGATCAGGGGCGGCTGCTGGTCGGCGCCGCCTCGACCGTCGGCGATGCCGGCTACGAGCGTTCGATGGCCCTGGCCGAGGCAGGCGTCGACGTGGTGGTGATCGACACCGCCCACGGCCACTCGATCCAGGTTTCGCGCGTCGTCGAGCGCATCAAGCGCGAATCCAACCGCATCCAGATCATCGCCGGCAACGTGGCCACCTATGACGCCGCCCGGGCGCTGATCGATGCGGGCGCGGACGCGGTGAAGGTCGGCATCGGCCCCGGCTCGATCTGCACCACCCGCATCGTCGCGGGCGTGGGCGTGCCCCAACTCACGGCGATCATGGAGGCCGTGCGCGCCGCGAAGGACTCCGGCGCCCCGGTCATCGCCGACGGCGGCATCAAATATTCCGGCGACCTGGCCAAGGCCATCGCGGCCGGGGCCTCGGTGGCCATGATGGGCTCGATGTTCGCCGGCACCGACGAGAGCCCGGGCGAGGTCTTCCTGTACCAGGGCCGGTCCTACAAGTCGTACCGCGGCATGGGCTCGGTCGGGGCCATGGCCCGCGGCTCGGCCGACCGCTACTTCCAGAAGGAGGTCTCGGACCAGATGAAGCTGGTGCCCGAGGGCATCGAGGGCCAGACGCCCTACAAGGGGCCGATCGCTCCGGTGCTGCATCAGATGGTTGGAGGGCTGCGCGCCGCCATGGGCTATGTCGGCGCCGCCACCATCACCGACTTCCAGGAACGCGCCCGCTTCGTGCGCATCACCGGCGCGGGCCTGCGGGAGAGCCACGTCCACGACGTGATGATCACGCGCGAGGCGCCGAACTACCGGCAGGGCTGAGGAAGGGGAGGACCGGCCATGGACATGACGCCCGAGTTCATCATGCTGGTCTTCACCCTGATCCTGGCACTGGTCCAGATCGGGGCGGCGGGCGCGGCCCGCACCGCCGAACTCGGCGGCAAGTGGAACGCCGGCCCGCGCGACGCCGAGGTTCCGCCGCCGGGCAGGCTCGCCGGCCGGCTGATGCGGGCCCAGGCCAATCTGTTCGAGACCCTGCCGATCTTCGCCGCCGCCGTGATCATGGCGCATATCGCCGGTAAGGACGGGTCGCTGACCTTCGTCGGCACGCACCTCTATTTCTTCGGGCGGCTCGTCTATGTGCCGCTGTACGCCTTCGGCGTCCCCTACGTCCGCTCGCTGGTCTGGCTCGTCGCCGCCGCCGGGCTGGTCATGGTCCTCGCCGCCCTGTTCGTCTGAAAGCCCGCATTGACCCCAGCCGCCCGCCTCGCCGCCGCCGCCTCCGTCCTCGACAGCATCGCCCAGGGGCGAGCCCCGGCCGAGGTCGTGCTCAAGGCCTGGGGCGCCGCCAACCGCTACGCCGGCTCCAAGGACCGCCGCGCCGTGGCCGACCGCGTCTACCGCGTGCTGCGCGCCCGCGGCCGTCTGGTCTGGGCCATGGGCGGGCGCGAGGACGGCCGGGCGCTGGTCATCGGCTCGCTTGCCCTGATCGACGGCCTGCCGCTGGAAGAGATCGAGGCCCTGCACTCGGGCGAGGGCTACGGCCCGCGCCCGCTGTCGAAACAGGAACGCGCCCGCATCACGGCCGGGGAGGGCGAGCTGCCCGGCTGGGTCGCCGCCGGCCTGCCCAAATTCGTGGTCGAGGACTTCAAGGCGACCTTCGGCGACCGCTGGAGCGAGGAGGCCCGCGAGCTGATGGCCCCGCGCGCCCCGATCGATCTTCGGGTCAATGCGGCGAAGGCGCCGGTGGAGGCGGTCACCGCCGAGCTGACCGCCAGCGGCCTCGCACCCGAGCCGACGCCGTGGTCGGCCCGCGGCCTGCGCCTGTCGTCGGAGCCGCCGCCGAACGTCCAGGCTCTGGAAGCCTTCAAGGCCGGCCGGATCGAGATCCAGGACGAGGGCAGCCAGATTGTCACCTGGCTCGCGGGTTCCGGCCTCGATTTCACCCCCGACAGCATTGTGGTCGACTACTGCGCCGGCGGGGGAGGGAAGACCCTGGCGCTGGCGGTGCAGGGGCTGCCGGAGGCTGATCCCTCCACAGTCGCAGCTCGCGGGCCCGCCGGCTGGTCGCCCACCGGGGCAGACGAAGCCGCCGCCGCCCGCGCCGCGCCGCCCGCTTCCGGCATGCGGCTGATCGCCTGCGACGTGGTCCAGAAGCGGCTCGACAACATTCGCCCGCGTCTGCAGCGCGCCGGCGTCGCAGCCGACTTGCGGCTGATCGGCCAGAACGGCGGCGGGGTCGAGGAATTCAACGGCAAGTCCGACCTCGTCTTCGTCGATGCGCCGTGCAGCGGCTCGGGCACCTGGCGCCGCCGTCCCGAGGACGCCTGGCGGCTCAAGCCCGACGAGGTCGAGCGCCTGCATGTCCTGCAGCTCCGCATCCTCGCCCAGGCCGTGGCCCTGGTGAAGCCCGGCGGCCGCCTCGCCTACGTCACCTGCTCCATGCTGAGCCGCGAGAACGAGGCCGTCACCGAGGCCTTTGAAGCGGCCCATCCAGACTTCCAGCCACTTTCGATCAGGACCGTCCTCGCGTCGCACAACCTGACGGACACGGCCCGCGAGCGGCTCGCCGCCAACGCCGCCGGTCATCGCCTGCGGCTGTCGCCCGCCTCGACCAACACCGACGGCTTCTTCCTCGCCCTCTACGAGCGGCGGGCGTGAGCCGGGACTGGACCCTCTCCCGCTTCGGCCCGAAGACCGCCCTCTGCGTCATGGCCGCCGAGCCGGAATACGGCCCGGCGCTGAGGGCCCGCGTTCAGGCCCTGATCACCGGCGTCGGCCCCGTCGAGGCGGCGGCCGCGGTCGGTCATGCACTGGCGGAGCTGAAGGCCGAGGGCGCCCTTCCGGACATGCTGATCTGCCTTGGTTCGGCCGGGTCCCGCACCCTGGATCACGCCTGCGTCTATCGCGTCTCGCAGGTCTCCTACCGCGATATGGACGCCAGCGTGCTGGGTTTCGCGAAGGGCGAGACGCCGTTCCCGCGTGTGCCCGCCGTCCTGCCGCTGGCTGACGGCCCCGCCGCCCTGCCGTCGGCCCGGCTGGCGACCGGGGCCAGCGTCGTGTCCGGCGCCGCCTATGACGCCATCGACGCCGACATGGTCGACATGGAGACCTTCGCCGTGGTTCGCGCCGCCGCCCGCTTCGGTGTGCCGGTCCTCGGCCTGCGCGGCGTCAGCGACGGCCGCACGGACCTGAGCGAACTCAGCCACTGGACCGACGCCCTGGCGGAGATCGATCTCCGTCTGGCGGAGGCCCTCGACCTGTTGCATGACCATTTCACGCCTGCCGCCACGGAGCCCGCATGACCGCCCCCGCTGATCACCAGAAGGTCCTGATCGTCGACTTCGGCAGCCAGGTGACCCAGCTCATCGCCCGCCGCCTGCGCGAGGCCAGCGTCTATTGCGAGATCCATCCGTTCGACAAGGCCGAGGCCGTGGTCGACGAGATGAAGCCCCAGGCCATCATCCTCTCGGGCGGTCCATCCAGCGTGCTGGAGCCCGACAGCCCCCGCATCGGCCGCAAACTGTTCGACCTCGGCCTGCCGATGCTGGCCATCTGCTATGGCCAGCAACTGCTGTGCGACGTGCTTGGCGGCAAGGTCGAGGGCGGGCACGACGGCGAATTCGGCCGGGCCGAGATCGTCATCGCCGCCGAGACGCCGTTGTTCGCCGGCATCGGCGCGGTCGATCACCGCGAGCCGGTGTGGATGAGCCACGGCGACCGCGTTGTCGACATTCCCGAGGGCTTCAAGGTGGTCGCCACCTCGGCCGGCGCCCCTTTCGCCGCCATCGCCGACGAGGCGCGCAGGATCTACGCCGTTCAGTTCCACCCCGAGGTTCACCACACGCCGCGCGGGACCGAGATCTACCGCAACTTCCTGTTCGGCATCGCCGGGCTGAAGGGCGACTGGACCATGGCCGCCTACCGGGACGAGAAGATCGCCCAGATCCGAGAGCAGGTCGGGTCCGCCAAGGTCATCTGCGGCCTGTCCGGCGGGGTCGATTCCTCGGTGGCCGCCGTCCTGATCCACGAGGCCATCGGCGACCAGCTGACGTGCGTCTTCGTCGACACCGGCCTGCTGCGCAAGGACGAGGCGGCCCAGGTCACCACCCTGTTCCGCGAGCACTACAACATCCCACTGGTGCACGTTGACGCATCGAAGGAATTCCTCGGGCAGCTGGCCGGCGTCAGCGACCCGGAGACCAAGCGCAAGACCATCGGGCGGGTGTTCATCGAGGTCTTCGATCGCGAGGCCCACAAGATCGAGGGCGCCGAATTCCTCGCCCAGGGCACCCTCTATCCCGATGTGATCGAGAGCGTCTCGGCCTCGGGCGGTCCGTCCGCCGTGATCAAGAGCCACCACAACGTCGGCGGCCTGCCGGACTTCATGAAGCTGAAGCTGGTCGAGCCCCTGCGCGAACTGTTCAAGGACGAGGTTCGCGCCCTCGGCCGCGAGCTCGGCCTGACCGACGCCTTCGTCGGCCGGCACCCCTTCCCGGGGCCCGGCCTCGCCATCCGCATCCCCGGCGAGATCACCCCGGAGGCCGTCGCCACCCTTCAGGAGGCGGACGCCATCTACCTTGAGGAGATCCGCAAGGCGGGGCTCTACGACCAGATCTGGCAGGCCTTCGCCGTCCTGCTGCCGGTCAAGACCGTCGGCGTCATGGGCGACGCCCGCACCTACGAGAAGGTGTTGGCCCTGCGCGCCGTCACCTCCACCGACGGCATGACCGCCGACTTCTTCGAATTCCCCTGGGACGCGCTGGGCAGGACGGCGACCCGCATCGTCAACGAGGTCCGCGGCGTCAACCGGGTCGTCTACGATGTCACCTCCAAGCCTCCCGGCACCATCGAGTGGGAGTAGGGCGCTCGCGCCGCTGCGCCTGATCAGGCGAACAGACCGGGCTCATCCGCCGGCGGGAACACCCGCTCCACCGACAGGCTGCCCGCCGGGAGTGCGTTGAGAATCTCCGCCTCGGGCCGCGTCAGGTCCAGCCACTCCAGCGCCCGGCCCTGTTCCAGCAGCACGATCTGCCGGTCGTGGTAGGGCGCGATATCCGGACCCGGCTCGGTCGTCAGCATGGCGAAGGCGCCGTCCTTGACGATGCCCGCGATCCAGAACGCCGGGCTGCCGGTCATCGTGAACAGCCATTTGGTCTTGCGCTTCCGGCCGGGCAGGGCGTCCGTGAATTCGTAGAAGCCGTCGGCCGGTATGGCGCACCGCAGGCTGTTGGCGAACGAGCGCCCGTCCGAGCGGAAGTTGAACACCGGTCGTCCCTGCGGCGAGGTCCACGCCCATCTGGTCATGGTCAGGGCCACATCGTCTCCCGACCGCGTGATGATCGGCGCCGAGTCGCCGATGCGGATGTCGTCGCGCGGTTCGATGTTCGGCTTCCCGGACGGAAAGACCAGTTCGATGCGGACCTGGCGGAATTCCTCGAAGGGCTGATCGCCCGGCGGGCGGAAGCGGTAATCGTTGCACATGGACGGGCTCTGGTGGGTCTGGTCCGGTTCTAGCGGTCGCGGGCGCCTTCCGGAACCGCCGCCGCCGCCGGTGCATTCACGCCCTCGCCACAGGACCCGTGACATGTCTTCACCCTATGTGATCGCCAAACTCCGCGGCTCCGACGACGTCTCCGGCGTCGTCCTGCCCAACAACGCCGACGCCGCGCGCCGCGGCGCGGAACTGCTCACCCTGCTCAATGCGACCGTCGTGCAGGAGCGCGACGTGGAGCTGGTCCCCTATTTCCAGCCCGAGCGAGAGCGGCTCGACCTGTCGCCCGTTCGGCGCGGCGGCCTGCCCGGGGCCTGACGCGCGGGCAGTGGGAAGCGAGGCCGCGACGCATTAGGCTGATGCCCCGGGGGAATCACCAGCGGGTGACGAGGAGGGACCGATGGCCCAGACGCCGAGACCGCCGCGCGCGCCCGCACACAAGCCGAAGCGGGATCCCGTTTCCCGCCCGGTCAAGGCCGCGCCCGGCGTCGCCGTTCCCGATCCCGCCGGCTCTCCGCCTCCACCACCGGCGCGCAAGCCGCTGTGGACCCATCTCTATTTCCAGGTCCTGGCCGCCATCGTGCTGGGCGCTCTGATCGGCCATTTCTGGCCGACCTTCGGCGAGAGCCTCAAACCGCTGGGCGACGCCTTCATCCGGCTGGTCAAGATGATCATCGCGCCGGTCATCTTCCTGACCGTCTCCACCGGCATCGCGCATCTCCGGGATCTCGGCCGCCTCGGCAAGGTCGTGGGCAAGGCCTTCGCCTATTTCCTGACCGTCTCGACCCTGGCCCTGATCGTCGGTCTGATCGTGGCCAACGTCGTCCGCCCCGGCGCGGGCATGAACATCGATCCGGCGACGCTCGATCCCGCCGCCGTCGGAACCTACGTCCAGAAGGCGCACGAGACCGACATCGTCGCCTTCCTGATGAACATCATCCCCGAAACCGTGGTCGGCGCCTTCGCCGGCGGCGAGATCCTGCAGGTTCTGTTCTTCGCCATCCTGTTCGGCGTGTCGCTGGCGGTGATCGGCGAGCGCGCCCAGCCGGTGATGAGCGTGCTCGAGAGCGTCTCGGAGGCCTTCTTCAAACTGGTCGCCATCCTGATGAAGGCAGCGCCGGTCGGGGCCTTCGGGGCGTTCGCCTTCACCATCGGCCGCTACGGCATCGAGTCGGTGATCAACCTGGCCGCCCTGGTGGCGACCTTCTACATGACATCGGCCCTGTTCGTGGTGGTCGTGCTGGGCGCCGTCGCCCGCGCCAACGGATTCTCCATCTTCCGGCTGATCCGCTACCTGAAGGAGGAACTGCTGCTGGTGCTCGGCACCTCCTCGTCGGAGGCGGCCCTGCCCAGCCTGATGCAGAAGCTCGAGCGCGCCGGCTGCGACAAGCCGGTGGTCGGGCTGGTCGTGCCCACCGGCTACTCCTTCAACCTGGACGGCACCAACATCTACATGACGCTCGCGGCCCTGTTCATCGCCCAGGCCTGCGGGGTCGAGCTGACGCTGGGCCAGCAGCTGCTTCTGCTCGCCGTCGCCATGCTCAGCTCCAAGGGGGCGGCGGGCGTCACCGGCGCGGGCTTCATCACCCTCGCCGCCACCCTGACGGTCGTACCCTCGGTGCCGGTGGCCGGCATGGCCCTGATCCTCGGCGTCGACCGCTTCATGAGCGAGTGCCGGGCCCTGACCAACTTCATCGGCAACGCCGTCGCCACCATTGTGGTCGCGAAGTGGGAGAGGGGGCTCGACCGCGAGGCGCTGGACCGCGCCCTGGCGTCCGGTCCAGCCCCCGTCACGGTGGGCGGCGTCGAGGCGGACGACGACTAGCCCGGGGGACCTAGCCCCGCGCGGCGCGCTCCAGCTCGGCGATATTCAGCCGCTTCATCTCCATCATGGCGTTGAACACCCGCTTGCGGACGCCATCGTCCGGATCGGCCAGCAGGCGGTTCATCGCATAGGGCACGATCTGCCATGACAGGCCGTAGCGGTCCTTGACCCAGCCGCACTGCTCGGCCTCGGGCACGGCGGACAGGGCGTTGGTCAGCCGGTCGACCTCGGCCTGGTCCTCGCAGTCGATCTGCAGCGAGATGGCCTCGTTGAACCTGAACATCGGGCCGCCGTTCAGCGCCGTGTAGCGATTGCCGGCGAGGGTGAACTCGACCAGCAGCACATCGCCTTCCTGGCCGCTGGGGTAGTCGCCGGGCGACCGGATCACCGCGTCGATGCGCGAGTCCGGCAGCAGCGAGACATAGAAGTTCACGGCTTCCTCGGCCTGTTTGTCGAACCACAGGCAGGGAATGACCTTCTGGCGTGGGGGGAGGGCGGACATGGGGCGTCTCCTTGGCTGTCGCAGTCGTTATATTAAACCAAACGGTTAAATGCAAGCGCCGCCGGACTTGTGCTTCCCGGAGCGGCTGGGCATGGAGGGGCCATGACCCCGACCCTCTACGGCATCCCCAACTGCGACACCGTCAAGAAGGCGCGCGTCTGGCTGGACCAGCACGGCGTCGCCTACGCCTTCCACGACTACAAGAAGGCCGGGATCGACCGGGCGCATCTCGAGCAATGGGTCGCTGCGCACGGTTGGGAGACGGTGCTGAATCGCGCCGGCACGACCTTCCGCGCCTTGCCGGACGGCGACAAGGCCGACCTGGACGCCGGCAAGGCCATCGGCCTGATGCTGGCCCAGCCGTCGATGATCAAGCGGCCGGTGCTCGACCTTGGCGGCCGCACGCTGGTGGGCTTCAAGCCCGAGCTCTACGCCGCCGCCTTCGCCTGATCAGCGGGTCAGGGCGAACCGCGCCGGCGCGCCCGACTGGGCGTCCGGGCTCAGCCACACATCGAACAGGCCCGGCTCGACCGTCGGCCGCAGGTCCTGCCCGAGGAACAGCAGGTCGGCGAACTTCAGCGGCATGGACACCTCCACCGAGCCGCCCGCCGGAACGGTCACGCGCCGAAAACCCTTCAGCAGCCGCACCGGCTGGGTGATCGAGGCGGCGCGGTCGCGGATGTAGAGCTGGACCACCTCCGACGCCTCGCGTGCGCCGGTGTTGGTCAGGGTGACGGAGGCCGTGATCTCGCCGCTCCACGCCATCGCCGGCGCCGACAGACGCACCTCCGAATAGGCCACCGGGGCATAGGTCAGGCCGTGGCCGAACGGATAGAGGGCGGTGTTCGAGGTCTCGCGGAACTGCGCCTTGAAGCCCTCGCTGCGGGACGCCGCCGGACGGCCGGTGGTCTTGTGGGCGTAGTGGAAGGGCGACTGGCCCGAGAAATGCGGGAAGCTGACCGGCAGACGGCCCGTCGGGGCGTGGTCGCCGAACAGCACGTCCGCCACGGCGTTCCCGGTTTCCGAGCCGAGGAACCAGGTCACCAGGATCGCCGGGGCGTCCCTGACCGCGCCCGAAAGCTCCATGGCGCGGCCGTTGCGCAGCAGGACGACGACGGGCTTGCCGGTCGCCGCCACGGCCTCGGCCAGGGCCAGCTGGGGCTCGGGGATGGCGATATCGACCCGCGACTGCGCCTCCGCCGACATGTTCTGGCTCTCGCCGATGGCCAGCAGCACGACGTCGGCCTGCGACGCGGCGATCACGGCGGCCTCGATCCCGCCGACGATCGGCGCCTCGACGTCCGAGCCCTTGACCACCGTCAGCGAGCCGCCGTCGCCCATGGCCGCGCGCAGCCCTTCCTCCAGCGACACGGCCAGATCCTTGTCCCGGAAGATCGACCATGGCCCGAACAGATCAGTCCTGTCCGCCCCGAACGGCCCGATCAGGGCGATGCGCTTGCCGCTCTTCGGCAGCGGCAGCAGGCCGCCCTCGTTCTTCAGCAGCACGATCGACCTGCGCCCGGCCTCGCGGGCCAGGGCGAGGTGCTCGCGGCTGCCGGTCACACGCCGCTCGGTGCGCACATCGGCGCCCCGATAGGGGTTCTCGAACAGGCCCAGCGCCATCTTGGTCATCAGCACCCGGCGCACGGCCTCGTCCACCCGCGCCATCGGCACGTCGCCCGACTGCACCAGCTCCGGGATGTGCTTGATGTAGAGGCCGCTCTTCATCGACATGTCGACCCCGGCCATCAGGGCGATGCGCGCCGCGTCGCGCCCGTCGGCGGCGAAACCGTGGGCGATCAGCTCCTCTTCCGAGGTGTAGTCGGACACCACGAAGCCCGCGAACCCCCATTCGCCGCGCAGGATGTCGGTCAGCAGCCATTTGTTGCCGCTGGTCGGCACCCCGTTCAGGTCGTTGAAGGCGCTCATGGTCGACAGGGCGCCGGCGTCGAAGGCGGCCTTGAACGGCGGCAGATAGACCGAGCGCAGTTCCAGCTCGCTCATATCGGTCGAGTTGTAGTCCAGGCCGGACTCGGCCGCGCCATAGGCGGCGAAATGCTTGGGACAGGCGAGCAGCGACGACCAGGCCTTCAGATCGTCGCCCTGGAAGCCCTTCGTCCGCGCTGCGGCGAACAGATTGCCCAGCAGCACGTCCTCACCGGCGCCCTCGACGACCCGGCCCCAGCGCTGGTCCCGCCCGATGTCGACCATCGGCGCATAGGTCTGGTGCACTCCAGCGGCGCCGCCCTCGACCGCCGCCGCCCGCGCCGTGCGCATCGCCAGGTCGGGGTCCCAGCTGGCCGCCTCGCCCAGCGGCACGGGGAAGGTGGTGCGCAGGCCGTGGACGATGTCGGCGGCGAACAGCAGCGGGATGCCCAGCCGGCTGTCCCTGACCGCCATCTCCTGCACCAGCCGCGTCGACGCCGCACCGACGCCGTTGAACAGGGCCCCGATTCGACCGGCGCGGATCTCGGCGGCGGTCTGGCTCTGGTCGGCGTCCAGCGTGTCCCCGGGATTGACGCCCTCGGGCCGCCAGCGGAACGGATCGTTCTGCAGCGTCAGCTGACCGGCCTTCTCCTCGATCGTCATGCGGGCGATCAGGGCGTCGGCCCGCTGCAGGTTCGCCGCCGCCTGCGCCGCCGCGATCCGCGGGGCCATCATCATCCCGGCCGCCAGCGCGCCCCCGGCCAGAAGCGCTCGGCGGGTCGGGACGGGGAGGGGGAGATGACGCATGTAACCGGTTCCAGTTGGAAAACGACGCAGGACTAACCGGCAGGCCGCGCCGCGCCTACCCTCGACCGATCACAAGGCGTTGCGGTCCGCCCTGTTCAGCGGCGCTGGCGAAGCCAGGCGATCAGCGCCGTCCGCTCGGCGGCGCTTCCGCCCTGATAGGGCATGGCCGTGCCGGGCACGACCGCCTCGGGATCGGCCAGGAATCGCTCCAGCGTCGCCTCGTCCCAGATCAGCCCCCGCTGGCCGGCGGCGCGCATCGCATCCGTATAGGCGAATCCGTCCGCCGATCCGGCGCGGCGTCCGACCACTCCCCTCAGGCCCGGCGCGGGGCCGCGCGCATCGTCCGACCGCAGCGAATGGCAGGCGGCGCAGCGCTGGAAGGCCCGGGCGCCCGGGTCTTGCACGCCTGGGTCCTGCGCCGGCTGCCCGGGCGACAGTCCCGCCAGCATCAGAAGCAGCAGTCCCGGCACGCGTCAGTCGCCGGTCCGGATGACGACCAGCCGGTCGGCGCCCGATTCCGCGCCCCACACCTCGCCTGGCCGGCCCAGCATCTGGCGCACGTTCGCGCCCGGCCGGTCGCTGGGGAAGCTCTCGAAGGTTTCGGTCACCGGGTCGAAGCGCAGGATGGCGTTGGCCGCGAAGTCGGTCAGCCAGACCTTGTCGGCCTCGTCGACATAGACGGAATAGGTCTTCGGCGCCTCGCCGGGCAGTTTCCATGTGCGCCAGCCGCCGTCGCGGGGATCGTGAACGCTGACATTGCCGCTGTTCCATTCGCTGACCCACAGCCGCCCCTGGCTGTCCGACCAGATGCGCCGCGCGCCCTGGTCCGGCGTCGGCGGCTCGACGACGGTGGCCTCGCCGGTATCGAGATCGATCTTCGCGATGTGGCTGCCGGCCAGCGAGGCGTACCAGACGTCGCCCGCCGGCGTGGTGGTGATGCCATAGGGGCCGCGTCCGCGCGGCGCCGCCCAGACCTTCATGTCGTTCGTCGCCGGGTCGAGCCGGCCATAGAAGCCGGTCTGGCCGGTGAACCAGATGCGCCCGCGGTGGTCGAAGGTCGCGGTGTTCATATTGATCGGTCCGGTCTCCTCGGGCAGCGGCCAGACCCGGACCTCGCGGGTTTGCCGGTCGACGCGGACGATGGCGTTCTGGCCCCCGTCCGTGATCCAGGCGTTGCCGTCCGGACCGACGATGACCCCGTGCGGGGCCGAGCCTTCGCCCAGCGGCACGATCGTGGTCTCGCCCGTCTCCGGGTTCAGGATGCCGTGGGCGCCGCCGCGCTGGACCGTCCACCAGACTTCCTTCCCGTCGGCTGTGACCGCGACGTCATGGGCCCGGCCCCCGGGCGGAAGCTCATAGTACCGCACCTGCTGCGCCGCCGCCGGGGCGGGCAGGGTGCAGGCGGCCATGGCCGAGGCGGCCAGGGGCGCGGCGAGAGCGATCCAGATACGGTTCACGGCGTGACCTCCTCGGTTCGGCCGGGATCATAGCCCAAAACCGCGCCGGTTCAGCCCTCGACTTCGGTCTCCGGCCGGTCGTGGCCGTCGGCCCGTTCGGTGATCCAGCGGCCCGACGCATCGGCATATTCGATCAGGGCGTCCTCGTCCGGCACCTTCTGCTCCCGCGCCGCCGCCGCCGCCGCGGCCCGGGCGGAGTCGTGATCCGGATAGGTCTCGGAAAAGGTGTCCCCCAGCCGGTAGGCCCAGCCTCCGTCATGCTCGACGATGCGATAGGTGATCTGGACCATGGGGCTCTCTCCGTCGCGCGGCGTCAGACGGCCGCCACCGGGCGAACGCGGCGCCGTCTCAGCAGTTGCAGGGTCACGCCTACGACCAGGCCCACCAGCAGGGCCAGCTGAAGCGCCACCACCAGCGGCGCCTGCGGGCTGTCGGCCACCGGCGCGCCGGCTGGCAGACGGGTCAGGGTCTCGGTCAGACTGGGCAGCAGCAGGGTGAAGTAGCTTGTGCTCATGGCCACGGTCTCGATCCATTCCCGATGGCCGCCGAGGGGGGTGGCGAACCGCACGGTCGAGCCGATCACGAGCGCGCCGAGCGTCAGAATGGAAATCACCACCCCCGGCATGTCCCGGATCACCAGCACGCCCGTTATCGCGCCGATGAACATGAACAGCAGGTACAGCTTGCCCCAGCCGGTCGCGGGATCGATCCGCCCATGGCGGATGAGCAGCATCAGGCCGATGGGCAGGGCAGGCAGGCTTCCGAGGGTGTGAAACCACCCCAGGGCGGACAGTTCGGGGAGCATGGCGACCTCCGTAGTTGCGGGAACCGGGGTACGCAGGCGAACAGACCGTCACCATGCCCTCTTTCGTGCGGAAGTCGACTCCGTCGCCTTCAGTCGCCTTACGAAAGTTTCACCTGTCCGGCCGCATCCGTACGCCGCCACCGGCGCCTCTTGTCGTCAGAAGGCCGAAGCATCAGGCTCCGGTCTTGAGAAAGAGGGGATACCCAATGGAAGACTTTATCCCGGTCGTCGCGATCCTGGCGGTTTTCGGCACCATCACGGCCATCATCTTTGGCCCGAAGTTTCTGAAGACACGTGAACGCCGCGACATGCAGGAAACGCTCCGCGCTGCCATCAACAAGGACCAAGGCCTGCCGCCTGAGGCAATCGAGGCCATGAGCAAAGCGATTGCCGATCGCCCGACTCGCACACGCGATATTCGTCGCGGCGTCGTTTGGCTGGCGGTCGGTGTCGGCCTCGCCCTGTTCGGCCTGATCAATGACTCGGCTTGGAGTGGCGACGGCGACTTCGGCGGCCACGTCGGCACCGGCATGCTGGGGATCGCGGCTATTCCGTTCACCATCGGCCTCGCCTTCATCGTTCTGAGCTTCTTCAACCCGAACAAGGAGTAGGGTCGGGACGACAGGGGGACATGCCATGACGCAGGCCTTGGTCGACCGGCACGACGTCGAGCTCGCCGCCCTCGCGGCGGCGGGCGGACGGCGGGAGTTCGGAGAGCTCGTGCGCCGTCACGGATCGGCGGTGCGCGCCCTTCTCCGGCGCATGGGGGCCCAACCCTCGCTCGCCGACGACATCGCCCAGGACGCCTTCATCCAGGCGTTCCAGCGGTGCGGCGAGTTCCGCGGCGAGGGCACCTTCGCCGCCTGGGTCAAGCGGATCGCGGCGCGGCTGTATATCAAGCGGGTCGCCAAGGAGGCCCGCTATATCGCTGAAGTCGAACAGGAAGATGTCGCGCCTGCCGCCGATCAGGCGGGGCTGATGGACCTGGACGAGGCGCTCAAGGCGCTCAGCGAACCCGAACGCCTCTGTGTTTCCCTTTGTCACGGAGCGGGCATGGCGCATCCCGAGATCGCCTCCGCCCTGAATTTGCCACTCGGCACGGTGAAGTCTCATGTCAAACGTGGTCTGGATAAACTCCGCGCGCGGCTCCAGCCGGAACCCGCTCAGCCCTTGGGGAGAACGCAGCATGTCGGCTGACGAGTTCGATCCCTTTGTCGAGCGTCTGTTCGCGCGGACGCCCGCCATGCCCGACGCCCCCCTGTTCACCGCCGGGGTCGAGCAGCGGCTGCAGAAGGGCTCGCGGGTCCGCTTCCTCGCCCTGTCGCTGGCCGGCCTGATCGGCGGCGCCGTGGCCGTGCGCGAGACGATGCAGGTCGATATCGACCTCGGCGCCGGCGACGGCGTGGTGGCCGGCGACGCACTGGGGCAGGGCATCCAGTCCGCCTCGCTGAACGTCCAGGGCATGATCCAGGCCACGCTCGACCAGGTCGGCCTCGCCAATCTGGAGCTCGGCTCCATGGGCGGCATGCAGCTGTTCTGGATCGCCGCGGGCGCCCTGATTGTCGTCGCCGCCGCCGGCGTGATGAAGCTGTCGCAGGAAGTCTGAGGTCACCCCCCTCCCGCCGTCATCCTCGCCCGAGGATGACGGCGGGGGCCGGCGTCACTATGTTGTCGGCTTCCGAACAGGAGGCCCGCCATGTCCAGCCAGAAGCAGGAAGCCGTCCGCCGCATCGCCGCGCCGGACATCCGCGCCCGCAAGGGCGGCGAGCCCATCGTCTGCCTGACCGCCTACGACGCCCCCACCGCCGCCCTGCTGGACGAGCACTGCGACCTGCTGCTGGTCGGCGACAGCGTGGGCATGGCGGTTCACGGCATGCCCAACACCGTCGGGGTCACGCTGGAGATGATGATCCTGCACGGCCAGGCGGTGATGCGCGGCTCGAAACGGGCCATGGTGGTCATCGACATGCCGTTCGGCTCCTACGAGGGCGGCAAGGAGCAGGCCTACGAGAACTGCGCCCGGGTCATGAAGGAGACGGGCGCCCAGGGCGTGAAGCTGGAAAGCGGCCCGACCGTCGCCGAGACCATCGCCTATCTGGTCCAGCGGGGCATCCCGGTCATGGGTCACGTCGGCCTCCGTCCCCAGGCCGTGCTCACCGACGGCGCCTTCAAGGCCAAGGGGCGCACCGACGAGGAGCGGCTGAGGGTCATGTCGGAGGCCGAGGCCACCGCCGACGCCGGCGCCTTCGCCATCGTCATCGAAGGCGTCGCCGAGGGCCTGGCCCGCGACATCACCGAGGCGGTCGACAAGCCGACCATCGGCATCGGGGCCTCGGCCGCCTGCGACGGCCAGATTCTCGTCACGCCCGACATGCTGGGCCTGTTCGACTGGACGCCGAAATTCGTCCGCCGCTACGCCGACCTGCGCTCGGAAATCGACCGGGCGGTCGCCGCCTACGCCGCGGACGTCAAGTCCCGCCGTTTTCCTGCCGAAGTCGAGACCTACTTCTCGAAAAAGCCGGTTTCGCCGTAACGGCCGCGTTGCGGTGCGATGAGTGAGCCTCTAGGGTCCGGCCGGTTGGATTTTCTGCGACTTTTGGGGCGACGCTACCGTGGTTGATGTCTTCGATCAGGTCGAGGAGGAGCTTCGCTCCGATCGATACAAGCGGCTGGCCCGCACCTGGCTGCCGGTTGTCGGCGGCGTGCTTCTTGTCGCGCTGATCGCCGCCCTGGCCTGGTGGGGCTGGCAGAAGATGGAGACGTCGAAGGCCGACAGGGCCTCGATCGCCTATCAGCGCGGTCTCGAGGCCCTCGAAGCGAACAACCCCGTCGGGGCCGAGGCCGCCTTCGTCCAGGCGGCCGACGAAGGCAACGCCGCCTACAAGGCCCTGGCGCTGCAGCACCGCGCGGGCATCGCCGTCCAGGCCAACCGCATCCCCGACGCCGTCGCCCTGTTCGAGGAAGCCGCCAAGGCCAGCCGCGATCCGCTGCTGGCGGACGCCGCGCGCCTGAAGGCCGCCCTGCTGCTGATGGACACCGCCAGCTTCGAGGACATCCAGGCCCGGCTCGAGCCGCTGATGGAAGACGACCGGCCCTTCCGCGCCTTCGCCCGCGACGCCCTGGCCATGGCCCAGCTCCAGCACGGCAAGGCCGCCGAGGCCCGTTCGACCCTGGTGGTGCTCAAGAACAGCCTCGATACGCCGCGCGAACTCAGCCAGCGCGCCGATCTGACGATCGCGGCCATCGACGCCGGCATGGCCCCGAATCTGGCGCCCACCATCGAGGCCATGGGCGCGCTCGAGGCATCCGCCGCCCGCGCCGCCGCAACGCCCGCGCCCCGCGGCCAGGCCGCTCCGGCCGCCCCGGCCCGCCCGTGAACCCCGCTTTCAGGACGTCCGCCATGAACCGCGTGCTCAAAGTCGCCCTGCTGTGCGGCCTCGCCGCCACCGTCGCCTCCTGCGGGACGGTCCGCAAGGCCCTGCCGTTCGGCCTCGGAGGGCGGGACGCCCCCCAGGCAACCGCCGCCGAAGGCCAGCGCATCTCCGTCCTTGATTTCGAGCAGCAACTGGCGCCGTCCGCCGCCCTGTCCGGCCGCGACTTCTTCCTGCCGGGGCCGCAACCGGCCATCGCCTGGACCCAGCCGGGCGGCAACGCTGAAAACGCTGTCGAGCATGTGGCCGCTGCCCCCGACTTCGCCATCGCCTGGCGCCGCGACATCGGGGCCGGCTCCTCCAGCACCCGCCAGGTCATGGCGCCGGTCGTCGCCGACAACGGCCGCGTGTTCGTGCTGGACGGCGAGGCCACGGTGACGGCCGTCGACTCGGCCAGCGGATCGGTGGCGTGGAAGGTCAGCGTCAAGCCGGATGAGAAGGAATTCCGCCGCGGCATGTTCGACCTCAACCCGTTCGGCGGCAGTTCGACCGGCGGCGGATTCGGCGGCGGCGTCGCGGTCGGCGGCGGCAAGGTCTTCATCGCGTCCGGCTACCGGACCGTCACCGCGGTCGATCAGTCCACCGGCGCCGTGCTCTGGACGACCCCGGTGGACGTCCCGATCCACGGCGCGCCGACCGTTGCCGGCTCCCGCGTCTATGTCGTCGATGTCGAGAACCAGATCTTCGCCTTCGACGTGAACACGGGCCAGCAGGCCTGGACCTATCGCGGCATTCCCGAGCCGGCTCGCATCATGCGCGCGTCCAGCCCGGCCGTGACCGGCGAAACCGTCATCGCGCCCTTCTCGTCGGGCGAACTGGTGGCCCTGCGCGCTTCCACCGGCCAGCCGGTCTGGCAGCAGGAGCTGTCGAACACCAGCCGGACCAGCGCCCTGTCCGAGATCCGCGACATCGCCGGCCGTCCCGTGGTCAGCCGCGGCATCGTCTACGCCGTCGGCCATTCCGGCGTCATGTCGGCCATCGACGTCCGCACCGGCCAGCCGAAGTGGGAGCTGCCGGTCGCCGGCGTCAACGCGCCGCTGCCGGTGGGGGATGTGGTCTATGTCGTCTCCAAGGCCGGTGAACTGACCGTCGTCAACCGCGACACGGGCCAGGTCTACTGGACTCGCGACCTGAACGAGGGCCGCGCCCGACAGGAAGGCGGCTTCCTCGGCTTCTTCGACCGCACCGTGCGGCCGACCTGGTCGGGCCCGCTGCTGGCCACGAACCGGCTGGTGCTGGTCAATTCCGACGGCGAACTGGTGGCCTTCGATCCGAAGACCGGCGTCCAGACCGCCTCGCTGAAGCTGGGCGGACCGGCCTTCATCGCCCCCGCCGCCTACAACGGCGCCCTGTACGTGCTCACCGACCGGGGCCAGTTGGTCAGCATTCGCTGACCCCATAGCTCCCAAACTGCGTTAGAAGGCCGACATGGCTCTCAAAGTCGCCATCGTCGGCCGCCCCAACGTGGGCAAGTCGACCCTGTTCAACCGCCTCGTCGGCAAGCGGCTCGCGCTCGTCGACGATCGCCCCGGCGTGACCCGCGACCGGCGCTACGCCGACGGCAATATCGGCGACATCGACCTGACCCTGATCGACACCGCCGGCTACGAGGACGTCACCGACGAGAGCCTCGAAGCCCGGATGCGAGAGCAGACCGAGGCGGCGATCGACGACGCCGACCTGATCCTGTTCATGATGGACGCCCGCGAGGGGGTCACCGCGCTGGACCGCATCTTCGCTGACCGCCTGCGCCACCAGCACAAGCCGGTCATCCTGCTCGCCAACAAGTCCGAGAGCCGCGAGAGCGGCGGCGGCATCGGCGAGGCCTACGCCCTGGGCTTCGGCGAGCCCGTGGCCATCTCGGCCGAGCACGGCGAGGGCATGGCCGATCTCTACGCCGCCATCGTCACCGCCAGCGCCGACATCTTCGTCGAGGAGGTCGACGAGCCCGACAAGCCGATCCGCATCGCCATCATCGGCCGTCCCAATGCCGGCAAGTCGACCCTGATCAACCGCCTGATCGGCGAGGACCGCATGCTGACCGGCCCCGAGGCCGGCATCACCCGCGACTCCATCTCGGTCGACTGGCAGTACGAAGGCCACAACATCCGGCTGGTCGACACCGCCGGCATGCGCCGCAAGGCCCGGGTGCAGGAGAAGCTGGAGAAGCTGTCGGTCGCCGACACGATCCGCGCCATCACCTTCGCCGAGGTGGTGGTCCTGGTCATGGACAAGGACGACGCCTTCGACACCCAGGACCTGCAGCTGGCCGATCTGGTCGAGCGCGAAGGCCGGGCCCTGGTCTACGTCGCCGCCAAATGGGACCTCGAGACCGAGCCCCAGTCGCGCCTCGCCAAGCTGCAGCAGATGGCCGAGGACAAGCTGCCCCAGCTCAAGGGCTCGCCCTTCGTCGCCCTGTCGTCGCACAGTGGCCGCGGCGTCGAGCGCCTGATGCCCGCCGTGCTCCAGGCCCACGCCACCTGGTCGGTCAAGGTCAAGACCAAGGACCTCAACACCTGGCTGGCCATGGCCACCCAGAGGCATCCGCCCCCCGCCGTCGACGGCAAGCGGATCAAGCCCAAATACATGGCCCAGACCAAGGCCCGGCCGCCGACCTTCGTGCTGATGGCCAGCCGCGCCGAGGCCATGCCCGAGCAGTACAAGCGCTATCTGATCAACAACCTGCGCGAGTCCTTCGACCTGCCGGGCACGCCGATCCGCCTGATCGTCAAGTCGGGCAGCGAGAATCCCTACGCCCCGGGCGGCTCCAAATCGGGGCCCGAGCGCTACAAGGGTGACGCGAAGACCGCGCCCCGCCGGGTTATCAAGAAGGCCGAACGCGAGGACCGCCTGTCCAACCTGCCGGGCAAGGCGCTGGAGCAGAAGAAGGCGGGCAAGGGCAAGACCAAGCCTCTGTCCGGGCTGAAGGCCAGCGCCAACAAGAAGGCCGGATCATCCGTCGCAGTCCAGAAGGGCGCCCGCGGAGGGGCCAGGCAGGTGTCGCGGTCAGGCCGCGTCCGGACGGGCCAGAAGCACGCGCCGAAGAAGTAGCGGGCAGGGGCTAGACCAGCCCCGCCACCCCCGGCCCCTGGCTCCACTCCCTGAAGCTCACCTCCAGCGGCGGCTCCACGTCGCCCCGCGCCAGCTCGACCATCAGCGGCCCGATGGCCGACGGGTGCACCACCGTCTCCGGATCCTCCCCCGGATAGGCCTGCGCCCGCATCGCCGTGCGCATCCGGCCCGGATCGACGATCGACACCCGGATCGGCATCGACTCGATCTCGTCGGCCCAGCATTTCATCAGCGCCTCGGCCCCCGCCTTGGTCGCGGCATAGGCCCCCCAGAAGGCCTTGGGCGCGCTGGCCACGCTGGTCGTCACATGGATCGCCCGACCGGCGTCCGACGCCTTCAGCAGCGGCTCCAGCGAGCGGATCAGGCGGTACACCGCGGTGAAATTGGTCTTCTCGACCTTGGCGAAGCCGCGCGGATCGGCGTGGCTGACCGGCGTCAGCCCTTCTGCCCCCATGGTCGCCGCCGCCTGCACCCAGACGTCCAGCCGCCCGAAGCGCTCGAAGATCGCCCCGCCCAGCCTGTCGATGGCCCCGCCGTCCACCAGATCGAACGGGATCAGGGTGGCGTGCCGGCCCGTGGCGGCGAAGATGGCGTCGTCCAGCTCCTCCAGCCCGCCCTGCGTCCGCGCCGTGGCGATCACATGCGCGCCGGCCTTCGCCAGCGCCAGGGCGCTCTCGTAGCCGATGCCGCGCGAGGCCCCGACGACGAGGGCGATGCGGTCTTTCAGGGGAAGGTCTGACATGGCGCGGTTGGTAGGCATGGCGCCGTGCCGGGTCAATGTGTTACATTGTCATACAGTCTATGGAGAATCCGCCATGGCGAAGACCGCCACGCTCACCCTGCGGGTCAGCGAAGAGCTCAAGGACAAGCTCGGTCGCTTCGCGGAGCAGACCAACCGGACGCCCTCGGCCGTGGCCGAACGCACCCTCGAAGCCTTCCTCGACCGGGAACTGGAGATGATGGCGGCTGTCGAGGAAGGGCTCGAGGACTTTCGTTTGGGCCGGACGGTTCCCCACGAGGCAGCCATGCGGCGCATTCGCGCCACGCTCGACAAGCACAAGAAGCAGCCTTGAGGGCCATCGACTGGTCGGAGCGGGCGCTCGACCAGTACGAGCGCGCCGTCGGCTGGCTTGCCGAGCGCAACCCCGATGCGGCCGAACGCCTGGCCGGACGCATCGGCGCGACGATCGAGCAGTTGGCGCGCCGCCCCATCGGCCGGCCCGGCCAGATCGAGGGAACCTATGAAAAGGCCGTGCTGCGTACGGCCTACCTTGTCATCTATTCGCTGATGGGCGGACCGGACGGCCAACTGCGGATCCTGCGCATCCATCATACGGCTCAGGACTGGACAGCTTGGTCACCTGAACCGGACGAGCTTTCCTAGAACCCCGGCGCGGGTTGCCACAGGCTGAAGCTCACGCCCTGATCGTCCGACACCACCGCCGTCCGCCCGGACCGGCTGTCGGACGGCACCGCCGCCTTGCCGCCCAGCTCGACGACCCGCTCGCACAGGGCGTCGACGTCCTCGACCCGGAAATACAGGTGTTCGTTGTTCCTGGGCCGCTCGACCTTGACGAAGCCGAAGGGCGGCTGGCCGCCCGCGACATGGCAGTAGGCCGTGTGCGACTGGTCCTCGTCGAACGTCCAGCCGAACAGGGCGCCGTAGAAGGCGCGCGCCTTGTCGAGGTCCGCCGTATCGATCGTGAAGTAGCCGAGCTGGATCATGCGCCTTAAGCGCTGACCAGCAGGGAAAGTTGCCGCGCCGCCACCTCGCGCCCGCCTTCCTCGATCTCGCGGTCGAGCAGGCGGGTGGGGTATTCGCCGGTGAAATAGTGGTCGGTGAACTGCGGATTGCGCGGATCGCGCGGCCCCGCCTCCATGGCGTCGTACAGGCCGTCGACCGACAGGAAGCCGAGGGAATCGACCTCCAGATGCGCCCGCATCTCCTCCAGCGTCTTGTTGGCGGCGATCAGCTGGTCCCGCTCCGGCATGTCGATGCCGTAGAAGTCCGGCCACAGGATCGGCGGCGAGGCCGAGCGCAGGTGAACCTCCTTCGCGCCGGCGGCCCGCACGGCCCGGACCAGCTTCACCGAAGTGGTGCCGCGCACGATGGAGTCGTCGATCAGCACGACCCGCTTGCCCTCAATCACCGACCGGTTCGGACTGTGCTTCATGCGCACGCCCTTCTGCCGGGCGCCCTGGCTCGGCTGGATGAAGGTGCGGCCCAGATAGTGGCTGCGGATGATGCCCATTTCGTAGGGGATGCCGCTCTCCTGGGCGTAGCCCAGCGCCGCCGGCACGCCGGAGTCCGGCACCGGCACGACCACATCGGCCTCGACGGCGTGCTCGCGCGCCAGCCGCTGACCCATCCGCTTGCGCACCTCATAGACGGACTTGCCGTTCACGATGCTGTCGGGGCGCGAGAAATAGACGTATTCGAACAGGCAGGGCCGAGCCGCCCGGGTCGGGAACGGCTTCAGCGACTGCAGGCCCTCGTGATCGATCACGATCACCTCGCCATGCTCGACGTCCCGCTCGAAAGTCGCCCCGATGGTGTCCAGCGCGCAGGTCTCCGAGGCCAGCACCCAGGCGTCGCCCAGCCGGCCCAGCACCAGCGGGCGGATGCCCAGCGGGTCGCGCGCGCCGATCATCTTCGACCGGGTCTGGCAGACCAGGGCGTAGCCGCCCTCGATCCGGCCGATGGCGTCGATGAAGCGGTCGACGATCTTGGCCTTCCGGCTGCGTGCGATCAGGTGGAGGATGACTTCCGAGTCCGAGGTCGACTGGAAGATCGCCCCTTCGCCGACCAGCTGGTTCCGCAGGTACAGGAAGTTGGTCAGGTTGCCGTTGTGGGCGATGGCGATGCCGCCGCTGTCCAGATCGGCGAACATCGGCTGGATATTGCGCAGGAACGACCCGCCCGAGGTCGAATAGCGCGTGTGGCCGATGGCGGCCGAGCCCGGCATCCGCTCCGACAGATCCGCCCCGCCGAAGGCCTCGCCGACCAGCCCCATGTGCCGCTCGGTGTGGAAGCGCGCCTCGTGCACGCTGGCGATGCCGCAGGCTTCCTGCCCGCGATGCTGCAGGGCGTGCAGGCCGAGGGCCACGATCGAGGCGCCGGCGTTCGGCTCGGCGCCCCAGACGCCGCAGACGCCGCACTCAAGGCGCAGCTGATCGTCATCGGCGTCGCGCCAATGCTCGCGGTGAACGACGGGTTCGGCGATGGAGTGGGACATCGTCGGGGCTCCGATGACCGGGTTATGCGACTAGCGGGGGGCGGGCCGGGAGGTAGGCCCTGATTGCGTCGGGGGCAAGGCGTCATCGTCCTTAAGCCCTCTGCTGACGGACGAATTGACCACCGGCGTCAGGGCGTCGGCGCCGCGGCCGATGCCGGGCAGCACGATCTGGATGGCGCGCGCCGCGCCGGCGGTGACCGGCCGCAACGCCGCCTCGCTCAGCCATCGGGGGGTCTTCTCGCCCGGCATGGCGGCGACGACGACCAGATGGATCGCGCCCAGCAGCACCAGCGCCCGCCCGGCGCCGACGAAGACTCCGACGAAGCGATCGACCCCGCCCAGCTGCGGATGCGCCTGGGCCCGCTTCGACAGGGCCGAGCCGAAGATGCGGATGCCGAAATAGATCAGGAAGAAGGACGCCACCGCCGCCAGGATCGTCCCGGCCCAGTCCGGATCGATCAGCCCGCGCCCGATGGGGGCCGTCACGGGCAGCGCCACCAGGGCGATGAAGGCCGCCAGGATGAAGCTCAGCAGGGTGATGATCTCGCGCGTGCCGCCCCGCACCCAGCCGGCGGCGGCCGAGCCCAGGATGATCAGAATGGCGACGACGTCGAAACCGGTCATTGGGGCTCGAAGTGAGGACGTTGCGTCCTCAGTAGCGGTTTTGCGAGATTCGTTCGACCGCTTCGGTCAGCCGGTTGACCGAGGTCGTCCTCACCCCCTTGTCCTTGACCGTCAGGGGCGGCGACAGGGCCTGGTCGAAGCCCAGCTTCTGCGCCTCCCTCAGCCGCGCCTCGGCCCTCCCGACCGCCCGGATCTCGCCCGACAGGCTAATCTCGCCGAACACCACGCAGCCCTGCGGCAGGGGCATGTCGGTCGCCGAACTGACCAGCGCCGCCGCCGCCGCCAGATCGGCCGCCGGCTCGTTGATGCGCAGCCCGCCGGCGACGTTCAGATAGACGTCCTGATCGCCGAAACCAAAGCCGCAGCGCGCCTCCAGCACCGCCAGCACCATGGCCAGGCGCCCGGAGTCCCACCCCACCACCGCCCGCCGGGGCGTTCCGTAGGCTGAGGGCGCCACCAGGGCCTGGAATTCCACCAGCACGGGGCGCGAGCCCTCGATGCCGGCGAAGACCGCGGCGCCCGCCGCACGCTCGCCGCCTTCGCCGAGGAACAGGGCCGACGGGTTGCGCACCTCGCGCAGGCCGCTGTCGCCCATCTCGAACACCCCGATCTCGTCGGTGGCCCCGAAGCGGTTCTTGCCCGCGCGCAGGATGCGGAAGGGATAGCCGCGCTCGCCCTCGAAGGAGAGCACCGCGTCGACCATGTGCTCGACCACGCGCGGACCGGCGACCTGGCCGTCCTTGGTGACGTGGCCGACCAGGACGACGGCCGTGCGCCGCTTCTTGGCGAGGCGGACCAGTTCGCCGGCGCAGGCGCGCACCTGGGCGACCGAGCCCGGGCCCGCCTCGAGCGCATCGCTCCACAGGGTCTGGACCGAATCCACGACGACCAGGTCGAAGTGTTCGCGCTTCAGCGCTTCGAGGATGTCGCGCAGGGAGGTCTCGGCCGCCAGCTTGACCGGCGCCTGGGCCAGGCCCATGCGGCCTGCGCGGGAGCGGATCTGCTCGATCGCCTCCTCGCCCGAGATGTAGGCCACCGAGGCGCCGCGCAGGGCGGCCTGGGCGGTCACCTGCAGCAGCAGGGTCGACTTGCCGACGCCCGGATCGCCGGACAGCAGGATGGCCGAGCCCGGCACCACGCCGCCGCCGCAGACGCGGTCGAACTCCTCGATGCCGGTGGGGATGCGGGGCGGTTCGGGGGTCTCGGCTTCCAGCGTCTCGAAGGCGAGCCCCTGTCGGCGCGCGCCCTTGGTGGGCGCGAGCGCTCCAGGCGGGCGGGCAGAGACCTCCTCGACGAGGGTGTTCCAGGCGTTGCAGGCCGAACACTGGCCCGCCCACTTGGCATGGACCGCGCCACAGGCCTGGCAGGCGTAGACCGCGTTATCGCGCGCCATGCGCTCGTACTCCGCTTTCCTGGACGCCGACCGGCGCTGACTTTCGTGTGATTCGGAGGCGCTTTCGCGGCGGGAGCGCTCGCGGACGCCGGATATCGGCGCTAGCGTTGCCCAGGGACGACAGCCTGCTTCGAGTCACGAGAGGGAATGCCATGGTCGACGCGAACACGACACCCCCGCCGCCGCCTACTCCGGGTGAGCCGATCTCGTCCTCGCCGCTGGTGCGCCGCGCCATCAACATCCTGACCAGGGCCAAGGCCGAATGGGCGGTCATCGACGCCGAGCCGGCGTCCATCAAGGAGCTCTACCTCCGCTACGCCATGATCCTGGCGGCGATCCCGGCGCTGGCTGGCCTGATCGGCGCCCTGGCGTTCGGCCACAGCATGCTGGGGATCACCTACCGGCCGGCGCTCGTCCCGACCGTGTTCGGCGCGGTGCTGAGCTACGTGCTGTCGCTCGTCGGGGTCGGCCTGCTGGGCCTGATCATCGACCTTCTGGCGCCCCAGTTCGGCGGCGTGCAGAACCGGGTGAAGGCCTTCCAGGTCGCGATCTATTCCATGACCGCCGCCTGGGTGGCCGGGATCTTCGCCATCTTCCCGCCGCTGACGCTGCTCGCGGTCCTGGGACTGTACGGTTTCTACCTGCTGTACCTGGGCCTGCCGCGCCTGATGCGCTCGCCCGAGGACAAGAGCATGGTCTACACCATTGTGGTGGTCGTCGTGGCCCTCGTGGTGAACCTGGTGGTGGCGGCGATCGGCGGCGCTGTCATCGGCGCGGCGACCCTGGCCAGCGGCGGCGTGCCCGGTCTGGCCGATCGCGGCTCGGTCTCGGGAACGGTGAACGTGCCCGGCGTCGGTTCGGTCGATGTCGGCAAGCTGGAGGAGTCGGCGAAGGCCTTCGAGCGGGCGGCGGCCTCGGCGGAGGGCCGCGGCGGCGGCGAGCAGGTGGCGGTGGTCGATCCGGAGCGCCTGTCCGCCCTGCTGCCGGCCTCGGTGGCCGGCTTCGCGCGCGGCGAGGTCAGCTCCAGCACCGGCGGCGTCGGCGGGCTGAACGGCTCCCAGGCCGAGGCCGAGTACACGCGCGGCGACGCGCGCATCCGGCTGCAGGTCACCGACATGGGCGGGGCCGCCGCCTTCGGCCAGCTGGCTTCCGCCTTCGACGTGCGCCACAGCGAGCGCAGCGGCGACCGCTACGAGAAGGTGGAGAAGATCGACGGCCGCCTGACCACCGAGAAGTACGACGGCAAGAGCCGCAGCGGCGAGTACAGCGTCATCGTCGGCGAGCGCTTCCTGATCGAGGCGGACGGCGACGACATCGACATGAACCAGCTCAGGGGCGCAGTCCAGGCCGTGGGCTTCGAGCGGCTGGAGGCCCTGGCGCGCCAGGGCTGAAGCCCGGCTCAGACCCGGTCGCGCAGCCGCCGTTCGACCCGGGAGCCGACGCTGGTGAGCAGTTCGTAGCTGATGGTGCCGGCCGCGGCGGCCGCGTCGTCCACCGCCAGGTTCTCGCCGAACAGCTCGACGAAGTCGCCCGGCCGCGCGCCGGTTCCGGTCACGTCCACGGCCATGGTGTCCATGGAGATGCGCCCGACCACGGCGCGCAACTCGCCCGCCATCCAGACCTGGGCGCGCGGCTGGTTCGAGCGCAGCACGCCGTCGGCGTAGCCGATGCCGACGGTGGCGATGGTGCGCGGCGCGTCGGCGGTGAAGCTGGCGGCGTAGCCCACGGTCTCGCCCCTGGGCACCTCGCGGACCTGCAGGATCTCGGCTTCGAGGGTTCCGACCGGGGCGATGCGCGGGTCCGGCCGGCCGAAGGGGCCCCCGCCGAACATGCTGATTCCCGGCCTGACCATGTCGAAATGGTGCTCCGGGCCCAGGAAGACGCCGCCGGAGTTGGCGAAGCTGGCGCGGGCCTCGGGGAACAGCGCGCGCGCCTGGGAGAACAGCGCCAGCTGGCGCGCGTTCATCGGATGGCCCGGCTCGTCGCCGCAGGCCAGGTGGCTCATCACCAGCGAGACCTGGACGCCGGCGAGGTCGGTGTTGGAGCGGGCAAGGTCCTCGGCCTGCTCGGGCCGAAGCCCGAGGCGGTTCATGCCGGTGTCCACATGCAGGGCGGCGCTCAGCGGGCCGCGCCCGGAGGCGGCGTCGCGCCAGACGGCGACCTGCTCCGGGCTGTTCAGCACCGGCGTGAGATCTGCGGCCAGCAGGCGGGAGGCGTCGCCTGGCCGGCAGCCGTCCAGCACGTAGATGTCCGGCTCCGGCCCCAGCACCTCGCGCAGGGCCTCGGCGCCCAGGACCCCGGCGGTGAAGAAGCTGCGCACACCGCAGGACCGCAGCCGCAGCGCCA
>NZ_DASPLR010000021.1:0-85039 GCF_035627475.1 Brevundimonas sp. | reverse complement strand
GGAGATGTTGCGGGTGCCGCCGGCCCCGGCCCCGGCCTGGTCGATCTCGGCCTGCATGGCCTCGAGCACCGCCGGATGCTGGCCCATGCCGAGATAGTCGTTGGAGCACCAGACCACGACGTCCTGCTCCGAGCCGTCCTCACGGCGGCGGATGGCCCTGGGGAACTGGCCGCGCACGCGCTTCAGGTCGGCGAAGACGCGATAGCGCCCCTCGCGCCTGACCTGCTCCACGGCGGTCTCGAATGCGGCCTTGTAGTCGAACATCAGGTGAGTTCCCGCTGTGGTGAGCCTTCTCCTCCCACCCGCGGCCTCCCGCGTCACCTCCGGGAAACCCCTATCGCAGGAGGGTCTATCCGGCGAGGATCGTCATCCTCACCAGTTCCGACAGGCTGCGGGCCTGCATCTTGGTCATGACGTTGGCGCGGTAGACCTCGACCGTGCGGGGGCTGATCTCCAGGTCGTAGGCGATCACCTTGTTGGCGCGGCCGGCGACAAGGCCGTCGAGCACCTGGCGTTCGCGGGTCGAAAGTGAGGCGAGTCGATCCCTCACTTCTACGTCCTGGGCCTCGCGCTCGGCGGCGCCCGCCTGGTCAGCGAGGGCCGCCCGGATCGACGTCAGCAGGGCCTCGTCGTCGAAGGGCTTCTCGATGAAGTCCTTGACCCCGGCGCGGACGGCCTCGATGGCCAGCGGCACGTCGGCGTGTCCGGTCATGACTATGACCGGGTGGCGCACACCCATCTCGGACAGCCGCCGGACCATCTCCAGCCCGTTCATGTCGGGCATGCGAACATCCGTGACGATGCAACCTGCCGCCAGATTGTCCGCATACGCCAGCAGGGCCGCGGCCGACTCGTAGGTCCTGGAAACCAGCCCGGCGGTATCCAGCAGGAAGGCGAGCGAATCCCGGATCGCGGGATCGTCGTCGACCACATGAACGATCGGCTCATTCGCCATCGTAGAGTTCCTCTTCGCCAACTGAACGCAGGGTAAAGCAGAATCGGGTGCCTCCGCCCGGATTCGGTTCGACCCAGATACGGCCGCCATGGGCCTCGATGATGGTACGCGAGATTGACAGGCCGACGCCCATGCCCGTGCGCTTGGTGGTCACGAACGGCTGGAACAGCTGGTCGGCGATCTCGGGGCTGATGCCCGAGCCGGTGTCGGCAACGGTGATCAGGGCATGTTCGTCCGCTGCGGGATCGATGCGGATTTCGAGCACCTTGCGCTTCGTCTCCTCCATTGCCTCGATCGCGTTCCGGATCAGGTTCAGCACGACCTGCTGGATCTGGACCTTGTCCGCCAGCACCAGGTCGATCTCCGGCGAGAAACGGAACAGCACGCGCACGCCGTGCTCCTTCGCCCCGACGAGGGCCAGGGCGCTCGCTTCCTCGATCAATTTCGGCAGACTTTCAACGCGGCGTTCGGCCTCGCCCCGGGCGACGAAATCGCGCAGGCGGCGGATGATGTCGCCCGCCCGCAACGCCTGGTCTCCGGCCTTCTGGATGGCGTCCCGCAGCCGGTCGCGGGCGATCGATTCCGCGTCGAGCAGGCGCAGCGAACCCTTGAGATAGTTGGCCATGGCCGACAGGGGCTGGTTCAATTCGTGCGCCAGTGCCGAGGCCATCTCGCCCATGGCGGTGAGCCGCGAAATGTGAACAAGTTCGGACTGCAGCTCCTGGAGCCGCTGTTCGGTCTGCTGGCGCTCACTGAGGTCGCGCACGAAGCCGGTGAAGAAGCGCTGGTCGCCCGAGATCATCTCCCCGACCGCCAGCTCCATCGGAAAGGTCGAACCGTCCTTGCGCTCGCCGACCACGACGCGGCCGACGCCGATGATCCGCCGTTCTCCCGTCGTCAGATAGCGGTCGAGATAGCCGTCGTGCTGTTCCCGATAGGGTTCGGGCATCAGCATCTTGACGTTGCGGCCGATCACCTCGTCGGCGGTCCAGCCGAACAGGCGTTCGGCGGCATGGCTGAAGGACTGCATGATGCCGCGCTCGGTTATGACGACCATGGCGTCCGGGACCGTCGCGAGGATGGACTGCAGGTGCGCCTCGCGCGCCCGCAGGTCGCGGTTCACGGCGACGGCGCGGGACCGCATGTTCTGGAAGGCCTCGCCGCCGGCCGCGATCGTCGCGCCCAGCAGGATGAACACCGCCGCACCGGCCAGGTCGCCCGGCGACAGGACGCCCGTGAACCAGGTGACGTAGAGTCCGCAGGCGAAGCCCAGCACCGTCGCCACCGCGCCCGGGACGGCGCCGCCAAGCGCTGCGGCCACGACCACGGCCGGGACGAAGAACAACAAAGCCAGCCGATCCTCGAGCCAGGGCGTCGCCGCCAGGCGCAGCGCCAGACCGCCGGCGGCCCCGAGGACTGCGGCGGCGAGCCCCAGGCCGGTGTGGCGGCTCGCCAGCATCCAGTCCCAGGCCCTGCGGGTCTCAAGCGCGTCCGTCGGGGTCGTCGTCATCATCGCCTCCGCAACATCCCGTAGGTGAAAGACCCGAATTTCACCAGCCGTCCCCGACGCCTAGTTCACCGCCATCGGGCCGCCGGCCCCAAGTCATTGTTTCCGGATGTAGTTATGATTGCTCCCCTCGTTGACCTGTCCGTCCACCATGCGCCCAGGGGTCTGTCTGACCGGACCGCGTGGGGCTTTGTGAAGGCGCTGCGATTCTTCGCCGACACCTTCTTCGCCAAACGCTACGGCCACCGCGCCGTGGTGCTGGAGACCGTCGCGGCGGTGCCCGGAATGGTCGGGGCGACCCTGAACCATCTGAAGGCCCTGCGCCGGATGAAGGACGACAACGGCTGGATCCGCACCCTGATGGACGAGGCCGAGAACGAGCGGATGCACCTGATGACCTTCATCGAGGTGTGCAAGCCTACCCTGTTCGAACGCTTCGTGGTCATCGCGGTGCAATGGGTCTTCTACCTGTTCTTCTTCGGACTCTATCTGGTGTCCGCGAAGACGGCGCACCGGGTGGTCGGCTACTTCGAGGAAGAGGCCGTCATCAGCTACACCCACTACCTCGCCGAGATCGACGAGGGCCGTAGCGAGAACGTGGCGGCTCCGGAGATCGCCCGCCGCTACTGGAACCTGCCGGCCGACGCGACCCTGCGCGACGTGGTGCTGGTGGTGCGCGCCGACGAGGCCCACCACCGCGACGTCAACCACGGCTTCGCCAACGAACTGTGCGGCGCCGCCCCGATCGCCGTTGCTCCCTGCCCGCCGCACGTCGAACTGCAGCCCGCCTGGAAGGCGGCGGCGTAGCGGCGGACGACGACCGGGAATCCCGCATGCCGCTCCGCCCCCTGCCGGCCGCCTGGCGATCCCACGCCGGGCGCAACCTGCCCCGCTACACCAGCTACCCGACGGCGGTCGCTTTCGAGCCCGCCGTCGGGGAGGCTGAAGCCCGGACGTGGCTTGCGGCCACCCGCGCCCACCAGCCGATCTCGGCCTATGTCCACGTGCCCTTCTGCAAGAGGCTGTGCTGGTACTGCGGCTGCGCCACCAGCGTCTTCCACGAGTACGATCGGGTCAGGGCCTTCTTCCAGACCCTGATGCTGGAGGTCGATCTGTGGGCCGACGCCATCGGCCCGCACGCCGGGGCCGCCCATCTTCACTTCGGCGGCGGCAGTCCCAACGCCCTCTCGCCCGAGGACTTCAAGGCCCTGGTCGGGCGCATGGCCGAGCGGTTCGCCCTGCGGCCCGGGGCCGAAGTCGCGGCCGAGCTCGACCCCGGCATGCTGACCGAGGCCTTCATCGACGCGGCGGGGGAGGCGGGGGTGACCCGCGCCAGCCTCGGCGTCCAGACCTTCGATCCCGACGTCCAGGCCAGGGTCAACCGCATCCAGCCCTTCGACATGGTCGCCGCCGCCAACGAGCGGCTGCGCAAGGTGGGCGTTTCCGCGATCAATTTCGACCTGATGTACGGCCTGCCGGGACAGACGCCGGAGAATGTCGCGGCTTCCACCGAGGCGGCCATCACCCTGCGGCCCGACCGGGTGGCGGTGTTCGGCTATGCCCACGTGCCGTGGATGAAGAAGCACCAGGTGATGATCAAGGAGGCCGATCTGGCCGACGGCGACGGCCGCTGGGCCCAGGCCGAGGCCGCCGACGAGACCCTGCGCGCAGCCGGCTATGTCCGCATCGGACTGGATCACTACGCCCTGCCTGAAGACCCGCTGACGGTCGCGGCGGCGGCTGGAAGGCTGCGGCGGAATTTCCAGGGCTACACCGACGATCCGGCCCCGGTGCTCGTCCCGATCGGTCCATCGTCGATCGGACGCTTCGCCGAGGGGTTCGTGCAGAACGCCACGGCCACGGACGCCTGGGCGCGCGAGGTCGAGGCGGGACGCCTGCCCGTCGCCCGGCGCCTGCCTGTCAGCGCCGAGGACGAGTTGCGCGCCTCCGTGATCGAGCGGCTGATGTGCGACCTCACCGTCGATGTCGCGGCGGTCTGCCGGGCCCACGGCTTCGCCGACGCGACCCTGGACAGTTCCATCGTGGCCGCCGGACGGCTGCAGCGTGACGGCCTGTGCGTGGTCAGCGGCCGCGTCATCCGGATCCCGGCCGAGGCCCATCGCGTGATGCGCGTCGTGGCGGCCTGTTTCGACGCCCGTCTACCGCTCGCCGCGAGCCGGCACGCCCGGGCGGTGTGACCTCCGGGACAATCCCCACTGGGGGAATTCCCGAGTTTGTCGGCGCACAACGTCCGGTCACCATGAACGACGGATGGAAGCTTCAACTGGCCGAACCCGGGGATATCCCGCGCGGCCGCAAGGATACGCGAGATGACAACCAGGAGACTTTGGATCGTCCTCGCCCTGATCATGGCGACCTCGTTCGCCGTGCTGGGGATGATGGGACGGGAGATAAACCGCCAGGCGCCGCCGATACCGGCGCAGGTCGTCGACACCAACGGGACGGTTCTGCTGACCCGGGACGACATTCAGACCGGCCAGCTGGCCTGGCAGTCGATGGGCGGCCAGCAGGTCGGCTCGGTCTGGGGACACGGCGGCTACGTCGCGCCCGACTGGTCGGCCGACCAGCTGCACCGCGAGACCATGGCCCTGCTGGAGATGTGGTCGCAGCGCGACTTCGGCCAGTCCTGGGCCAGCCTCGACGAGGAGCGGCAGGCGGCGCTGAAGGCCCGGGTGAAGCGCGAGATGCGCACCAACACCTACGACCCGCGGACGGAAACGATCACCGTTTCCGCCGACCGGGCCGCCGCCATGCGCGAGGTCAAGGCGCACTACGTCGCCCTGTTCAGCGGCGATCCGGCGCTCGAATCGCTGCGCGAGCAGTATGCCATCGCCAATAACGCCGTGCCGGACGCAGGCCGCCGCAACCAGATCGCCGCCTACTACTGGTGGGCCAGCTGGGGCGCGGGCACGGAGCGCCCGGACGACACGATCACCTACACCTCGAACTGGCCGCACGAGCCGCTGATCGACAACGTCCCGACCCCGGCCAACATCGTCTGGTCGGTGGCCAGCGTCCTGCTGCTGATCTTCGGCGTCGCCGCCCTGGTCTTCTGGCACGCCCGTCAGCCGAAGGAGGAGCATCTGGAGCCGCCCACGGGCGATCCGCTGCTCGGCATGAAGCCGACGCCGTCGATGAAGGCCGCCGGCAAGTATTTCCTCACCGTGATCGCCCTGTTCCTGCTGCAGGTCGGCCTCGGCGCCGTCACCGCCCACTATTCGGTCGAGGGCCACGACTTCTACGGCATTCCGATCTCGGAATGGATTCCCTACGCCGTGACCCGCACCTGGCACACCCAGCTGGCGGTGTTCTGGATCGCCACGGCCTGGCTGGGTACGGGCCTCTACATCGCCCCCATCGTGTCCGGCAAGGAACCGCGCTTCCAGGCGCTGGGCGTCAACGTCCTGTGGGTCGCCCTCGTCTTCGTCGTGCTCGGTTCGATGGCCGGCGAATGGTTCGGCGTGCAACAGATCTTCGACCTCGACACCAACTGGTGGTTCGGCCACCAGGGCTGGGAGTACATCGACCTCGGACGGTTCTGGCAGAGCCTGCTGTTCGTGGGCCTGATCCTCTGGCTGGTGCTGGTCACCCGCGCCCTCTGGCCGGCCCTGCGGCAGAAGTCCCAGGCCAAGCCGGTGCTGGTGATCCTGTTCCTGTCGACCGTAGCCATCGCCCTGTTCTACGCGGCCGGCTTCATGTGGGGCAAACACACCCACATCAGCATGGTCGAGTACTGGCGCTGGTGGGTGGTCCACCTGTGGGTCGAGGGCTTCTTCGAAGTGTTCGCCACGGCGGTGATCAGTCTGCTGTTCGTCCGCCTCGGTCTGGTCCGTGCGATGGTCGCCAACGTCGCGGTCGTGTTCGGCACCATCGTCTTCATGACCGGGGGCGTGCTGGGCACGGCCCACCACTGGTACTTCGCCGGCACGCCGACCTCGGTGATGGCCATCGGCTCCGTGTTCTCGGCCCTCGAGGTCGTGCCGCTCGCCCTGGTCGGCTTCGAGGCCTTCGAGAACTGGCGGCACACCAAAGCCGCGCCCTGGGTCAAGGCCTACAAGTGGCCGATCCTGTTCTTCGTGGCCGTCGGCTTCTGGAACCTGCTCGGCGCCGGCGTCTTCGGCTTCATGATCAACCCGCCGCTGAGCCTGTACTACATCCAGGGGCTCAACACGACGGCGACCCACGCCCACGCGGCCCTGTTCGGGGTCTACGGGATGCTGGGGATCGGGCTGCTGCTGTTCTGCTTCCGCAGCCTGGCGCGGCGCGAGGCGTGGAGCGACACCCTGCTGGCCTGGACCTTCTGGCTGCTCAACGGCGGACTGGCGATGATGCTGTTCCTGTCGCTGCTGCCGGTCGGCGTGGTCCAGGCCTTCGCCAGCATCGAGCACGGCATGTGGTACGCCCGCTCTCCGGCGGTGATCCACTCGCCGCTGGTCCAGACCCTGGTGTGGATGCGCGTGCCCGGCGACGTGGTCTTCGGGGCGGGGGCCGTCACCCTGGCGATCTTCGCCGCGCGGCTCGTGATCGGGGGTCTCAAACCGCGCCCCGTGGCGGAGCCCGTCGCCGAGCCGGCCGCCCTGCCGGCCGAATAGGCCCTGCGCGACCGTCGGGCGGGGAGGGGTTCGCGCCTCTCCCCGCCCATTCGCTTTTGTAAGGACAGCATCACCGTGGCGTCGTCAGCCGAGTCCATCCGGGCCTATTCCGGCCCGCCCGTCTTCAGCTTCGGCTTCAGGCCCTTCTTCCTGTTCTCCGCCGTCTGGGCGGCCATCGCGGTCCCGGTCTGGGTGGCGTCGATGGCTCTCGGCGACGGGACCGTCGGAGCCATGGACGGCCGTCTCTGGCACATCCACGAGATGCTGTTCGGTTATCTGGCCGGCGTCATCGCCGGCTTCCTGCTGACGGCCGTGCCCAACTGGACTGGCCGCCTGCCGGTGACGGGACTGAAACTGGCGGGGCTGTTCGCGCTGTGGGCCGCAGGCCGGGCCGCGGGCTTCCTCCCGGCTTCCATGGGCATTGTCGGCGCCGTTATCGACAGCGCCTTCCTGGTCGTCTTCGCCGGACTGATCTGGCGCGAGGTCCTGGCGGCGAAGAACGCGCGCAATCTCCCGGTCTGTCTGCTGGTGACGATGTTGGCGGCGGCCAACATCGCCTTTCACCTGCGCGGCGTGATCCCGCTGTTCGGCCCCGGCGCCGAGCGAGGGGCCGTGGCGGTCGTGACCGGCCTGATCGCCCTGATCGGGGGTCGCGTGACCCCCAGCTTCACCCGAAACTGGACCGCCGCGCGGGGGATCGCCAAAGGCCCGACGGCCTTCAACCTGTTCGACGCCGCCGTGCTGGCCCTGACAGGCGTGGCGCTGGTCTGCTGGGTGGCCGCGCCCTGGTCGCCGCTGACCGGCGGGGCCATGGCCCTGGCCGGAGTCTCCAACCTCGCCCGGCTGGCGCGCTGGCGCGGCTGGCTGGCGCGGCCCGAACCGCTCGTCTGGATCCTTCATCTCGGCTACGCCTGGCTCGGCGCGGGGATGATCCTGCTCGGCCTGTCGGCCCTGGTTCCGGACGCCGTGCCGTTCACCGCCGGCGTCCATGCGCTGACGACGGGCGCCATGGGCGTCGAGACCCTGGCCATCATGACCCGGGCCACCCGGGGGCATACCGGACGGCCGCGGGTGGCTGACCGTTCGACCATCGCCATCTACCTGCTGATCCTGTCGGCCGCCCTGGTGAGGGTGTCGGCCCCGTTCCTCGGCGAGTGGACCGTGATCCTGCTGGCGGTCTCGGCGACGCTGTGGGCTCTGGCCTTCGCCGGCTTCGTCCTCTCCTACGGGCCGATGCTGTGGCGGCGGTCACTGTGAAATTGCCCTCGCGCAAGGCCGCGGCGCCGGGGACGTGCGAGCCGTCATCCATGACCCGCCCGGCCTCCAATTGCTGCGATCAAGCAACCTGCCCGACCGATCTGTGCTGCTACGGCGAATGCCAGTGTTCGCCCCCGGCGCCCGGCGACCGACGGCTGGCGCTGAGGGCCCTGGGTCTCGCGGCGACGGCGCTGGCGATCGCCGGCGTCGCCCTGCCCATCGTGCCGACCACCCCCTTTCTGCTGGTCGCCGCCTGGTCCTTTGCGCGCTCATCTCCGCGCCTCGAGGCGTGGCTGCGCGTGCATCCCCGGCTGGGGCCGGCGCTGAAGAACTGGGAGGAGAGGCGCGCCATACCGCGCGGGGCCAAGGCGGTCGCCGTGGCCAGCCTGCCCGCCAGCACCGCGATGGTCCACGCCGCCGGCCTTGGCCTGGGCGTCACGGTCGCGGCCGGCCTGGTCCTGGCCTGTGTCGGGGGCTGGATTCTGACCCGCCCGTCCTGAGCGAGCTTGCCCGCCGACAACGACGCCGCTGTCCCCGGGTGCGACCTATCCCGCAGGAGACGCCATGACCCTTGCCCCTGCCGCCGTCATCGCCGGAGCCCTTTTCCCCGGTCCCCGCTCGGAAAACGAGACCTGGGTGCGCGGGGAATTCCAGGCCGTGCTGGATCAGTGGTTCGACTGGCGCAAGCGCCTGTTCGCCGACGATCCCTGCCTGGTCCGGCCATCGGACCGGCTGTCGCCCGAACGGCTTGAGCGGCGCGAGATACTCTCCCGGGAGCTGGCCGAGCTGTGCGAGACGCTGACGGCCGAGACCCCGACCTACACGCCCCGCTACATCGGCCACATGAAGGCCGAGGTGTCGCTGCCCGCCGTGTTGGGCTGGCTGGCGGCCATGCTGCACAATCCCAACAACACCTCGCGCGAGGCCAGCAAGGTCGGAACGGTGATCGAGGCGCAAGCCATCGCCATGCTGGCGGACATGGTCGGCTACGATCCGGCCACGGCCGAGGGCCATTTCACCTCGGGAGGGACGGTGGCCAATTTCGAGGCCGTCTGGCGGGCCCGCTACCGCCTCGACCACTGGCTCAGCCTCGGCCTCTACGTCGCCGAGAAGACCGGTGAACCCCTCGATGTCTTCGCGGCCGCCCATATGGGTTGGGATCGGTTTCGGGCGTTGTGGATCGAGCACGACCTCACCGACGCCGTCCTGCGCCGCTACAGCGCCGCGGTCGGCGTGCCCGCCGATATCTGGCGCCGGATAGGCCGTGCCTCCGGCCGTGACTATCAGGGGCCCGTGCTGCTGGTCCCGGGCAACAAGCACTATTCCTGGTCCAAGGCCGCCAACCTGTTCGGTCTAGGCGAGGAGTCCCTGTGGGCGGTGGACCTCGACGCCGAGGGGCGGCTCGACGTGGACGATCTCGAACGGTTGATCCTGCGGGCGGAGGCCGCCGGCCGGCCGGTGCTGATGGTCGTCGGCGTGGCCGGGACAACGGAAACCGGCGAGATCGATCCGATCGACGTCGTGCACGATCGGCTCGAGCGCCTGGAAGCCGGGCGGGGTCTGCACATCTGGCGGCACGTCGACGCGGCCTATGGCGGCTTCCTGTGCGCCATTCCCGGCGGTCCCGACGAAGCGGTGCTCACGCCCGCCAGCGTCTCGGCGCTGCGGGCCATCCGCCGCGCAGACTCCGTCACCATCGACCCGCACAAGCTTGGCTACGTGCCCTACGCCTGCGGCGCCTTCCTGACCCGGGACACGGCCCGCTACGCCGTCTCGGCCTTCGACGCACCCTATCTGGACCGGCCGGAGCTCGGCGACGGCAAATGGTCGTCAACGCTTGAGGGTTCGCGTTCGGCGGCGGGCGCGGCGGCCACCTGGCTGAGCGGGCGGACCATCGGCTTCGGCCCGTCAGGACTGGGGGCGCTTCTCGCCGAGACCGTGCGGACGCGGCAGGCTTTCGAGGCCGCTCTCGGCGCCGCCGTGCCGGAGGTTCGGTTCCTGCGGCCGGCCGACGCCAACATCGTCTGCTTCTCCGTGGCAGGGCAGGGCGAATCCCTCTCCAGCGCCAATGCCCGCACCGCGGCCCTGTTCGATCTGATCCACCACTCGCCCGACTTCTCGGTCTCGAAGACCACGCTCGGCGCCGACTATGCGGCGGCGATCGCGCGGCATGTCGATGGCTTCGGCGGCGTCGTCGACGCGCCCGGCATGGTGCTGGTCCGCTGCGTGTTCATGAATCCGTACTGGGCGGCTCCAGAGTTTCGTGAGGCGCTGTTCCCGCCGTTCATCGCGCTGGTCCGCGAAAGCCTGGATCGCCCCTTGGAGGCCGCGGCGTGACCGGCCGCGCCGCGCCACGGCGAAGCGGGGCCGCCGCCGTCGTCCTGATGGCCCTGCGACATCCGGCCGAGCGTCTCCTGACCCTCGCCCTGCGCCGCGTGGCGCGCCGCCGGCCCGATGTCTTCGAGCGGCTCGGCGAGGCCGGCGACGTGACTTTCATCGTTGCCCCGAGCGACCTTCCGGTCGCCTTCCGCCTCAGGCCCGGAGGCGGCTCCGGAGATGTCCAGGTGATCCGCGCCGCCGACGAGACGCCCCGCGCCGCGCGCATCTCCGGACCTCTGCTGACGCTGCTGGCGCTGTTCGACGGCCGCTGCGACGCCGACTCGGCGTTCTTCTCGCGACGCATCCGCATCGACGGCGACACCCGGGCGGTGGTGGCCCTGCACAATACGCTGGAGGCCGCCGAACTGACGCTCGCCGATCTGCTCGGGGTCGGGCCGCCCTTTCGGGATCGGCTCAACGCGGGCCTGTCCGGGGCGCTGAACCGGCTGCGGCCGGCGGAGGGGCTCTGAGATGGGGTCCATCGAACTGGTGTGTCCGGCGGGCTCGCCCGCCATGCTGCGCGCGGCGATCGAGGCGGGGGCCGACAGCGTCTATTGCGGCCTGCGCGACGACACCAACGCCCGCAACTTCCCCGGGCTGAACTTCTCGCCGGCCGAGCTGAGGGACAGCGTGGCCTGGGCCCATGACCACGGCGCCAAGGTTCTGCTGGCGGTGAACACCTTCGCCAGGGCCGGCGCCGGCGACCGCTGGCGGGCCTCGGTGGACGCCGCCGCCGGGACCGGAGTGGACGCCGTCATCGTCGCCGACCTCGGCGTCCTGGCGCACGCCCGCGAGGCTCACCCGGGCCTGCGCCTGCATCTGTCGGTCCAGGCGGCCGCCGGTTCGCCCGAGGCCATCGACTTCTACGCCGAGGCCTATGGCGTGAAGCGGGTGGTGCTGCCCCGGGTCCTCAGCGTCGAGGAGATCGCGGCCCTGATGCGCGAGATCACCGTCGAGACCGAGGCCTTCGTCTTCGGCGGCCTGTGCGTCATGGCCGAGGGCCGCTGCGCCCTGTCGTCCTACGTCACCGGCCGCTCGCCGAACCTTAGCGGGGTCTGCTCGCCGCCCGAGGCGGTCACCTACACCGAGGAGGAGGGGGCGCTGGTCTCCCGCCTCGGGGGGCTGGCGCTCGACCGCTATGCGCCCGGCGAGCCGGCCGGTTATCCGACCCTCTGCAAAGGCCGGTTCGATGTGGATGGCGGCCTGTCCTACCTGTTCGAGGATCCGGTCAGCCTGAACGCCATGAGCCTGCTGGCGGCGCTGCGCCGGGCCGGCGTCACGGCGGTCAAGGTCGAGGGCCGCCAGCGCGGCAAGGCCTATGTGGCGCGGGTCGCCTCCGCCTTCAGGGCCGCCATCGACGCACTGGACCAGGGCGTCGATCCAGCACCGTTCGAGCGACTGCTGTCCGATCTCGCCGAGGGCGGCCGCGAGACCGCCGGCGCCTACCGGAAGACATGGCGATGACCGATCCGATCCAGCTGACCCTCGGACCCCTGCTGTTCAACTGGGCGCCCGACCGCATCCGCGACTTCTACGCCCGCGTCGCCGACGAGGCGCCGGTCGACCGCGTCTATCTGGGCGAGGTGGTGTGCGGAAAGCGTGCGCCCCTCCTCGACGCCGCCCTGGCCGACGCCGCCGAACGGCTGACCCATGCGGGCAAGACGGTGGTCTGGTCGACCCTGGGCCTCCCGGCTCTCAGGCGCGACCGCAAGTCGATCGCCGTCCTCGCCGCCGAACAGGAGATGCTGATCGAGATCAATGACATCTCGGCCCTGCGCGGCCGGACCGGGCCATTCGTGGCCGGTCCGCTGCTTAACGTCTACAACGAAGGCGCCGCACGCGAGCTCATGGCCCGCGGCTGCGTGCGGCTGTGCGCCAATGTCGAACTCTCCCTGGACGCCGTGTCCGCCGTCGCGGCGGCCTGCCCCGGGCTGGAGATCGAGCTGTTCGCCTTCGGCCGCCTGCCGCTGGCGCTGTCGGGGCGCTGCTACCACGCGCGCCACCACGGCCTGCACAAGGACGCTTGCCAGTTCATCTGCGACCGCGACCCCGACGGCCTGGCGCTGAAGACGCTGGACGGCCGCGACTTCCTCGCCGTCAACGGCGTGCAGACCCTGTCGCATGGCGTGCAGCTGGTCGACGCGGGCCCCGCGACGCTGAAGGCGGCCGGCGTAACGGCCCTGCGGCTGTCGCCCCACACGGCCGACATGGTCGCCGTGGCCTCGGCCCTGCGTGACCGGGCGGACGGCCGCATCGACGCCGCCGAACTCGCCGCCCGGATCGTCGCATCCGGCCCGCCGGGCGCGCTCGTCGGCGGCTATCTCCGCGGCGATGCGGGACTCCGGCCCGTCGGGGCGCCGTCATGACCCGCCGCGATCTCGCCGGTCTGCGGACGGAGCTCGACGCCCTGGACCGCGATGTGGTCGAAGCTCTGGCGCGCCGCCAGCGCCTCGTCGAGGCCATCGCCCGCCTGAAGGGGGATCCCGCCAGGGTGCGCGACCCGGACCGGGTCGAGGCCGTCCTGGCGAACGTGCTGCAGGCCGCCGGCCTCGCCGGCCTGTCGAGCGCCATCGCCGAGCCAGTCTGGCGTCTGCTGGTCGAGCGCTGCGCCGATCATGAGGCGGCCTGGCTGCGGTCCCGCCCGGAAGCGCCCCGGGACAGTTGCTGCGGCTGCGAGGACGGCCCGTCCTGAGCCTCCCGCCCCGAGCGGCGCCGTTCGGGCGTTTTCGCCGCAGCTCGGCGCCGTACAATTCCGGAGCCGGGGCCTTGCGTCAGCGCAAGGAGGATGGAACGGCGGAGCCCCAATTGGGGGCGCGGCCCGCTCCGGGCCGGACTGCTTTTCCGGAACCGCCATGCTTCTCTCCACCGTCTCCGCCGCCGCCCTGCTGCTGGCCGCCGGGGCGCCCCAGGACGCGGCCCAAGTCGCCCATCTGGCCGCGCCCGAAGAGCCGGTCGTCGTCGCCGACGTCGTTGTCACCGGCCGGCGGGATCCGATGGATCCGTCGGTGGCGGCGCGCGCCCGGACCGAGGCGCAGGAGACCCCCGGCGCGGTGGCCGTGGTCAGCCGGGAACAGTACGCCGACCATCTGGCGATGCACCTCGGCGACGCCCTGCACGCCGTGCCCGGCGTCTATGCCGAGAAGCGCTGGGGCGAGGAGGTCCGGCTGTCGATCCGGGGCTCGGGCGTCGGCAACTCGTCGCACAACCGCGGCGTGGTGCTCGCCCAGGACGGCGTGCCCTTCAACCAGGCCGACGGCTTCGGCGACTTCCAGGAGATCGACCTGCTGAGCGCCCGCTACATCGAGGTGTTCAAGGGCGGCAACGCCATCCGCTTCGGCGGCGCGACCATGGGCGGGGCGATCCAGCTCAATACCCCCACGGGCCGCAACGCCCCCGACCGCAACGAGGTCCGGCTTGAGACAGGTTCGTTCGGGACCTGGCGCGCCCACGGCGAGCTGGCCCGCGAGTGGGGCGACACCGACCTCTGGGCCGGGGTTTCGGTGCTCGGCGCCCAAGGGTACCGCGATCATTCGGCCCAGGCCTCTCAGCGCCTCAGCCTGAACCTCGGCCACCAGTTCGGCGAGGACCGCGAGGTCCGGATGCTGCTCAGCGCCGCCGACATCGAGAACGAAATCCCCGGCGCCCTGACCCTGACGCAGGCGCTGGACGACCCGACCGCCGCCGTGGCCGCCAATGTGGCGAAGGACTACCGCCGCGACATGACCTCCCTGCGCGGCTCGGTCCAGACCCGCTGGCGTCTGGGCGAGGCCTGGACTTTCGAGGGCGGCGTCTATGGCGCGCTCAAGGATCTGGACCACCCCATCTCGGTCGTCATCGACCAGCAGAGCCGCAACGTCGGCGCCTTTGGCCGGTTCGACTGGACCGGCAAGCTCGGCGGGCTGAACGCCGACCTGTTCCTCGGCGCCTGGCTACGCGACGGCCGGCTGGACGGCCTGACCTTCCAGAACAACGCCGGCGAACGCGGCGCCCTGACCGGCGACAACACCCAGCGCGCCACCGCCATCGACGCCTTCGCCGAGGGGCGGCTGTTCGTCACCGAAAGGCTGGCGGTGGTCGCTGGCGGCAGCTGGGGCCACGCCACGCGCGACTATTCCGACCATTTGAACCCAGCCCGCGACGCCTCGAAGGATTTCGAATGGTTCGCACCCCGCATCGGCCTTCTGTGGGAAGACGACGGTGGACGGCAGCTGTTCGCCAACCTCACCCGCTCGGTCGAGCCGCCGCATTTCTCGGCCCTCGTGCAGACGCCCTATCCCGACTTCGTGCCCGTCGAGGCGCAGGAGGCCTGGACGATCGAGGTCGGCGCGCGAGGCCGCAAGGGTCCGCTGTCATGGGACGTGGCGCTCTATCGCATGGCGGTCGAGAACGAGTTGCTGACCTTCCTCACGGCGCCGGATATTCCCGCCGCCACCTTTAACGCCGGCGACACCGTGCACCAGGGTCTCGAGGCTGGTCTGGACTGGACGATCTGGCAGGACGGCGAGCGCCGACTCAAACTGCACCAGACCTATGCCTGGGCCGACCTGCGGTTCGACGGCGATCCCCACTACGGTGACGGCCGGCTGCCCGTCGTGCCGGAACACCACTACCACGCGGAACTGAGCTACAGCGCCGGCCGCTGGTCCATTGCGCCGTCGGTGCAGTGGACGCCGAAGGATAGCTGGGTCGACTACGCCAATACGCTGAAGTCGCCCGGCTATGCCGTCTGGTCGCTGAACGCGACCTGGAGCGTCACACCCGGGGTCAGACTGTTCCTCGACGCCCGCAACCTGACCGACGAGCGCTACATCGCCAACGCCAGCGCCGTCACCGACGCCCGCGTCGCCTCCACGGCCGTGTTCTGGCCCGGCGAGGAGCGCAGCGCCTTCGTCGGCCTTCGCTCGAGCTTCTGACCGCCTCGCCAGCCGGCGTCGATCCGCCTGGACGTCTCGGGCGGGGAGGGGCATTCAACCCGCGGGCCTCGCGCCCGCGGGTTTTTTCATCCGTGTCCGTCCCCGAAACCGCCCTCCGTAAGAACCCCTAGGGAATGGAGCGGAGCCTTTGTCGATGCGGCCGGAACGTCTCGTAACAGATTGATAATACAACATAAAATAAGACGCGCCGGGTAGCGCTCGTCCGTCTCTCGCGGCCGCCCGTCGCACGCCGCCGGAACATTGTTCCCGCACAAAGTCGCCCGTGGGGGGCGCTCCTAGACCACTCCCCATTGGGGCCGCAGAGGGCCCCGGGGAATGAACATGAAACTCTTCGCACTTCTCTCCAGCGCCGCCGTTCTGGCCTTGGCTGTCGGGGCCCCCGCCGTCGTCTCCGCCCAGGAAGCCGACGCCGCAGCCCCGGCGCCGGCCGTCGACATCATCCGCCGCGCCACCGACCTGCCGGCGCCCCTGACGGCCGCCAGCCCGCGCCACCATGTGATTGGCCTCGAAACCACCGAGGTGATCGGCCGGCTGGAGGACGGGACCAGCTACACCTACTGGACCTACAACAATAAGGTGCCCGGACCCTTCGTCCGCGTGCGGGTCGGCGACACGGTCGAGGTCAACATGACCAACGCCGCCAACAGCGTGATGATGCACAACGTCGACTTCCACGCCGTGACGGGTCCCGGCGGCGGGGCGGCGGCGACCAGCGCCAACCCGGGCGAGACCAAATCCTTCACCTTCAAGGCCCTTCAGCCGGGTCTCTATGTCTACCACTGCGCCACCCCGATGGTGGCCCAGCACATCTCCAACGGCATGTACGGCCTGATCCTGGTCGAGCCGGAAGGCGGCCTGCCGGCGGTCGACCACGAGTTCTACGTGATGCAGGGCGAGATCTATACGGTGGAGGACCAGGGCACGCCGGGCCTGCTGACCGAGAGCGTCGAACGACTGCTCGACGAACAGCCGACCTATTACGTCATGAACGGGGCCTTCAAGGCCCTGACCGGAGAGAACGCCCTCAAGGCGGAGGTCGGCGACACCGCCCGGATCTATTTCGGCGTCGGCGGTCCCAACAAGATCTCCAGCTTCCACGTCATCGGCGAAATCTTCGAGCGCGTGTATCGCGACGCCTCCCTGACCAGCGCTCCGGTCACGGACGTCCAGACCGTGCTGGTGCCCCCGGGCGGCGCAACGGTGGTGGACCTGAAGTTCGAGGTTCCCGGCAACTACATCATGGTCGACCACGCCCTGAGCCGCGTCGACCGTGGCGCCGCCGGCATCATCGAGGTCACCGGTCCGCAGAACCCGGACATCTTCCGCGGCGCTCCGGACGCCCACAACCACATGGAACACTAGTCGCGCCTGCTTGCGACGCCGGCCGCCGGGGGGAGCACCTCCGGCGGCCCTTGTTTTGGGGGAGAGACGATGATGGCGAAGACAGGCGCAGCCGCCCTGGCGCTTCTCTTGGCGGCGATTCCCGCCTCGGCCCTGGCCCAGGCCACGGCGGACGACACCAGCGCGCGCATCCTGTTCGAGACGCGCCTGCGCAGCGAGACGGTCGATCAGCAGGGATTCACGGATCAGGCCCACGCCCTGACCCTGAGGACGCGGCTCGGCTGGCGGTCGCCCACGGCGCACGGCCTGCAGCTGCTCGTCGAAGGGGAGGGGATCGCCGTCCTCGACGACCGCTACTCCGCCCCGGTCGATCCGGTCCCTGGCCGCCCGGCCGTCGCGGACGGAGAGACCCTGGAACTGAACCGGGCGCAGGTGCGATGGACCGGCCTGCCCGCCACCGAGCTCACGGTCGGCCGCCAACGGCTCATCGTGGGCAACAGCCGCTTCGTCGGCAACGTCGGCTGGCGCCAGAACGAACAGACCTTCGACGCGGTTCGGGTCACGACCAGCGCGCTAAAGCCGTTGGCCCTGACCTGGATCTATTCCGACCGGGTCCAGCGGCCGCTCGGCCATGAGCATGCCCAGGGAGTCTGGCGTGGCGACATCCACCTGCTGCAGGCCGAGACCGATACGCCCGTCGGGCGACTCAGCGGATTCGGCCTCGCCATCGATCTCGATAACGCGCCGCTTCAGTCGTCGACCACGATCGGCGCGCGTCTGGCCGGCTCACGGCCGATGACGGGCGACCTGTCGCTGACCTGGGCCGGCGAATACGCGGTCCAGTCCGACAACGGGTCCAATCCCGCCGATTATTCGCTGGATTTCCAGGCCGCGGCCGTCGGGGTTCAGACACCGCGCTGGTCGGCCGGCATGGGCTACGAGCGGTTCGACGGCGACGGGGTCTCCGGCTTCCAGACCCCGCTGGGGACGGGCCACGGCTTCCTCGGCTGGTCCGACGTCATCACCACCACGCCGGCCTTCGGGGTCCGCGACCTGTTCCTGCGCGGCCACCTCAACATGCCGGCCTGGGGCCGCACCCTTCGCCTGACCGCGGAGGCGCACGCCTTCCACGACGCCGACGGCGCCTTCGATCTCGGCCGCGAGCTGGATCTGTCAGCAGCCCTGCCGATCGACCCCCACTGGTCCGTCGAGCTGAAGGCGGCGCATTTCGAGGATGACCATCCCGCCTTCGGCGATGCCGACAAGGGCTGGCTGAGCCTTGAGTATCGCTACTGACACACGGCGTCATTCGACCCGGGCGCGACCCCGGTGACGGAATATATTCCTGTCCGCCCCTTGATCGGCGACAACCGGGTCCCATGTGAGTCGGGCGTGTCTCGGGGCTGCGCGGGTCTTTGAAAATCTGGATGGGAGCGCGGCGGTTCCAGCGGCGCTCAGGCGAAGAATTTCCGATAATCTGGCACGGTTGCCCGGAAGCTGGCGCGGCCCGCGGGCCGTGCGCCATCGGAGCCGCCCGCTAACTGGCGGATGTTGCTGGCGGACTCCGATGTTGGCACGGTTTGGCGCTGTTGGCGCCCCGTATTCGCAAAACAGTGCCACGGCGCGTCCTTCGAGCGGCCCCGGGCGACCAACCTAGCCGCATTTCGAATAGCCGCACTCGAAGCAGGTGTCGCATCCCTCCTTGCGCACCAGGCCGGGTGTGCCGCAGCGCGGGCAGCAGGCCTTCGAACTCGACGAGATCGCCGGCGCGGCCGAAGGGGCGGCTTCGGCGGGCGCATGCTCCGCGCGAACCTCGGCGTCCCGGGCCAGGTGGCGCTCGATCACCCCGCCGATGGCCGCCAGCAGCGACGGCACATAGCGGCCGTTCAGCCAGCCCCCGCCTCGCGGGTCAAACACCGCCTTCAACTCGTCGGCGACGAACGACACGTCGCCGCCGCGCCGGAACACGGCCGAGATCATCCGCGTCAGGCCCAGGGTCCAGGCGTAGTGCTCCATGTTCTTGGAGTTCACGAAGATCTCGAACGGCCGCGGCCCGTCGGGGCCCTCGACGTCGTTCAGGGTGACGTAGACGGCGTGCGGGCTGTCCGGCCATTTGATCTTGTAGGTCGAGCCGGTCAGGGCCTCGGGCCTTGGACTCAGCCGGATTTCGGCCGGAGGCGTCGTCGCCGGTTCCGCGGCCGGTGCGGCCGAGAGCACGGAGCCGGTGACCGCGTTGGGCCGGTAGGTGGTCAGGCCCTTGCAGCCCAGCCGCCAGCCCTCGACGTAGACGTCGGCGAAGTCGTCGAAGGCGATGTCCTCCGGACAGTTGACCGTCTTCGAGATCGAGCTGTCGATCATCGCCTGCGCCGCCGCCTGCATGCGCAGATGCGCGGCCGGGGTCAGGGTCTGGGCGGTGACGAAGGAGTCGGCCGGAGGCGGGGCGTCGCCGTGCAGCCGTTTCCAGACCGTCAGGGCGTAATCCTCGACCGCTTCCTCCCGCTTCGACCCGTCGGGCTGCAGCACCTTGCGCGTGTAGGCGAAGGCGAACACCGGCTCGACTCCGGACGAGACATTGCCGGCCATCAGCGACGTGGTCCCGGTCGGCGCGATCGAGGTCAGACAGCCGTTGCGCAGCCCATGCCGGGCGATCAGGGCCCGCGTCTCCTCGTCGAGTTCGACCAGGTTCGGCCGGTCCAGCACGGCCGGATCGTAGAGCGGGTAGGGGCCCTTCTCGGCCGCCAGTTCGGCCGAGGCGCGATAGGCCTCGCGCTTGATCACGCCGAGCCAGCGTCGGGTGGTTTCCGCCGCCTCGTCGCCGCCGTACGGAACGCCGCAGAACACCAGGGCGTCGGCCAGTCCGGTCACGCCGAGGCCGAGCCGCCGCTTCGAACGGGCCTCCTCGGCCTGGGCCTCCAGCGGGAAGCGGGAAACATCGATGACGTTGTCGAGGAATCGTATGGCGACGCGCGTCAGTTCGGCGAGCCGCTCCTCGTCCAGGGCCGCGCCCGGCTCGAACGGATTGTTGACCAGCCGCGCCAGATTGATCGACCCAAGCAGGCAGGCGCCATAAGGCGGAAGCATCTGTTCGCCGCATGGATTGCTCGCCGAGATGGTCTCGATGCCGGCGAGGTTGTTCCGCTCGTTGACCCGGTCGATGAAGATCACCCCGGGTTCGGCGACGTCATAGGTCGCCTGCATCAGCCGGGTCCACAGCTCGCGCGCCGGCACCGTACGGTATGTCTTGCCGCCGAAGACCAGCGGCCAGTCCGCGCCGGCCTCAAGGGCGCGCATGAAGGCGTCGGGCACAAGCACCGAGACATTGAAGTTCCGAAGCTGGGCCGGATCCCGCTTGGCGTCGATGAAGGCCTCGATATCCGGATGGTCGATGCGCAGGCAGCCCATCATGGCGCCGCGGCGCTGCCCGGCCGACAGGATCGTCCGGCACATCGAATCCCACACGTCCATGAAGCTGAGGGGGCCCGAGGCATCCGCCCCGACGCCGTTCACCGGCGCGCCCGACGGGCGGATGGTAGAGAAGTCCATGCCCACGCCTCCGCCCTGCTGCATGGTCACGGCGGCCTCGCGGACGGCCTCGAAGATGCCGTTCAGGTCATCCGGCACCGTGCCCATGACGAAGCAGTTGAACAGGGTCACGGCCCGGCCGGTGCCCGCCCCGGCCATGATCCGGCCGGCCGGCAGGAACTGGAAGTCGGACAGGGCCTCGGCGAACCGGTCGCGCCACTGACGCCGGGCCTTGGGCGCCTCGGCCTCAGCGACGGCTGCTGCCACCCGGGCCCAGGTCTGTTCGACCGTATCGTCTCCGGAGCCGTCGCTCGGGTTGAAGCGGTATTTGCTGGACCAGATGTCGGCCGCCAGCGGGTTGTCGAACGCCATGGGGAATCTCCTTCTCCCCGAGGCTCCCCGATTCCGGCCGGCGGTAGATTGTCCGAGCGCAACGACGGTCCGCTTCGTTGACGGCATGGGGACGCATCACGGAGAAAAGCCCATGCGGCCGCAATCCCGGCGTCTCGAGCTGATTCCCTCTCCCGACTGCGACTCCCTGACGCGCTGGGGAATCGTCGACTGCGACAAGGTTGACCGTCGCGCGCTGGCCGACAGCCTCGCCCGGCTACAGGACGACGAGAGCACGCCGCCGCCCGATGCCGCCGGCATGATCGGGCGCATCAGGAGCCGCTATCACCAGGTCCTGCTGGAGATCATCGCGGACGCCGTCGCGCTCGCCACCGCCTGCGAGAGGGTCCACGCCGCCGACGACCGATGGCCCCACGGCCTTTCGGACCGGCTGATGGGATTGCTGGAGGCGCTTGAGCTTCACCAGCAGCGCGAGGACGCGGTCGTTTTCCCGCTGCTGCTGTCCGGCAGCCCGCAGGCGGACGCCGCCGTGCGCTTCATGGCGCGTGAACACGCCTCGATCCGCGATCGCCTGGACCTGCTGTCCGCCGTGACCTGCGCCTTCAAGGCGCCCGCGGACGCATGCATGAAGTGGCGGGTCCTGTACGTTCTCTGCCGCAAGATCGATTTCGACATCCGCGAACTGATCGGCATGGAAGAACATGAACTATTCGCTCCCCACATCCGGGATCGTACGGAGGCGGGTGTTTGTTCACACGCAATGTTCAGGTGACGGGAAAGCCTAGAAACGGACTGTAGCGCGAATGTCTCGCGCATTCATCTTGAAGGTCCAGGTCAATGCTCTCGAAAATCCTCCCCGTCGTCTTGGCAGGAGCCTCGCTCATGGTGGCGGGTCAGGCCTTGGCCGGTGAACACACGGTCCAGATGCTGAACCGGGGCGCCGGCGGCGCGATGGTCTTTTCGCCATCTCTCGTGCAGGCCCGGCCCGGCGACACCATCCGCTTCGTGCCCACCGATCCGGGTCACAACGCCGAAACCATCGCCGGAATGCTGCCGGCCGGCGTGACCGTCCAGCGCGGTCCCATGGGACGCGAGTTCGTCCTGCGCGTGACACAGCCGGGCGTCTATGGCGTCAAATGCACGCCTCACTACAGCATGGGGATGGTGGCGCTGATCCAGGTGGGCCCGGCGACCTCAAACGTCGAGGCCGTCCGCACCGCTGTTGCGCGCACCCCGCCCATGGCGCGGCGGCGCTTCACCGAGATGTTGGCCCGGGTTCGCTGATCCGGTCCGACAAGGGAACGAGGGCCGACCCGCAGGGGTCGGCCCTCAGTCTTTTCGGGGGCGGAAAGCGGATCAGCCGACGCCGTTTTCCGCCAGATGGGAAAGGGCGCGGGGGTCGCGCACGATGATCCGGCGGCGGGCGCTTCCGGTCACGCCCCGCTGATCCAGGGCCGCGAGGGTGCGGCTGACCGTATGCAGCGTCGAGCCGGCCATCTCCGCCAGATCCTGGCGGGTGATCGGAAAGTCGATCTCGATGCCGGCGCCCGTCGGCCTGCCGGCCTTTTCCATCAGGCGCAGCAGGGTGCGCGCGATCCTTTGCTCCACCCGCTCCCCGGTCAGTTCGCCCATCCGGCTCTGCAGGTCCATCAGCCGGGCTCCGGCCGCCGCCGTCGAGCGCAGGCCGATCTCCGGGTGTTGCCGGATCAACTGGCGCAGCGCGGGGATGGTCCACCAGATTTCCACGCTCGGGACGACGGCGATCGCGTCGGCGGGGAAGGCCTGGTTCATCAGGGCCGCGACGGTGCCGTACATCTCGCCCGGTCCGATAAAGCGCAGGACAGACTGTCCACCGTCGGCGCGGGTCTGGACGATCTTGACGCGGCCCTCCAGCAGGCTGTGGCCGCTCACGCCCGGGTCTCCCTGGGCGAAAATGCGGGTTCCCGCCGCCAGCCGCCTGACAGATCCCGCCGCGACGACGGCCTCGAGCGCCTCGGACGCCAGGCCGGCGAACATGTCGGAACGCCTCAGGATTTCCGGGTCGAAAGGAACGGGCATGGCGCAACCTTGGGGCCGACGGCGCTGACGGCCATTCCAGCAGAGCGATTCCGGGCCACGGCGTCGACTCCGGTAAACCCCCTAGGGAGCAATCCCGAATATCTGGGGGACGGACGCGGCCGTAATCTGCAGCCTCAAGTTCATCGGACCACCTCATGACCGCTCTCCGCATCTGCGACATCACGGACCAGCCGATCGCCACGCCCCGCACCGAGACGCCGGACTGCCATCTCTGCGGCGCCTTCGCCAATGCGTCGGCCGCCCCTCGGTCGCCGTTCGCGCCGGGCGAGCAACTGTTCCGGCAAGGCGATCCGGTTCGGCTGGTCTATCGCATCGTGAAGGGGGCGGCGGTGAGCTATCGCCTTCTCAGCGATGGTCGCCGCCAGGTGACCGGCTTCCATCTGGCCGGTGATTTCGTCGGCCTGGAGGCCGGCGTGGAGCACAGCACCACCGCTGAAGCCCTGAGCACCGTCCATGCCTCGGCGATCGAGCGCACCGAACTGGCGGATCGCGCCGCCACGGACAACAGTCTCGCCCGCGCCCTCTGGCAGGTGACCGTCCGCGCCGTCCGCCGGAGCGAGGATCACGCCCTGATCCTCGCCAGGCAGGGCGCGACCGAGCGGGTCGCCGCCTTCCTGCTCGACTTCGCCGAGCGCCAGGGGCACCCGGAATTCATTGACCTGCCAATGACCCGGCAGGACATCGCGGACCACGTCGGCCTGACCATCCACACCGTCTCCAGGACCCTGTCACAGCTGCAGGCCGAGGGCCTCATCGAGGCCCGCTCGACCCGCCATGTGCGCCTGCTTCAGCGCGGCCGGCTGGAATGCATTTGCGCGTGACCGCCTCCCTCTCCACTCCAGAGTCCCGGCCGGCCGTCATCCTCGTCGATGACGACCCCGCCGTCGCGCACGCCGTGCAGTTCTCCTTCGACCTTGAAGGGCTGGACGTGCGCAGCTTCAGGGATGCGGAAAGCCTGCTGGGCGCCGGAGACCTGCCGACGAAGGGCTGCCTGATCATCGACTACCATTTGCCAGGCCTGGACGGGCTGGGCCTGCTCGAACGGCTCCGGGCGGCTGACGTCCGCTTGCCCGCGGTCCTGATCACGACGAATCCGCGCACTCATCTCAGGGCGCGCGCGGCTGCCGCGGGCGTTCCGATCATTGAAAAGCCGCTGCTGACGGACGCCTTGCTGACCGCGGTGCGCGGAGCCCTGACCCGCAACGACTGAGATATCGGGAGACCGGCGTCTGTCGGCGTCACGCCACGGGCTGGCGAGCCTCGTCGAGGCCGCGCGTCGCCTGCCGGGCCCGCTGGCGCAGCGGGGTCGTCCGCAGCAGCATCAGTCCACTGCCGAAAACACCGGCAGATGCGAGCAGGCTTCCGGCCGAGGCGACGCACAGGACGCAGTGTGAAGCGACGGGGCCGCACAGGCTGGCGGCGAGCGCCATGTGATCGGCGGCGATGACCGCGCCTGCGGCAGCCACGGCCGTCATCCCTATGCCGACCGTGACCAGGATGACGCCGGATCTTTGTGAGTCCTGGATGTCGCTGCTTTGCATTGGAACCTCTCGAGACATCCTTGAGCCACGGATTTCCGGGAGCGGCTTTGCGTTGGCGCAAAGCGGCGGGCGACGAGTCGGGGCACTCACGAGCCTCTGTCATCGAGGATTCAGCCGAATGCCGACCACCGTTTCAAGGGATGCCGACACGCCGGCCGACGTCGTCGCCCTGTACCTGTTCGTGGGCGTCGCGGCGGTGGTGGCCCTGCTCGCTACCGCCTTCACCGACGACGCGGCCTTCCGCTTCCACGGCTATATCCTGATGGCCGCCTCGGTCGTGGCGCTGGCCGCGATGACGATCGGCGTCGCCAACGGCCGCTTCCGTTCGGACCCGAACCGTTACGAGGACGGGGTCGTCCGCGCCGGGGTGATCGCCACCATGTTCTGGGGCGTCATCGGCATGACGGTCGGCGTCCTGATCGCCGCGCAGCTTTCGTGGCCTGAAATCTTCTACTTCCCCGAGCACGGCTGGCTGAACTTCGGGCGTTTGCGCCCGCTGCACACCTCCGGAGTGATCTTCGCCTTCGGCGGCAACGCCCTGATCTGCACGTCCTTCTGGGTCGTGCAGCGCACCTGCAAGGCACGGCTGGCGGGCGGAATCTGGCCCTGGTTTGTGTTCTGGGGCTACCAGCTGTTCATCGTGCTTGCGGCGACCGGCTATGTCGCCGGCATCACCCAGTCGCGCGAATACGCCGAGCCGGAATGGTACGTCGACCTGTGGCTGACGATCGTCTGGGTCGCCTATCTGCTGGTCTTCCTGGGCACGATCTGGAAGCGCAAGGAACCCCACATCTACGTGGCCAACTGGTTCTACCTGGCCTTCATCGTCACCATCGCCCTGCTGCACCTGGTGAACAACGCCGCCGTGCCGGTCGGCCTGCTGGAGGCGCGCAGCTATTCGGCCTTCGGCGGGGTCCAGGACGCCCTGGTGCAGTGGTGGTACGGCCACAACGCCGTCGGCTTCTTCCTGACCGCCGGCTTCCTGGCGATGATGTACTATTTCGTGCCCAAGCGGGTGGAGCGGCCGGTCTATTCCTACCGCCTGTCGATCGTCCACTTCTGGTCGCTGATCTTCATCTACATCTGGGCAGGCCCGCACCACCTGCACTACACGGCCCTGCCGCAGTGGGCGCAGACCCTGGGCATGACCTTCTCGATCATGCTGTGGATGCCGTCCTGGGGCGGGATGATCAACGGCCTGATGACCCTGTCGGGGGCGTGGGACAAGCTGCGCACCGACCCCGTCGTCCGCATGATGGTCGTGGCCATCGCCTTCTACGGCATGTCGACCTTCGAAGGCCCGCTGATGTCCATCCGGACCGTCAACGCCCTGTCGCACTACACGGACTGGACCATCGGCCACGTCCACTCCGGCGCCCTGGGCTGGGTCGGCTTCATCACCTTCGGGGCGATCTACTGTCTCGTGCCGTGGCTGTGGAAGAAGGACCGCCTGTATTCGAACGCCCTGGTCGAGTGGCATTTCTGGATCGCGACGACCGGCATCGTTCTCTACATCACCGCGATGTGGGTCTCCGGCATCATGGAAGGCCTGATGTGGCGGGAATACACGCCCAACGGCTTCCTCGCGAACAGCTTCATCGAGACCGTTTCCGCCAAGCACATCCAGAACGTCATCCGCACGGTCGGCGGCCTGATGTTCCTGAGCGGCACGCTCATCATGTCCTACAACCTGTGGCGGACGATCCGCATGCCGTCCTCGCGCACCGCCGCGAACGTGCCGGCGACGACGATCCAGCCGCAACTCCTGCCGGCCGAGTGAGGATCGCACCATGTGGAAGAAGCACGCAAAATTCGAGCGGCACTCGTTCTGGCTGGTGATCGGGATCACCATCGTGGTGTCGATCGGCGGCATCGTCGAGATCGCGCCCCTGTTCTGGGTCGAGAGCACGATCGAGGAGGTCGAAGGCGTTCGCCCCTATACGCCGCTCGAACTGGCTGGCCGCGACATCTACATCGGCGAGGGCTGCTACAGCTGCCACTCGCAGATGATCCGCCCCCTGCGCGATGAGGTCGAGCGCTACGGCCACTACAGCCTCGCCGCCGAGAGCATGTACGACCACCCCTTCCAGTGGGGGTCCAAGCGCACCGGACCCGATCTGGCGCGGGTCGGCGGCAAATACTCGAACGAATGGCACCAGGAGCACCTCACCGATCCGCGGTCAGTGGTGCCGGAATCCAACATGCCGCCCTACGCCTTCTTGGCCGATCAGGACCTGGACCAGCATGCGATCCGGCAGAAGTTGCGGGCCATGCGGGCGGTGGGCGTGCCCTATACGGCCGACCAGATCGAAAACGCCGAGGCCGACCTCAGGGCCCAGGTGGATCCTTACGCCAGCGAGACCTCGGCGCTGCGCGGCCGCTATGGACCGCGTGTCGTCCAGGGGGATTTCGACGGCAACCCGGCGCGGCTGACCAAGATGGACGCCCTGATCGCCTACCTGCAGCAACTCGGCACGATGGTCGATTTCCGCACCTATCAGGCCGAAGACCCGGACAACATGCGATGAGCGGCCTCGATTACGAAACCGTGGCGCGGTTCGCCCAGCAGGGCGGCACCGTCTACTTCGGCGCCGTCTTCGTCGCCGGCCTGATCTACGCCCTGTGGCCGAAGCACCGCGAAGCCTTCCGCCGCCTTTCCCACCTGCCGCTCGAAAAGGACGAGGACGACCATGTCTGAACGCGAGCGCGACGAACACTCCGGCGTCGAGACGACGGGGCACGAGTGGGACGGCATCAAGGAGCTGGACAATCCGCTGCCGCGCTGGTGGCTGTGGGTCTTCTACGGCTCGATCGTCGTGGCCATTGTCTACTGGGTGCTGATGCCCGCCTGGCCGGGCCTCAGGGGCTACACGCCCGGCCTCATGAAGCAATCGGACCGCGTCGATCTGGTCGAGCAGCTCAACGCCCTGCAGGCGCAGCGCGGACGGGGCGAGGCCCTGCTGATGTCGGCGTCGCTCGAGCAGATCGAGGCTGACCCGGACCTGCAGGCGCATGCGCTCGCCGTCGGCCAGTCGGTCTTCGGCGACAACTGCGCCAGCTGCCACGGCGTCGGCGGGGGCGGGGCCAAGGGCTATCCGAACCTGCGCGACGACGTCTGGCTGTGGGGCGGCTCCCTGGCCGAGATCGAACAGACGATCCGCGTCGGCGTGCGGTCGGCCCACCCCGAGACGCGCACCTCGCAGATGCCGGCTTTCGGACGGGACGGCATGCTGAACGACGGCCAGATCTCCGATCTGACGGAGTATGTGATGGCGCTGTCGGGACGTCAGGCGGACGCCGCGGCGGTCGGCCGGGCGCAGCAGCTCTATGCCGACAACTGCGTCGCCTGCCATACGCCGACCGGCGTGGGCGACCGGACCCTGGGCGCGCCGAATCTGACCGACCGCGAATGGCTGTACGGATCGGATCGCGAGTCCATTCGCGGCCAGATCCAGAACGGACGCAACGGGGTCATGCCGACTTGGGAGGGCCGCTTCTCGCCCGCGGTGATCAAGGCCCTCGCTGTCTATGTCCACGTCAACTCCGGCGGCGGCGAAGCCTCCACGGGCGAGGGTGCGGCCGTTACGCCATGACCATCATCATCGACCGGACCCGCGAACGCCCGAAGACGACGGGTCCGGTCTCCGTCGCCGAGCAGCACCGTGAAAAGGCTCGTCCCAAGGGCCTCTACAAGGCGCGCGTGCCGATCTACCCCAAGCTGGTCCACGGCCGCTGGCGCTGGATAAAATGGGCGCTGCTGATCGCCATGCTGGCGATTTACTACATCACGCCCTGGATCCGCTGGGAGCGCCCTGGCGCCCTGCCTGACCAGGCCGTCCTGGTGGACTTCGACGGCGGCCGCTTCTACTTTTTCACGATCCAGCTGTGGCCGCAGGAGGTGTATTTCATCACCGGCCTGCTGGTGCTCTCGGCGCTCGCCCTGTTCCTGGTGACCGCCCTGTTCGGCCGCCTTTGGTGCGGCTACGCCTGCCCGCAGACGGTCTGGACGGACCTCTACATCTACATCGAGCGGATGTTCGAGGGCGACCGAAACGCCCGCATGCGGCTCGACGCCGCCCCGATGTCGTTCAACAAGCTGTGGCGCAAGGCGGGCAAGCATCTCGTCTGGATCGGCGTCGCCTTCGGCACGGGCGGCGCGTGGATATTCTACTTCCATGATGCGCCGAATCTGATCCGCACCTTCTGGGTCGGGACGGCGCCGATCACGGCCTATGTCTCGTGCGCCATCCTGACCTTCACCACCTACGTCTTCGCCGGCCACATGCGCGAGCAGGTGTGCACCTACATGTGCCCCTGGCCGCGCATCCAGGGCGCCATGCTGGACGACCAGTCCTTCCAGGTGACGTATCGGTACGACCGGGGCGAGCCGCGCGGGCCGCACAAGAAGACCGAGTCCTGGGAGGGCAGGGGGGACTGCATCGACTGCAATCAGTGCGTCGTGGTCTGTCCGATGGGCATCGACATCCGCAACGGCGCCCAGCTGGAGTGCATCAACTGCGGCCTGTGCATCGACGCCTGCAACGAGATCATGGACAGGGTCGGTCGTCCGCGGGGCCTGATCGCCTATGACACCGACGCGGCGGTCGCGGCGCGGAACTGTGGCCAGAAGCCTGAGCACAAGCTGATCCGGCCGCGCACCCTCTACTATGGGCTGGCGCTGCTCCTGGTCGGCGGCCTGATGATCTGGGGCTTCAGCACCCGCGAGCAGCTCGGAGTCCACGCCATCAGGGACCGGAATCCGGCCTATGTGCGCCTGCACGACGGGGCCGTGCGCAATGGCTACACGCTGAAGATCGCCAACCACGGGTTCGAGCCCGCGACTGTGGAGATCCGCTACGCCGGCGTTGCTGGTGCGGTTCTGAAGATCCCGGGCCAGCCGACCGCGAATCCCTTGCGCGTGGAGGTCGAGCCCAACCGCGTGACGCCGCTGCGCATCTTCGTCACCGCCCCCGCCGACCAGGTCGCGGCCGGGAGCCGCGATGCGGCCTTTGAGATCCGCTCCGATGGCGAGACGAAGAGCGTACCGACGGCCTTCGACTATGGGGATCCGAACCGATGAACGCGCCTGCATCAGCCGCCAAACCCCCATTCACCGTCAGGGGCTGGCACGTCGCGGCGGGCGTGGTCGCCTTCTTCGCACTGGTGGTCGGCGTCGACGCCGGCTTCCTGGTGATGGCCTACCGGTCGCACCCGGGCCAGGTGGCGGCCCGGCCCTATGAGGCCGGGCTCGTCTACAACGCCGAACTGGAGCGGCTGAGGGCCCAGGAGGCGCTGGGCTGGCGCGCCGGCGCGGCGGCGCGGGCGGAAGGACTGGAGGTGGTGGTGCAGGATCGGGACCGGCGCCCGCTAGGTGGTCTGCGGGTCTCCGCGACCTTGCAGCGGCCGGCGACGGAGCAGGGGCGCACCGAACTGGCCCTGCAGGAAACCGCCCCCGGCCGCTATGCCGCCACCCGCGGCCTGTCCGGAACCTGGGATGTTCACATCGAGGCCGCCGACGGCGCCGGTCAGCGGTTCATGGCCGAACGGAGACTGACATGGCCGTGACCTTCGACGCGGCGCTCCAGCCTGACATGTCGGCCTTCCTGCGCAAGCGGGACGACGGCCGCGCAAGCCTGGACCTGCTGGTGACGGGCGCGCGCTGCGCCGGCTGCATCTCCAAGATCGAGCGGGAAGTGTCGCGCCTCCCGGGTGTCGAGGCCGCCCGCCTGAATCTGTCGACCGGCCGGCTGTCCGTCGGCCTGACCGACGGCGACATGGATCCCGCGGCGATCATCTCTGCGCTGGACCGGCTGGGCTATCCGGCGACGCCGTTCGATCCCGGCGCGGCCCTGGTCCAGCGCGACCGCGAGGGCCGTCGGCTGATCCTCGCCCTGGCCGTGGCCGGCTTCGGCGCGATGAACGCCATGATGTTCTCGGTGCCGATCTGGGCCGGGCTCTTCGACCAGGAGCTGGGCCCCGCGACCCGCACCATGATGATGTGGATGTCGGCGGCGGTCGGCGCGCCCTGCGCCGTCTTCGCGGGCATGCCCTTCTTCCAGTCGGCCTGGCGCTCGCTGCGCTCCGGCCGGGCGAACATGGACGTGCCGATCTCGGTCGGCGTCATCCTGACGCTGGCGATCAGCTTCTCCGAGACCATCCTGAATGGCCGGGACGCCTATTTCGACGCTGCCGTCTCGTTGCTGTTCCTGCTGCTGATCGGGCGGTGGCTCGATCATGTTCTGCGGGCCAGGGCGCGCAGCGCCGCCGGCGATCTGCTGGCGCTTCAGGCTCCCGCCGCCTGCGTCGTCGACGGTTCGGGACACGAGCGATCGATTCCGCTCGGCGACGTCCGTCCCGGCGACATCCTGCGCGTGCGCCCCGGCGACCGCATTCCGGTGGACGCGACGCTCGAGGAGGGCGAGGCGCTGATCGACAACAGCCTTCTGACCGGCGAGAGCGCGCCGGAGCGCGTGGGGCCGGGACAGCTGTGCCGCGCCGGCGCCGTCAACACCACCGGGCTGCTGACGTTGCGCGCCAGCGCCCGGTCGGAAGACTCCACGCTCGCCGCCATCGCCCGGCTGGTCGAGGCGGGCGCCCAGTCGCGCTCGCGCTATGTCCGTCTCGCGGATCGCGCCGCCGCCCTCTATGTGCCGGTGGTGCACGCGGCGGCCCTGGCGACCTTCGCGGGCGGCTGGGCCCTGGGGCTGGATCCCCGCGAAGCGCTGATCAGGGCGGTCGCCGTCCTGATCGTCACCTGTCCCTGTGCGCTCGGGCTGGCCGTCCCGGCGGTGCAGATCGTGGCCTCGGCGCGGCTCTTCCGGCGAGGCGTTCTGGTCAAGTCCGGCGCCGCGCTGGAGAGGCTCGCCGAAATCGACCACGTGGTTTTCGACAAGACGGGCGTGCTGACCGAGGGGCGGCCGGCGCTGGTCGGGGCGCCTCAGGAGGTCATCGCCATGGCCGCTCCGCTGGCCCGGGCCTCGAGCCACCCGATGGCCCGCGCCATCGCCCGCGCCGCCGGAGACGGACCTGTCGCCGCCAACGTCGTCGAACACGCCGGACTCGGGGTCGAGGGCGTCATCGACGGCCGGCGGGCGCGGCTTGGCCGGGCCGCCTTTGTGGGCGTTCCGACCCTGCGTTCCGGCGAGACGGAGCTGTGGTTCGGCTTCGAGGACTCGGAGAAGACCCGGCTCCAGTTCTCCGACGTCGTTCGCCCTGACGCCGCCGCCGCGGTCGAGGCGCTGAAAGCCCGGGGCGTCACGGCGGAGATCATGTCGGGCGACCAGGTCGGCGCCGTCAGGACCGTCGCGGAGACGGTCGGCCTGGCCACGTGGAAGGCCGGCATGCTGCCGGAGGAGAAGTCCGAGGCGATCGACCATCTGACCGCCGCCGGCCGCAAGGTCCTGATGGTGGGGGACGGCCTCAACGACGCCGCCGCCCTGGCGCGGGCCCACGCCGCCATCGCCCCCGGATCGGCGCTCGAGGCGAGCCAGAACGCCGCTGACCTGGTGCTCACGAACGACGCGCTGATGGCGGTCGTCGAGGCCATCGATACGGCCCGGTCGGCGCGCCGCCGGGCGCTCGAGAATTTCGGCTTCGCGGCCCTCTACAACCTTGTCGCGGCGCCGGCTGCGATGCTCGGTTTCGTCAATCCGTTCGTCGCCGCCCTGGCGATGTCGGGATCGTCGCTGGTCGTGACGCTCAACGCGCTTCGAGTGAGGAGCGGGCGATGAACATCATCTTCCTGCTGGCGCCGTTTTCGGTGCTGCTTGGCCTGATCGCCGTGGGCGCCTTCCTCTGGACCCTTCGCGCCGATCAGTACGAGGACATCGAGGGGGCCGCGGCGAGAATTCTCATCGACGACACCGACGCCGAAGGTCCCGACGACCAGGGGTGAAGCGAAGGCGCCGGTCACATTCGTGAACCTCGACGCCGCTGAGGGATTTGATGGAGCAACCCCTCGCGGCCTCTCATGTCCCAGTCTCGTTCCGATCCTCCCGTCGTCTCCAGGCCGCCCGCGCGGGTGAGGTTTCGCCGGCCGCACCTGGCGGCGTTGTCCGCCCTCGCGGCGGCGGCGTTTGGTCTGGTGGGCCTGCGCGCCGTCGACCTGCCGGGGCCGCGTCCTGTCACCGCCAGCGAGCGGCTCCGGATAGAGGTGGTGCATCCCGTCGAGCCCGACATCATCCCCGGCGCGCGCATGGACGTGGGCGAACTGGTCGATGGCTTCCAGGGCGTCCCGCCTCCGCCGCCGCCCCTGACCGATGTAATCCGGGCGTCGGCCGAGGGCTGGATCGAAGATCTGCCGCCGCTGCCGCCGCCACCGTGGCGGAGACCCGCCGTCGAAGAGGTGGCGGCCGAACCGCCGCGACCGGAGGCGTCGAGGCCCCGCCGTGACGCTGGCCGCTGGTTCGGGTTCGATGCCCCGCGCAGGGACTACCAGGCAGAGCGGGCCGCTCGTCGGGCCCGGCTCGAAGCGCTGGATCGTCAGGCATGGGAGGAGCGCGAAGCTCGCCGCGAAGAACGGGACAGGCGCCGCGACGACGGGCGCCGGTGGGGCGACGACCGAGGGTCAGGCCAGAGCGATGGTCAGAGTGATCGGCGGCGCGCCGGCTGGCGCGAGGCCGCCGGCGACGATCGCATGCCGGATGCCGTGGCCGAACCCGAACGGCTGTCCGGTTCCGAAGACTGGCGGCCATGATCGCAGCGGTGTCGCATCAACTTGACCTGACGTGATCTTGGCACGCGCGTCCACGCGGTCTAGGTCGGTGGCTCAACCTCGTCAGGAGACGCACCATGGCCGATCTGGCCCAAGTCACCGAACACATCCGCGGCGCCGTGGGCGACAACTCCGGTCTGGGCAAGACCGTGAAGATCGACCTGGGCGACGCCGGCAAGATCTTCATCGACGGCGCCTCGGTCCCGAACACCGTGACCAATGAGGACAAGCCCGCCGACGCGACGGTCTCGATGTCGTGGGACGACTTCATGGCCCTGTCGAACGGCCAGCTCGACCCGATGATGGCCTTCATGCAGGGCAAGCTGAAGATCGCCGGCGACATGATGATCGCCCAGAAGCTGGCCCCGCTGCTGAAGCGCTGAGCTTGACCTGAGACAACGACCTCGACGGCGCGGTGTCCCACGGATGCCGCGCCGTTTGTCTTTCCAAGAAGGATTCCGCCATGGACTTCCGCCCCAGCGACAAGGCCCTGCACTGGCAGGAGCGCGTGCGCCGCTTCATGGAGGACAGGGTCCTGCCGCGCTCGGCCGAATACTGGGCCCAGGTTCGCGAGGACCACACGCGTCAGCCGCCGGTCATGGAGGAGATGAAGGCCCAGGCTCGCGAGGCCGGCCTGTGGAACATGTTCCTGCCCGGCGAACACGGCGCCGGCCTGACCAATCTGGAATACGCCCCGCTGGCCGAACAGATGGGCCGCGCCCTGTGGTCGGCCGAGGTGTTCAACTGCAACGCCCCGGACACCGGCAATATGGAAGTCCTTCATATGTACGGGAACGCCGAGCAGCAGGAGAAATGGCTCAAGCCGCTGATGGCCGGCGAGATCCGCTCGGCCTTCCTGATGACCGAGCCCGAGGTGGCCTCGTCCGACGCCACCAACATCCAGACCCGGATCGAACGCGACGGCGATCACTACGTCATCAACGGCCGCAAATGGTGGTCGACCAACATGGGCCACCCCAACGTCGCGGTGACCATCGTCATGGGCAAGACCGACCCCGACGCCTCGGTCCACACCCAGCAGTCGCAGATCATCGTCCCTGTCGACACCCCCGGCTTCCGGGTCGAGCGCATGCTCTCCGTCTTCGGCTATGACGAGCGCCCGATCGGCCACGCCGAGGTGGTGCTGGAGAACGTCCGCGTCCCCGTCGAGAACCTGATCGCCGGCGAGGGCCGCGGCTTCGAGATCGCCCAGGGCCGGCTCGGCCCGGGCCGCATCCATCATTGCATGAGGGTCATCGGAGCGGCCGAACGCGCGCTGGAGTTGATGTGCCAGCGGTTGCTGTCGCGCACCGCCTTCCGCAAGACCCTGGCCGAGCACTCCGTCTGGGAACAGCGCGTTGGCGAGGCGCGGACGCAGATCGAGATGTGCCGGCTGCTGGTGCTCAAGGCCGCGTGGATGATGGACAACGGCGGCGCCAAGAACGCCAAGTCCGAGATCGCCCAGATCAAGGTCGCCGCCCCGCGCATGGCGCTGCAGATCATCGACGACGCCATCCAGGCCTACGGCGGGGCCGGGGTTTCCGCCGACACCCCGCTGGCCGAGATGTACGCCATGGTCCGCACCCTGCGCATCGCCGACGGGCCCGACGAGGTCCACAACCGCACCATCGCCCGGCTGGAATACGGCAAGGCCACCTGAGAGCCGTCCGCCGAAAAAAACGGTGTGGCGGAGTCGGCAGGGTCGGCATTCACGCCGAGGAGATCAGGGGGGGCAGAGTCGGCAGAGTCGGCATCGGACAAGGCCGTGCCTGGCGGCGGCGCGACGAAGGATTCGGTTGTCAAAGACCCGGCGCCCTCCCGCAGGAAGGCGCGCGAGCGACAGTATGCGCCCGTCCGTTCCCCAGGCGGGCAGATCGGTTCGAGAAATCGGCAACCCCTTGTTATCGCGCGGCTCTGTCAGCGCTACTTTGATAGCAGTCGTGGAATAGCCAGCAGTGGGGCGGGCGGCGCCGGCTAGTAGCCGGTCACATCGTCCGGGTGCACGCGGCGGTTCGGCGAGCCGTCGAAGGCCCAGCGCAGGAAGCGCGCCGTCGTCAGCGCGCCGCCGCGCACCAGCCGCGTCGGCAGGGCGCGCGGGTGGGCGCGCGGCTGGGCGTGCATGGCCCGGGCCCAGTCCGGCAGCAGGTCGAGGCCGGCCTGCATGATCACCCCCGCCGCGAGATCGACCGCCGGCATGCCGACCGTCTGCCGCATCACCATGGCCGCCACCTCGTGCGTCCGGGCGTCGGCGCGCAGCCTGGGCCGGAACGACCGGATCAGGGCCTCCGCCTCGGCCCGGCTGCGGGGCAGGGGATCGGCGTGGAGGGCCTCGCCGATCCGGGCCGTCTCGGCGAAATAGGCGTCCTGCTCGGCCCGCGGCATGCGCGGCTCGGCGTAGCGGATCCAGGCGTCGAGAAAGCTGATGGTCTCGGTCACATGCACCCAGGCCAGCAGTTCCGGATCGCTGACCCGGTAGGGCGTTCCATCGGGCAGAACACCCCTCAGCTTCTTGTGAATGCGGTTCACCCTGTCGATGGCGGCGCGCCCGGCCTCCGCGTGGTCATAGGTGGTCACGGCGATGAATTTCGCCGTCCGCCGCAGCCGCCCGTGCATGTCGGCGCGGAAGTCGGAATGGTCCCAGACCCCGGCCAGCACGGCCGGATGCAGCATCTGCAGCAGCAGGCCGGAGACGCCGCCGATCATCATGGTGACCACATCGCCGTTGACCTTCCACGCCACCGAGTCCGGTGGAAACAGGGCGTCGGCGCGCCGCAGCACCGGGCGCTCGCCCTTCGAGGCGTCGTTGAAGACGTCGGTGATCTTCTGGCGGATCAGGGCCTTGACGGGATCAAAGGGCGGCATGGGCGCCGTCTATACCCTTTGGGCGCTCAGGATTGGACCTCGATTTCGTCCAGCGCCACGAACCCGGCCGCTGTCTCAAGCCGTATCCGATACCGCCCCGGCCGCAGCCACAGGACTGAGGCGCCGCCTTCATTGGGAACGAGAAATTGGTCGGCAGGGATGGCCGGATCGGGATCGCCATGGTGGAGGGCCTGAAGCAGCCGCGGGCCGGCGCCAGCCGGGACTTCGATCGGCTGTCGCCGCCGTTCGGCGTCGCGGGCCAGCCAGCCCGGCCGGCCGTCCACGTCCGCGACGGATGGGTGCAGCACGATCAGGTCAGTCTCCTCGCCGGTCAGCGCCCCCGGCTGGGGCGATTTGGGCATCAGCACCACGGCGCCGTCGGGTCGGAAGCGCTCAAGCAGGGCGCGAACCGGCGGGGCGTCCTCAACGTGCGGCCCGAAGGCGCCGACGCCGGACTGGCCCACGGTCAGCGGATCGATGCCCGTATCGCGCCTGAAACGGGCCGCGAACATCCCCCCGCCGGTTTGCTCGGCGATGTGCCCATAGCCCGCGAAGACAAGCACCTTGGCGTCGGGCTCGCGCGCCAACACCGCGGCGAGGTTATCTGCCTGGGCCTGTTCGCGGGAAACGAAATTTGCGTTGCTCAGTGGCGATCCGGACGCGCGCTGTTCCTCACGCTGCTCGTAAGCGACGAGGCGGTAGCCGAGCGCCAGCGCTTCCCGGACCGCCTCGGCGAAGACCGGGTCTTGCACATACCAGCCAACCCCCATGCCCACCGGATCCCCGCGGGCCAGCGTCGCCACCGCGGGCGTGAAGGCTTCGGCCGCGAGGTGGGTGAAGCCATCCGCGCGCAGTCTGGGCAGCAGACGCCCCAACAGGGCGCGGTGGCGCGAAGCGTTGTGCGCCTCGTTGAGCATGACCACGCGCCGGTCGGCTGCCGCGCGAGCGATGGCCTCCACCGCCTCCACCGCCTCATAGGCGTCAGGCTCCAAAGGAGCTGTGCTTGAATTTTGCGCCCGGAAGGCGATCTTCTCGGCGCTCAGGAAGCTGGCGTATTGGGTGATCCCGTCGCGCAGGACGTGCGGAATCCACTCTTGCTCGCCGCCGTACTGCTGTTCCAGCCGTGCCCGTTCGCCCGCCTCATCGGTCAGTTCCAGCCAGCGGGGGAGGTAGCGGCCTTCACTGGCCAGAAGCATTTGCGCCGGGACGGTTTCGCGCTGTGCGGCCCCGGCCGGGGCGACCGCCGCGATCAAGGGAGCAATCGCCGCCGCGCTCACGACTCCGCGCCTTGAAATCCGCATTTTCGCTCTCTGTGATCACTAAGACGCGGGCTCCACCTTGACGTGATTTCACGCGTCCCGCCACGCCTTCAGCGCCTCGATGGCCCGCAGGCTCATCAGCCGCTTCTTCGCCCGCCCGCGGTCCTTGGGATTGATCCGCCGACCCTCGGCGTCGACCTTCGGCGCCTCCAGCGGCGGCAGAAGGCCGTAGTTGATGTTCATCGGCTGGAATTTCGAGCCTTCCAGATGGCCGCCGGTGATGTGTTCGACCAGCGCCCCCATGGCGGTCTCGGGCGGCGGCGGGGCGAGGTCTCGGCCGAGCGCCTGGGCCGCCGCCAGCCGGCCGGTGAGCAGGCCCATGGCGGCGCTCTCGACATAGCCCTCGACGCCCGTCACCTGTCCCGCGAAGCGCAGGCGCGGCATGGCCTTCAGCCGCAGCTGGCGGTCCAGCAGCTTCGGCGAATTGAGGAAGGTGTTGCGGTGCAGTCCGCCCAGCCGCGCGAACTGGGCGTCCTGCAGGCCGGGGATCATGCGGAACACCTCTGCCTGGGCCCCATGCTTCAGCTTGGTCTGGAAGCCGACCATGTTGAACAGGGTGCCCAGCGCATTGTCCTGGCGCAGCTGGACGATGGCGTGGGCCTTGACCTGGGGGTCGCGCGGATTGGTCAGGCCGACGGGCTTCATCGGACCGTGGCGCAGGGTCTCGCGGCCGCGCTCGGCCATGACCTCGATCGGCAGGCAGCCGTCGAAATAGGGGACGTTCTCCCAGTCCTTGAACTCGGCCTTGGGTCCGGCCAGCAGGGCGTCGATGAAGGCCTCGTACTGCTCGCGGTTCATCGGGCAGTTGACGTAGGCCGCGGCGTCCCCGCCCGGTCCCTCCTTGTCGTAACGCGACTGCCGCCAGGCGATGTCGAAGTCGATCGAGTCGGCGTGGACGATGGGGGCGATGGCGTCGAAGAAGCTGAGGCTCTCCTCGCCCGTCGTCTTCAGGATGGCGTCGGCGAGGGCGGGGGAGGTCAGCGGTCCGGTGGCGACGATGACATTGTCCCAGTCCTTGGGCGGCAGGCCGGCGATCTCTTCGCGCACGATGGTGACCAGCGGGTGCGCCTCCAGCTTCGCCGTCACGGCTTGCGAGAAACCCTCGCGGTCCACCGCCAGCGCCCCGCCGGCCGGCACCTGGTTGGCGTCGCCGCAGGCCATGATCACCGAGTCCAGCGCCCGCATCTCGGCGTGCAGCAGGCCGACCGCGTTGTATTCCCAGTCGTCCGACCGGAAGGAATTGGAGCAGACCAGCTCGGCCAGGCCGTCGGTGTGGTGGGCGTCGGTCTTCACGCCGGGCACGCCGCGCATCTCGTGCAGGACGACGGGCACGCCCGCCCTGGCGATCTGCCAGGCGGCCTCGGAGCCGGCGAGGCCGCCGCCGACGACATGGACAGGGGAGGGGGAGGAGGTCATGCCGGGCTTCTAGCCGGGAGGCGCGGGCTGGGCTAGGCTGGCGCGCTTACCGGGGGAAGACATATGGCATTTCAGGCAATGGACGCGGCGCTCGAGGGCTTCCGCATCGCGCGCGAGAAGCCCAGGGCGATGCTGATCTGGGCGGCGGCGTCGCTGATGATCAGCCTGGTCTCATCGGTCGGCATGGTGGCCATGTTCGGCGGAACGCTGAACCAGTTCATGACCATGAGCCGCGAATCGAGCGCCGACCCGTCTGAGGCGTTCGCGATGCTCGGTCAGATGGCCGCGCTCTACGCCTTCCTGACGCCCGTCGCGCTTCTGGTCTTCGCCGTCTTCACCTCGGCGGTCTATCGGACGGTGCTTCGCCCCGCCGAGTCCGCCTTCGGCTATCTGAGGCTGGGCGCCACCGAATTGCGCATGGCTGTCGTGCTTCTCGTCCTCTTCCTCCTTGGCATCGTGGCGACCTTCTGCATCGTCCTGCTACTCGGCATCGTCGGTGGAATCGTCGGTGTCGGCATCGGGATGGGCGGCGAGGGCGTCGGCGCGGGGATCGCCTTCGTGGTCCTGATGATCCTCGTCTACATCGCCATGATCTTCGCCACCCTGGCCTTCTGGACCAAATTCTCGTTCGCGGGACCGATGACCTTCAACGAAGGGCGCATCCGCATCTTCGAATCGTGGGGCGCGACCAAGGGGCATTTCTGGTCGCTGCTGGGCTGCTACATCGTGGCCGGCATCCTCGGCATCGTGGTCTCGATTCTCGGCGCCCTGATCACCATGGCGGTGATGATGGGACTGGGCGGGGGCAGCGGAACCAACATCTTCAACATGCTGGAGTCGATGCAGGCGGACTACACCTCGATCGCCACCTTCCTGACTCCGGCGATCATCGCCAACCTGGTGATCAACTCCCTCTTCTCGGCCCTGACGTACGCCATCTTCCTCGCGCCGCCGGCCGTCGCCTACCGCGACATTCTGGGAATGAAGCCGAGCGCGGATACCTTCGCCTGACACCTGCAGCCGGTTTGGCGACCTGGAGGGACTCATGACGGGAATCGAACTCTACGCCCCGCGCAAGCCGCGCCACCGCCGGACCTGGACGGTCGCGGCCCTGGTGCTCGCGGTCGTCTTCATCGTCACAGGCCAGATCGCAGGCGCCGTGCCGGGCGTTCTGCTGGGCTTCCTTTCCCCGCAAGGGGAGGCCATCGGCTGGCAGGGCACCGCGTTCACGCTCGCCTCCTTCGCCTTCACCGCGGGCATCGTCATCCTGTGGGTCACGCTGTTCGAGCGAAGGGGGCTGGCGACGATCGGATTCAACGGCTCGGGGCCGAAGCGTTTTCTGCGCGGCTACGCCGTCGGTCTGGCGTTTCTCGTCGCGGTGGTCGGCATCATCTGGGCGCTGGGCGGATACCGCGTCGACGCGGGCGGAGCCTTCGCCGCGGCCAATGTCGGCGCCGCCCTGTTTCCCATTGTGGTCCTGATGCTGGGCTTCGTGATCCAGGGTTCGACCGAGGAAATACTCACCCGCGGCTGGCTCATGCAGGTCATCGCATCGCGCCACGGCCTCGCCTGGGGCTTGGGCCTGAGCTCTGTCCTGTTCGGCCTGCTGCACGCGCTCAATATCGAACCGTCGCCCGAACTCCTGACCGGCGTGCTGAACGTGATCCTGTTCGGCGTCTTCATCGGCATGTATGCGGCGCGCGAGGGCTCCCTGTGGGGCGTCTGCGGCTGGCATGCCGCATGGAACTGGCTGTTGGGCCTCGGCTTCGGGCTCGAGGTTTCCGGTCAGGTCATCGAAACCACGCCCCTGATCGTCGATCTGGGCACCCGGACCACCGTGCCCTGGTGGATCACCGGCGCCGCCTTCGGGCCTGAAGGCAGCGTCGTCACCACGGCCGTGCTGCTGATCGGATCCGCCATCCTGATCTTCAGGGGGCGCAGCAAGGATCACGGCGTCGTCGATGTCGCCGGAGACCCCGCCGCCTAGGCCCTCTTCTTCACGCGGGCGGGTTTGGGTTCGACGGAGCCGGCCAGCGCCGCCACCCGGGATTTGCGCCGCGCCTCGTGCCGGTCCAGCACCTCCTTGAGGTATTTTCCGGTCCAGCTCTTCGGATTGGCGGCGACCTGTTCGGGCGTGCCGACCGCGACGATCTCGCCGCCGCCGTCGCCGCCCTCGGGGCCGAAGTCGAGCAGCCAGTCGGCCACCTTGATGACGTCGAGATTGTGCTCGATCACCACGATGGTGTTGCCGTTGTCGACCAGCTCCTGCAGCACCTCGAGCAGCTTGCGCGTGTCCTCGAAATGCAGGCCGGTGGTCGGCTCGTCGAGGATGTAGAGGGTCTTGCCGGTGGCCCGTTTCGACAGCTCCTTGGACAGTTTGACCCGCTGGGCCTCGCCGCCTGACAGGGTGGTGGCGGACTGGCCGACCTTGACGTAGCCGAGACCGACCCGGTTCAGGGTCAGCATCTTGTCGCGGATCGAGGGCACGGCCTTGAAGAAGCTGGCGGCTTCCTCGACCGTCATGTCCAGAACGTCGGATATGCTCTTGCCCTTGAAGACGATTTCCAGCGTCTCGCGGTTGTAGCGCCTGCCCTTGCAGACGTCGCAGGTGACGTAGACGTCGGGGAGGAAATGCATCTCGATCTTGATCAGGCCGTCGCCCTGGCAGGCCTCGCAGCGGCCGCCCTTGACGTTGAACGAGAAGCGGCCGGGGCCGTAGCCGCGGGCCTTTGACTCGGGCAGGCCGGCGTACCAGTCGCGGATCGGCCCGAAGGCGCCGGTGTAGGTGGCCGGGTTGGAACGCGGGGTGCGGCCGATCGGGCTCTGGTCGATGTCGATGACCTTGTCGAACATCTCCAGCCCCTCGATCCGGTCGAAGGGAGCCGGGGCGTCCGAGGCGTTGTGCAGGCGGCGGGCGGCGGCCTTGTAGAGGGTCTCGATGGTGAAGGTCGACTTGCCCCCGCCGGAGACGCCCGTGACACAGGTGAACAGGCCGCCGGGAATCTCGCCGGTGACGCTCTTCAGATTGTTGCCGGTGGCGCCGCTGATCTTCAGCATCCGCTTGCGGTCAACCGGCCGGCGGCCCTCGGGCGGCAGTTCGATCTCGCGTTCGCCGGTCAGGTATTTGCCGGTCAGGGAGTTCGGGTTGGCCATGACGTCGGCCGGCGTGCCCTGGGCGCAGACCTCGCCGCCGTGGATGCCGGCGGCCGGCCCCATGTCGATGACATAGTCGGCCGTCAGGATGGCCTCCTCGTCGTGCTCGACCACCAGCACGGAGTTGCCGAGGTCGCGCAGGCCGCGCAGGCTCTCCAGCAGGCGCGAGTTGTCGCGCTGGTGCAGGCCGATCGAGGGCTCGTCCAGCACGTACAACACGCCCGTCAGACCCGAACCGATCTGGGAGGCGAGGCGGATGCGCTGGCTCTCGCCGCCGGACAGGGTGCCCGAGGCGCGCGAGAGGCTGAGATAGTCGAGGCCGACGTTGTTGAGGAAGCGCAGCCGGTCGGTGATCTCCTTCAGGATGCGGCGCCCGATCTCCATCTGCTTGTCGGTCAGCTTGTCGGCCAGCCCCGTGAACCACTCGTGGGCGTGCCTGATCGACAGCCATGACACCTCGGCGATGTCCGTGCCGGCCACCTTGACGGCCAGGGCCTCGGGCTTGAGCCGCTTGCCGCCGCAGGCCTCGCACGGGGTCTCGGACTGGAACCGGCCCAGTTCCTCGCGCACCCATGCGCTGTCCGTCTCGCGCCAGCGCCGCTCCAGGTTCGGCAGCACGCCCTCGAAGACCTTCGACACCTCATAGGTGCGGGCGTTGTCGTCGTAGCGGAACTTGATCTTCTCGGCGCCGGTGCCGTGCAGGATCACCTGCTGCGCCTGCGCCGGCAGTTCGCGCCACGGCTTGTCCATGGAGAAGCCGTAGTGGCGGCTCAGCGATTGCAGGGTCTGGGTGTAGAGCGGCGACGGTCCGCGCGACCACGGGGCGATGGCCCCCTTGTGCAGGGTCTTGTCGCGGTCCGGCACGACGAGATCGGCGTCAAAGGCCAGCTTGACCCCCAGGCCGTCGCAGACGGGGCAGGCGCCGAACGGATTGTTGAACGAGAACAGCCGCGGCTCGATCTCGCTGATGGTGAAGCCGGAGACCGGGCAGGCGAACTTTTCCGAAAATGTCAGCCGGCGCGGCTCCTTCTCGCCCTCGGCGACATTGGCCCACTCGGCCACGGCGATGCCGTCGGCCAGGCCAAGGGCGGTCTGAAGGCTGTCGGCGTAGCGGCTTTCCAGCCCCGCCTTGGTGACGATCCGGTCCACGACGATGTCGATGTCGTGCTTGAACTTCTTGTCCAGCGTCGGCGCGTCCTCGATGGCGTAGAACTCGCCGTCGATCTTCAGCCGCTGGAAACCCGAGCGCTGCCACTCGGCCATCTCCTTCTTGTACTCGCCCTTGCGCCCGCGCACGACCGGGGCCAGCAGCAGGATGCGCTCGCCCTCTGGCAGGGCGGCCAGCTTGTCGACCATCATGGAGATGGTCTGGCTCTCGATCGGCAGGCCGGTCGCCGGCGAATAGGGCACGCCCACGCGCGCCCACAGCAGGCGCATGTAGTCGTGGATCTCGGTCACCGTGCCGACCGTCGAGCGCGGGTTCTTCGAGGTGGTCTTCTGCTCGATCGAAATGGCGGGCGACAGACCCTCGATCAGGTCCACGTCGGGCTTGCCCATCAACTCGAGGAACTGGCGGGCATAGGCGCTCAGGCTCTCGACGTAGCGGCGCTGTCCCTCGGCGTAGATGGTGTCGAAGGCCAGGGAGGACTTCCCCGATCCGGACAGGCCGGTCATCACCACCAGCTGCTCGCGCGGGATGTCGAGGTCGACGCCCTTGAGATTGTGCTCGCGCGCGCCGCGCACGCGGATGAAGTTGTGCTTTTCGGTCATGAGGCCTGAAGGCTTGGGAGTCCGGGAACGCGGAAGGGCCGGGCAAGCTCCGGCGCGACAGCGCTATATGGGGATTGGTTCGCGGGATTCAGCAAGAACATTGTAGGAACAAACCTCTCGCGATGCCAGCCTGCTGACAGTTTCTGGCAGCAGGCCCGCCCCGGGCCTCCGAACTTCGGTGGATTGGCGACGAGGTTGTGTCCGAGTAGCGTCCAGACGGGGGGACAGATCATGCACCGAAGAAGGCTCCTGGGACTGCTGGCCGTCGGCGCCCTGGCGGCGTGCTCGATGCCGAGCATGGAGGGCGACGCCGAGCGGGCAGCTCAGGCGCAGGCGCTGTACGGCGATCTGGTCGAAGGCCGCGACGACGCCCTGCTGGCCCGGATGTCTTCCGGCAATGACCCCGCGACCGTGAGGGCTCAGCTGCCGATGATCCGGTCGTTCGCTCCGGCCGGCGCCGCGCCGGAGCCGAAACCGCTCGGATGGCGGTCGTACGCCGGCACGGGAGGCCAGCGCTATTCGCTGGCCCAGGAGTACGACTATCCGGACCGGGTTGTTCGCACCGACACCACCTTTGTGAAGGAGGGTGAGGCGTGGAAGGTCGAGAGCTTCAACGTCAACGCCCGCATGAAGCCCGGGACGGCGGCGCCAGTGCAAATACCGGTGGCGGCCAGTTAGGCCTCGGCCGGCGTCCAGGCTTCGGTCGGCCGCAGGTACCGCTCGCCCTTGCCCAACAGCACCCCGTTGGCCCCGGCGATGCCCAGCTCGAGGCTCTCGGCGATGCGGCGGGCCCGTTCGATGAAATGGTCGGCGGCGGCGGGCGGGCACAGGTCGCGCGCGGTGGCCTCGAACAGCTCCAGCCAGCGATCAAAGTGACGGGCGTCGACCGGCAGGGGAAGGTGCTTCGGCATCGGCCGCCCGTGATAGACGCCGCTCATCAGCGCCACCGACGACCAGAACATCCGCATCTGCTCCAGGTGGGGGGCCCAGTCCTCGATACGGTCGTTGAACACGGGGCCGATCAGCGGATCGGCGCGCACCCGATCGTAGAAGCCGTCGACCAGCCGGGCGATCATGCTCTCGTCGATGCCGGTTTCAGCGCGGATCTGCTCGACGATCGCCGCGCGGCGGCCGGCGGCGTCCTGGGGGTCGGCGGCGTGGCTCATGCTCGCCATGTAGGGCGCGAATGCGCCTCAGGCCAGCGTCCGCGGCGTCGCAGCCACGGCGCCGGCGAGCGCCGGTAACGGCTTCGTCACTCGCGCCAACCGTCGAAAATGCTTGCGAAGCCCGGGTCTGGCGCCCATCCTGTCATTTCGAGTGAGTTCACTGGAGGCCCGACGAACATGATCAGCGCACTGGGAATTGGTTTCGCCCTTTCCGCTTCGCTGCTCGCGTTGGTCCATGTCCTCACCCAGCCTCGCCCCAAGCCCGTCCCCATCCGCATTCGTGACGCTCGATCGCGTCGCGGCCCGGACGCCTGACGGCCACACCCTATTCTCTGACCTCAGCCTCGCTTTCGGGCGCGAGCGCACGGGCCTCGTCGGCCGCAACGGCGTCGGGAAGACCACGCTGCTGCGTCTCGTCACAGGCCTGATCGAGCCTGTCGAGGGCTCGGTCTCGCGCGCGGGGAAGGTCGGCTGGCTGGAGCAGAGGCGCGAGCCCGGCGCCGGCGAAACCATTCTCGACCTTCTCGGCGTCGCGCCGGCCATGGCGGCTGTTCGCCGCGTGCTGGCAGGGGAGGGCGGCCCGGACGATCTCGCCGCCGCCGACTGGATGCTGGAGGGCCGGATCGAAGCGGCGCTCGCCGACGTCGGTCTGCAAGGGACTGACCCCGATCGTCCGGCGGCGACGCTGAGCGGAGGCGAGCAGACCCGTGTCCGTCTCGCCGCCCTGCTTCTCGAGCAGCCTGACCTACTGGTGCTGGACGAGCCCACCAATCATCTGGACGTCGAGGGCCGCGCGGCCGTCGCCGACCTGCTGGACCGCTGGAAGGGCGGCGTCGTCGTCGTCAGTCACGACCGCGCCCTGCTCCGCCGCATGGACCGGATCGTGGAGCTGTCCGGCCTCGGCGCCGCAACCTACGGCGGGAACTATGACCTCTACGCGGAGCGCAAGGCGGCGGAGCGGGCGGCGGCGGAACGCAATCTCGACGTCGCTGAAAGGAACACCGCCCAGGCTGCGCGCGAGAGCCAGAAGTCGCTGGAGAGGAAGGCGCGGCGCGACAAGGCGGGACGCGCCTTCGCGGCGAGGAAGTCGGAGCCCAAAATCCTTCTGGGCGCGATGGCCGAGCGGGCCGAGAATTCGGGCGCACGGGAAGATCTGCTGGCCCGGCGTCGCGCCGAGGCGGCGGAGACCGAGCTCAACGAGGCGCGCGAACGGGTCGAACGGGTCAGGGCGATGGCCATTCCCATGCCCTCGACCGGTCTCGCCCCCGGGAAGACGGTGCTGGTGCTGGACGAGGCCGCCTGGGACGCGCCGGGCGGCCGGCGCATCGTCGGTCCGGTTTCGCTGAGGATCACCGGTACGGAGCGGGTGGCGATCACCGGTCCCAACGGCGCTGGCAAGTCTACCCTCCTGCGGCTGATGTCAGGTCAACTGAACCCGGGCAGTGGCGCGGTCGAGCGTCCCGTGCCGGCTGCCCTGCTGGATCAGGAAGCGGCGCTGCTCAGGCCCGACGAAACCCTGCTGGACGCCTGGCGGCGCCTGAACCCGGACGCGACGCCCAACGACGCGCATGCGGCGCTCGCCCGCTTTCTGTTCCGCAACACGGCGGCGCAGCGCATCGTCGGAACCCTGTCCGGCGGCGAGCGCCTGCGCGCCGCCCTGGCCTGCGTGATGACCGGAACCCGGCCTCCGCAATTGCTGATCCTCGATGAGCCGACCAACCACCTCGACCTGGACTCGATAACGGCGGTCGAGACGGCGCTGACGGCCTACGACGGGGCCGTGATCGTGGTCAGCCACGATCCGGACTTCCTGCGGGCGATCGGGGTTCAGCGGACGCTGGAGCTCAGGCGGTGCGATTGAAGGCTACGGCCCGGCCGTCGCCGGCGTTGGCCCGACCGCTGGCTCCATAGGCCGACGGGCTGCCGCGCTGGGCGGCGACTTCGGCGGCGATCGTCTGGACCAGACCCTCAGAGATGATCCGCGCCGCCTCGATGGCGCGGGCGTGGCGGCTCAGGACCGCCTCGAAGGCTTCGGTGACACGGATCAGGGCCTTGCGCTCGGCCACCGGAGCCGCCGCCAGCACGCTGGGGTTGGCCTTCACCTGCGCCGACTCCCGGCGGTAGGCGTTTGCCATATCCTGCGTGCCCGCCAGGGTGGCGGCGGCGTCCTGCGGCCGGTGCGCCTCGAAAGCCCTGGCTTCGGCGCCGAGGCTGGCCGTCAGCCGCTCCGTCAGATCGATCAGCTGCCGCACCCGGGCGGTGGCGTTCAGTTCGGCGGTTCCGGTCATTGAGCCTGCTCCTGCATCTTCAGCATCTGGGCGACGACCTGGTCGGCCAGGCCGATGCCGCCGGCCTTGACGGTCTGTTTGGCCATGGCCTCGATCATGAAGCCGCGCCAGGTGCCCTCGGCCTCGCCGCCGCCGAAGGGTCCGTCGGTCGAAAGGCCCTCGAACATCGGCTTCAGCATCTGTGCCAGGAAGGAGGCCTCGAAGGCCTCGGCGGTGTCGCGCATCCGGGCGGTGGGCGCCGGCGCGGACGGCGTCGGCTGGAGCAGGGCGGGGGAGACGGCGAGGTCGCTCATGCTCACATCACCTCGATGTCGGCCTGCAGCGCACCGGCCGCCTTGATGGCCTGCAGGATGCTGATCATGTCGCGCGGGCTGACCCCGAGGGCGTTCAGGCCGTTGACGAGGTCGGAGAGGGACGCCCCGCCGCCGACGATGCGCATCTGCCGGCCCAGCTCCTCCTCGACCGAGACGTCCGACTGCGGCACGACCACGGTCTCGCCTCCACGGCTGAAGGGCTCGGGCTGGCTGACCATCGGCGTCTCCTGCACCGAGACGGTCAGGTTGCCCTGGGCGATGGCCACGGTGGAGACCCGCACCGCGTCGCCCATGACGATGACGCCGTTGACCTCGTCGATGATCACCTTGGCCGGCGCGTCCACGGCGACGGGCAGGTTCTCGACCCGGCTGATGAAGCCCGCCATGCCCATCTGTCCCGGCGCGCGCAGTGCGATGACGGTGCCGTTCTCGGCCAGGGCGGCGTTCGGATAGACCTGGTTGATGGCGGCGGCGACGCGCTGGGCCGTCGTGAAGTCCGGGTTGCGCAGCGTCAGGCGGACTTCGTTCATATTGGCCAGGTGGAAGCCGGTTTCGCGCTCCACCGTGGCGCCCGAGGCGATGCGGCCCGCCGTTGGCACGCCCCGCGTGACCGACGAGCCCGAAGCTCCCGAAGCGGACACCGCGCCCGTCTGGATCGAACCCTGGGCCACCGCATACACCTCGCCGTCGGCGCCCTGCAGGCTGGTCACCAGCAAGGTGCCGCCCAGCAGGCTCTTGGCGTCGCACATGGACGAGACGTTCACGTCGATGCGCGCGCCCGGCGTGGCGAACGGCGGCAGTTCGGCGGTCACCATGATGGCGGCCATGTTCTTGGAGTTGGCGTTCGAGCCGCGGATATTGACGCCCAGCCGCTCGGTCATGCCCTCCAGCGACTGGCGGGTGAAGGGGCAGTTGCGCAGGCTGTCGCCGGTGCCGTTCAGACCAACCACCAGGCCGTAGCCGACCAGCTGGTTGGTGCGGACGCCTTCGATAGCGGCGATATCCTTGATCCGCGACTGCGCCATCGCGGGGGCCGCGAATCCCGCCAGGGCGGCGGCGGTGAGGAGGGAGGCGAGCAGTTTCTGCATCGGTACGGTGTCCGCGAACTGTTGTGCCTGCTGCGATGCCAGCACCGTGCCAACCGGAAAACCCAGTCAATTCAGTCTCTGCTGGTGCGGCATGCCTTGGTCATGCGGCAGAAACTGCCGGGGCGTTAACCAAACGGTGACCCGGAGCCGACGAAGGTCCGGCATGTTCTGGAGTCGCAATCCATGAAGGTCACCGGCCCCTCAGGCCCGTCCTCCTCCCAGGGACCTCGCCCCACGAAAGCGGCAGGCGGCTTCTCCGTGCCCCCGGTCGGGGGCGGCGCGGCGGCTGGAGCGGCGACGGCCGCGGCCGCCACGACCGGCGTGGCGGGCGTGTCGGCCCTGATGGCGCTGCAGGGGGTCGAGGACGCCACCGAGCGGCGGCGGCGCGCCATCCGCCGGGGCGGCGGCCTGCTGGATCGTCTGGACGAGTTGAAGCTGGCGCTGCTGGCCGGCGAGGCCGGAGAGGCGACGCTGGAGCGCCTCGGCCGGGGCCTGCGAGAAGAGCGGCCGATCGACGCCGATCCGGGCCTGAACAGTCTGCTGGCCCAGATCGATCTGCGGGCCGCGGTTGAGCTGGCCAAGGCCGATCTTCGCCGCAGCGCAGCATAAGTCGGCGAAATCTTTCGCAAAAGCGCGCTCGGCAAGCCTCGGGTGATGAAGAAATGTCACGCTCGCGCGCCGACCCGATCAATCGTCGGTCACGCTCGCGCGAGCGTTGTTGCCGCGACTCTTCGCCATCCCTATACGCAGCACTGCGCCACAGGGGGGCGCTGTTGAGAGCGTGAGTGCGATGAACGCATTGGCGTCTGCGAGCGAGCCGAACACTTATCGGCCCTCCGAGGACGAGCCGTTCATGAACGAACGGCAGCAGGCCTATTTCAAGGCCAAGCTCCTGGCCTGGAAGGACGAAATCCTTCGCGAGTCCAAGGGTACGGTCGTCAACCTCAAGGCCGAGACGGAAAATCATCCGGATCTCGTCGACCGGGCGTCGTCGGAATCCGACCGCGCCCTCGAGCTGCGGACGCGGGACCGCCAGCGCAAGTTGATCTCCAAGATCGACGAAGCGCTGCGCCGCATCGAGGACGGCTCCTACGGCTACTGCGAGGAGACCGGCGAGCCGATCAGCCTCGGCCGGCTGGAAGCCCGCCCGACCGCGACCCTCTCGGTCGAGGCCCAGGAACGGCACGAACGCCGCGAGCGTGTCCACCGCGACGACTGAGCGGCCGCCACGCCTTGACTTGGGCGGCTGCGAGCGCGACCTACCGCGCCTCGCTTTCAAGGTCGCTCCATGTCCGTCAAGGTTCGTTTCGCCCCGTCGCCGACGGGGAAGCTGCACGTAGGCAATGTGCGCACCGCGCTGGTGAACTGGATGTTCGCCCGCAACGCGCGGATCGGCGGGCAGGGCGGGTCTTTCGTCCTGCGCATCGACGACACCGACCTGGCGCGCTCCACGCCCGAGTTCGAGCAGGGTATCGAGGATGACCTGACCTGGCTCGGCCTGGTCTGGGACGAGCGCTACAACCAGTCGAAGCGGTTCGACCGCTATGAGGAAGCCGCCGCCCGCCTGAAGGCCTCCGGACGCCTCTACGCCTGTTACGAAACCTCGGAAGAGCTGGATCGCCGCCGCAAGGTGCAGCTGTCGCGCGGCCTGCCGCCCGTCTACGACCGTGCGGCCCTGGAGCTGACCGAGGCCGAAAAGGCCGCCTACGAGGCCGAGGGCCGCCGGCCGCACTGGCGCTTCAAGCTCGACGGCAAGCGCGTCGCCTGGGAAGACCTGTCGCGCGGCCACGCCGAGGTCGACACCGCCTCGATGTCCGACCCCGTGCTGATCCGCGAGGACGGCCTGTTCCTCTACACCCTTCCGTCGGTGGTCGACGACATCGACATGGGCATCACCCATGTGATCCGCGGCGAGGACCACGTCACCAACACCGGCGCACAGATCGAGATATTCGAGGCGCTCGGCGGCCCGGTGCCGGCCTTCGCCCATATGCCGCTGCTGGTCGGCGCCGACGGCCAGGCCCTGTCCAAGCGGCTCGGCTCCCTGTCCATCTCCGAGATGCGCGAGCAGGGCTACGAGCCGATCGCCATCACCAGCCATCTCGGCCGCATCGGCACCTCCGATCCGCTCGAGGTCGCACCCTCGATCGAAGCCCTCGGCGCGTCCTTCTCATTCTCGAAGATGGGGCGTTCGCCGGCCCGCTACGACACCGCCGACCTCGACCGCCTGAACGCCCAGGCGCTGCACGCCATGGACTATGCGACGGCCCGGCCGAGGCTCGCCGCGATCGGCTGCGATCTGGGCGAGCCTGTCTGGAACGCCCTGCGCCCGAACCTTCAGAAGTTCTCGGACGTCGTTGATCTGGAACGTATCATCAGCGGGCCGGTCACACCCGTCATCGATGATCCGGCCTTTGCCGCGGCGGCGCTTGAGGTCCTGCCGCCGAGCCTCGGGCCCGACGCCTGGTCCGTGTGGACCAATGCCGTCAAGGAACGCACCGGAGCGAAGGGCAAGGCTCTGTTCATGCCGCTGCGCCACATCCTGACCGGCCAGGAACACGGCCCGGACATGGCCACCCTGACGCCGCTGATCGGCCGGGAGCGCATCGTCAAACGCCTGTCCGGCGAGACCGCCTGAGGCTCATCGCCGGACAAGGAAAGGGCCGCCCCTCGAAAAGGGCGGCCCTTGTTCTTGCCAGGAAGCCTCGGACCGTCAGGCGTTGCAGGCGGCGATCTGTTCCGTCGTCAATTCGACGCCCTTGTAGCTGAACGCCGTCACCGGGCCGAAGCGGGCCACGACCCGGCGGCAGGCGCGCGTGGCGGGCTGGTTGGCGCCGCCCGTGGCGGTGCAGGTCGCGCCCTCGCAGCGCCAGGTGGCGCCGTCGATGATGGTGCGCGCGGCCGGGGCCTTGGCCGCGTCGGCGAGCACCGCGCTGGAAGCGGGGGCCTGGGCGATGGCCGGGGCGGCGACGAGCATGGCCGCGGCGATAAGCAGAACACGCATGGGGAGGTCTCCGAAACTGGAATGGGCGTGGATCCGCCCGGCGACGCCAGTGTCCGTTTTCATACGCAACTGTCAAGCGGCGTTTTCAAAAGAGACGCACGACCCACTGACTGACCAGTGATTACTTATCGCTGATCATGTTGCAAGTGAGGCATCTCGTCCGAGGCGCGCACAGCCTCGATTGCGGCCGACACGGTGTCGCAAACCAGCCACGCCTGTTTGAACGTCGCCGGGGTCATCCCCTCCTCGATGCTGTGGTCCATGACCGCCAGAAGCGAGTCCCAGAAGCCATTCAGATTCAAGAAGATGACCGGCTTGGCGTGCAGGTCGAGGCGTTTCCACGACAGCACTTCGATCGCTTCCTCCAGGGTGCCGACGCCGCCCGGCGCGACCACGAAGGCGTCAGACTGGTCGTACATGATGGTCTTTCGTTCGTGCATCGACGGCACGACCAGGGTCTCGACCTCGTCGAACAGCCGCTCCCGGCTGCGCAGGAAGCCGGGCATCACCCCCAGAACCCGCCCGCCGGCGGCGTGCGCAGCCCGCGCCGACGCCCCCATCAGGCCCACGCCGCCGCCGCCGTAGACGAGCCGCCAGCCCGCCCTGGCCGTCTCCTCCCCGAACGCCCGCGCCGCCGCCAGATATTCGGGACGGACGGTTTCGGACGAGCCGCAGAACAGGCAGACGGACTTGCCGTCGAACGGCTGGATGGTGACGGGCGACGACATGAGGCCTCTTGAAGACAGTGAAAGACAGCGGGCGCGCCGCCGCGCTATCTGGGGCGACACTCCTAACGGTCGGAGAGACAGGATGAAACGGGCGATGTTGTCCATGGTCGCGGCGGTGCTCGCGGGCGGCGTGGTCGCCTGTTCTCCGGAACCGCCCCAACAGGACAAGGCGAGCCCGGAGGCGGCCGGCGACTGGACCCGTCCGCCGGTGATCCAGCGTGTGGAGCGGGCCGGCTCCGCCCTCGTGGCGTCCGGCCTCGCCGAGCCGGACGCGCGCGTCGTGCTGCGCAGCGACGGGGGCGGGGCCTTCGCGGCCTCCGCCGACGCGAGCGGGCGGTTCGAGATTCGACTGCCGGCGCCCGCCGAACACCTCCTGCTCCGGCCGGAAACACAGGTGGGCCAGGACACGGCGCCCTCGCCGGACCGGCTGCTGATCCTGGCGGCCGGGCAGGGCCCGATCGTCGTGCTTCGTCCCGGCGGCCCGACGCGCCGGCTCGACGCGGCCCCGGTCCTGGGCGCCGTCGACAGCGACGGGCGCATGCGCCTGGCCTCCGGCCGGGCCCCCGGACTCGCGCAGATAGAGGTGCGCAGCGGCGGCGAAACCGTGCAGGTGGACCCGGACGCCCAAGGGCGCTGGAGCGTCATGCTGGCCCCCCACGACGGCCCGGATCAGATCCAGGTCGCCGGCCGCGATTTCAACTGGCCTGGTGAGCCCGGCTCGCCCGCGGGCGGGCTGGCGGTGGAACGGATCGGCTCAGGCTGGCGGGTCGCCTGGACCGGCCCGGGCGGCGCCCGCCAGGCGACCTGGCTGCCTGATCTCGGGGCGCCATAGGAGGGTTTACGCGCCGTTAACCAATTCAGCTGATCGAGGGAGCGTCTTCCTTTGTTCGAGGACACCCACCATCACCGAACGACTTCAGCCCGGCGCTCGCGTCGGGCTTTTTTCTGCGCTGTGGTCGGGAGGGGGAGGGAGAGTGGCTCCGCGGGTAGGATTCGAACCTACGACCAGCCGATTAACAGTCGGCTGCTCTACCACTGAGCTACCGCGGAACACTTCCTCTCGGGAAGGCGCGCGCTATAGCAGCGCGAGTCAGGCTCACGCAACGGGAAATATCCGATTGGCCGCAATCCCCATCGACGATCCGCTGGACCCCCGCGTCGCCGCCTTCCTGGATATCCGCGAGCGGGACCTGACGGGCCGGCAGGGCCTGTTCGTGGCCGAGGGGGAGGTGGTGCTGCGGGTGCTCGCCTCGCCGGCCTCCCTGTGCCGGCCGGTCGCCGCCCTGATCGCCGAAAAGCGGCTCGCCGCCCTGGCGGACCTGCTGGCCGCCCTGCCGCCGGACACGCCGGTCCATGCGGCCCCGCAGCCGGTGCTCGACCGCGTGGCGGGCTTTCACCTCCATCGGGGCATACTGGCGCTTGGCGAGAAGCCCGTCGCGCGGCCGCTGGCGGAGGTGCTCGCCGGCCTTGCCGACGACGCCGTCGTGGTGCTGGCCTGCGGCATCGGAAACCACGACAACATGGGCGGCATATTCCGGGCCGCCGCGGCCTTCGGAGCCGCCGCCGTGCTGCTGGACGACCGCTGCTGCGATCCCTTCTACCGCAAGGCCATCCGCGTCTCGGTCGGCGCTGTGCTGCGAACGCCGATGGCGACGGGAATGCCAGCGGACGAGATGGTCGACGGCCTGAAGGCGGCCGGGTTCCGCGTCCTGGCCATGACCCCGGCGTCGGCGGCTCCGCTGCATCTGGCGACCCGGGGCGGGCGGACCGCCATCGTCCTCGGCGCAGAGGGGCCCGGCCTGCCGACTCAACTGATCGAACGCTGCGAAACCGTCGGCATTCCGATGTCCGGCGGCTTCGATTCCCTCAATGTGGCGACTGCAGGGGCCATCGCCCTGCATCATTTCACCCGATAGGCGAGAACCGTTCACCAATCCGCGATTAACCCTTCGTATACCTTGATGAACGCCGCGATCTGTGGCGCTGTGCCTTGGTCCGGGGGGAGTTGGTCATGTTCGACAGCATTCTGTTCTTCGTGAACCGCAACGCGCGTGTCGCGGTCGCCATCGCCATCGTCGCCGCGACGGTGAGCGCGGCCACCGTCATCGGCTGGATGACCGCACCGGTCTGATCTGTCCGAAAATCGCGATGGAGGCCTGACCGAGAATCGAACTCGGGTGCAAGGATTTGCAGTCCTCTGCGTAACCACTCCGCCATCAGGCCCTGGGCCGTCCCCGACACCATCGGGGGCGACCTCGCCATCGCGAGGGGCGTTCGCTACCAGATCGGATTGTCGCCCGCAACGCACAGACCTATAAGCGCGCGAGATTTCCGGCGCGTTACCGCGCCTTGCCTATTCGGGACGATCGACAGATGGATTTCGCCGCCGCGCGCAAGATCATGGTGGACAGTCAGGTCCGGGTGAACGACGTCACTGACCGCGACCTCCAGGCCGCGCTGCTCGCCGTCCCGCGCGAGCGCTTCCTCCCCGCCGATCGCGCCTTCGCGGCCTACGCCGAGATGGAGCCCGAGATCGCCAACGGCCGGCGACTGATGCTGCCCCGCGACCTGTCCAAACTGTTGATGGCGCTGGAACCCCGCGCCGGGGAGACGGCCCTGGCCATCGCCGGGCCCTATGCCGCCGCCGTGCTGGCGCAGATGGGGCTCTCTGCCACCGCGCAGGAAGCCGATGCGGAGGTTCTCGACATCGTGGCTCCGGCCCTGGCCGAGGCGGGCGTCGAAGGCGTCCTCGCGCCGTTCACCCGCCCCGTGGGCGAGGGCTATGACATCATCGTTTCCGAGGCCGCCGCGCCTGTCCGGCCCGACGCCTGGCTGGCCGCGCTCAAGGTCGGCGGCCGTCTCGCCGTGGTCGAGCGCTCCGGCCCCGCCGGCAAGGCCGTCCTGTATGTGAAGGGCGCCTCGGGCCTGTCCCGGCGCGAATTGTTCGATTCGGCGCCGCCCGTGCTCGGCGCCCTTGCGCCGGAGCCGGCCTTCGCCCTGTAGTCGGCCTTTCGGGTCGCGTGAAAAAATCTTAACTGGCGCGGGAGGAAACCGTCCCGCATCAGGCCTATGGGATACAAAGGGCGTGCGCATCCTCGCGTGCGCCAGGCAGGAACAGTCATGCTGAAACGTTCGCGCGCGCTCGCCTCGGTCGCCCTGATCGCCGTCGTCACCGGCCTGAGCGCGCCCGCCTGGGCCGAGACGCTGCAGGAAGCCATCGCCCTGGCCTACAAGACCAACCCGTCGCTGCTGGCCCAGCGCGCCAACCAGCGGGCGCTGGATGAGTCCGTGGTCCAGGCCCGCTCGGGTCTGCGCCCCCAGCTGGACGTCACGATCAGCGGCAATCACACCCAGGCCTACGGTGACGCCGCCGGGTTCGAGGGCGACAGCGCCTCGGCCAGCATCGGCCTGTCGCAGACGTTGTGGAGCGGCGGCCGAATCGGCCACGGCATCACCGCAGCGGAAGCCGAGATCCTGGCCGGGCGCGAGGATCTGCGCGACATCGAGCAGACCGTGCTGGCCTCGGTGATCCAGGCCTATGCGGACGTTCTCCGCGACACCGAAATCCTCCGCATCCGCCAGGCCAATCTCGGCGTGCTCCAGCGCCAGCTCGAGGAGGCCTCGGCCCGCTTCGAGGTCGGCGAAATCACCCGCACCGACGTCGCCCAGTCCGAGGCGCGCCTGGCCCAGTCCGAGGCCGATCTCGCCAACGCCCAGGCCCAACTGTCGGTGTCACGCGCGTCCTACGCCGCAGTGGTCGGCCAGTCGCCGACGGATCTGGCGCCGATGCCGGTGCTGCCGGGCGTGCCGACGGACTTCGACGCCGCCCTGGAAGTGGCGCTGCAGGACAATCCGGGCATCCGTTCCGCCGGCTGGAGCCTGCGAGCGGCCGAGGCCAACGTCGCCGCCGCCAAGGCTGAATACATGCCCTCGGCGCGCCTCACGGCCTCGTACGGCGGTTCCAACGACGACTTCGACCGAATCGGCGACATCGGCGACACCACCCGCCTGACCGCGGGCGCAAGCATCTCGGTGCCGCTCTTCACCGGAGGTCTGAACAGTTCGCGCGTCGCCCAGGCCTTCGAGCGGGCCAACGTCGCCCAGATCAACGTCGAGGGCGAGCGCCGCGACACCCTGCGCTCGGTCAGTTCGGCCTATGCCCAGGCGCTGTCTGCCCGTTCCAGCCTCGAGGCCGGGACCGAGGCCGTCCGCGCCGCCACCGTCGCCGCCGAGGGCGTCCGCCAGGAAGCCCAGGTCGGTCTGCGCACCACCCTGGACGTGCTGAACCAGGAACTGGAGCTGCGCAACGCGGAGATCACCCTGGCCAGCGCCCGCCGCAACGAATACGTCGCCCAGGCCAACCTTCTGGCGGCCATGGGCCGTCTCGAAGGGGCGGACCTCGACCCGACCCTGACCCTCTATGATCCCGCCGACAACTACGACCGCGTGCGCGACCGCGGGGCCCTGCCGTGGGACGGCCTGCTCGAGGCCGTCGACCGCATCGTGGCGCCGCCCATCATGCCCGCCAACGACGCCCCGGACGCGCCGATCGATCAGCAGCTGAAGTCCGAGATCGTCCAGACCGCGCCGCGGAACTGAGCCGGCGGCGGATCGCCCGACGGGCGACCCGCGACCGCTTCGTTAACCTGTGACGCGAAAAACGCCCGTTGATTCCAGCGGGCTGAGATGCGACGACATTGAGGGGGTAGGGGCCGTGGCCCCGCGCCGCCCAACCATTTGCCTTGTGCGTTCGACGCGCGCGCCTCGGGGTTTCGACATGACCGACCAGACCGCCCAGGAACCGACGATGGAGGAGATCCTGGCGTCGATCCGCCGGATCATCTCCGAAGACGACGCACCGGCCGAAACGGCCGCCGCCCCGGCCGAAACCGCTCCCGCCGCCGCCCCGGCCGGGGACGAGCCCGTGCAGGCCGACGAGGACATCGAAGTCTCGCCCGCGATGATGGACGAGACGCCGGCGATGCAGGAGCCGGTCTCCTCGGAGGAGGACGTGCTCGAACTGACCGACACCTATGAGGCCCCTGCGGCCGAGAGCATCGGCGATCTCGACGTCTCGCCCGCCGGGACCGAGGTCGACCCGTTCCCGGTCGAGGCGGTCAGCGAATCGGCCTTCGCGCCCGAGCCGGCGACCGCCGCCGATACGGCTGCCCCGACGGCGCCGACCGGCTACGACACCCTCGTCGGCGACAGCGCCGCGGCCAGCGCCGCGTCCGCCTTTGCCGGATTGGCCTCATCCCTGAAGAAGTCCGAGCCCATGGAACCCTCGACGCCCTCCGGCCCCACGCTGGACGAACTGGCCCGCGCGCTGCTGCGCCCGATGCTGAAGGAATGGCTCGACGCCAACCTGCCGGGCATCGTCGAGACCCAGGTACGCAAGGAAGTCGAACGCATCGCCCGCTCCGCCGGCTAGCTTCACCTGCGACCTGATCAAGGCTAGATCATTCCGGGGCGGCTCCAGTCGGGGCCGCCCTTTCTCTTTCGTGTAAGACCACCCCATGCTCGACAAGACCTTCGATCCCAAAGCCGCCGAACCGCGCCTCTACGCGATGTGGGAAGAGAGCGGCGTCTTCGCCCCCAGAACCGACCGGGACGAGGACACGGCCGCGGAGGCCTATTCGATCGTCATTCCGCCGCCGAACGTGACCGGCTCGCTGCACATCGGCCACGCGCTGAACAACACCCTGCAGGACATCCTCGCCCGCTATCACCGGATGACCGGCAAGGCCGTGCTGTGGCTCCCCGGCACCGACCACGCCGGCATCGCCACCCAGATGGTGGTCGAGCGCCAGCTGGCGGCCGCGGGCAACGTCGGCCGCCGCGACATGGGCCGCGACGCCTTCGTGCAGAAGGTCTGGGAGTGGAAGGCGACCAGCGCCGGCTCGATCCAGCAGCAGCTGCGTCGCCTCGGGGCCTCCTGCGACTGGTCGCGTGAGCGTTTCACCCTCGATCCCGACTTGCAGATCGCGGTCCGCAAGGTCTTCGTCCAGCTGCACAAGGAAGGCCTGATCTACCGCGACAAGCGGCTGGTGAACTGGGATCCGCATTTCCAGACCGCCATCTCGGACCTCGAGGTCGAGCAGCGCGAGGTCGACGGTCACTACTGGCATTTCGCCTATCCGCTGGCCGACGGCGTCACCTATCAACACCCGGTCGCCTTCGACGATGACGGCAAGGCCACCGAATGGGAAACTCGCGACTACATCGTCGTCGCCACGACCCGGCCCGAGACCATGCTGGGCGATACCAGCGTGGCCGTGCACCCTGACGACGAGCGTTACGCGGGTCTGGTCGGCAAGTTGATCGATCATCCGATCACCGGCCGCCGCATTCCGATCGTCGCGGACGCCTACGCAGACCCTGCCAAGGGGTCCGGCGCGGTGAAGATCACCCCGGCCCACGACTTCAACGACTTCGGCGTTGGCAAGCGCACCGGGCTCGAGGCCCTCAACGTGCTCGACGCCTTCGCTCGCATCACCAACGCCGATACGCCCGATGTGCCGGCCGAATACTGCGGCATGGACCGGTTCGCCGCCCGCAAGGCCATCGTCGCCCGGGCGGAGGAGGAAGGCTGGCTCAAGGAGATCGAGAAGACCCGCCACGTCGTCCCGCACGGCGACCGCTCGGGCGTGGTCATCGAGCCCTGGCTGACGGATCAGTGGTACGTGGACGCCCACACCCTGGCCCAGCCGGCCATCAAGGCGGTGGAGCAGGGCGACACGACCTTCGAGCCGAAGAGCTACGAGAAGATCTATTTCGAATGGCTTCGCAACATCGAGCCGTGGTGCATCTCGCGCCAGCTCTGGTGGGGCCATCGCATTCCGGCCTGGTACGGGCCGGACGGGACTATCTTCGTCGAGGAGAGCGAGGACGACGCCCGCGCCGCCGCGCGCCACCACTATGGCGCCGAGACCCCGCTGACCCAGGACGAGGATGTCCTCGACACCTGGTTCTCCTCGGCCCTGTGGCCGTTCTCGACCATGGGCTGGCCGAAGGACACCGAGGACCTGCGCCGCTTCTATCCGACCTCGGACCTCGTCACTGCTGCGGACATCATCTTCTTCTGGGTCGCCCGGATGATGATGATGGGACTTCACTTCATGGATGAGGTTCCGTTCAGGCGCGTGATCATCAACGGCCTGGTCCGCGACGAGAAGGGCCAGAAGATGAGCAAGTCGAAGGGGAACGTCATCGATCCCCTGACCATCATCGACGAGCTCGGCGCCGACCCGCTGCGCTTCACCATGGCCATCCTGTCGGGCACGCGCGACATCAAGTTGTCGCGCCAACGCATTGAAGGGTATCGCAACTTCGGCACAAAACTGTGGAACGCCGCGCGCTTCTCGCAGATGAACGAGGCGCGCCGCGTCGAGGGCTTCGATCCGGCCGCGGTCGACCAGACCATCAACCGCTGGATCAGCGGCGAGCTGACCAAGGCCGAGCGCCAAGTGTCCGCGGCGATCGAGGGCGGCCGCTTCGACGACGCCGCCGCGGCCCTCTACCGCTTCGTCTGGAACGTCTTCTGCGACTGGTATCTGGAGCTGGCCAAGCCGGTGTTCACCGGGGCCGACGAGGCGGCCAAGGCCGAGACCCGCGCCATGACCGCCTGGACGCTCGACCAGACGCTGAAGCTGATGCACCCGGTCATGCCCTTCATCACCGAGGAGCTGTGGGACAAGCTCGCGTCCGAGGGTGCGCCGCGCACAGAGCCGAGCCTGATCGGCGCCGCCTGGCCGGATCTGCCGGAGGCCTTCGTCGACGCCGCCGCCGAGGCCGAGATCGGCTGGCTGGTCGATCTGGTGACCGGGATACGCGGCCTGCGCGCCGAGATGAACGTGCCGCCGTCCGCGAAGCCGCCGCTGGCCTTCATCGCGCCGGACGCCTCGACCGCCGACCGGATCGCGCGCCACCGCGACCTGCTCCTGACGCTTGGCCGTGTGTCGGAGATCGGCGTGGCCGCGACGGCCCCGACCGGCGCGGTGACCTTCGTCTCCGGCGGGGCCACGGCCGCCCTGTCGCTGGCCGGGATCATCGATCTCGCCGCCGAACGCGCCCGGCTGGAGAAGGAGATCGCCGCCTTCGACAGCGATATCGGCCACGTCAACAAGAAGCTCGGCAACCCGAACTTCGTCGCCCGCGCCGCGCCGGAAGTCGTGGACGAGCAACGCGAGAAGCTGGCCGAGGCCGAGGCCGGCAAGGCGAAGCTCCAGGCCGCTCTCGCCCGTCTGGACGCGGTGGGGTGACGAAGAGCCGGCTCGACCAGCTTCTGGTCGCGCGCGGCCTTGCCGAGAGCCGCGCGAAGGCCAAGGCCGCCATCGAGGCGGGCGGGGTCACCGTCGACGGGGCGCCGGCAAGGACAGCGTCTCAGCCCGTCGCCGGCCATGCCGTCGTGACCTACGCCGATGCGCACCGCTGGGTCGGCCGCGGGGCCCTGAAGCTCGATCACGCCCTGTCGCTGTGGCCGGTGGCCGTGGAAGGCCGGATCGTGCTCGACATCGGCGCCTCGACCGGCGGCTTCACCGAGGTCTGCCTCGAGCACGGCGCGGCGCGCGTCTATGCCGTGGACGTCGGCTCGGGCCAGATGCACCCCCGTGTCGCCGCCGATCCGCGCGTGCTCAACCTCGAACACACCGATGCCCGCGACCTGGGCCCCCACCTGATTCCCGAGCCGCCGCAGCTGATCGTCTGCGACGCCAGCTTCATAGGCCTGGCGAAGGTGCTGCCGGCGGCCCTGTCGCTCGCGGCCCCGGACGCCGACCTGGTCACCCTGGTGAAACCCCAGTTCGAGGCCGACCGGCCGGGCGGCGGAAACCGCAAGGGCGTGGTCAGGGATCCGGACGCGCACCGGGCGGCAGTGGCCTCGGTTTGCGAATGGCTGGAAGGCCGTGGCTGGTCCGTGCAGGCGACCACCGAAAGCCCGATCACCGGCGCCGACGGCAACGTCGAATTCCTGCTCTGGGCGCGCCGCCGGGCCTGAGCGCTGTCATGGACCAAACAGCGACCGACCGCGTCGCGAGCGTTGGCGCCCCTCGTCCAAAAGGAAAAACCCCCGATGGATTTCTCCACCGGGGGTCTCCGTCACGCCGCCGATCGACAGGGGGGCTGAAAAATAATCGGCGACGCGATTCGGTCAGTAGCGGTCCGGGCAGGACTGCTCATAACGGGTGACGAGACGGCCATCGCGGGTGCGGGCCCGGGTCTCGATGGTGCGGCAGCCGTAGGAATCCGGGCCATAGCCCGACTGGTAGCGGCTGCTGTAGCTGCGGTCGTACTCATAGGTCTGGCCGTAGCGGTAGCGGTCGTCGTAGCGATCGTCGTACCGGTAGCCGTCGTCGTAGCGGTCGTATGACTGATAGCCGTACCGGTTGTCGTCGTAGCGGTAGTCGGACTGACCGTAGTAGCGGTCGCAGTCGCGGCCCGAGCTGCCGCCCACGCCGGCCCCGATCACGGCCCCGAGCACGCCGCCCAGCACGCTGCCCTCGGTGCGACGGCCCCGCGCGGCGAGCTGCGAGCCGGCCACGGCGCCGATGCCGGCGCCGATCACCGCGCCACCGGCCTGGCGGTCGTTCCGGCAGGAGGTCCGATAGCGGTCGTCACGGTAGCGGTCGTCATACTGGTACCGGTCGTCATAGCCGTAGCGGTCGTCGTAGCGGTACGGCTGCTCATAGGAGCCGTAGCGGTCACCCTGGTAGCTGTAGGCCTGGGCCGAGGCCGTGGCGGGAACCGCCAGCAGGCCGACGGCGGCGGCGGTGGTGATGGCGGTCAGACGGGCGAACATCGGGGTCGATCCTGAACTCTGTTGCAGAGATGGAGCCCGAACGAACGGCGCCCCGGTCTGTTGCATTCATCGTTAAGGCCCCGAAGCTGAACGGCCTTTGAGCGCGCCGTTCATCTTCGTTCAGGTTTGCCCATGTTTCGTCCGGGGCCCGGAACCTCTAGAAGCGCGCGATGACGGAAACGCTGACCATCACGCGCGTAGGCGGGCAGGGCGACGGGATCGCCGAAACGCCCGCCGGCCCGGTGTTCGCGCCCCTGACCCTGCCGGGAGAGATCGTGCGGGCCGAGGTCCGCGACGGCCGGGCCGAGTCCATCGAACTGCTCGCGCCCAGCCCCGACCGTATCGCGCCGGTTTCGCCCCACTATGGCGACTGCGGCGGATGTTCGCTGCAGCACTGGGCCACGGGACCGTATCTGGAGTGGAAGCGCGATCAGGTCCGTCTGGCGCTGGCACGGGAGCGGATCGAGACGGAGATCGAGGCCACGGTGGCCGTGCCGCCGGGGACGCGCCGGCGCCTTGCCCTGCACGCGCGCCGCGGCGACGACGGCCGCGTAGTGCTGGGCTTCAAGGCGCGGAAGAGCTGGCGGCTGGTCGAGGTGCGCGCCTGTCCGGTGGCCGATCCGCGCCTGGTCGCGGCCATCCCGGCCCTGGCGCGGGTGGCCGAGGCCTTCCTCGAACATCCCAAATCGGCCCCGACCCTGCATGTGACCTGGACCCTGACCGGGCTCGACGTCGACGTCACCGGGGTCGAGCGCCGCAGCGGCGGCCTGTCCCGCGACGCCCGGATGCGGGCCATCGAGGCGGCGACTTCGGCCGATCTCGCCCGGCTCAGCCTCGCCGGCGAGACGCTGGTCATGTCCCGCCAGCCGCTGGTCGCCTTCGGTCCCGCCACCGTCCCCCTGCCGCCGGGCGGCTTCCTGCAGGCCGTGCCCGAGGCCGAGGCGGCCATGGTCTCGCGCGCCGTCGAGGCCGTGCGCGGGGCGAAGAAGATCGCCGACCTGTTCTGCGGCGCCGGCACCTTCACCTTCCCGCTGGCCACGGTCGCGCCCGTTCTGGCCGCCGACGCCTCGGCCGCCGGCATCGCCGCCCTCAGGGCCGGCATCGGCTCCGCCCGGGGACTGAAGGCGGTCACGGCCGAGGCCCGCGACCTGTTCCGCCGCCCCCTGGCCCCCTATGATCTGCGCGGTTGCGACGCCGTGGTGCTGGATCCGCCCCGGGCCGGCGCCCGCGACCAGACCGCCCAGCTCGGGGCCACGAAGGTCCACACCGTCGTCGGCGTCTCCTGCAATCCCGTGACCTTCGCCCGCGACGCCCGTGTGTTGATCGACGCCGGCTTCCGGCTCGAACGCGTCACCCCGGTCGACCAGTTCCTGTGGTCCGCCCATGTCGAGCTGGTCGGGGTGTTCCGGCGCTAGACAGTCACCGCCGTCCCCACCTCGACCGGCGGATCTCGATCTCGAGCCCGGCCGCGAACGCCGCATGATCCGGCACGCCCGCGGGCAGGTCGGATTGTTCGGCCAGAGCCGCCGCTTCGGCGACCAGGAGCGCGGCCTCCGGCGCGGCGCCGAGCTGCACCAGCGTCCTGATCCGGATGCGCAGCAGCAGAATCGCGGCGACCGGATAGCGGCCGGCCAGCCGCCCGGCCCAGAGCGGGAATTCTTCCGCAGTCCCCCGCAGCGATCCGGCCCGCGCCAGGATCATCTCCGCCGCCTCCCGATGGGCGGGCCAGTTCATCAGGAAGGCCAGTCCCTTGTCGGCGTCCGGCCAGGCCGCGGCGATCGCGTGGGCGCGGTCGAGCGCGGCCACGTCCTCGAAGTCTGGCAGGGCCCCGATCAGGGTGCGCAGCTGGTCCGCGTCGAGCGAGCGCTCGAACAGGGCCCACCGGGCGGCGGCGGCCTGTTCTGAACGGCCCTCGCTCTCAAGAACCGCGATCTCCGCGGTCAGCCAGGCGTCCGGCGGGGCCGGCGCAGGGCCGACGGTTCGGCCCCGGCGAGACGGCGCCGCCGGCGCGCGGGCGGCCTCCAGCGCGGCGCGCGCCTCTCCCGCGCGGCCCGCCGCGGCCAGACGGCGGGCGATCTCGGCGCCGATCTCCGGACGGGCGCGGTCGGCTTCCGGGATGGTGGCGGCCCAGAGTTCGAAATCCTCCGCGCGGTCCGCCAGCTTTCGCACGACCAGCGCCAGCCGCCCCGTGGGCGTCGGTCGCCCCGCCGTCAGTCCGGACAGCAGGCGGCGGGCGACGGACCTGTCCAGACCGGGCGCCGTCCGGCCCATCCAGCGGCCCCAGTCCGACAGCCGCGTCAGCACGGCCTCGGCCAGGATCGGCCCCGCGACCTCGGCGCCGGCCGCGGCCGCAGCGGCGGCGAGGGCGGGCGTCGCCGCATCGAACATCAGGCCCAGTTCGTCCCTGGGGTCCTTCACCCTCAGGGACAGCGCCGGATAGAGGTCGAACCACGCCACCATCCGGTCCAGCCCCAGCCGTGCGTCGAGTGGAACCAGACGTTCGGCGATCATCAGCCGCAGCGCCTGCAGGTCGCGGATCAGTTCCGGCCGCTTGCGCCACGATACCCGGGTCCGACTCGTGGACAGCGCCCCCAGGCGGCGGTCGATCTCGAAGGCCAGATCGGCCGCGCCGAGTTCGGAGGCCAGCTCCATCTTCAGTCGGCGCTTCCAGATGGCGTCTCCGCCCGCCACCTCGACCAGCATCGCGGCCAGCCGTTCGGCCCCCAGGGCGGCCAGGTTGGCCGCGTTCAGGGTCTTTCGGGCGCTGGTCGGCCGTTTCGCCATGGGCCGGGACCTCCGTTCGTGAGCGGGCGAACATGGGCCTCGCAAGCGGTGCTTCAACGGCCGCGCGGCCCTTCCGCTCCGGTCCAGCCGGTTTCAGGCGAACAGGTCCAACTGCCTCTTCATCTCCGGCGGCACGCGGAAGCGGCTCTCGTCCAGCGCGTGTCTCGGTCCATCCAGTCCATAGCGCTTCACCGCCGCCTTGAAGCGGGCGCCGATCAATTCGGCCACCGGGCCGGTCCCCTTCATGCGCTGGTTCCAGTCCGGGTCGTAGTCGCGGCCGCCGCGGGTCTGGCGGATCAGCGACATCACCCTGGCCGCGCGCTCCGGCCGGGCGTCGGCCAGCCATTCGCGGAACAGGTCCTTGATCTCGAGCGGCAGACGCAGCGTCACATACATGGCCGAGGTCGCGCCGGCCTTCGCCGCCGCCTCCAGCACCGCTTCGAGTTCGTGATCGTTCAGCCCCGGGATCACCGGCGCGAAGCCGACGCCGACCGGACAGCCCGCCTCGGCCAGCCGACTGATGGCCTCCAGCCGCTTCGCCGGCGTCGAGGCGCGCGGCTCCATGGCCCGCGCCAGGCCCCGATCGAGGGTGGTGATGGAGACGAAGGCCGAGGCCAGCCCCTCGCGCCCCATGGCCCCGAGGATGTCGGCGTCGCGCGCGATCAGCACCGACTTGGTGATGATGCTGAACGGATGGCGGAACCGCTGCAGCACCTCAAGGATCGAGCGGGTCGACTTCAGTTCACGCTCGACCGGCTGATAGGGATCGGTGTTGCCGCCTATGTGGATGCGCCTGCAGACATATCGCGGCTTGCAGAGCTCCTGCTCCAGCAGACGCGCGCCTTCGGGCTTGAAGAAGATCCGGCTCTCGAAATCCAGGCCCGGGGATAGGCCCATCCAGGCATGGGACGGACGGGCGTAGCAGTAGATGCAGCCATGTTCGCAGCCCTTGTAGGGGTTGATGGACCGGTCGAAGCCGATATCCGGACTGGTGTTTCTGGCGATGATCGTCCGGGCGTGCTCGGGCGTCAGGGTGGTGCGCAGCGGCGCCGCCTCGACATCGTCGCTCGTCCAGCCGTCGTCGAAGGCTTCCACGGTCTCCGGTTCGAACCGCCCGGTCGCATTCGACCGCGCCCCCCGACCCTTCGCTGCTTCAGCCATGAAGGCAGGGTAGCACCAGAGGGGAACAAAGCAAGAACATAATCGGCGATCGGAGCGGCCCCCTGCGCGGCAGGTCGAGAGCAGCCCTGCTGCGCCAGGGCCTCGCAGGGCATCCAGCTTGGCCCGATTGTCTGGGGGGGACCTGTCCTGCGAAGCCCGGCGGGACGAAGCAGGATGGTGCGGATGAGAGGACTCGAACCTCCACGCCTCGCGGCGCTGGAACCTAAATCCAGTGCGTCTACCAGTTCCGCCACATCCGCAGGTTCTGCCGACAGCCTCTAGGGCAGGCCGTGGAAAAGCGAAAGGCCCGGGATTGCTCCCGGGCCTTTGCTGCGACCGATCCGGGGATCAGTGCTTGTTGTGGTCGTCCGTCGGCGACGACGCGCCGGGCATCGGCGGCACCGGTCCCGGAGGCGCGTCCGGATCCAGTTCCGGCACCTGGAAGATGCCGCGGCCGAGGTGGCTCTTGCGGATGCCGTACAGCAGATAGATCACCAGGCCGATGCCGCCCCAGATCGGCAGCACCATCTTGGCGTCGTGCGGCAGGTTCCAGAACAGGAAGGCGCAGCCCGCCGCCGACAGCGGGGCGATGATCCACACCAGCGGGGTCCGGAACGGACGGCGCCGGTTGGGCTCCTTGACCCGCAGCATCATCACCGCGACCGACACCATGAAGAAGGCGAACAGCGTGCCCGAGTTCGAGATGTCGGCCAGCTGGCCGACCGGGAACAGGGCCCCGGCGATGGCCACCGCGATGCCGGTGAACAGGGTGACGATGTAAGGCGTCTTCCACTTCGGGTGGACCTTGGCCAGGCCTTCCGGCAGCAGGCCGTCGCGCGCCATCACGAAGAAGATCCGGGTCTGGCCATAGATCATCATCAGGATGACCGAGGGCAGGGCCAGCATGGCGGCGGTGCCGAGGGCGTTGCCGACGGCCGGGAAGTTGATCTCGCGCAGAACGTGGGCGAGAGCCTCGTTCGAGCAGACCAGCTGGCCGGCGTTCTCGGGCAGGGCGCAGGCGGCGATGAAGGCCGCCGAACCCGGCTGCACCGCTTCCCCGGCGGCGCCGAGCACGGGCTGGGCGCCGAGGGCGCCGACCGCGCCGACCGCGACGAGCAGGTAGAAGATGGTGCAGATCGCCAGCGATCCGATCAGGCCGATCGGCACGTTGCGTTGCGGATTCTTGGTCTCTTCCGCCGCGGTCGAAACGGCGTCGAAGCCGACGTAGGCGAAGAAGATCGACGCGGCCGCGCCGATGATGCCCATGCCCGACGACTCGCCGAACAAGCCATTGGGCGCGAACGGCTGGAAGTTGGCGGCCTTGATGACCGGCAGGGTCAGGACGATGAAGGCGGTCAGGGCGGCGACCTTGATGGCCACCAGGATGGCGTTGACGCGGGCGCTTTCCGTGGTGCCGATCATCAGCAGCAGGGTCACGGCCAGGGCCACGACGATGGCCGGGATGTTGACGATGCCGACCGAGAAGTCAGGCGTGGGGATGAAACCGTTCATGGTCCAGGCCGGTCCCGCCTGCAGCAGGTCTGGCCAGTCGAACCCCATCGCATTCTCGATCAGGCCCAGCACATAGCCCGACCAGCCGACCGACACGGCCGAGGCCGCCACGGCGTATTCGAGGATCAGCGCCCAGCCGACCATCCAGGCCAGCAGTTCGCCCATCACGGCATAGGTGTAGGTGTAGGCCGAGCCCGAGACCGGAGCCATCGAGGCCAGTTCCGAGTAGCAGAGCGCAGCCACGGCGCAGACGGCGCCCGCGATCACGAACGACCACATCATGCCCGGGCCGGCCTTCTGGGCGGCGGCGGCGGTCAGGACGAAGATCCCCGTGCCGATGATCGCGCCGACGCCGAGCAGCGTCAGCTGAACCGGGCCCAGCGAGCGATGTAGCGATTTCCTCTCGGCCGTGGCCAGGATCGCGTCGAGCGACTTAACGCGCCACATAAATTCCCCTCCGACTTCATGCCGCCCTCTGCGGCTTGGCGCGGACGCTAGCGGCGCATTACCGCGCTGGCAACGAGGTTTCCGAAGGGTGAAGGCGGCGCGACGCTTTCGTGAACCCCTCCGTTGCGGCTAGAGCGCAGGGCATGCTGCCCATCCACGCCGTCCTCGAACCGCTGAAGGCCGCGCTTGCCGCCGCCCCTGCGGCCGTGCTCGCGGCGCCCCCCGGCGCGGGCAAGACAACCGTCGTGCCGCTCGCGCTGCTGGACCAGCCATGGCTGCCGGGCGGCAGGATACTGGTGCTGGAGCCCCGGCGGCTGGCGGCGCGTGCGGCGGCCGAGCGCATGGCGGCCACCCTGGGCCAACAGACCGGCGACACGGTCGGCTATCGCACCCGTCTGCAGAGCCGCATCGGGCCGAAGACACGGATCGAGGTGATCACCGAGGGCGTCTTCACCCGCATGATCCTCGACGACCCCGGTCTCGACGGCGTCGGCGCGGTGCTGTTCGACGAATTCCACGAGCGCAGCCTCGACGCCGACCTCGGCCTCGCCCTGACCCGCGAGTCGCAGGGCCTGCTCCGGGAAGACCTGCGGCTGCTGGTCATGTCGGCGACGCTGGACATCGCCGGCGTCTCCAGCCTTCTCGGCGACGCGCCGGTGATCGAGGCCGAGGGCCGGATGTTCCCGGTCGAGACCCGCTACCTCGGCCGCAACCCCGCCGAACGCTTTGAGGACGCCATGGCCCGGGCCGTCCTGCTGGCGCTCGGCGAGGAGACCGGATCGGTGCTGGCCTTCCTGCCGGGGCAGGGCGAGATCCATCGCACCGCCCAGCGGCTGGCCGAACGGCTGCGCGATCCCGCCGTCGACGTCGTCCCCCTCTACGGCGCGCTCGACAAGGCGGTGCAGGACCGGGCCATAGAACCGGCCTCGCCGGGGCGCCGCAAGGTCGTCCTGGCGACCTCGGTGGCCGAGACCAGCCTGACCATTGAGGGCGTGCGGGTGGTCATCGACGGCGGTCTGTCGCGCGTGCCCCGCTTCGAGCCCTCCAGCGGCCTGACCCGCCTCGCCACCGTCCGCGTCAGCCGCTCCTCGGCGGAACAGCGCCGCGGCCGGGCCGGACGCACGGAGCCGGGCGTCTGCTATCGCCTCCGGGATGAGGAACAGACCCGCGGCCTGGTCCCGCACCAGCGCCCGGAGATCCTCGAGGCGGACCTGACCGCCTTCGCTCTCGACCTGGCGCGCTGGGGCGCCCGCTCCACCGATGGTCTCGCCCTGCTTGACCAGCCGCCCGCCGGCGCCTTCGCCGAGGCCCGCAAGGTGCTGCAGCGGCTTGGCGCGCTCGACAATACCGGGGGGCTGACGGGCCACGGGCGCCGCCTGACCCGCATCGCCCTGCCGCCGCGTCTGGCTCACATGGCGGCCGCGGCCGGCGACGCCGGCGCGGCGGCCCTCGGCGCGCGCATCGCCGCTGTCCTGTCCGAGCCGGGGCTGGGCGGGACCGATCCCGACCTTCGCGAGCGCCTCCGCGGCCTGGAGCGCGACCGCTCCCAGCGCGCGCGCGACGCCCTGAAGCTGGCCGACCGCTGGACCCGCGCCGCCGGGGGCGGGCAGGGCGGCGAGCCCGAACCCGGCGCCGTCCTGGCCGAAGCCTTCCCCGAGCGCGTGGCCAGGGCGCGCGGCAAGCCCGGGGAGTTTCTGCTGGCCTCCGGTCGCGGCGCCTTCCTCGATCCGACGGACCTCCTCGCCCGCGAGCCGTGGCTGGCCGTGGCCGAGCTCGGGGGAGGGGGCGCCCGCGACCGCATCCGTCTCGCCGCGCCGCTCGATCCCGCCGCGCTGGAGCACCGGATCGAGATCGAGGACCGGCTGACCCGCGAGCCGTCCGGGCGCATGGTCCTGAAGCGCATCCGCCGCCTCGGCGCCATTGTCGTCGACGAGCGGATCGCCGGCACGCCCGACCGGGCGCAGGTCACGGCCGCCCTGCAGGCCGAGGTCGACCGCGACGGCCTGGAGGCCCTGCGCTGGGGCGAGCGCGCCTCGGCCCTCCGCGCCCGTCTCGCCTTCCTGCGCACCCTCGACGAAGGCTGGCCCGACGTCTCCGACGAAGCCCTTCTGACCGCCCGCGAGACCTGGCTCTGGCCACTCCTCGAGGGCGTCCAGTCGCTCGACGCCATCCCCGACGCCGCCCTCGAACAAGGCGTCCGCGCCCTGATACCGTGGGACCGCCAGCGCGCTCTCGACGCCTTGGCTCCCGCCCGGCTGGACACCCCGCTCGGCTCCGCCGCCATCGACTACGCGGCCGAGGGCGGTCCGCGCGTCGACATCCGCGTCCAGGAGCTCTTCGGGGTCACCGCCCACCCGACGGTAGCCGGCGGCCGCGTGCCGTTGACCCTCAGCCTGCTCTCACCCGCGCGCCGCCCGGTGCAGGTGACGAAGGACCTGCCCGGCTTCTGGAAGGGCAGCTGGGCCGCCGTCCGCGCCGAGATGCGCGGCCGCTACCCACGCCATCCCTGGCCGGAGGATCCGACGCAGGCCGAACCCACCACCCGCGCCAGGCCGCGCGGAACCTAGGCCGCGCTGTTCAGCAACCGCCCATAGCTGTCGACCAGGCTGGAATAGGTCGGCACGAACATCACCGTCGCCCCGCCGCCGCTGGCCACCGGCGCCTTGATCTCGAAATGCAGGTGGATGGTGGTGGCGTTGCCGCCGAAGTCGGCCGACACCTTGCCGAGGTGCTGGCCGCGCGTGACATCGCGCGATGCGGGGGTCGGGAACAGGGCGTTCACCCCGGCCATATCGAGGTGCAGGTAGCGATAGATGCGCCCGGAATCGCCCAGCAGGGTGACGGTGTAGCTGCCGATCGAGGTGATCCGCCCGTTCTCGGCGGCGACCGCCCAGTGGACCTTCTTCTCGCAGGTGGCCGGTCGGATGTCCTGGCCCTGGTGCCCCTTGCCCGCCGGGCACATGCCGTTGGTCCACGAGCGCGTCTCGCAGAAATTGTCGCGCCACGGATAGGCGTAGTTGCGGGCGTCGCACTGGCCGCCGGGCCCCGGCGCCGCGAAGCCGCCGTAACCATAGACCTGCGAATTGGCGTAGGCGGGCGCCGCCTCGATCGGGAAGCGCATTCCGGCGGCCCACAGGGTCGCGTCGGTCGCCCCCGTGCCCGAGCCTGGATAGAGGCCGCCTCCCGGCTCGTGCGGCCAGGTGGCGGGTTCGGGCGCCGGGGGCGTTTCCGGCTCGGCCGGCGGAACGTCGGGATCGCCGGGCAGGGGCTCTTCCACCGGGTTGGGATCGCCGGTCTCGGGCGAGCCCGTCTGCTGGCAGCCGCCCGGCGCGCAGGCCGTCAGCGTCAGCAACAGCCCCGCCAGGGCCAGCCGCCTCACGCCGCGCCCCCGCCGATCAGTTGCAGCCCTGCCGCGAAGGCGACCGCATCCGCCTCGGTGCAATTCGGCGCGCCTTCGCAGATCAGGCTGACGCTGTAGGCGGCGCCGAACCGGTTGAAGCTGACGTCGACGCCATATTCGGTCCGCTCGGTGCGGAGGTTGGTCAGGCCGCGGGTCTGCGCCTGGGCCGCCGCGCGGGCGGCGGCGTCGGGAACCCGGGCCGCGGCGATGCGTGGGCCCCGGGCCGCCGTGACGGGAGCCCGGGTCGCCGGAGCCCTTCCCGGAGCCGTTCCCGGAACCGGCGCGGTCGCCTGGGGAGCCTGGGGAGCGGGCCCGCCCAGCGGCGACTGGAACGCCTTGGTCGTGCCGTAGATCTCGACGATCTGCTCCCCGCGCTGGACCGTCAGCATGTAGAAGCGGTCGCCGCCGCTGAACTCCGCCGTGGCCAGCAGGGCCGGATCGGCGGGCGCCAGCACCGGCACAGCCGACGCGTTCACCCGCTGCATGAAGTCGGGAGCCTTGCTCTGCGCCAGCACGCCGCGCAGCCGGGCCGCCACGGGATCCTGCCGCGCCTGCGCCAGCGCGGCGTTGTCGACGCGCGATCGGGGCAGGCTGACCTGGGTGGCGGCGACCGGCGACGGCGGCTGTTGTTGCGAGGTGGCGACGCCGGCCATGGCCGCCACCGCGATCACGCCCCCGGCGAACGCGTGGTTCCGGATGCTCATGCGAAGTCCCTCCCAAGCGGAACAATAGCGCTGTTATGCGATCGTGGCGAGGGTGGCGGATGACGTCGGCGTCGAACGCGGGCATCGTCGTTCGATGGCCGAGGACGATGACATCCGACCGCCGCCGATGACCCACGGCGCGCTGTTCCTGCGCTTTCTCCGCTTCGGGTTCGCCGCGTTCGGCGGCCCGGTCGCCCAGATCGCCATGGTCAGGCGCGAACTCGTGGAGCGGGAGCGCTGGATTTCCGGCGCCGCCTTCAACCGGCTGCTGGCCGTGATGCAGGCCCTGCCCGGGCCCGAGGCGCATGAGCTGTGCGTCCACCTCGGCATCCGCGCCAGGGGGCGTCTGGGCGGCTTGCTGGCCGGGCTCGGTTTCATGCTGCCGGGGCTGGTCCTTATGCTGCTCTGCGCCTGGGCCTATTTCCGCTTCGGCGTGGACCGGGGCGCGGCGGGCGTGGTCCTCGCCGGTGCGCAGGCGGCCGTGGTCGCGCTGATCGTCCGGGCGACCCACCGCATCGGCCGGCATGTGCTGGTCGAGCCGTGGCTGTGGATCATCGGCGCGGCGGCGGCGGCGGCCACCCTCCTGGCGGCGCCGTTCTGGATCGTGCTCCCCGCCGGCGCCGTCCTGTACGGTCTCGTCAGGGCGCGGCGGCCCCGCCTGGCGGCGACCCTGCTGCTCTGCGCCGTGGCGGCCCTGGCGGTCTGGATCCTTCGGGATGGACCATGGCTGCGGCCGCTCGCCCCGGCGATGGCGGCTGCGGCGGACGGCGGCTGGTTCGCCCTGTTCGGTTCGGGGCTGAAGGCCGGCCTGCTCACCTTCGGCGGCGCCTACACCGCCATTCCCTTCGTACGGCAGGATCTGGTCGGAGGCGGCCGGATCGGCGACGGGACCTTCCTCGACGGGGTCGCCCTCGCCAATGTGCTGCCTGCGCCGCTGATCATCTTCGCCACCTTCGCCGGCTATGCGGCCGGCGGCCTGCCGGGCGCCCTGGCCATGACCGCCGGCGTCTTCCTCCCGGCCTTCGCCTTCTCAATGGTGTTCTACGACAGGCTCGAGGCCATGGTGGCCGATCCGGCGGTGCGGGTGGCGCTGGACGGCGTGGCCGCGGCCGTGGTCGGGATCATCGCCGCCACCGTCGTCACCCTCGCCGCCGGCCTCTACGACCCCGCCGTTCCGTCGGTTCTGCCCTTCGCCATCGCCGCGGCGTCGCTCGCGGCCCTCTACTGGCTCAAGGGCGGGTACGCGCCGCCGCTTGTCCTGCTGGCGGCCGGCCTCGCCGGCTGGCTGGCTTCGCTGTGACCGCGCCGCTTGCCTTTTGCATCCAACCCGCCTAGAAGCCCGCCCACTTCACACGCAGGCGTGGCGCGGTCAGGGAGAAATCCTGTTCGCTCCGATCCGAGGGCTCCGGCCTTTACAGCGCCTGCGGCGGATCAATCGGATAAAGGACTACCCCTCATGGCTCTGCCTGAATTCTCCATGCGTTCGCTGCTCGAAGCCGGCGCGCACTTCGGTCACCAGACGCACCGCTGGAACCCGAAGATGGAGCGCTACATCTTCGGCTCGCGCTCGAACATCCACATCATCGACCTGTCGCAGACCATCCCGCTGCTGCACCAGGCCCTGGTCGCCGTGCGCGACGTCGCCGCCAAGGGCGGCCGCGTCCTGTTCGTCGGCACCAAGCGCCAGGCCGCCGATCCGGTCGCCGAGGCCGCCCAGCGCTGCGCCCAGTACTATATGAACAACCGCTGGCTCGGCGGCACCCTGACCAACTGGCGCACCGTGTCGGGCTCGATCGCCCGCCTGCGCGAGCTGGAAGGCCTGCTCGAGTCGGGCGGCGAGGGCCGGGTCAAGAAGGAGCTGCTGAACCTGCAGCGCGAGAAGGACAAGCTCGAGCTGTCGCTGGGCGGCATCAAGGACATGGGCGGCATCCCCGACATCATGTTCGTGATCGACACCAACAAGGAGGCCATCGCCATCCTTGAGGCCCGCAAGCTGAACATCCCGATCATCGCCATCCTCGACACCAACTCGGACCCGGACGGCATCACCTATCCGATCCCGGGCAACGACGACGCCGCCCGCGCCATCCAGACCTACTGCGACCTGATCGCCGACGCCGTCCTCGACGGTCTGGCGGCCGGCGCTTCGGCCTCGGGCGTCGACCTCGGCGCCGCGGTCAACCCGGACGAGCCGATGCTGCGCGAAGCCAAGGCCTCCAAGGCCAAGGCTGAAGAGGCCGCCCCGGCCGGCACGGAAGCCGTCGCCGAGGAAATGATCGCCGCCGCCGAACCGGCCGTCGCCGACGAAGCCGCCCAGGAAGCGACCTCGGAAGCCAACGACGCCGTCGAATCCGAGCCGGCCCAGGTCTGATCGACCTCCGCCTCTCGACGGCGAACTGACTATGCGGCCGGGCTCAGCGGAGCCCGGCCGTTCCCGCATACGCATACCCAAGGAGACTACCCATGGCCGAGATCACCGCCGCCCTCGTGATGGAACTGCGCGCCAAGTCCGGCGTCGGCATGATGGACTGCAAGAAGGCCCTCCAGGAAACCGGTGGCGACATCAACGCCGCCATCGACTGGCTGCGCGCCAAGGGCCTGTCCAAGGCCGCCAAGAAGGCTGATCGCGTCGCCGCCGAAGGCCTGGTCGCCGTCGCCTCGAAGGAAGTCGGGGCCGGCGAGATCGGCGCCGCCATCGAGTTCAACGCCGAGACCGACTTCGTCGCCCGCAACGAGCTGTTCCAGAACGCCGCCAAGAAGTTCGCCGAACTGGGCCTCGAGCACGCCACGGTCGAGGGCCTGCACGGCGCCGAACTGGAAGCCGGCAAGACGGTCCAGGACGAGGTCACCCAGCTGATCGCCACCGTCGGCGAGAACATGCAGCTGCGCCGCGCCGCCCGCCTGTCGGTCGACGAGGGCGTGGTCGCCTCCTACGTCCACAACGCCGTGTCGCCGGGCCTCGGCCGCATCGGCGTGCTCGTCGCCCTGCACGGCGGCGGCGACAAGGCCGCCCTGCGCGAGCTGGGCCGCAAGATCGCCATGCACGTGGCCGCGACGGCGCCGCTGTCGCTGAACACCGACGATCTGGACCCGGCCGCCATCGAGAAGGAACGCGAAGTCCTGACCGAGAAGGCCAAGGAAGAAGGCCGTCCGGAAGCGATGATCGCCAAGATCGTCGACGGCCAGATCGCCAAATTCCAGAAGGACGTGGTGCTGACCAAGCAGCCGTTCGTGATGAACCCGGACGTGACCATCGAACAGCTGGTCGCCGACACCGGCAAGGAACTGGGCGCGCCCGGCCTGCACCTGGCCGGCTTCGTCCGCCTCGCCCTCGGCGAAGGCGTCGAGAAGGTCGAGGGCCCGGACTTCGCCACCGAAGTCGCCCAGATGACCGGCGGCCAGTAAGGCGTCGTCCCTCGGGACAGGAAATCGGGGGGCCGGCGGCTTGGGTCGCCGGCCCCTTTCTCGTATGCGGACGTTCCCGGGCAAGAGGAGACTTCCATGAGCGGGGATGACGATCTTTCGGACGAGGACGGCGGCGGCTTCGACGTCGACGACTGGTCCCGGCTCAAGGCGTTCACCGGCGCCGTCGCCACGCTCGACGACGTCCAGGCGAAGCGGGCGATCTTCGCCCTCGCCGAAACCGACGATCCGCGCACCATCCAGATGGAACTGCCCCAGCCCGTGATCTGGTGGGAGGCCGACGGCGAGCAGGCCGCGGTGGCTGTGCAGGCCGAAAGTCATCTCGGCCCCGACGGCGAGGACATGGAGGTGCTGGGCCTGATCCTTCCCGACGGCGGCGGGGCCGTGGCCCTGCTCGAGGACGTGGACCTGGTCGACGACACCGACCCCGTCTGGCGCCGGCTGGTCGCGGACGCGGTCGGTCCGGGCGACGTGGAACCCTAGGGCCGCGTCGCGCCGCCGCCCGCCATCAGACGCCGCGCCAGCATCATGGCGCCGACCACGCAGCCGCCGAACAGCAGGCCCTCGATCCCGCCGGTGACCACCTGGCTGACCGGTCCGAAGCCCGCCTCGCCGAACACCGCGCCGATCTGGTCGAGGCTCAGCCGGGACTCGGGGAAGCGGCGGGCCAGCAGGTCGAGGCTGCCGCCCATCAGCCGCCCGCCCAGCAGGGGAACGGCCGCCCCCGCGGCGGCGCCGGCCAGTCCGCCCGCGGCGAAGCCGGGCGCCAGCCTCGGCGGACCCGGGACGAGGCTCGCCAGCCACGCCCCCAGTCCGAGCCCGCCCCCGATCAACGCCCCCTCGGCCGCCCCGGTGATCGCGCCGGGCGAATGGCCGAACAGCAGGTTGAAGGCGTCGAGCCCGATCAGCTTCCCGAACGCACCGGTCAGCAGCCCTCCGGCCGCGCCGCCGACGATGGTCCAACGCCATGACCGGCCCGGGGCGAACCCCGCCGCGGCGATGCCGAACCCGACCCCCGCGCCCGCGATCAGCCCGAGGATGATGCACAGGCAGACCAGCACCAGCAGCACCGACGCCGCCCCGGCGCCGGTCTGCAGCGGCCCGGGCGCGGCGCCGAACCCGTAGAACAGGCCGATGAAGACGCCGGCGAGACCGCCGCCGGCCATCCCCGCGCCGCCCAGCAGGCCGAAGCGCGACCAGGGGGCGGTCCCGGCGGTTGGCGGTTCCGTCGGTGTCGCCCGGATCGCGCCCGGCCTCGCCGCGTCCGGCTCCTCCTGTTCCACCGCCGCGATGAACCGGTAGCCGTGCTTGGGCACGGTCTCGATGAAGCGCGGATGCGCGGCCTCGTCGCCCAGCTGCCGCCGCAACGTCCTGACGCACTGCGTCAGGGCCTCGTCGGTCACCGGCACGCCGCGCCAGACCTCCTCGAGGAATCGGTCCTTCGAGACCAGCCTGCCGTGCTCGCTCACCAGCAGGGCCAGGGCGTCGAAATACCGGCCGTTCAGCTCCACCGGGGCGCCGTCCCGCTTCAGCTGGCGGTTGCGGACGTCAAGGGCGAAGCGTTCGAAGCGGAAGCGTCCGGGCGCCATCTTTCAGCAAGACCTCAGGAGTTGCTCATGCCGCTCACCGGGCGCGCAGGCAGGGTGCGAGCCTCACCGATGCATGGAGGCAAGGCAATGGACAATATCGCCGGGATCGCAGGGCTGGTCCATGCGCGCCATCCCTCCCGGACGCCCGTCCGGACGGCGGCCGTTCTGATGGCCGCCGATCGGGTCCGCATCCTGCTCACCCGAAATGAGGCGATCAGGGAGCCGCTGGGCGGCCGCACCTGGCGCGGCGTCCTCACCAACGCCGCCGACGCCCTGTACCTCGACGTGGCGGTCCGCCTCCGCTTCCACGATCGCGAGGGACGGCCGGTCGGGGCGCCGGTCAGCGCACGCGCCGGCCGGCTCGATCCCGGAGCCGGGCTGGACCTGCAGGCCCGCCTGCCCGCCGGGGCCGTCGGCCTGCAGGTGCGGGCGCTGCGCTGGACCGTCGCAGGCCGGACCGTCGAGACCGGCCCGGGCGACCGGTCGGCGTTCGGACAGGTTCAGGACTGAAGGTCGCGCCGGGGCGGCCTTCTCCCGGGCCGCCAGACCGGCTAAGTCCTGCCCATGATCGGAAGACTGAACCACGTCGGTGTCGCCACGCCGTCCATCGAGGCCAGCGTCGCGATGTACCGCGACCTGCTCGGCGCCACGAAGGCGCACGACCCGTTCGACCTCCCGGCCCAGGGCGTCCGGGTCTGCTTCGTCGACCTGCCGAACAGCCAGATCGAGCTGATCGAGCCGCTCGGCGACGGGTCGCCGATCCACGGCTTCCTCGCGAAGAATCCGAAGGGCGGGCAGCACCACGTCTGTTTCGAGGTCGAGGACATCCTCGCGGCCCGCGACGCCCTGCGGGCGAAGGGCGCGACCATCCTCGGCACGGGCGAGCCGCGCATCGGCGCCCACGGCACGCCGATCATCTTCGTCCATCCGAAGGACATGGGCGGGGTGCTGGTCGAACTGATGGAAACGCCGAAGGAAGGGGGCCACTGATGGGCATGCCGATCGGTCCCGTCACCATGCTGGCGGTCTATATCGTCTGCTGGTGGGTCTCGCTGTTCGCGATCCTTCCGCTGGGCATGAACCAGGCCGACCAGGAGCGGCCGACCGACGGCGGCCAGTGGGGCGCGCCGCTCAAGCCCGACCTGAAGCGCAAATTCATCACCACCAGCTGGGTGGCGGGGCTCGTCTGGCTGCTGATCATGGTCCTGGTCTACATCGGCTGGATGCCTCTGCCGAACCTGGCGCCGCCGGCCTGAGGACGCCGCCATGACCGACCGCCTGTTCCTCATCGACCCGAGCTGGCACGACGATCTCGGCGGCCCCTGGTTCTGCCCGGCCGGAGCCTTCATCGAGGGGGTTCTGGCCTTCTATCCCGCGCTCGGGGATCAGCTGGAGATCACCCGGCTCGGCTTCTCGCGCCCCCGTCTGCCCGTGATCGATCTCGTCGGGGAGGACAATCAGTCGTGCCCGCTGCTGGTGCTGGACGAGACCTTCGACTGGCCCGAGGCCCGGACCAGCGAGGCCACCGGCCGCCGCTTCCTCCAGGACCACGCCATCGTCCCCTACCTCGCGGCCCGCTACGGCATCGGACTGCCGCATCCGTAGGCCAATCCGCGCGTTTGACGCCGACCGCCTAGCTTTCGCCCCGCCGTCCCGGCTAAAGCTCGTGTCCCACGCCTCCCACGCCGGATTCTGACCCATGCGCCTGTCGCGCTATTTTCTGCCCACCCTCAAGGAGGCGCCCTCGGACGCCCAGATCGTCTCGCACCAGCTGATGCTGCGCGCCGGCCTGATCAAACAGGAGGCCGCCGGCATCTACGCCTGGCTGCCGCTGGGCCTGCGGGTGCTGAAGAAGATCGAGCAGATCGTGCGCGAGGAGCAGGAGCGGGCAGGGGCCGTCGAGCTGCTGATGCCGACCCTCCAGCTCGCCGACCTGTGGCGCGAGTCGGGCCGCTACGACGCCTACGGCCCCGAGATGCTGCGCATCACCGACCGGCACGAGCGCGAGCTGCTCTACGGACCCACCAACGAGGAGATGATCACCGACATCTTCCGCGGCTTCGTGAAGAGCTACAAATCGCTGCCGCTCAACCTCTTCCACATCCAGTGGAAGTTCCGCGACGAGCGCCGTCCGCGCTTCGGCGTCATGCGCGGCCGCGAATTCCTGATGAAGGACGCCTACAGCTTCGACATCGACGAGGCCTCGGCCCGCCGCGCCTACAACCGCATGTTCGTGGCCTATCTGAACACCTTCGCCCGCATGGGGCTGAAGGCCGTGCCGATGCGCGCCGACACCGGCCCGATCGGCGGCGACCTGTCCCATGAGTTCATCGTCCTCGCCGACACCGGCGAGAGCGCCGTCTTCTGCGACCGCAAGCTGGTCGAGATGCCCGCCCCCGGCGCCGACGTCGACTGGGACGACCTGCAGGCCATCGTCGACGGCCGCACCTCCCTCTATGCGGCCACGGAAGAGATGCACGACGCCGCCCGCTTCGAGAGCGAGACCGCCGAAGGCGACCGCCTCTCCGCGCGCGGCATCGAGGTCGGCCACATCTTCTATTTCGGGACCAAATACTCCGCCCCGATGAAGGCCTTCGTCGCCGGTCCCGACGGCAAGGACGCGCCCGTCCACATGGGCTCCTACGGCGTCGGCGTCTCGCGTCTGCTCGGGGCCATCATCGAGGCCAGCCATGACGAGGGCGGCATCATCTGGCCCGACGCCGTCGCCCCCTTCGACGTCGTCGTCATCAACCTGCGCGCCAACGATCAAGCCTGTTCCGCCGCCTGCGAGGATGCCGTCGCCAGGCTCGAGGCCGCCGGCAGGGACGTCCTCTACGACGACACCGACGAGCGCCCGGGCGGCAAGTTCGCAACGGCGGACCTGATCGGCGTGCCCTGGCAGCTGACCATCGGGCCCAAGGGCCTCGCCGACGGCGTCGTCGAGCTCAAGCGCCGCGCCACCGGCGAAAAGGTCTCCGTGCCCCTCGACGAAGCCATGGCGAGGCTGACTGCATGACGGACGCCCCGTCCTTGGCCCCGGCAGCCGCGGTGAAGCCGGTCAAACCCGCCGGTCCCTTCTCCGCCTGGGAGTTCGGCCTCGCCCTGCGCTACCTGCGGGCGCGGCGGCGCGAGGGCGGCATCGCCCTGATCGCCATCATCTCCTACGTCGCCATCGCCCTGGCGGTCATGGCCCTGATCACGGTCATGAGCATCATGGCCGGCTTCCGCTCGACCCTGCTCGACCGGATGCTGTCCTTCAACGGCCACATGTTCGTCCAGGGCCAGCTGCTCGACACCCCCGAGCGCGACCAGGCCCTGCAGCGCATCCGCGCCGTCCCCGGCGTCGACAGCGCCGTGCCGGTGATGACCAGCTACAGCCTCGTCCGCGGCGCCGGCCAGACCAACCCCGCCGCCGTGCGCGGCGTCCGTCCCGAGGACCTCGCCGCCAACACCTATGTCTACGCCAGCCTGTCGGAAGAGGCGAAGCGCTCCTTCGGCCAGGGCCCCTACGGCGGCGAGAACATCCTCGTCGGCAAGGCGCTGGCGGAGATGATGGGCCTGCGCGTCGGCGATCCCCTGACCCTCTATTCCCCGACCGGCGCCACCAGCGCCTTCGGCAACCTCGGCGGGCTGGAGAAGACCTACCGCATCGGCGGCGTCTTCACCTCCGGCACCACCGACTTCGACCAGCTGTTCATCTTCATGCCGCTGGAGCAGTCGCAGCTCTTCTTCGGCCGCGAGTCCGCCTGGGACGCCATCGAGCTGAAGGTGGCCGAGCCCGACCGCGTCGAGCTCCTGCGCGCCCCCGTCATGCGGGCTGCCGGCTCCGGGGCCATCGTCAGCGACTGGCGCGACCGCATGGCCGCCTTCTGGGGCGCGCTGAAGGTCGAGCGCGTGGCCATGAGCATCATCCTCGGCCTCGTCGTCGCCATCGCCGCCCTGAACATCATCTCCGGCATCGTCATGCTGGTGAAGAACAAGACGAAGGACATCGCCATCCTGCGCACGGTCGGGGCCAGCCAGTCGTCGATGCTGCGCATCTTCTTCATCGCGGGCGCGGCCATCGGCGTGGCCGGCACCGTCACCGGCCTGGTCCTCGGCCTGCTGTTCTGTCTGAACATCGCCGACATCCAGCATTTCCTCGAGGGCCTGTTCGGCGTGAAGCTGTTCGACGCCGAGGTCTATATGCTCGACGCCATCCCGGCCGAGGTCGACCCGGCCGACGTGATCTGGGTCACCCTTTGGTCCGTCTTCATGTCCTGCGTGGCCAGCCTGCTGCCCTCGTGGCGCGCGGCGAAAATGGATCCGGTGGAGGCCCTCCGCTATGAGTAAGGCCCTCCGCAAGACCGCCGCCAAAGGGCAGGGGACCCCCGTCCTCTCGGTCCGCGGCGTCACCCGCACCTATGACTCCGCCGCCGGTCCCCTGACCGTGCTCAAGGGCGTCGACCTCGACGTCATGCCGGGCGAGGTGGTCGGCCTGATCGGCCCGTCGGGTTCCGGCAAGTCGTCCCTGCTGCACGCCGCCGGCCTGCTGGAGCACCCGACCTCGGGCGAGATCCGCATCGACGGCGAACCGGTCGGCGACCTGCCCGAGCGCGCCCGCACCCACCTGCGGCTGCAGCGCATCGGCTTCGTCTACCAGTTCCACCACCTGCTGGCCGAGTTCGACGCCCGCGACAACGTCGCCCTGCCGCTGCGCATCGCCGGCTACAGCCAGGCCGACGCCCGCGCCCGCGCCTCCGAGGTCCTCACCGCCCTCGGCCTCGGCGAACGCCTGACCCACCAGCCGGCCCAGATGTCGGGCGGAGAGCAGCAGCGCGTCGCCGTCGCCCGGGCCCTGGCCAACCGCCCGCGCCTGCTGCTGGCCGACGAACCCACCGGCAATCTCGATCCCGCCACCAGCCAGACGGTGTTCGAGGCCCTGCACCGCCTGGTCAAGGACACCGGCGTCGCCGCCCTGATCGCCACCCACAACATGGAGCTGGCCGGTCACATGGACCGCGTCTTCGCCCTCAAGGACGGCCATCTGGAAGAACGCCCGGCCGAGAGCCACGCCTACTAGACCCTGTCTCCTCCCTGTTCGCGAAGCGAATGGGGAGGGGGACCGCGAAGCGGTGGAGGGGTGGAGGATCCCATGCGATCCGGCGCGCGGCGGATGTCGGAACGTGTTACATCGGCCGCTTGCGGAGGCGGCCATGACCCAAGCCATCGAGACCCATCTCGCCCTGGCCCGCCGGGCGCGCGAGGAGGGCAGGACCTCCGACTCCCGCGACGGCTACGCCCGGGCGGCGGCGCTGAGCCGCGAGGCCCGCCTGCCGCTGCTTCAGGCTCACGCCCTGCGCCATCTCTCCGACATTGACCGCGAGGCCGGGCGGCCGTCCGAGGCCCTCGCCCACGCGGAGCAGGCCGCGTCCGTCTATCGGGCGAAGGGCGAGCCGCTGGACCTGGCGAACGCCGTGCGCCTCAAGGGCCTCGCGCTCGACGAGCTGCGGCGTCCCGACCAGGCGCTCGCCGTCTGGACCGAGGCCCGCGACCTCTACGCCGCCGAAGGAGTGGCGGCGGGCGTCGCCGAGTGCGAGGCGCGGCTGGTCGCCGCCGCCGGCGACTGAGCGGCCGGCAGGCTGGCGCCTACTTCTTCCCCGGAACCTGGGTGAACGGCGAGCTCCCCACCGCCACCGCCGGCTTCGGCTTCTCCGCCTTCGGCTTGCGGATTTCCTTGTTGCTGCGTGCTTGACCCTTGGCCATGACCGTCATCCCGCGACGCCGGCCGCCGGAAGGGCGGGTGACCGGGGGCGTCCTCGTGATCATAGGCCCGAACCGCGAAAAGGCCGCATGCCAATCAGCGACCGCGCGGGCCAGGCTCGCAAGGCGGCCCTGAAGCGGTGTCCGCTCCCGACCCGTTGCGGACGGAACATCGAGGGGCATAAGCTCGATTCGATGCACGGCTCATCTGGATGCTTCAGCGTGTTGGCAGTTGGCGGAGCCTTGGCCCTCGGCCTCTCCGGGCGCGTAGGGGCGCGGCCCTACGACTATCGAGACTGGCAAGCTCCGCCTGCCGTTGATCCATTCCTGGTCGATCACGTCTCCGGGTTTGACGCAGATAGCCGCATGACCGTTCGGGGCGAATTGATCGTCTTCGAGGGCGAGTGCGGAATGCTGACGGTCCGCCGCCTGGCGGGACCGCCCGTCGTTTTCGACGAGCCCGCGCTGACGCATCGGGCCCGCATTGAAGCCTACAACCGCGTCAATCCGGCCGAAACCTGCAACGGGGCGGTCGGAGAAGATGTCGCACTGGTAGCCCTCGACATCCGGCTGTCAGCAGAGTTCCTCCAGCCACCGTCAACCTCCGCAAGCGTGAGGCCGCTGGCGGGGGATCGCGTGCTCATGTGGTGGTTCGCGAACGTCAATGCGTCGAACCGGCAGCCCCTGGCGGACGAGTGACCGCCTTCCACCCAAAGGCGACTGTCGGCTCCCGACCCGTAGCGGACGTTCCGGCAGGTCTCCGGCGGCCGTGTATTCGCTTGCCCCCCTTCGCCCGGCTACTGGACGGTCAGTTTGGGCGGCGACCCTCGTTAATCATCAATCGGTCTTGACCGGCTTCCTCGCCCGAGTGATCGTCACCGTAGTCATATGGTGGGTGGCATGGGTGTGCTTCGAAAGCGACCGATACTGCCCTTGGCCCTGCTGGCCGCGGTCCTGCTGGCGTCATGCCGTGCCCAACCGAGGCATCCAGATCAGTTCTATATAGACACGGTCGCGGACTACGTCGCTCACAACGATCATACGGTTCAGGTCGTGGTTCGTAAGCCCAATGGCGACACCGAGCTGCAATATCACCCGGTCGTTCCGTACGGCAACGGTGCTCGATTGCTGGCGGAGAACCCGGGTTGCTGCACGGTTGGCCGCGCTCGCCCATCGAACATTATTCCGGAGTGCGTGACTTGGGGCCAGGCCGTCGAGGTCACGATGAGTTGGGACCGGCGCTACCGCACAGCTGAAAACACCATCGCGTCGGAGCCGGACGTCCGGCATTTCGGTGTCCGCGACGATGGGTCCGTTTGCACGACAGACGATGCAGGATTCGATGCCCGGTGAAGTCCTGACGGTTGAGTCGGTTACCAGCCTCTATCTGTTCGGCAGCACCACGGTACCTTCGAACCTCAATACCGACGCCTACATTCCTGACGGTACGATCAGGCCCCCCGTCGAGGCCGATTTCGGCCAGTTCATGTCGGTCGGGGGCGGCCCCAACGCTGGCGTCAGCGGCGGCGAAGGCTACGACCAAATCTTCATCGAGGGCCGTGCCAACAACTACTACGACTACGTCGACTTCGAAGCATTGGTTTCCACGGTGGCGGACGACCTCATTTACTACGCGGGGGATCAGGAGGGCACGGTCTATGGCCACGACGGCGACGACACAGTAACCGTGGCGACGCCTCACGAGGACAATGTCGGTTCCTATGACTTCGTCGGCGGCAGCGGCTCCGACATCGTCGTGTTCGAGACCGAGGTTCTCTCCCTTCAGGAAAGGAACAATGGCTTTGGTCCGTGGGACGTGACCGTGAGCGGTTTCGAGAGCCTCATCGACGGTCACATGGGTCAGAATGTAAACTGGCTGTGCGGCGTGGGCGACTACAATTTCTCCGAGGAACCCGGCATCTTGGAGAGGCACTCATGGTCGGTACATGGTTCGGGCGTCGAGTATTGGCGGTTGAGCCTCGTTGTGACTGACGACGATGACAATGACGGCATCACATCGGCCCACATCACCTACTTCTATCAGGAAGATCTGACCCTTGAAGGCGACTCGCCTGGCTACTCGATCAACATCTACGTCAATGACTTCAGTTGGGGCGATTTCGGGATCGGCTAGCGGCCCCGCGCCTCCAGGCCGCCAAGGCGGACAGCCGCTTCCCACCC
>NZ_DASPLR010000020.1:0-1203 GCF_035627475.1 Brevundimonas sp. | reverse complement strand
CGCGACAGGTCATTACTCGATGATGCTCGCAACCACGCCGGCGCCGACGGTGCGGCCACCCTCGCGGATCGCGAAGCGCAGTTTCTCTTCCATCGCGATCGGCACGATTAGCGTGACTTCACAGGAGATATTGTCGCCAGGCATGACCATCTCGGTGCCGGCCGGCAGTGTCACAATGCCAGTCACGTCGGTGGTGCGGAAGTAGAACTGCGGACGATAGTTGGTGAAGAACGGGGTGTGACGACCGCCCTCTTCCTTGGTCAGGATGTAGGCCTCGGCCAGGAACTTGGTGTGCGGGGTGATCGAGCCGGGCTTGCACAGCACCTGGCCGCGCTCGACGTCCTCGCGTTTGGTGCCGCGCAGCAGCACGCCCACGTTGTCGCCCGCCTGGCCCTGGTCCAGCAGCTTGCGGAACATCTCGACGCCCGTGCAGGTCGTCTTCTGCACCGGACGGATGCCGACGATCTCCACTTCCTCGCCGACCTTGACGATGCCGCGCTCGACCCGGCCCGTGACCACGGTGCCGCGGCCCGAGATCGAGAACACGTCTTCCACCGGCATCAGGAACGGCAGGTCCACCGGACGCTCCGGCTGCGGGATGTAGGCGTCCACCGTCTCCATCAGCGCCAGGATCGACTTCTCGCCGATCTCCGGGTTGACCCCGTCGGTCGCCGCCTTGGCCGAACCCTTGGTGATCGGAATGTCGTCGCCCGGGAACTGGTAGCTGGAGAGCAGCTCGCGCACCTCCATCTCGACCAGCTCGAGCAGCTCCTCGTCGTCCACCAGGTCCACCTTGTTCAGATAGACCACCAGCGCCGGCACGCCGACCTGACGGGCCAGCAGGATGTGCTCGCGCGTCTGCGGCATCGGGCCGTCGGCGGCCGAAACCACCAGGATGGCGCCGTCCATCTGCGCCGCGCCCGTGATCATGTTCTTCACATAGTCGGCGTGGCCCGGGCAGTCGACGTGGGCGTAGTGACGGTTGGCCGTCTCATACTCGACGTGCGCCGTGTTGATCGTGATGCCGCGCGCCTTCTCTTCCGGCGCCGCGTCGATGTCGGCGTAGTTCATCGCCTTGGCGCCGCCGGCCTTGGCCAGCGTCATCGTGATCGCCGCCGTCAGCGTCGTCTTGCCATGGTCCACGTGACCGATCGTGCCGATGTTGCAGTGCGGCTTGGTGCGTTCGAACTTTTCCTTGGCCAT
>NZ_DASPLR010000019.1:0-50431 GCF_035627475.1 Brevundimonas sp. | reverse complement strand
GCATTTCGGGGCCCCAGGGTCTTTTAGTGGACCGGTTTACGAAAACGGTTGTCGGTGGACGGGAGGGTTGACGCATGAAGCGGTCCGCCTTCGCGTCGCTCTGCGGCGTTTCGAAACAGATGATCTCGAAGCACGCCGGGGCCGGTCGAATCGTCGAGGGCGAGGGCGGGGTGGACGCGGAGGCGTCTCTGGTCCTGCTCGAAGGCCACATGGACGAGGCTAAGCGGCTGCGGGCGCTGGAAATCGTCGGCGGGCAGGGCGCGAGCGCCGCTCGTGCGCCGCAGGCGCCGGCGCAGCGGTCGGCCAAGGCGGAGAAGGAGGGCGTCGAGCTCTCCATCAAGCGGCTCGAGCTGGGCAAGATGGCCGGCGAGCTGGTTGAGGTGTCCGCCGTCGAGGATGCGGCGGCCCAGGCGGTGGCGAAACTGCGGGAACGGGTCAGCCAGGGCCATCGCGACACCGCGGCGGGCATCTGCACCCAGTTCGGCGTGGCGCCCGACAAGGCCGTGGCCCTGGCGCGCTACCTGGCGAAGGAATTCGAGGCGGTCATGGGCCAGTTCGCGCGCGACATGCAGCAGCTGGCCGACCAGGACGCCTCGGCGGCGTCGAATCCGGCGGATATCGACCCCGACCTGCCCCTGCTCGCCGCCGGAGCGCACTGACCGGCCATGGCCAGCGCCTTCGCCGGCATCGCCGGCCTGGCCAGGGCGGGCACGGTCGTGTTCGGCGCCCTGGCGGAGGCCGCCGAGCCCGCGCCGATGCGCTCCGTGGCGCAGTGGGCCGAGGAAGAGCGGTACGTCGGGGCGGAATCGGGGTCATCGCGCCCGGGGAAGTGGCGCAACGCCACCACGCCCTACGGCGTCGAGCCGATGGAGTGCCTGGACGCGGACCATCCGGCCCGATCGGTGACGATCAAGGCCGGCGCCCAGCTGATCAAGTCCGAGATCGCGCTGAACTGGATCGGCCAGACCGTCGTCGACGACCCGACGGCCATGATGATGGTGCTGCCCAGCCTCGACGAGCTGCGGAACTGGAACGTCACCAAGTGGCAGCCGACCGTGGACGCCACGCCGGAGCTGAGGAAGCGCATCTTCGAAGTGGTCGAGCGCGGCCGGACCGGCTCGACCTCGACCACCAAGCGATTCCGGCGCGGCTTCCTGATCGTGACGACGGCGATCTCGTCGAAGGGCCTGCAGGGCCGTTCGGTGAAGCGCCTGATCTGCGACGAGGTGTCCGAATTCCCGGCCGACGCCGGCGGGCGGGGCGACCCGATCAAGCAGGCGCAGACGCGCGGCGACGGGCACGAGGACTTCAAGGGCCTGTACCTGTCGACGCCGAAGACCCTGCCGGACTGCCGCATCACGGTGATGTACGAGCGGGGCGACCAGCGGCTGTACTACGTCGCCTGCCCGCACTGTGAGGCCAGGCAGCATCTGCTGCTGGACCGCCTCGTCCCGTCCATGGCCCATGCCGGCCGCGTCGCCTATCAGTGCGCCGGCTGCGAGCAGCAGATCGACGAGGTGCACAAGCCGGCGATGCTGGCGGGCGGCCGCTGGATCAAGACCTACGAGGACCGCGACCCGGACGACAAGTACGCGGCGGTGAACGCCCTGAACCCGGCCCCGCCGGACGCCTTCCCGGCCTCCTGGCTGGCGCACTGGCTTTCGCGCGGCTCGGCCGGGCGGGATCCGAGCTTCCACCTGTCGCAGCTCTATTCGCCGTTCAAGTCCTGGACTCTGCTCTGGAACGAGTACGACCAGGCCAAGCGCGACGTGGCCACGGGCAAGGATCCGGAGGCGCTGAAGGTCTTCACCCAGCAGAAGCTGGGCATGGCCTACGACCCCACGGTCGATGCGCCGCCGCACCAGAAGCTGTTCGAGTCGCGCGGCCGGTTCGTGAAGCGTGGCCTGGTCCCCGCCTGGGCCTGCGAGATCATCGGCGCCGCCGACGTCCAGGGCGACCGGGTGGAGTGGGACGCCTACGCCGTCGGCCCGGACCTCTCGATGGCCCGGTTCGACTGGGGCGTGATCGAGATCGACCCGCTGGAGCCGGAGGCCTGGTCGGCCCTGGCCCAGGTCGTGGCCCGCCGCTTCGACGGCGAGGCGACCATACCGCTGGGTTTCGACATCTTCGGCATCGACCTGGGCGGCAAGAAGGGCGTGACCGAGCGGGTCTATCGCTTCGTGCGCGGCCGTCACAACGTGGTGGCGATCAAGGGCGCGTCGGATCCGGACTCCCTGCCCCTGGTGAAGGGGAAGCGGCGCACGATCCACCTGAAGTCGGGCGGCCTGACCGTCGAGCCGCACCTGGTCGGCGGCTACGGACTGAAGTCGGCCGTCTACGCCATGCTGGCCACGACCATCGCGGCGACGGAGGAGACGGGGCGGCTGCCGGGCGGGCTCTACAACCCGGCCGACGCGACCCACGAGGACTTCAAGCAGTACGTGGCCGAGGTCTTCCGCCAGCCGAAGACCATGCGGTCGAACGCGCGGGGCTGGTGGGAGCGCATCGCCGGCCAGGCCAACGAGCGGCTCGACCTCGCGGTCTATGCCCGCGGCCTGGCCTGGTTCCGAGGCGCGTTCCGGCGCACGCCGGAGGAGTGGCAGATGCTGTTCGAGGCGCGCGCCGCCCGGCCCGAGGCCGTGCTGCCGCTGTTCGAACACGCCGACGCCGCGCCGCCGCAGGTCCCGGAAGCGAAGACGGCCGAGAACCCGGGCAACGAGAGCCGGGGCTGGCACGACAGCCGGAGCAAGCTCTGATGGCCCTTTCGACCGAAGACGCCGCACGCCTGGCGTCGCTGAAGGCCGCCCGCGACCGCCTGATCAGCGGCAGCCAGGTGGAGAGCGTCACCGCCCACGGCCGCCGCGTCGACTACGGCGCCGCCGACCTGAACCGGCTCGACGCCGAGATCTGCGCCCTCGAGGCCGAGGGCGCCAGCCGCACCGGACGCCGACGCGGAGCCATCGGCTTCCGCTGGCGGACCTGAACCCCCGAAGGAGGGACCGATGACTGATCTGATAAAGCGCCTCGCCGTGGCCAGCGCAGAGCACGCTGCTGCCGTCACCGCCCTGGTGAAGTTTCCGTCCCGGCCCGTGCCGCAGACGCTGATCGCGCGGGTCGACGCTGCGAACAAGGAGCTGCAGGCGCTCGCCGGCGACGGCGAAGCCGCGCCGGAGGAGAAGAAGCCGGGCAGGAAGGGCCGCGAGAAGCCGGCGCCGGAGGTCGCCGCTCCGGCCTCCGCCTCCGAAAATGTTCAGCCGAGCGCCGAGGTAGCGAGCCCTCTCGTCTAAGCGAGCGCCGCTCGCATCGTTGCGCATGCCGCGCATCGGAGAGGGGCGTGCGTGGCCATGCGCGTCCGGGCCGCGCCGCCCCTCTCCACCCTCTGCCGGAGGCTCCCGCCCATGTCCCAGCCCCGCCGCCTGCTCGACGCGTCCGGTCGCCCGCTGCCCCAGGGCGTGGGCATGGTCGTGCGCGCCATGGCCAGCGGCGTGGGGACCATCGGCGACAGCCTGGTCCCGGCCGCCTATGACGCCGGCTCCCAGACTGACCCGATGATGGCCGACGTGGCGACCATGCGCTCGCCCGACCGGGCCTGGCTGCCGCACCGCAACACCTCGGTCGCCCGGGTCCGGGCCCTGCACCGCAACGACCCGGTCGCCAAGTCGGCGGTGAAGCGCAAGCGCACGGCCGCCGTGGGCAAGGGCTGGCGCCTCTCGTCGCGGCCCGACTATCGCGCGCTGGGGATCTCGATCGAGCAGGCCCGCGAGCTGGGCGCCGCCATCGAGACCGAGTTTCGGCCCTTCGCCTACGGCCACGACTTCCAGATCGACGCCGAACGCCAGAAGAACCTCGGCCAGCTGCTGGGCCTCATCGTCAGCCACGACATGATCGACGGCGAGGCGCTGGGTCTGGTCGAGTATGCCGACGACGAGCCGACCCGCTATCGGACCCGGCTGCGTATCGTCCACCCGGACCGCCTGTCCAACCCGACGGGCAAGCCGAACAGCCCGCAGCTGGCGGGCGGGGTCGAGCGGAACGCCGCCGGCGTGCCGGTGCGCTACTGGATCCGCGAGCGTCACCCCTCCGAGCTGGGCGTGGCCACGGCGCGGCCGAACTGGACCGGCTATGACCGCTTCACGCCCTGGGGCCGCCCCCAGGTGCTGCATACCTTCGACTGCGAGGAGGCGGGCCAGACGCGCGGCGTCTCGCGTTTCGCCGCCTCGCTGAAGAGTTTCCGCGCCCTGTCGCGTTTCACCGACGCGACCCTGCAGGCCGCCACGATCAACGCCCTGATGGTGGCCTTCATCAAGTCCAGCGCCGGTCCGGACGCCGTGTCCGAGAGCCTGTCGATGGAGGACATCCGCGGCTACGAGAGCAGCCGCGAGGGCTTCTACGACAAGCATCCCGTCTCGCTGGACGGCGGCGCCCGCATGCCGGTGCTGCCCTTCGGCGACGAGATCCAGATGCAGACCGGCGCCAAGGACGTCAGCCAGTTCGACGCCTTCATCCGCGCCGTCATCCGCCTGATCGCGGCCTCGCTGGGCGTGACCTACGAAGAGCTGACCATGGACTACTCGCAGACGAACTATTCGTCGGCGCGGGCGGCCATGATCCCGGCCTGGAACGAGACCCAGGAGCTGGTGGCGCGGCTGGAGGCCCAGATCGTCAAGCCCCTGTTCGTGGCCTGGCTCGAAGAGGCCTTCGACAGCGGCTACGTCGAGATGCCCGCAGGCGCGCCGGACTTCTACGACGCGGTCGACGCCTACGCCCAGTCGCGCTGGATCGGTCCCGGTCGCGGCTTCATCGACCCGACCAAGGAGATCGACGCCGCCGCCGCGAGGATTGAGGCCAAGGTCTCCACCCTCGAGGACGAATGCGCCGAGCAGGGCAAGGACTGGGAAGAAGTGCTGGAGCAGCAGGCCCGCGAGAAGGCCCGCCGGGCCGAACTCGAGCTGGACACGCAGTCCGGCGCCCTGGCCCGCGCCGCCGAGACCAGCCGCGATCCCGCCCACAACGCCGCGCTGGCCGAGCGCGCGGCCTGACCGAGGTTCCCATGCGCGATCCCGCCAGCCTCGCGACCCGCTATGCGGGCCGCCCCGTCCTGATGACGTCCACAGCCGCCCGGTCGTACGCCGAGCGGCTGCGGGCGCTGGACCCTCGTGCCTTCGAGCGGCCCAGCCGCATGGACGCGATCCTGCGCAAGCTGAGCTTCGTGGGGCAGGGCCGGCGAGCGCCGCTCGCGATGGAGGACGCCGAGGCCGCGGGCGACCCTATCCCCGAAGTCCCGCTGGAGGAGCGCCTCGCCTATTCCCCGCGCTGGGCCGGCGAGCCTGACGACCTTGGCTTCTGCTGGAGCCTGAACCGCGGCGTCGCCCTGATCTGCTGCGACACGCCCTTGGTGGAGCGCGGCGACATCTGGTGCGGCGACGTCTTCCACGGCTACGACACCCTGACGATCGCGTTCCGGGAGGCTCTGGCCGACGAACGGGTCAAGGGCGTGTTCCTGCGCCTGGACAGCCCCGGCGGCGTGGTCGGCGGCGGGCTGCCCGCCTTGGCGGCCCTGATCCGCGACAACCGCGAGGCCGCCGGCGGCAAGCCGATCTGGGTCTATGCCGACATGGCCTGTTCGGCCGCCTACTGGATCGCCGCCCAGGCGGACCGGATCCTGGCGCCGGGCGTCGGCCTGGTCGGATCCATCGGCGCGGTCATCGTGCACGAGAACTGGTCCGCAGCGCTCGCCAAGGAAGGCGTGGAGATCACGTCGATTGAGTTCCCGGCAGACGGCCTGAAGACCGACGGGGCTTGGTGGAAGTCACTGAGCGAGACCGCCTTGACGGCGCTCACCTCCGATGTCGCCCAGGTAGGGCGCGACTTCATCGCCGACGTTTCCGCCGGCAGGCCTCACCTGACCGGGGAGGCGCTGCTCGCCACCCAGGCCGACGCCTACATGGCCCGCCACGACGACCCTGCCCGCTCCGGCGAGGCGCTGGGCTTCGTCGACGGCATCGCCACGGAAGAGCAGGCCTTCGAGCAGCTGCTGGCCCACATCGCCGCGCCCGCCGAAGGCACGGCCGAGGACTCCCAACCCCCTGCGGCTCCGGTCTCCGGCTCCGCGCCCGCTGCATCCAAGGAGACCCCCATGCGCAGCACCACGACCGCGCCCCGCCAGTCCAAGGCCGAGCGCATCGCCGCCATCGACGCCTCCGCCGAGGACAAGCTGGATCGCATTCAGCAAATCCTCGACGAGCCGGACGAGGAAGAGAAGCCCGAGGAAGAGCCTCCGGCCGATCCGCCGGCGGACGACACCACGGCCCAGTCCGGCGCCCAGGCCGACGCCCAGCGCATCGCCGGCAGCGCCGAGGCCAAGGCCCATCCGCACCTGGCCAACGCCGCCATCGCGACCGGCCAGACCTTCGCCCAGTTCAAGGCGACGATCGCCGCCCATGCCTCCGCGCCCAAGGCCGTCCGCCAGCTGGGCGCCGCCATGGCCGGCTCGAAGCGCCTGGGCCCGGACGCGACGGCCGGCTCCAGCGGCGATGCTCAGCCCTCCGCCCTGGCCCGCCGGGCCGAGGCGCGGCGCACCGCGGCGGCCTGATCCGACACCAGCCCCGGCCCGCGCCCTGACGGGCCGGGGCTCCCGCCTTCAGGGCATTCCCAACCTGAACCGAAGAGGAGGCCGCCATGACCATGCGCGCCTATGCAATCGCCGCTGCGGCCATGGGCCTCAGCGATCTCATCCACTCCGAGTCCGACTCGACCTACACGACCAGCCGCCTGACCCTGAAGGGCGGCGTCGGCACCGCCCGCGAGGTCTCGCTCGGCCAGCTCGCCGCCATCGTCGATCGCGGGACGGCCGCCGTCACGCCGACCGCTGATGCCGGCAACACTGGCAACGGCTCCATCGGCACGGTGACGGCCGACGCCGGCGCCCAGGAAGGCGTCTGGAACGTCGTCATCATCGAACCCGCCTCCAACGCCGGCGAGTTCGAAGTGACCCGCCCGGACGGCACGGTCGACGGCACCGGCACGGTCGCCGTGGCCTACAACGGCGGCATCAACTTCACCCTGGCCGACGGCGCGACCGACTTCGCCGCCGGGGACCGATGGACCATCGGGGTCAACTTCCCCGACGACGACGGCAAGGCCGTGGCCTGGGACCCGGCCGGGACGGACGGCAGCCAGTTCATCGCCGGCGTCTTCCTGGAGAACGCCGTGGCCGACGTCGGTGTCGACGGCAAGGTCAACGTCCTTGCTCGCGGCCGGGCCATCCTGCGCCGCGAGAACATCGTCTGGCCGGACGGCGCCACGGCCGACCAGAAGGCCGCCGCCTATCAGGCGCTCAAGGCGCTCGGCATCGAGCCGCGCGTCTCGGGCTAAGCCCGAACCCAAACGGCCGCGGCGTGCGCCCTGACGCGCCGCGGCCCTGACGACCCGCAGGGCGCTCCCTCACATCATCCCGAGAAAAGGAGGTCCCGATGGACCCCGAAGTCCTTGAGGGCGCATCCGCCCTGCCGTTCCTGGCCGCCGACCACGTCGCGTCCATCAACACCATCCCGTCGACCTTCGGCCAGCTGAACGCCGACGGCATGTTCCCGGCCGAAGGCCTGCCCACGGCCTTCGTCGAGATCATCATCGAAAACGGCGTCATCCGCGCCCTGCCGGCCACGCCGGACGGCCGCCCGTCGAGCATCGCCCGGCACGAGAAGTCGTCCAGCATCATCCTGAAGATCCCGAACGTCAGCCACGAAGACAGCGTCATGGCCGTGGATCTTCGCGACTGGCTGGCCATGGCCCGCCGCTCGCGCGACGGCGAGGATACGCTGGCCGGCTTCGTCGAGAAGCGGCATCGCCGCAACCGCCTGAAGTTCGACATGACCCTCGAGGTCATGAAGATGGGTGCGCTGAAGGGGCTGATCAAAGACGGCGCCGGCGACACCCTCTACGACCTCAACTCCATCTTCGGCGTCACTCGCAAGACGGTCTACTTCGACCTCGCCAACACCTCGACCAATGTGGCCGAGAAGATCGAGGAGGTGGTCGCCTGGATCGAGGATCACCTGATCAACGAGACGGCCAACGGCATCGAGGCGCGGGTCTCGCCGGAGTTCATGACGGCGCTGATCAACCACGCCAGCTTCCAGAAGTACTTCCTGCAGACGCCGGAAGCCCAGGCCCTTCTGGCGGTCGGCCGCAGCCAGTCGGCCAACGGCTTCAGCCGCACGTTCGACACCCGCGCCGGCCTCGTGCTGCGCGAGTACCGCGCCCGCTACACTCCTTGGGGCGCGGACTCGACCGTTCGTCTGATCGACGAGGGCGAGGGGCACGCCTACCCGACCGGCACGATCGACGTGGAGCGCACCTACGTCGCGCCGCCCATCGACATGGCCGAACTGGGCAGCGTCGGCGACACCGCGGACCTGATCCACATGACGGTCGAGCCGATGAAGCACGGCCGCGGCGAGGAGTGGGCGTACCAGATGAACGCCCTGCCGGTCTGGAGCCAGCCGGCCCTGGTGGTCGACCTGGACGACGGCGCCGACCCGGGCTGATCGCCCGCCTGACGCGGGGGCGAGCGCCGCTCGCTCCCGCGCTTTCCTCACGCGGAGGCCCAGCATGTCATTCACCGACCTGGTCCTCGGGATCGACGACGCGGTCGAGACGCATCTCTGCGATCCGGCCGTCTATCGCTCGCTCGACGCGCCGGCGACGGACGTCGAGATCCGCGCCGTGCTGGAGCGGCCGAGCGAGGCCGAGCAGATCCAGCAGACCGCCTGGGTGCGGTCCAAGCCGACCGTCCGCTTCCGCCGCGCTGGCGTGCCGTCGCCCCGTCGCGGCGACCTGATCCAGTTCGGCGCCGCGCCCTGGAGCGGCGCCCGCGAGACCTGGGCGCTCGCCGCCGTCCCCGAAGCGCCCGACGACGGCGGCTGGTGGGTCTGCGACGTCGAGCCCGCCTAGGGAGCGATCCTGATGCAGATCGGCGCGGCCCTGCTGGGCAACCTCGACGACGAGATGCGCAAGGGCCGCAGCCACGTCGCCCGGGCGGCCCGGACGGCCATCGTCGGCACGGCCCAGGGGTTGCAATCGAAACTGCGGCAGGACTTTGCCTCCTCGCGCCTGGCGCGGGGGGCGGAACTGCAGAAGACATGGCGGGTGCGGTTCTATCCCGCCGGGGCGAAGGAGACGCTGAACCCGGCGGCCCTGGTCTATTCGACCATGCCGCAGGTGACGATGGCCTTCGAGAAGGGCGCGACCGTCACCGTCAACGGCAAGAAGGGGGCCCTGGTCCCGAATGCCGCGGTTTGGGGCGAGGGGCGGGTGCGCCGGCCGAGCGGCCGGGCGTCCAAGTCGGTTTCGACCTTCGACGTGGCCCTGCGCCGCTACGGCGGATTGCAGTGGATCCCGACGCCGGGCAACGACGACCTGGTCGGGGTGTTCGTGGCCAAGCTGGACAAGGGGCTGAGCCGGACCGGAAAGCGCCGCAAGGCCGGGGTCCGGGCCCTGCGAAAGGGCGAGTACGACCGCGAGGTCGTGTTCTGGGTCATCCATGAGCCGCGGCTGCCCCGCCTGTTGCGGGGCGACGTGATCCGCCGCCGCACCGAACGCGATGCGCCCGACGAGATCGCCCGGCGCTTCATCGCCGCCTTCGAGCGCGACCAGGGCGGCGTCCAGGCGCGACTGACCGGACCGGAGATGTGACATGGCGGGCATCGGTCCGGTCGGTACGGCCTATCAGGCGCTGCACGGCCGCATCGAGGCGGCCCTTCGTGCTGGCGACATCCTGGGCCCGGACGACCGGCTGCAGCTGGATCCGGAATCCCCGTTCGAGCCGAACGGCGACGAGCGGGAACTGATCAGTTCCGCCGCCATGCTGAAGGTCCAGACCCGGCCGAACCGGGCCGAGATGGGCGGGCCCAACGGCGCCGTCTGGGCCGTCGAGTGCGACGTCCGCGTCGAGCTGGCCTGCGCCGGTCCGCAACGGCTGCGCCAGGCGCGGCTGCAGACCTTCGAACATGGCCTCGCCGCCATGGCCGCTGCCGTCACTGACGACGCCACCCTGGGCGGCGCGGCCGAGCGCTGCTGGCTGGTCGGCCGCGAGGACGGTGACCTGCCGCCCAACGGCTCCCTGGCCGTGTTGGGCGTCACCTTTCGCGTCCGGTCCGGCGACATGCTGGGCCTGACCTATCCCCGCTAGGAGCGCGCCATGTCCGCGAAGGCTGGAACCAAGAAGACCGACGCCCCGCTGGATCGGGATCTCGACGGCGAGGCCGGCGGATCGACCGGCAAGGTCCCGGTCGTCACCCTCGAGGGCGGGATCGACGAGATGCCGATCGGCGAGGCGCGCGCTGCGATCGACGCCGGGAGCGTCCTGCGCCTCGCGACCGAGATCGACCTGAAGATCGCCGGCAGGCTCTGAGCCTCCGCGCTCCCCTGACACCTGACCCTCATCCCACCCCTTCTCCCTGAGGGAGAAGGGCGACGGCAGCGCCTTCGGCGCCGCGCTTCTTGCACCGGAGGCCCTCATGCCCGACGACCTGTTCTACGGCGCCGATTGCGAGATGCGCATCGCGCCGATGGCCGATGCGACGACCGCGCCGGCGGCGGACGACTGGATCAACATCCCCTTCGTCAGCTTCAGCGGCAACGTCAGCCGCGAGCGCCGGCCGTCGCCGGAGCTGGGCCTGCCGCGCCACAACTCGCTGGACCCGGTGAAGCCGACGCCCGGCTTCGAGCGGTTCTCGGGCGACCTGACGGTGCGGCTGGACAGCCGCCGCACCCCGCTGCTGCTGCGTCACGCGCTGGGCGCGCCGACGACCGGGGCGGCCGTGTCGGGCATCTATCCGCACGTCTGGAACTCCGGCTCGAAGACGCCGCACTACTTCGCCCTGGCCATCCGCACGGCGGCGGACCAGGTGCGCGAGTACCAGGGCCTGGCGGTGCCCAGCCTGTCGCTGTCGGTCAACGCCGAACAGACCCAGGACTTCGAACTGACCCTGCCGCTGCGGGGCCTGCGCCGCTCGCGCCTGGCCGATTTCGCCGGCGACGCGCCGCCGGCCATGGTCAGCGCCGGCGCCATCAGCCGCGCCCTGCTGAAGATCGACGACGTCGCCGCCACCCGCACCGGCGAGGCGACCTGGAACTGGGACCGCGGCCTGGCCGAGGAGGCCTTCCTGTCCACCACCCCGACCATTTCGGAGCTGCGTCCCGGCGCTGCGTCCATGGGCGGCACGGCGCGCTTCGGCTCGGTCGCCGAGGCCTTCGACGACATCGAGGAGGGAGACACCGAGTTCAGCGCCAAGGTCGAACTGCTGGGCGTCCTGACCAACCACAAGATCACCTTCGAGCATCCCCAGGCGATGCTGAACGCGCCGCCACTGGCGGTCAGCGGACCGGGCCTGATCGAGCGCACCATCAGCTGGTTCGCCTTCCAGGACGCCGATGCGCCGGGCGCCCGCATCACCGTCAACAATAACGTGGCGACCTACGCATGATCCGGCTCCCCACGGCCGACCAGCTGGCGGAACTGGCGCGGCCGGTCTGGCGCGACTACGGCCACATCCTGCCCGGCGTCCGCTGCCAGGTGCGCGGGCTCACGTCGATGGATCTCGACGCCGCCCGGCGCCGGGCCCAGGGCGTCATCCGCCGCATGGCCACGGCCGCCGACGACCTGGACACGACGCTCGCCGACTACGGCCTCGGCGGCGAGGATGCGAGCGGCGCTCGCTTCAATCCGGCCGACCCGGACCAGGCCGGGCGCATCGGCATGCTGATCGGCAGCGTCGAGGTGGTGCTGGAAGGACTCGTCGCCTGGGAGGGGATCTCGCTGGACGGCGAGACCGTCGCCCCCATCAACCGCCAGACCCTGGCCGTGGCCCTGCTGCACGACGGGCTGGAGCGGAAGCTGATGGCCGACATATCGGCCCTGTCCGACCGGATCCTCGCCGAGGGAAAGCCCTCGGGGGCCTCGCAGCCTGGTTCTTCCGGGCGGACGGCGCAGGCCCCAACCCGAGATACTGCCGCGAAAGCTGCAAGGCGACGGACCAGCCGTGCAGCCAAGGCCGGCGCGGCCGCAACGGACAGTTCTGCCCCGAAGTAGAGCACCGCCCGACGACGGAGGAGGGCGGGCGGCTCTGGGCCCTGCTGCAGCGCCCTTCGGCCTGGCGCGGCGGCGGGATGAGCCCGATGCGCATCGACCGGGCCGAGATCCGGCGGCGTATGTCCGGCGCCCTGCCGGACGCCGTGCTGGATGAACTGATCGACCACTACGAGCCGCAGGCGCTCGCCGCCATGCGCGAGGCGGAGTCGAAGCGGCGTGAACTGAAGGCGCGGCAGGACGCCGGCGGCGACGGCAGACCGTCCGAACCCTGATCGGAGGCCGGCATGGCGGAGATGGTGGGTTCGGGGAGCAAGGGCGTCGGCGTCCGCCTGTTCGTCGAGGGCGGCGAGCTGGTCCGCAAGACGTTCGACCAGATCGGCGACAGCGGCAAGAAGATGTGGGCCGAGCTGGGCGCCGGCACGAAACAGGCGAACCCCGCGCTGAAGGGCGTCAACGCCATCGCCGACGAGGGCAAGCAGGCCATCGCCGGCCTGGCCGACCAGGCCGGCGGCCTGGGCCGGGCGCTCAGCGCCGTCGGCCCGCTGGGCGTGGCGGCGGCGGCGGCCATGGGCGGCCTCGCCATCGCCATCAACCGCGCCCGCGAGGCCATGACCTGGGCGGCCGACCTGACCGACCAGGCCGAGCAGCTGGGGGTGACGACCGAGGCGCTGCAGGCCTATCGCTTCGCCGCCGAGGACGTTGGCGCCTCGGCCGGGGCGATGGAGTCGAGCCTCGGCAGCCTGAACAAGGCCATCGGCGCAATCCGCACCGGGGTCGGCGACGGCAAGGTGGTCGAGGCCCTGCAGGCCATCGGCTTCACGCCGGAGCAGATCGCCAGCCTGGAAAGCGCCGACCAGCTGCTCCTGGCTGTGGCCGACAAGATCGCGGAGACCGGCGACATCGCCGAGGCGACCAAGATCGCCGACGCGCTCGGGATCGACCGGGAACTGATCCCGGCCCTGATGCGCGGCAGCACCGCCCTGACCGATGCGACCGAAAAGGCGCGGAATCTCGGCCTGGTCATGGGCGACGACCTGGTCGCCGGCCTCGACGCCGCCAACCGCGAGGTCGAGATCGCCAACCAGCGGATCGGCATGGAGATGCGCCGGGCCTTCGTGGAACTGGCGCCGGCCATCGCGGGCACGACCTCGGCCCTGGCCGACTTCCTCGGCTGGGCGCGCCAGACCGCGAACGATCCGGGGTTCCAGACCCTGATGAGCTACCTGGTCCCGGGCGGTGCGGACCTGCGCCGGGGCATGCGGCGGATCCGCGACCAGGCGGCCATGGCGGCGCGGGTCGGCACGACGGACGAGAGTTCCGTCGCGTCGAACTACGACCTCTCGGGCCTGTCGGTAAACACGCCGCGGCTGACCACGGTCGCCCCGCCCGTCCGCTCCGGCGGCGGCGGAGTGCGGGCCGGTGGCGGATCCTCCGCCCGCCCGGCCGGCATCAAGGCCGAACGCTACGACCGGATCGAGATCGTCAGCGCCGAGGAAATCTCGCGCATGCAGCTGGCGCTCCAGCTGGAGACGGCGCGCATCGCCAAGAACGAGCAGCTGATTGCGGCCTTGGAGCGCGAGCTGGAGCTGCGCGAGCTGATCGACCGCTACACGAAGATGGGCCTGTCGGAGGACGACGCCCGGACCAGCGCGGAACTGACCCAGTGGCAGCGCGACCAGGCCCGCTTCGCCGACATGAGCGGCTTCACGGCCAACCGGGCCGACGAGCTGCGCGCGTCTTTCGACGCTCTGGAGGAGACCCGCCAGGCCCGCATCGACGACATGCGCCAGGTCTGGCGCGAGGGGGCGCGGGCGGCCGTGGCCGGCGACTTCAAGGAATGGCTGGCCGACCAGATCGGCCAGGCCTGGTTGAAGGGCCTCGACGACGTGTCCGGCCAGCTGTTCGACCTGCTGTTCAACATCATCGGCGGCGGCTCCGGCGCCTTCGGCATGAGCGGGACCGGCTCGGGTTCCGGCGGCTTCGACTGGCTGGGCGCCATCGGCAGCGTGTTCGGCCTGGGCGGCGGCTCCAGCGGCTGGGGTTCGCCGGGGAGCCCGGGCTTCGGCGGGGGCGGCGGCACGGCGAAGATCGAACTGACGTCGAAGATGGCCGTGCCCGAGGGGTATGTCCCCGACGCCAAGCTGCAGCAGATGTTCGCCGCAACCCACGAGTCCGCCATCCAGAAGGCGGTCGAGATGGTGCGGGAGCGCAACCCGGACATGACGATCGAGCATCGGCTGCTCAGGGGCTGAGGGGTGAAGCATGGCTGACGCTTGGCCCCTGTCGTCCTTTCCGATCGGCTTCTATCGCCCGCGGATCGTGGGGACCGTCTTCGACGGTGGCCCGACCATCTTCCGGCCGGGCCAACTAGCCCGGGTGGACGGCGGCGGCTGGTGGGAAATGGAGCTGGACGGCTCGAAGATCACCACCCAGGCGCAGCGTCAGGAGTGGAACGCGCTGATGCTGGACGCGGAACAGGGCGTGGGCCTGTTCGAAGTGCCGTACCTGCAGGAGACGCCTGAAATCCATACCGCCCGGTCGCAAGGCGCCGTGGCGCTCGGCGCGACGACGGTGGCGATCCAGCGGCTGTCGGGCGGCGGCGGGTGGAGCATCGGCCGCGGCATGGTCTTCGAAGTCGATCATCCGACCGTCGGAAAGCGCGCCTACATGGTGAAGCGCCAGATCTCGAACGTCGGCAGCGTCGACACCTGCGAGGTCCGCCCCACGGTGCGCGAAGCCTTCGCCGACGACACGCCACTGAACTTCATCAACCCCCACATCCTGATGCGGATCGACGACCGCGAGGGCGACGCCTGGCCGCGGTTCGACGGGACCTGGGGCGCCGAGACCTCGGTGCGTTTCGTCGAGGCCTTCGGGGTCTGACCATGGCTTTCATCTCAAGCGAGGCCGCAGCCGCCGCCGCGAAGAACCAGGTGCGCGCGCTCTACTTCCTGCGCGTGGCCACTGACCCTGTGCTCCGCTGCTGTTCCTCCGCCGGCGACCGCCAGCTGCCCGAAGACAACGTAGAAACCACGGATGGGGCGACCTATCTGGGGGTCGGCGAAGTGACCGATGTGCCGGTGTTCGAGGCCGTGGTGAACGGCGCGGCGCAACGGACCAGCTTCGTCCTGTCGGGGGTGTCGGACCGGGTGTTGGCCCTGGCCCAGCTCGACGCGCCGTCGATCCGGGGTGCGGAGGCGAATTTCGGCGTCCTGTTCCTGGGCGAGGACCTGCAGCCGGTCGCCGACATGCTCTGGCTGCGCCGGGGCGTAGCAGACCAGTTGGTGACGGCGCGCCGCTTCGGAGCGCGGTCCGTGGCCCTATCTATCGGCTGGGGCCTGGTGAACCGCCGCCGGCCCTGGCTGTCATTCTTCACCCGGCAGTACCAGATCCGGCGTTCACCGACCGACAAGGGCTGCGACCGCACGCCGAGGTATGAGCGCGCCAATCGGAAGTGGCCGCTGTGGGGCGACTGAAACTCGGCGGTTTCCTAGATCAGGCGGCGCGCACACCCTTTGTCTGGGGCGGCCTGGCGGGTCAGGACTGCATGATCTTCGTCGCCGACTGGGCCCTCTTGCGGACCGGGCGGGACCCGGCGGCGCGCTGGCGCGGGTCCTACGACAGCGAGGCGGGCGCGGGCCTTATTCTGGACGCCCTGGGCGGCCTGGTCCCGTTGCTCGACGAAGGGCTCGGCGCGGACGGCTGGGTTAGCACGGCCGATCCCGTCAGCGGCGACATCGGCGCGGTCGAGGTGCGGGCCGTTGATGGGCGAGCGGCGCTCGCCGGCGCGGTCCGCACCGGCGGCCTTTGGGCCGTCAAGGCTCAGTCCGGTCTGGGCCTGATCCGCGCCGCCCCTGCCGCCGCCTGGACCTGGCCCGAGAGGTAACGACATGCCACAGGCGATGGTGGCCGCCGTCGCGGCGGTCGGAAACTGGGTCGCCCACGCGACGGCGACCGTCCTGATCAACGCCGGCGTCGGGATCAACACGGCCTTCGCCATCGCCCACGTCGCGGGGGCCGTCGTCGAAGGTCTGGTCTACACCGGGCTTCAGGCCGGCGCGGCGGCCCTGATGGCGCCGGAAGTGCCCAAGTCCGAGGCCGGCAAGACGGCCCTGCTGCAGCCCATGCCCGCCCGCCAGTACGTGCTGGGCCAGGCGCGGGTTTCCGGGCCCTACATGCTGTGGGAGTCGAAGAAACGCCTCTACGACGTGATCGCCTTCGCCGACCAGGAGCTCGACTCCATCGGCAAGCTTTGGCTGCACGACGACGAGGTCACCGTCGACGCCAACAACAAGGTCAACCGGTTGCCGACAGGGGCGTACGGCGGCCACGGGGTGTGGATCTTCACCCGCCTCGGCCTGCCGACGGAGACAAGCTACACGGTCGAGTCCACGCTCGGCGGGAGCGGCGAGGTGCCGGTGGGCCCCACGCCGTTTTCCGAACTGGGCGCCGACGTCTGGACCGAGGATCACCGGCTGGACGGCATCGCTTCGGGCTGCCTGATCTGCGCGCCGGTCGAGCAGGACCGGTTTCACCGGGTGTTCCCGAACGGCTATCCGGTGCTGCAGGTCGAGGCGAAGGCCAAGCACTACGACTGGCGGCCCGAAGGCGTCGATGAGCAGGATCCGGACGACGATGCGACGCACCTTCCGTCGCTCAACCCGATCGTGCTGTTGGCGAACTATCTCACCACACCGACCGAGACGGAGACCCGTGGAGACCGCTTCGACCGGCTGATCCTGCCGCAGATCCAGTCCTGGACGACCGCGGCAGACGACTGCGACGACGAGATCCCGCTCAAGGCCGGCGGCTCCGAGCCGCGCTACCGGGCGGTCGGCGTGTTCTACTATGCGTCCACCCATCCGGTGGAAGTCATTGCCCGGCTGTTGGAGGCCTGCGACGGCTGGATGGCCGAGTCGGGGGACGGCTCGTGGACCGTCCAGGCGGGCGTGTTCCGCGAGCCCACCTTCACCCTGGTGGGCAAGGCCGAGGGCGGGCACATCCGCGAGATCGTCCACAATACCGGGCGACCCAGCGAACAGGCCGTCAACGAACTGGCCTTCAGCTACAACTCGCTCGACCACGCGTATTCGATGGCGCCGGGCGACCCCTGGCGTGACGAGGCCGACATCGCCGAGCTGGGCGCGGTGATGACCCAGTCGCTGCCTCTGGGCGCCGTGCCCAGCCACGGCCAGGGCCGGCGGCTGTGCAAGCGCCGGATGCACCGGATGACCGCGCCCGGCTGGGGGCGGTGCCGAACCGACCTGGTCGGGTTCAACATCCTCGGCGAACGGCTGATCAAGATCGCCGTCGAAGACGGGGAGTGGGACGCGCTCCAGGACATCACCGTCGAGGTCGTCGGCTCGCCACGGATCGACTTCAAGAACCTGGCGGTCGAGTTCGATTACGTCGTCATCGACATCGCCGCCGCCAACGCCTGGGATCCGGAGACGGAAGAGGGCGAAGCGCCCCTGTCGGACGACGACCTCGGCGACACCGATCCCGACAGCATCGACACGCCCACCATCGGCGGCGTGGCCGAGGACGGCGTGCAGCTGGAGATCACGCTTACCGGCCTCGAAACCGGGGCCAACGTGGCCACGCGCTGGCGGGAACTGGGCATGGAGAACTGGCTGACGGCATCGCCGAACGAGCCGGTGAATCTGGGCGGCGGGATCTGGACCATCAACACATCGACCGTGACCCAGGGCGCCACGCTGGAGGTCGCGATCGCCGCGGTGATCGACGGCTTCTACTCCGACTGGACCGAGCCCTTCGAGTTCACCACCACGGGAGGGGCCTGAGATGTCCGATCTTCTGGACCCCGTCCCCCAGACCGTCTGGAAGGACATCGGCTGGCAGGAGCCAATGCAGATCGTCGAGGTGGACGAGTCCGGGGCGCTGACGCCCTACCTCGACCTCGCCAGCGTCACCGAGATCCGCGCCGCCATGCAGCGCCGCACCGAGCGGGGGGTGGAGCAGGGCGAGGTCATCGCGGCGACCCTGTCGGGCGAGACCGTCGTCGTCACCGACGCGGACGAGGGGACATTCGAGATCCAGCTGCCGGCGTCCGACGCGGCCCTGACCGCGGCGACGCCCGGCACCTGGGACCTGCGCGTCGTCTTCACCCGCGACGACGGGACCGAAGAGCCGGTCTATGTCGGCGTGCGCGAGATCCGCGAGGGCTTCTGATGACCCTGCAAGCTCTTCCCGCCCGCACCCGCATGGGCATGCTCGGCCGCATGGGCCGGCGCGGCCGCGACCTGAAGGAGATCGCCATCGCCGCCGGGGCCCTGCCCCAGGGCGCCAGCGACGCGCAGTTCATCGCCTGGTTCGGCGCCACGGCCGAGGGCGCTGGCAGCCTGGTCTCGACCGAGTACTTCCACGCCGACCCCGCCCAGGCCATCCAGGACGCCTTCGTGGAAGGCCGCCCGGTGTTCTACAACGCCGGCGACGAGGAGGACATCGAGCTGCAGCTCGAGTTCCCGTCGTCCGGCGGGGATCTGACCGCGCGCCAGGCCAACCACGCCTTCCTGCGCGCCGCCCTGCGCTGGCAGCAGAACTGCGTCGGCGGACCGATCCACCTCGCCCTGCCGCTTCGCGCGACCGAGACCTACGGCAACACCCTGCATCTGAAGAACGGGGTCTGGCGCCTGCGCGGGCCCCAGGCGCCGGTCTTCATCAACATCAACTCGGTGCAGCTAACGGCGCCGACGCCGGAAAGGCCCAACCGCTACGGCATCACCGTCAACCTGGCCTCGCCGCTCGCGGCCGACGTGCCGCTGGGCTACACCGTCGCCGCGCCGAACATGTGGGGCGAGCCCGGCACGGCCAACGATGACGTCCGCTGCCTGACCGGCGCCTACAAGATCGAGAGCATCGGCGAGAACCGCACCAGCTTCACCTCCAGCTTCGAGTACCGCCGGGGGACCTACCTGAACGAGCCGCCGGTCGCCCTGTCGACGGCGCTGATGACCACCCCCAGCCACGCCATCGTCAACGGCATCGCCCGCAACCAGCTGATGGTGCCCTGCAGCGACCTGCAGGTCTTCGGCGGCTGGAACGGACTGACGACCGAGGGCTACTTCCGCCTCGACGCGACGGACGGCGCCGCCGCCTTCCGCCGCCGCTACATGGCGATGAGCTATCACGGCACCGACACGGTCGGGACCATGTTCATGCTGGTCGGGCAGGGCGCCACGGTGCGCTGCGACGACCGCGACATCGACCGGCGCTGTCCGGAACGCTTCTACCGCGCGACCTACAAGGCCCAGGTGACGGTCAACCGGGGCGTCCTGGACGCCGACGGGGCGGAGGAAGCCATCGTCGCCCAGTCCGCCGGCGACTTCGGCTTCGTCCGCAGCGCCATCGCCGGCGCCCGCGACCACCTCGTATCCATGACCGACCACGCGACGGGCGTGATCGACCAGAGCTTCATGGCCCGCGGCGCGCGGACGGCCCAGGTGGACGGGACGGCCGAGCTGACCTTCAAGGGCACGCGCAGCGTCGACGCCAACCGGGGCCTCTATTCGACCAACGGAGCCGTCATCAACGGCAACGCCGCGGCCAACATCGACCGGACAGAGACACCGATCGACCGGGCCAACGCCGACGTGCACGGCCCGATCGTGCTGGGCGCCTACAACGGCTCGACCCCGACCGCCGGCGTCTGGCTGGAGGGCGGGGTCTGGTTCCGGGATCTCGGGACCAACCCGCGCGACGAGGGGATCATGACCCGCCCGGTCGCCGCCGGCGGTTTCGACCGCGCCCCGATCAGCGGCAACGGCGTGATCGAGATCATCGGCATCGCCGACCCCGACAGCCGCTCCGGCAAGCTGTACGTGAACCTGTCCGACACCCTGGCGCCCGGCACGGCCGAGAACTTCCACGCCAACCTGGTGCTGGCCCAGGGGCCGATCACGACCGGGGTCAACCCGGGCAAGGTCACGGTGTCGATCGGCTTCGCCGACAGCCAGTGGTGGTTCTACCTGGTCAACGACACCGCCTCCTCGGCGGTCGCCGCCCTCTATCCGCGCGGCACCCTGGCCATCGGCAAGTTCGAATCCGAGATCGAGGACGACGAAGAGGCCTGACGGCCTCCCTCATCCCACCCCTTCTCCCGAGAGGAGAAGGGCGACAGACGGCGCTGCGCGCCGAGGAGACTTCCATTGACCATCCTGGCCCGCTTCCGTGTGCGCGAGATCACCCCCGGCGACACCGTCGAGACGACCCTCTTCCGCCTGACGGCCGACCATGCCGAGGACGCGCCGGACGTGACGGTGACGGTCGAGTCGCCGGTCTCCGACCTCTTCGCCCTCGACGCCCAGGTCTACGTCCACATCACGCCCAGCACGTCGGACGTGCCCGATTAAAACCGCGCCGCGAAGCGGCTCCTTCGCCCCCTCTTCGCTCGCGGAGAGGGGGGTGGGGGAGAGGCCTGCCGCCCGTGCGAGCGGCGCTCGCATCCCGCCCCGTTCCCTGAGAGGCCGTCATGACCATGTTCACGCCCCGCGTCACCGCGGGTTTCACCCGTGCGGCCAGCGCCACGGCCTATGCCGCGCTCGACCTGGTCGCCAACTCGACCACGGCGGCCGACGTCGCGCCGCTGGTGTTCGCAAAGGCGGCCCGGCGGGCGCAGTCCAGCGGCACGATCTCCGGCGCGTCGGTCGTGCTCGAGGCGGCCAGCGGATCGGTGGCCATGCCGTCGGCGCTGGAGCTGCTGCTGTTCCGCGCCGCGCCCTTCGCCGACGGCGCCTACCCGGCCGACAACGCGCCCCTGGTCGGCGCGTCCGGCGCCCTGACCGAGGCGGCGCTGAAGAACCTGGTCGGGCGGTTCCAGTTCACCAGCTTCCTGCAGGGCGGCGCCGCCGTCGCCCAGGCCGCCGGCCAGCCGATCGACCGCGCCATCACGCCGTTCAGCCTCTACGGCGCCGGCGAGACCGCCCGCGATCTCTACGGCCTGCTGTACCTGCCCACGGGCGCCAGCTGGACGCCGGGCAACGTGGCGTACGACTTTAGCCTGGCGCTTGACGTCTATCAGGACTGAGGCAGAGTTCACCTCCCGGCCAGGCTCGGTTGGGCTAGGCAGGGCTCGTCAGGGCCTGGCGCCGTGTGGCATGGCTCGGCTAGGCAAGGGTAGGGGCGGATCTTCGGGTCCGCCCCTCGTCATTTCAGGGAAAATCAGATGGCGATGCACCCCGTCCGCATGGCAGGCCTGCTGCGCCCCTCGCCCTCGCGCGAGGTGCAGGCCTGGGCCGACGCCTGCGACGTGACGCCGACCTGGGCGCAGCTGCTGCCGATCGAGCGGATGGTGCGGCGGCTGAAGCGGGCCGAGGTGTGGGCCGACAACGACGCCCTGCTGTTGATGGCCGTACACGATGCGCAGGCGGCCTGCATCGACCTGCGCTTCCCGGAGCGGGAAGGGACGCCGCACGGCGATCCCGCATTCACGCCGGGGCGGGGTTTCGATTTCGACGGGAGCAACGACTACCTGGCGACCGGCTTCGTCCCCTCGACCCACTGCGCCAGCGCCACGGGGACGCAGGGCTGCCATGGGGTTTACGAGCGGACGAATGTGCAGGACGCCGGCTTCGCCTACGCCGCCACGAAGACCGGCGCCAGCTTGTCCCTGCGCACCCGGAACGCCTCCGACCTCATGGCCGGCCAGTACAACAGCTCGGCCTCGGGCGTGAACGCCCCTTCGACGGACAGCCGGGGCCTCACGGTGTTCCAGCGGGACGGAGACGGGGGCGAATTCTTCAAGAACGGGGTGAGCCAGGGTCCGGAAACCCTCACGATCCTTACGTCCGCGCTGATCGACCTGGAGATCTACGTCGGCGCGCGGAACAATAACGGGGTGACGGCCGACTACCGTGGCTCGGATGTCGCCCTGTGGTTCATGGCGGGAAAGCGTGCTGCCGCGAAGCATGCGGCCTTCACCTCCATCGTCCAGGCCTACATGGCCGAAGTCGGCGCAGCCGCCTGAACCGCCACCGCTGGCAGCGGAATGTTGAGGTTGCGGGCGACGGCTTCGGCAATGCGCAGCTCCCGCTCGGTTCGGCTGAGCGCCAGGTAGCGAGGAAGCAGTTCGCCCGCGAGGCGTGCGTGTGGATCGCGGGTCGCGAACGCCGCCTGCACGACACCGCGGATGGCCGGGATGAAGTCGGGGTCATCCTTCAAGGCTGCGGCCGCGTAGCGCCCGGCATCGGCCGGCGCGCCCTTCTGGGCGTGGGTGATGAGGGCGAGCCAAAGCCGCTCGCGCCAGGCCGCCGGAAGGGCGGAGACCTCTGCGAAGTCCGGCGGTGCATCCCCGACGAAGGCCTGGAGCAGGCGGGCAGCGTGGGCCGCCGTGGGGAGATCGTCGGGGGTCGCCAACATCTCGGGAGGGCACGGGAGCGGCTGGCCCTCGGCCAGGGCCAGGATGGTCGCCGTCAGGGCGCCCGCCTTCTCAAGCCGCGGCGCGACGTAGTGCGGCGTCCGCAGGAGTTCGACACGCATCTCCGGGCGCGCCTCTCGCAAAAGCAGCGCCTCCCCCGCGTCGAAGGGCTCGTACACGCCGTTGACCACGGCGGTGCGGCCTCCGAGTTCACGGCTGATGTCGGGCAGGAGGTCGCGCCGAACGCCTTTGATGTAGAGGCCGCTGTATGAAAGCGGCTCGCCGACACGGGTGTTGAGCGACAGGCAGATGAGACGGTCCGGGTCAAACCTCGGCGCCAGCATCATCGCGCCGGCCGCCCCCATCGAATTGCCGAAGAAAACCACCCGGTCGTATGCGCGGCGGGCGAGGGTCTGCCGGATCAGGTCGGCTGCATCAGTCTCGACGTCGAGATACCAGCTGTTGCCGGGGGCGTTCAGGTACAGCTTGTCGCCGGGCAGGGGTAGGGTGGCGGCATGCTGGGAGAACGTGCCGGGCTTGGTGTTACGCGCCGAGAAGCACACCCAAAGGGTGGCTGGGTCGGCAGGGCTGCCGGGAGTGAACTGATAGAGTTCGGGGTTCATCGGTTGCGCAGCTTGCCTGGTCCGCCGACTATTGCACGTCGTTGCCTTGCCGAGGGAGCCCCCGCTTGAGACTCGTCCCCGTCGCCCTCGCCGTCGTCCTCCTCGCCGCCTGCGGCCAGGCCGACCCGGACGTCCAGCTTCTCGCCGAGGCCCAGGCCGATCTGAAGCTCTCGGCGCGGGATCCGGAGTCGGTGCGCTTCGGTCAGGTCTGGGTGTCGCGGGTATCGGGCGTCCCCGCCGTCTGCGGGACCATGAACGCCCGCAACGGCTTTGGCGGCTACGCCGGCGAGCGCCGCTTCATCTGGGCCTCTCAGCGCGAGATCTGGGTCGACGAAGGCGCCACGGCCACCGAGCTGGAACGCCGCTGGCCGAGCATGTGCCGGTCGGAACCGACGCCGCTACCGGCATCCTAGGGTTTGGGCTTCACTTCCCGTCTCCCCTTCGCGGCCTCCAGGCACTCGGCGTAGAGATCAAGGAACTCGTCCTTACTGCGGACGGCGCTAATGTACCGCTTGAGATAAGTCGCCAGCTTGTAAGCCACGTTCTCAGGGGTGCCGCTGCCGGCGAGCGAATCTTCGGAATCGTCAGACATCGATGGTTAGCCTCTTGCGCTTGGAGGTGTCGCGCCCGTGGGCTGATGCCATCCGCCGGCGGACCGGCAGCCATCTGCCCGCACTTGCGAGGTGGTGGGCGCGACGGCGCATCTGACACCGGGCGAGCGCTGCGCGCAACGGCGCCCTGAACCTAAGCGTCTGTAACGGCCCGGCGGGATGGCTCAGCCTTGGGCGATCGCGTGGAGGTCGCCATGGACGCCGTTGTCGCCGCCTGCTGGGGTTTCGCCGGGGCCGTGCCCTATGCCGGCACGCGGCTGGCGACGGCGCTGTGGGGCAGTTCGGACGTGGACGCCCGCCAGCGCAAGCTGGCCGCCGCGCACTTCGCCATCGCCATGTTCACAGGTCCGGTCACCGCGGCCGCCCTGGCGCCCTGGGTGGCGGCCTGGCTGCATATGGCTCGCCTCGAGGCCGTGGCCGTCGCGCTGGGCCTGTTCTCCAACGCCGCCTGGCCCGTCGTCACCGACCGCGCCGTCGTCGGCCGCCTGCTGACCTGGTTCGGCGGCCAGCTGCTGAAGCTGGGCGCCGACGCCTCTGGCGACGCAAACCCCAAGGGGAACTCGTGATGCTGAACGCCTGGCTGACCCTGCTCTGCGGCGCGCTGTGCCTGTTCGCCTCGGCCTGCGTCGGGACGCACGAGATCCTGATGAGCCCCGACCGGCCGAACTATCCGACCGCCCAGCGGCGGCTGCGGATGCTGATGTTCCTTTGGTCGGGGACCCTGCTGTACCGGGGCGTCGAGCTGACGACCGCGGCCTGGGCCGGGCTGGCCTGGGGCGCGCCGGTGCTGCCCGTTACGCCCGGGCAGGTCAGCACGTGCATCATGCTGGCCGCCGTGCATGCCGCCCTGTTGGAGCAGCACCTGCGGATGTGGCTGCCGTCCCGGCTGCAGGAGAGGGTTCGCCATTGGCTGCACATCGCCAGCTGCGGCCGCACCCGCATGCTGGCCGAAGCCCGCGCCCAGTCCAATCGGGGACTCCGGCCGGGCGTCGAGCCGCTGACGGCGCCGCCTGCGGTCGTCAGCGGCGCCCTGGCCGAACTGGCCATGAGCGGCGCCGTCGTCGCCGGCCCGGGTGACGGCCCCGAAGTCCTGCTGCACGCCGCGCCGCCCGTCGCGCGCCCCTGAAAGCGAGCGGCGCTCGCACTCCCGAAAGGCCCACCCATGCGCAAAGTCGACCTCAGCGTGATGCAGTTCGCGCTCGGCCTGGTCTGCATTCTGTCGATCCTGTCGATCGCGGTGCTGTCCTTCTTCGTCATCATCCCGGAGGGCAACCAGAGGATCCTGGACGTCATCACCGGCGCCCTGCTGACCGTGGGCTTCGCCAACATCATCGGCTTCCTGTTCGGTCAGAAGGAAACCCAGGCCGCGATCGAGCGCGCCGCGGTCAACGCCACGGCCGGGCAGACCGTCATCGAGCCGCCGGCGGAGGTGACGGTGCGGGAGGCGGCGCCGGTGGCCGGCGACGGCGAACTCCCGCCCGGCGAGCGGGTGCTGCCATGAGCCCGCAAGAACGCGCCGCCATCGGCGCCGCCCGCGACCGGGCGCAGAAAATCGCCGACGAACTGACCAGCCTGCTGCATCGTGAGGAGGCCGGTCTTCCGCCGCTGCCAGCCTCGCCTCCGACTCGGCCGCCAGCCGGAGGATTGCAGAAGCCCGACGCCTTCTTCGACCACCTCAGCGCCACGAGCGTGCTGGGTCCGGACCTGACCGACGACGAGCGGACGGGGTGCAACGCCATCCTGCGCGCCTGCGCCGGCGTTATGCCGCTGAGCTGGGCCGCCTACACCCTGGCGACGGCCTATCACGAGACGGCGCACACCATGCAGCCGATCAAGGAGTACGGCGGCGAGGCCTACTTCCGGCGCATGTACGACATCCAGGGCCAGCGCCCTGCCAAGGCGCGGGAGCTGGGCAACGACCAGCCCGGCGACGGCGCCCGCTACGCCGGGCGCGGCTATCCGCAGCTCACCGGCAAGGCCAACTACCGGAAGGCGACGGTCGAGCTGCGCAAAATCGGGATCGACGTCGACCTGGTCGCCGAGCCGGATCTCGCCATGCGCCGCGATGTCGCCGCCGCCATCATGGTCCGCGGCATGGTCGACGGCTGGTTCACCGGCAAGAGGCTGAACGACTTCATCCCCGCGGCGGCCCAGCGGAAGCACTACGTCGCCGCCCGCCGCATCATCAACGGCACGGACAAGGCCGACCTGATCGCCGGCTACGCCCTCGTGTTCGAGGCCGCCCTGAAGGCTGGAGACTGGCGATGATCTTGATCAAGAACCCCCTCACGCCCCTGGCGTGGAAGCTGATCGCCGGCGCGCTCGTCGTCCTGGTCGTCTGGCTCCTCTGGAACAGCGGCCAGCGCGCCCGCCAGCGCGAGGCGGCCGCCCGCGCCGACTCCGCCTTCGCCTCGGCCCGCACCGGGGCCGCGACCGACGCCAACCGCATCCAGGACGAGGCCCTGAGCGGTCGGGCGTCCGACGAGGCCCTTTCGAGGAAACACGCCGATGAACTGCTGCAAGCCCCAGGCGCTGGCCAGCGCCTCGATCCTGGCCTCAATCGCGCTGCTCGCGAGCGGCTGTGCCAGCGTGCGGCCTACCGTGATCGCCCCGACTGCGTGCAGCTCGCTGGTGGGCGCCAGCCTCCGCGCTGACGTCGAGCCGGTGGATCTGCCGGCAGAGGATGCGACGGCCGGGGAGCTCTGGGTCTCCTTCGACGGCCAGACCGGGCGGCTGGACACCGCCAACCGGTTCAAGCGCGCGGCGATCGAGACGATCGAGGCCTGCGAGGCCCGCGACGCGGCGGCGGCCGAGCGGCTGGCGCGGCCCTGGTGGAGGGTGTGGTGATGCGGAGGCCGCCTCCGGCCCCGCCTCCTCCCGCTCCAATGCGCCGGGTTGGTCCCGTGTTGCCGTACTTCCCGGCCTGGTTGCCCGCGCTTCCCCTGGTGGGCCTGCTCCTGTTCGGGCTGGCGCGCCTTCTCATGGGCTACCCCGACCCCGGCTGCCCCTGATCCTTCCTCCGTCCGTCGAGCGGCCCTCAACGCCGGCGGCGAGGGCGCCCGGCCGGTTCGCCTCCTTTTCCGGCCGGGCGCTTCCCATTTCACCCTTCGCTCATGGAGTCCGCCGATGCGGAAGCTGACGTCATGGATCCTCGTCTGGGCGGCGCTCGCGTGCTGCTGCTTTCTGGCTGCTGACCTTGCTGGGCGCCACGCGCTCACGCGGCAGAGTCCGGCGCAGCGGGCGATGAACGCCGACGACGGAGGCGTGACGTACTTTTACCCGGCCCGAACCGCTGGGCCGCCTGGCCCGGCCCTGGCCCGCGCTGCGCGCGACCGCTGGCGAAGCGCCCGCGCCTGATCAAACTCCGCCCCTCGATGGGCCAGCAACGCCCCCGGCTTCGGCCGGGGGCGTTTTCGTTTGCTGTCCATTAGACGTGCGGTGCATTTCGTCTGCGTGTTTGACGGCAGTCACAAAAAGTGCGCCTAGTTGTCACGGTAGTGCCGGGAAATGGACTCTGGGGCCGCGCCACTACCCTGATGCCAGTTGCCTAACTGTGCGCTTTTCACTTGATCCACGAACAGTCGGCGGGACGTCAAATCTCGCCGTCGACTTGCGACGCCTTGAAGGTGTCGCAGAGGGAGGAGTCATGACGAAAACATCTGACAGACGTGGCGCGCTTAAGAGTGTCTTCCAGGCCAGCCTGGGAGTCGCCACCCTCGGCCTGCTCGGCACCGCTGCTGCAGCCCAGGAGGCCAGGCGGCCTTTCAAACCGCCGACGGGGACGGGCCCCTACGATCCGTTCGGCCCCGGCGGCGAGGGACCACCGTGGCTGCAGGGCTGGCTGCGCAAGGCCAAGGGCAACCCGCAGATGCAGGGCGATTTCCTGGTCAGGGTCGGCCAAGGCATGCAGCGCGGGAACACGGAGGCGGTGATTCAGAAGTTCGCTGCCGAGAACGGCGGCGCTGGCGGTGAAAACCGCGGGATGAAGTGGCCGTGGAAGAAGGTCGTCGCGATCATCCTGCGCGCCGTGGCCGAATGGCTCGACCCCTGATCGTTTCGGTCGGCCGGATAAGACGATGCCTTGGGACGCCCCCGGCTTCGGCCGGGGGCGTTTTCGTGTGTCTGGGCTCCATATCTGCCGTGTGACATGGCCTGTCGCTCGCGGGGCGAGAGCCTTGCGGGGCAACGGCCAGAACTGTCCCCAGCGCGTGTGACTTTGTTCACCGCTAGGCGGCCATCATGAATGGAAACGGCCCGCCGACGTTGCTAGCGTCGGCGGGCCGTAAGGTGATGAGGGGAGGGGGACGGTTTCCTTAGGTGTCGAGCCCGGAGCCGACCTCTTCCCTCGGTCCTACTTCTTGCGGTTCGGCGCCTGGGTGAGGGCCGAGGCCGCTGCGGACTTCGCCGCTGCCGATGACTTCGGGTCGCGAAGGACCTTCGACGCCGCGCTTGCGGCGGCCTTGCCAGTTTTTTCGTTAGCCATGGTTAGTTTCCTTGACGGCCCGGGATTGGACCGCGTCGGCAGCCTACGACTGATTCGATGCTCCACCAGTGAGAGAGGCCGGGGAAAAGTCGCGTCGTGCTGTGGATATGGTGGGTATGTCCGGGGCAAGGCCCGTCAGCCCGCCTTCCCCGCCGCGATCGCCAGGCACTCGCTCATCTGTCCGGCCGTCGCCGGATCCAGCGCGAAGCGATGCTCGGCCCCGTCCCGGTCGCGGATGATCAGCGCCACCATGCCGTCGGCCGAGAAGCCGGTGCGCCACTGGTCGACCAAGAGGAAGGGCAGGGCGTCGTCGTCGCCGGCGTCAGACATCCGCCGCCGCCCGTTTCGTTTCCGGCGGCGCCAGCTCGACGCGGATGCTGCCCTCGGCCGAGCCCGTCAGCAGGGGCGCGACGTCGGCCTCAAGGTCCAGCCAGGTCGCCCAGTGTTCGCGCTCCAGCACGACGGGCTGGCGGTCGTGGTAGTTGGCCGCGTCCGGACCCGGCGCGCAGGTCAGCATGGTGAAGCTCTCCAGCGGCCCGTCCGGGCTGTTCCAGGTGTCCCACAGGCCGGGAAAGGCCATCCATTGGCCGTCGGCGCGGGTGAACAGCCATTTGGTCTTGGCGCCCTTCTCCCCGGTCCATTCGTAATAGCCGTCGGCCGGGACCAGGCAGCGCCGCCGCTTGAACGGCTCGCGGTAGGAGGCCGTCGTGGCGACCGTTTCCGACCGGGCGTTGGTGCACAGGAACTTGCGGCTGATCTCCTTCGAGAAGAACGGCACCAGGCCCCAGCGCATCTGGGCCAGCTCGACGCCGGCGGCGGGGTTGGCCGGATCGACCGGCCGGAACACGACCGCCTTGTTGGTGGGGCGAATGTCGTCGCGCGGTTCCAGGTTGGGGATGCGCGCGGTGTCGAACTTCAGTGGAATCTTCAGCTGGCTGAAATCCTCGCTGTAGTCGGTCCAGCCCAGGCGGTTGCGGTAGCGGTTGCACATGTCAGCGGAGGCTCAGCGGGCAGAGCTGGACGCTGGGGATCGTCACCTCGCGGGCCGAGCCGGCGCAGTCGTAGCTGCAGGTCTTGTTCATGCCGCTGGTCCGCTCGCCGGTCTTGAGGCACATCGGCCCGCGCGGTCGGGTCTCGGCCGGTTGCTGGCGTGATCGGTTGGCCGTGGTCGCCCCGCCGCTGGTGCGCATGCTGATGGGGCAAAGGTCGGCCGAGCCCACGGTCTGGGAGGCTTCCGAGCCGCCGCAGTCGTAGTAGCAGATCTTGTTCATGCCGCTGATCCGCTCGCCCCTGTGGCTGCAGACCATCTGCACCCGCACCAGGGCGGGGTCGCCGGCGCGAGCGCCGCTCGCCGGGGACCGGGCCGTCTGGTCCAGGGCTGGTCCCGCCAGCATCCCCGCGGCCAGGGCTGCCGCCATCAACGCCTTCATCACCCGTCCTCCATCCCGGCCGAACACTGGGCGAGGCGGGTGTGCGGGGTCAAGCGCGCGGCGACACCCCGGCCTTGCGCTTCACAACGCCAGGCTGCACGGTGCGCCGAGGGGAGTCTCATGGAACTACTGATCGCCTGCATGCTGATCGGCCTCATTCCGGGCGTCATCGCGGCGTCCAGGGGGCACAATTTCCTGCTCTGGTGGCTGTTCGGCGCGGCGCTCTTCATCGTCGCCCTGCCGTGCTCCCTTTTCCTGAAGAGCCCGGAGCGCAAGGCCGAGGAAGACGCCCGCCGTGTGGCCCGGGACGCCGCGCTGGCGCAGCTGGTGGCGAACACGACGGCGGCCCAGGGCGCCGCGACCGCGGCCGCCGCCGCGCCGTCGGGCGACACCCGCGACTGTCCCTGGTGCGCCGAGACGATCAAGGCGGCGGCGAGGATCTGCCGCTTCTGCAATCGCGACGTCGACCCCGTCGAGCGGCTGGACCCTGCAGCCGCCTCTCCGGGGCCGGCGTGAGGCTCTAGACCGGCGGATCCCGCCCCTCGAGCCTGAAGTACTGAACCGCGCCCGGCGGCCGGGCCGAGAAGTGTTCGAAGCCGGGGCAGGGCGGGTAGGCGTAGCAGCGCGAGCGGCGGTTCCAGAGGCTCACCTCCGGCCCCATGAAGCGGACGATCATGCCCAGGCGGACGATGCGCTTGCGGCGGCAGTGGTCGCACTCGGCCAGCACCTCCCAGTTCGAGCGCAGCATGGCGCCGACGCTCTCGTGGCCCGGCCGCCAGTCGGCCAGGGTCCAGCGATCCTTGTTGCGATGGCCCATCAGTCCGGCTGGCGATCGAGCGGGAAGACGTCGTCGATGTTCGGGTCGACCGGCCGGGCGTTGGCGAAGCCGGGCTCCGGCGCGACCAGGCGTTCGATCAGGGTGGCGATCGCCCGGCCGGCGCACCGCTCGCCGCCGATGTAGCGCAGGCAGCGGGCCCGCCGCTCGGCCTCGGCCAGGGTGGTGACGCCGTAGGTCCGCACCAGGTGGCCGGTCGGCCGGTCCGACACCGCGCCGCAGCGCAGACAACGGAACTGCACGGCCATGCCGGGAAGGCCGGTGATGTCGCGCGGCTCAGCCATGTCAGCGCCCGAAGTCGGGATCGCCGCACTCCGGGCAGCTGGGCGCATGCACCAGCCAGACCCGGCTGGCCGGGCCCGTCGGCGCCGGCGTCGGCACGGCCAGCTGCACGAAGTCGCAGACCCCGCAGCGCAGGGCGACCGGGGCAGGGGCAGGAAGCGGATTGTCCATGTTCAGACCAGGCAGGCGCCGACCGACCGGGCTGGCCGCCATCTAGAGCGAGCGCCGCTCGCGAGTCCAGAGGGTGTTCACGGGATGTTCCGGCCGTTCCTAGGCTTTCCCTAGCCTCGCAGGGCCTGCAGCAGCTGGCGGTACTCGCCTTCTGAGAGGCAAGTGCTGGCCTCCCAGAAACGGTCCCGCCCCCCATCGTCGGGCCCCAGCCAATCCTCAAACGTTGACCGGCGTCCATCGGGCGCCACGACCACGTCGACGTAATCCAGATCGTCGCAGTCGTTGAATATTTCGACGGTCCAGCCGTTGGCGAGCCGCGCTACGACGTTGCCGCAGAAGACGTCTGCCCACGACCGCTCCAGCGTGAAGGTGACATCTCCCGTCGCCATAGCCCGCACTTGGGCCACGGCCTCCTCACGCGAGACGGCGGGGGTGACGGGCGGCGGGCGATAGCCCCATGTGTCGGTCATAGGCGCTTGGTCGCTCATCGCCTGCCCCCTTAAAAATCAAGCCGCAGCGCGACGGTCGGCGAAGTATGCCAGCGGCTGCAGTGGCCCCCAACCACCAACGCTCCTGTACAAAGCGAGCGGTCCAGGTGTTCGCCGGCGTCCATGAGGCCGGCCAGTCTTCCATGCAGGATGAGGTCGACGGGGGCGCCGCGGGCGTCGGACGTGGGCTGGATCTCGATGCGGTCGATCAGGCCGCGGGCGACGTCGACGAGGCGGCGGTCGGCGTCGGTAGACGACCGCGCGGCGTCGGACAGGTAGGCGTGCAGCTGCTCGACCTGGCGCCGCCATGCGGCGGCGGCTTCGGGGTGGAGCTGGATGGGGGCGTTGGCGGCGGCCTCGTCGGGGATGGCGGCGAGTTCGGCGCGGGCCTCGGCGGCCTCGGCGTTGGCCGCGGCGATGCGGGCGCGCACCTGGGCGGCCATGGGGTCGGCCTTGTCGAGGTCCAGCAGTTCGTCGAGCAGGCGCTCGGCCTTGCGCTCCAGCACTGCGATGCGCTTTTCCAGGGGCTGGCGACGGTTCACGGCGACGGCGCGCTGGGCGGCGGCGGCCCGGCGGTATTCCTCGACGTAGATCCGGACGGCCTCGGGATGCAGCAGGCGCTGCGACAGGCCCTCCAGCACGCGCCGCTCGACGTCTCGGCCGAGGACGATGCGGCGGTTCGTGCAGGCCGCCGGACCCTTCTCGCGCGCGGCGGCGCACTGCAGCCGGCCTCCGCTGGTCGCGGTGTAGGAGGCCCCGCAGCGGCATTTGAGCAGGCCCGACAGCAGCCCCGGACGGCGCACCAGGCGCTCGGGCCGGACGCCCGCCTCGCGGGCCTTGCGGGCGCGGACGCGGCGCCAGATCTCGTCGGGCACGATGCGCAGGTGCGGGGCCGGGGTGCGCTTCCACTGTTCCGGCGGCAGGGCGATGGAGCGTCGGGCGCCGGTGGCGCGGTCCTTGGTCTCGCGGATCCGGCCGTACACCTTCACCCCGGCATAGGCCTCGCTGTTCAGGATGCCGTTGCCGCGCTGGACCGAGCCGTTGATGCTGGAGCTGTTCCACATGCCGCCGCGCGGACCCGGAACGCCCTCGCGGTTCAGCTGGGCGGCGATGGCCCGGGGCGTCGCGCCGTCGGCGTAGGCCTCGCAGATCCGGCGCACGACGGCTGCCTCCTCCTCGACGATCACGACCTCGCCGCCCGGGCTGGAGCGGTATCCGTAGAGACGCGAGCCGGTGGCCAGGCCTTTCTCGGCGTTGCTGGCCATGCCGCGTTTCGTCTTGGCCGACAGGGCGTCGAGGTAGAGTTCGTTCATCACCCCCTTGAGCCCGACCTCGAGGATGCCGATGGCGTCGGTCGAGAGGGTGGCGATGGCGATGCCGGCCGCGCGCAGCCGGTTGAAGACGTGGGCCTGGTGCTCGAGGTTGCGCGCGATGCGGTCCTCGTCCTCGGCCAGCAGGATGTCGAAGCCGCCGCGCTCGCCCAGGTCCAGGGCCGCGTTCAGGCCCGGTCGGTTGAACATGTGGGCGCCGGAGATCGCCGCATCGGAGAAGACGTCGACCACGGCCCAGCCCCGCGCGGCGGCGTGGCGTGTCAGGACCGCGACCTGGTCCTCGATCGAGCGGGCGTTCTGGCGGTCGGAGCTGTAGCGGGCGTAGAGGGCGACGCGGGCGGTCATGGGCTAGTCCTTCGACTTGCCGTAGTTGTCGCGCAGCCAAGAAAGGCTGCCCCACTTCCGGCCAGGCTCACTCGCAACTGAGTGGCGGCCAGGGCGGCTCCGCCTGGCTTCGGTCACAGCCGCGGCCATCCGGTCGGTGAACAACTGAACGTCGAGGAAGTAGTTCGGATATGCGGCCCGCAAGTCGCCGACCCGGTCCACTTCGATGAGAACAGCCTGGGGGTATTCTTGGCTGGTCTCGGCGACGAACGATGCCTCGGCCGTTAGTCGAAACTGAGTGTTGCTGCGCACCCGCACCGACCTGTTGATGTTGTCGTATTCAACGACGAACGACTGACCGGGCATCCGGGCGTACTCGTTCGTAAGTCGGATCGCCTCGTTGTAGCTGTGCAGGTTGGCGATCGCCCCCAAGTGAGCCTCAACCTCCGCCAGTTCGTTGAGCAGCTCTGCACGATCGGCCGGAGTTCCGGGGACTGTGGGGCAGCCCTCCTCGGCGGCGATGACCGATGACATGAGAGTGAAAAGCCGAAGCCAGCGCGGGCAGCCACGGCCGGCCTTCAAGTCTTGATCGTTGACCAAGCCGACGGCTTCCACGGCCGTCGCCCATGCGTGCTGCAGGCGCGTTCGGAGTTGGACTTCGATCCGCCGTCGGGTGGTAATGCTGACGCCATCCTCGTCGCGAACATGCAGCGTAATATGGTGGCTGCGGTAGCCGCTCGGCTTAGGCTCGTCGATGTAGCGCCAGTGGCGCGCGGCCTGATATCGAGACGATCCGCCGTCATAGAAGCCCACGAGGGCACGCACGCTGTCCATGTCCGGCATGATGGCCCTGCACCCGCCGATGTCCTGGATGTCGTAGAGGGTCAAAGGCGTCCGACGCAGCTTGTTCCGTATGGAGCTGATCCTCTTCAACCGCCCAGCGGTCAGTCCGCTCTCGCTCAGTTTGCGTGCAGCGGTAGAGAGCTCCCGGCGCGCCCGCCGCATTGGCTCGACGTGAGCCAGACGAAGCTCGTGAACGGTCCGGAAGATTTGGACGGTTTCGTCGCTGTAGGGATATGGCAGGAAACCGCGGAGCTTCTCGCCGACGGCGTTTATCTCTCGTTTCGAGTGCTTGGGCACGTGGAACCCGTCGAGATCGCTCCACTCTGAGTTGGCGGAAGCGGTCGGAGTCATACGCTGGCTGTTGCGAGAGGCACAACCGCCTCGCTGCAGTGAGCCTCACGGGCGGCGTCGGCGCGGGCCATGGCGCGGATCAGGTCGACGAGTTCCGGCTCAAGCGGCCGCGAGGGCTCGGAGGCGGGAGCCTCCGGCCGGTCGGCGGCGAGCATGAGCCGGAGCGCGGGCATGGGGTCAGGCGGCCTCGCCGGCCTGGGCGAGCGCCGCTCGCCGGTTGCAGGCGTCGAGCTCGCGCCGGCCGGCGGGGAGGATGCGGACCTCGCCGCGGCTGGCGGCGATCCAGCCGGCGTCGAGCATGGGGCTGATGGCGACCCACATCCGCTTGTGCCGCGCGCGGTTGGACAGGTCTTCGCCCTGTCCGGTCATGTTGCGCAGGTCGCGGTAGGACATGCGGGCGCGGTCGTCGCCCACCAGGGCGGTCAGGATCTCGTGCCAGACCTTGCCGGGGACCAGCTCGGGCGCCTCCGGCGCGGCAGAGAAGCGGAGGGTCTCAGGCATGGCCGGGCTCCTTCCGGCCCCAGCCGGTCCGGCGCCGGTCGAGTTCCTCGGTCGTCGCCGCCAGCAGGTCCTGGTGCACAGAGCCCACGGATGCGCCGGGCCAGTGGCCGCGCGCGTTGGCGACGAGGCGCGCCAGTTCGGTCAGGGGGATATCCTGGAGGCGGACGTAGCGGCCGATGTTGTCGCTCCACCAGGTGCGGCCCGCGTTGGCGTCGTCCTGGCTGAAGGTGCGGGTGAGGCGGGTCATGCTCACGGCTCCAGTTGCAGGTAGGGGGTGAAGGTGCGCCGGCGGGCCAGGGCGCTGGCGGTTAGGAAGGGGATGGCCAGCGGCCAGAGCAGGGCCAGCCAGAGCCAGCGCAGGCCGACCCAGCGGATCGCCCAGGCACCGACCAGCGTACCCGCGAGGTAGACCAGGCCGAGGATGGCGAGCGGGATCATCACGCACCCGCCATTTCGAAGTCGCGGGTGGACTCCACCGGCTTGGGCTTGAAGGGGTTGGGGAGGCCGGCCAGGCCGTTGACGGCGTAGACGGTCAGCATGGCCAGCACGGCCTCGAGGCCGTAGGGCTGGTCGCCTTCGGGGTCGATGACGGCCAGCACTTCCTCGCGGGCGTTCAGCAGGTAGCCGTTGTCGCCGTACTGGACCGGGCCTTCGCCGATGCAGTCCAGCAGCAGCTCGCGGAACTCGGCGATGTCTTCGTCGCTGCCGACGCCCTGGGCGACCAGGCGGGCGGCGCGGGCGGCCAGTTCCTGGCCGCGGGAGACTTCGGCGTCCATGGCGCCGGGCTCGCCGGGGCGGTCGGGCGGCAGGATGTCGGGGGCCGGGGTGAGCGGCGGCAGGTCGCCCGCCTGGCGCGGCGGCAGGGCGGCGCTGAGGTCGAGGAAGGCGCTGGCGTTGTCGTGCCAGGTGTCGTCGGTCAGGGCCGGTAGGCCCGCGGCCTGGCGGGCGGCGTCGAGGCCCTTGGGGTTGTAGTGGATGCCGGCGCCGTCGGCGGTCGGATAGGCCCAGCCGCGGCGGACCAGCTCGGCGCGGCCGGCGTCGGTCAGCATGGCGGCGCGGGGCTTGCCGGGCAGAACGACGGTCTTCGCCAGCTTGTGGTGCAGCAGTTCGCAGAACTCGGCCGAGGTCCATTCCTGGTGGACCTGGGTCGCCGAGCCGTTGATGCCCGCGTGGACGAGGTCGCGGGTCTGGCAGGCGCGGGCCAGTTCGATCAGGGCCAGCGCGGTGCGGGGCTTGAGGGTCGGGGCGTCGGCTGAGCCCCCTCCGTCCGCTTCGCGGCCACCTCCCCCAGGCGGGGGAGGAGAGGCGCTGTCGCGCACCGGGTTCTCGCGTTCGACGCGGGCCTGCAGGGCGTCGGCGGCGTCGGCCGGGTCGGCGCGCAGGGCGCCGGGGGTGGTGAAATCCTCCAGGGCGGTCTGCGCCGGATCCACGGTGCGGAGGAAGTCGGTGACGTAGAATCCTTCGTCGGCCGCGAGCTTCGCCGCCGTGTCGCCGACGACGGCGGTGCGGATCTCGGCAAGCAGTTCGGCGCGGCGGTCGTGAAAGCCGTGTTCCGCCAGCCAGCGCTCGACGCGCGGGTCTTCGGTGCGGACCCGGGCGAGGCCGTGCGGGCCGCGTTCGATCAGTTCGATCAGGCCGCGTTCGTAGAGGGTGGCGGCGCCGCCCCCGCGGGGGACGAAGACCAGTTCCGCCCAGCGGTAGGCGTCCGCTTTCGGAGCCCAGGAGGCGGGGACGTGGACCCCGTCCGTCTCCACCTTGTCCGCCAGTTCCACCAGCACCAGGGCCAGCTTGTCGGTCAGGTCGAGGTCGCGGCAGCTTTCGCGCAGGGCCTCCCACGTCATCTCCCCGCGCTTGTGCGCCGCGATGGCCTCTGGCGTGGCCTTGCGGATGATCTGGACGGCTTCCTGCACCAGGCGGACGTGCTTGCCGGTGCGGCGAGCGGCCTCGGCGGCGGACCAGCCGGTGCGCTCGATCAGGGCGGCGTAGGCCTGGGCTTCATCCAGGGCCGGCAGGTTCGCCCGCTGGCCGTTCTCGACCAGGGCGTCGAGCAGGGTCTCGGCCTCTTCCTGGCCGGGCTCGGAGGGGGCCTCGACGAAGGGCATGGGGTGGCCGGCGGGCAGGCGGCCCTGTTCGATCAGCAGGCCGACGGCCCGCCAGCGGCGCTCGCCGGCGCGCAGGGTGCGGACGCCATGCTCGTCGGCGGGGAAGGTCACCACGGGCTGGATCTGGCGGCCGGACACGATGGTCTCGGCCAGCCCCTCCAGCTCGACGGGGTCGATGGCCTTGCGGGGATTGAGCGGGTTGGGGCGCAGGCGATCGTGGGGCCAGGCGGTCGGGGCGGCATTGCCCCCTCCGTCCGCTTCGCGTCCACCTCCCCCAGGAGGGGCAGGAGAGCGGCCTTCGAGGGCGTCGAGACCGGGCAGCAGGGCGCGACCGGCGGCGGTCAGGGTCAGGCTGTCGGCGGCGACGAAGCCGGCGGCGCGCAGGGCGGCGACGGAGCGGGCCACGTTGGACGTGTCGCGCCCGACCGCTCGGCCGAGCGCGGTCCAGCCGGGTTCGGCGCCGGGGTTCTCGGCGATCCAGCGGATCAGGGGCGCGTTGGAGACCGCCAGCACGGTCGGGGTGATGCTGCTCATCAGTGGCACTCGGTGCTGGAGGGGCTGGGCGGGGTGGTGCCGATCAGGCCCGCCTCGGCGAGGCCGCGCAGGGTGCTGCACCCGCTGCATTCGCTGTCCGCCGGGATGTGTTCGCAGACGGATTCCAGCAGGCGGCGCGCGGCGAGGATCATCTCGGCCGGCTGTCCGTGGGCGTAGAGCTCGGCCCCCTCGCCGCGGAGGATGACGAAGGCGTAGCCGTCGCTTCCGGCGAGTTCGCGCAGCTTGCGATAGATGCGCCGGTCCCGGGCGCTCATCGTCGATGTGTCGTCGTGGGTGGGCATGATCGGGCCTTTCAGTGGGCGGGTTGGTCGTCGGCCGGGGTCCAGCCTTCGGCGGCCAGCTGCTCGAGGCAGGCGCGGGCCTCCGGGGCGGTGACGCCGGTGTGGAAGACGGCGAAGGGGACGAGGCCGTCCGGCTCGCCGCTGAGGTGTGGGTGCAGGTGCGTCGGGGGCGACGCCAGCAGGGCGGGCTCCCCGCCGTAGTCGCCCAGGCTGACCTGATCGGGGCGCTTGCCGATCTTCACGAGCGCCGTCTGCACGGCCTTCAGGGGCCGGGCCTGGGGCGAGCTGATCCAGCGGCGTTTGTCGTCGATGGCGGCGTGGGCGAGCCGCGGCGCGAAGGGGGTGAGATGAATGCCGACCGCGCGCCGGGCCGCCAACAGGTTGGCGAAGTCGGCGGGCGACATGCGAGCGCCGCTCGCGGTCGCCTGGGCGGCGGCCTCGGCCCGGGTCTGGAAGGCGGGGGCGCTCATCGCGCCACGCTCCAGCGGCCCCAGCGGCGCACCAGCCGGATGCGGCGGGAGCGGCGGGCGAGGAAGGTCAGGAGGGCGCTCACAGCCCGGCCTTGCAGAGCAGGAAGGCGAGCGTGCCGCTGGCCAGCGCGACCAGGACGTGGATGGCCCAGGCGGGGAGGCGTCGCGCGCCGGGAAACTGGCGGACGATGACGTGCGGCCCGCTGGCCTCGTGGCCGGTGATGTTGTGCTGAAGGGCCATCAGGCGGCCGCCTGTTCGTGCGCCAGCGCGTCGAGCACGCCGGACTTGCGGCTCTCGGCGACCTGACGGGTGAAGGCGATGCAGCCGGCCAGGGCGACCTGGCGGGCGAGGTTGAGGCGCGGGCCGCGCTCGCCGGCGCCGAGGCGGGCGGACAGTTCGATCGCGTCGACCGGCGCGAAGCGCCAGACCTGACGGTCGATGCGCAGGAAGACGCAGGGCGCGAGGTCATCGCGGTCGCCCGCGACGGCGAAGGCGTCGGCGTCGCCGGGCATGGCGTGGAGGGCGTGGCGGACATCTTCCACGGTTGGCGCGGTGTAGAGGGTGGGCAGGTCGGACATGGCGAACGCTCCGATGAAGACGTCGCACCATGATGCGGGCAACTGCCCGCGTCAATACAAAAGCGGGCAAGAACCCGCATGACGATCCCGCGGGCCGCGCCTAGGTTGAGTGGGGAGGCGGGGGAACATGCTGAACTTCGAACATTTCGTGCGCGTGCGATCGGCTCTGACGGGGCGCGCGGCGGAGGCCAGGGCGGAGCGTTTCGGGCGGCCGGTCGGCGGCGCAGCGTTCGACGACGACGCCATGATGGTGATGGTCGACGCGCCTCCGGCGGACCCCATCGCCTTCCACATGGTCTACACCGACGCGAAGAAGGACCTGACCGGGCGCTGCATCACCGTCCGATCCCTGCGCGAGGAGTTGGACGAGGTCCGGGTCGGGGCGATCTGCCATTTTCGCAATGCTCTGCGCAGCTTCCTGGGATCGCGCATCGTCGAGCTGACGGACCTGGCGACGGGCGAGGTGCACGACGACGGCCTCGCCTATTTCCGCAGCCATCCGTTCCTGCGCCCCGCGACGGCCGACGTGCTGTCCGGGCTGTCGAACGAGATCCTGGCCATGCAGGCCTGCCGCGACGAGATCATTCTGCTGACCTTCGTCGGCGCCGCCGACGGCATGCTCGATCCCGACGAGATGGATGAGATCGTGAAGCACGTCTTCGACAGCGCCGACGACGCGCTGGACGAGGGGGAAATCCGGCGCCGCGCCGCATCGTTCGTGCCGGACGAGCGCGCCTTCTATCGGGCCCTGGACCGGATCTGCGAACGGGACGGCGACGCCCGGCTGCTGATGCGGTCCCTGCGTCGGGTGGTGGACGCCGACGGGGAGGTCGACGTCGAGGAGATCGCGTTCGTCGACGAGATCGCGCGACGCCTCGAAGCCGCCGGCAAGCTCTAGCGGCCGAGGCTGACCCCGCCGACGCGGCAGACGGCGATCACCCGGTCGTAGCTGGTCGTGCGGCCGTTGCGACCGCGGCGGACGGTGCAGACCGCGTGCCGGGCCTTGTTGCGCATCATCCGCCGCTTGGCCGCCTCGCCTTCGGGCGTGCCGAGTTCGGCCGCGTCGGCGTCCTCCAGTCGCACCTCGACCAGGCCGTCGGCCGTGCGCACACAGATGCTGTCGCCGTCGATCACCCAGCCGATCGGGCCGGAGAAGGTCTGGCCCTCACGGGTGGGCAGGGGCGCTTCGCAGGGGTCCGCGAGCGCAGGGCTGGCGGCCAGCCCCAGGACGAAGACGCCAGCGACGAGCGGCGCTCGCATCAGAAGGACACGTAGGCGCGGAGAACCTTGGCCACGATCTCGACCGTGTCGCCGTTCTCCAGGTTCATGTCCTCGCCGACGTCGAGCGGCTGGGACCACTTGTCGTTGTAGGATCGCGGCCAGAGCTGAATGCCCTCGGGCGCCAGAACGACCTGTTTCACCGTGCGCTCGCGGAAGGCTCCCTGGGCGCGGGTGCGGACGACGACAACGACGTCTTCGTGGGCGGGCTCGTAACCCATGGCTATGGCGTCGACGACGTGGATCAGGGCGCCGTCGGGGATGAAGCGATTGTAGGAGTCGCCGCGCACGCGCTCCAGCCACTGCGGCCAGCGCTCGTAGCCTTCGACCAGCTGGGCCCGGTGCACGCCGAGCGGCTCGTCCACGGCCTCGTCCGTCGCCAGCCAGGCGCCGGCGGCCACCTCATAGCGGATGGGCAACATGGTCTCGGGCTGTAGGGGCAGGGGAGGGCCTTCGCCCGGCTCGTCGGTGACGCCCAGCAGGTAGTCGACGCTGCAGGCCAGCACGCTCGCCAGCTTGGCCAGGTTCTCGGCGCGGGGCGAGGTCTCCGGGCGACGGCGCAGGGTCCGGATGAAGTCCCGGCCCAGGCCAGCCTCGCGCGACGCGCCCTCGGGCGACTTACCGAGGGCCTCGAGCCGCTCGTCTATCCGGTTCAGCAGGGTCGTGGACATGGCCGCGACACTGCCGCGCAACTGCCCGCACATGAACGCGGGTTCTTGCCCTTGACCATGCGGGCAACTGCCCGCATACAATCCGACCATGTCCATCTCGCAATTCCTCGCACGCTGCGACGCCTATCGGGCCCGCCGCAACGTCAGTGACGCGCGGCTGAGCACCCTCCTGTTCAACGACGGCAAGAAGATCGGCCTGCTGCGGGCAGGCGGAGACATCGGCGTCCTGACCCTCGCACGGGTCGAGCAGGTGTTGGCCGGGCTCGAATCGGAACTGCCGGACGGACCATCGGAAACCCCCTGTGATGACGCCGTCGAACCTGCCCTCGCGCAGGCGCCGGCGCAGTAGGAAAGCGAGGCGTTCGTTCCTATGAACCGGCTCCAGCACAAGTTTCACGCCCGGCGCCTGATCGGAGAATGCGGCGGGCTGGCCGCGGCGGCGGCGGCCCTGGTCAACCGCAAGGGCTGCGCCCAGCGGCTCGGCGAATACCAGAACCCCAACCACGACGCGGTCATGCCGGCGGACGTGATCTGGGACCTGGAGCAGTTCTGCGGCAAGCGGATCTACAGCCGGGCCCTGTTCCAGTCCGGCCCCGACGAAGGCACGGCCGAGGAGTGCGCCCTGAACGGGGCGCTGGAGGCGACCGAGGCGGTCGTCGACCTGCAGCAACGCCTGCGCCTGGCGACGAAGGACGGCCAGCTCTCGATGGCCGAGGGCGACGCGGCCCTGCACCAGATCGAACAGGCGCGCGAGCAGCTGGACGAGGTCGCCCGCACGATCCGCCTGGGTCGCGGCCAATGACCGCCCGCGACCTTCCTGACCTGCGCGACGCCTGGTCGATCCTCGGTCAGGTCACCGGCTGGCCCGAGCGGCCGGGGCGGCTGACGCCGGGCGCCTCGCGACAGCCGCAGCGGTTTCCGCAGGGCGCACCGGCCTGGCTGGCGCCGGGCGTCGTGCGCGGGAGGGCGGAGTGATGGCGGCTCCCCTGACCCTCGAGGCCATGCGCTACCTCGCCCAGGTCCGCGTCACGCCCAACAGCCTGGGCGTCTTCCCCGACCTTCACGCGCTGGCGGAACGGTTCGCCGTGACCGGCGGGGAGATGAACCTGGTGCTGGACGCCCTGCAGAGGCGCACGCCGGAAGAGGCATATGCCTCGCTGTGCGAGCGGTTGGGGCTGCCGGCCGAGCCCAGGCCCGCAGGCCTGGGCGGGTTCCTGCGCTCGAAGTTCGGGGGCGCCTCGTGAAGCGGGCCCCGAAGTTCCGCCGGTCGCTGCTGGTCGGCGAGGCCCTGGCCGACGACCTGGTCCGATTCGATCGGCTGGGCCGGGCGGCGGCCGCTGTGCTGGCCGATCCCGAGGCCGGGATGGCCGAGCTGGAGGCCGCGGCGACGTCCGCCGCGCGCTCGACCCTGCCCCGGGCACAGCGCTGGCGGGGCAGCCCGCTGTACCTGCTGGTGCGCACCGCCCAGGCCGTTCCGAACCTGCCCGACCAACTGCGGGCCGAAGGGCTGGCGCGGCTGAAGCGTCATCTCGATGCCGTCGAGGGCGTCTCCGTCACCGGGGCCGACGCCTCGGAGCGGGCGGCGCCGGCCGAGATCCTGCCGGAGCGCGAGCCGCGCCGGGACGTGTTCGGATGAGCCCGCGCTTCAACCGCAACGCCTCCTGCCTCGGCATGGGGTACGGGGTGGGCGTCCGCCGCGGGCCGATGAGCGCCTGGGAGATCGACTTCGCCCTGCAGAAGCGCCGTCTGCGCGCCGGCTGGGCCGACATCGCCGGCATGTTGGGCCGCTCCGAGCCGGACGTGCGGCTCGCCTGCGAAGAGGCGCTCGCCGCCGTGGAGGCCGCCCGTGGCTGATGGCTCCTTCGCACGAGCGCCGCTCGCATCTGATTCCATCGCCCTGCAGGGCCGCCGCAAGCGGCGCGTGGTCGGCTTCGCCGGCGGGGGCGGATCGTCCATCGCCATTCACCATGTGCTGGGGGCCGTGGATGCGGCGCTTAACCACTGGCCCACGGCGCTGGCGGTGCACGAGCGCAACTTTCCGGAGGCCGCGCACTACTGCGCCGACATCTTCGACACCGACTGCCGCGACGTGTGCCCGGGTGAGGAGATCGAGCTGCTGTGGCTGTCGCCGGACTGCCGCCACTTCTCCAAGGCCAAGGGCGGGGCACCGGTGAGCGAGCGGGTGCGCGGCCTGGCCTGGGTGGCCATCCCCTGGGCCAAGCTGCGCAAGCCCGACGTGATCATGCTGGAGAACGTCGAGGAGTTCCTGACCTGGGGGCCGGTGAAGCCGGACGGCAAGGGCGGGCTGGTCCCCGACCCGGCGCGCAAGGGGCAGACGTTCGCCAAGTGGGTGCGGCGGCTGGAGGCCTGCGGTTACGCCGTGGAATGGCGCATCCTGAACGCCGCCGACTACGGCGCGCCGACCAGCCGCAAGCGCCTGTTCCTGATCGCCCGGCGCGACGGCCGGCCCATCGTGTGGCCGGCGCCGACCCACGCGCCGCGCCAGACCGCCGCGGCCCGGGGCCTGAAGCCGTATCGGGCGGCGGCGGACATCATCGACTGGTCGCGGCCCTGCCCGTCGATCTTCCTGTCGCCGGAGGAGGCCCGGGTCCTGCGGGTGAAGCGCCCGCTGGAGGAAGCGACCCTGGCGCGCATCGCCAAGGGGCTGCTGCGCTACACCATCGGCAACGCCGACCCGTTCATCGTGCCGGTGACGCACAAGGGCGACAGCCGGACCTACGACGTCCGCGACCCGCTGAAGACGGTGACCTGCGCCAAGCGTGGGGAGTTCGCCATGGTGGCGCCGGTGCTGACGTCGTTCTACGGCGAGCGCGACCCGGCCAACGTGCGGGCGTCGTCCCTCGAAGACCCGCTGCACACGGTGACGGCCTCGCCGCGGTTCCCCCCGGCCTCGGCCTTCCTGACCAAGTTTTCGGAGAACGGCCGGGGCTACCTGCCGACCGAACCGCTGCACACGGTCATGGCCGGCGCGCCACGCCACAGCCTGGTCGCCGCCTTCATGGAACAGGCGAACACCGGGATGGTCGGCCACGACGCCCGGTCGCCGGTGTCAACGATCGCCAGCAAGGCCGCCAACCAGCGGCTGGTGACGGCGGCCCTGACGCAGTTCCGGGGGTCCAACGAAGGCAATGGCGGCGACGTCGGCGAGCCCCTGGGCGCGGTGTGCGCCCAGGGCGGGCACCACGGCCTGCTGGAAACCATCCTCGAGGCCGACCAGGACATGGCCGTGCCCTTCGGCCGCGAGCGCGAGCTGCGCGCCTTCCTGGTGAAGTACTACGGCACGGCGACGGCGCAGGATCTGGCCGATCCGCTGCACAGCGTGACCAGCCGCGCCCGCTTTGGCCTGGTGGTGGTGGCGGGCGTGGCCTGGCGCATCGTCGACATCGGCATGCGGATGCTGGACCCGGAGACGGAGCTGGCGGCGGCCATGGGCGTGCCCAAGGGCTACGTCCTGGGCTTCGACGTCGCCGGCAACCGCGTGACCAAGACCGACATCAACAAGATGGTCGGCAACATGGTCTGCCCCGACCCCGCGGCCGCCCTGATCGCCGCGAACTTCGACGCGGCCCAGCCCGAGCGGGTGGCGGCATGAGCGCGCTCGCTGACCGGGTCGCGGCCAATCGCGCAAGGCTTGCCAGCCTGGAGGCGCGTCACGGGCTGACGTTCGAAAACGGCATGTCGAACGTGCGCTGGGACTGCCTGATGCGCGAGATGTACGTCGAGGAGGACGCGGCCGACCGAGCCGCCATCCGGCGTGCCCTGGGCCATCTGTGGACCGCCCCCCTTTACGACGGCACCGGTCAGGACTGCGCGATCGACGGCGACGTAGCAGAGATGCCGCTGTGGCGGCGCGGGCTGATGCGCCTCGGTTGCAGCCTTGCCATCCTCTTGGGCCGACGGCTCGGGGATAACGGCCTCGACGCCTTGGGGGTCCTCTACTTCGACCACGCCACGCTCTACGCCGGATGGTCTGCCCAGTTTCTCCGGTTTGATCCGCGCCGTCTCCGCTTCGAAGTCTATCGCGATGGGGACTGGCACCTGTGACCGCCGCCGTCTTCAACCACATCCCCATGTCGCCGACGCGGCTGGCCGTGCTGGGAAAGCTGATCGAGGTCGGGCCTGGCGGGACCTGTTCGGTGCGCGGCGTCATGGACGGGGCCGTGCTGGCGGTGCTGGTGCAGATGGGCCTGGCCGAGCGGATGGGGTCGGACCGCCTAGGCGGCCAGCGCTACCGCGCGGCCCTGCCGGCGGCGGCGGATGCGTGGGAGCGGTGTTCGCCGCTGGTCGCGGCCCGGGCCAAGCGCTGGTCGACGCGGACCGAACACACCCAGCCGATGCGCGCCCGCTCCGGCCCCCAGGGCAGCGTGGCGTCCACGCCGGAGAAGGACGGCGTCAGCTTCTATCCGACCGCGCCCTGGGGCGGGCGAGTGGTGGGCGAGATCTTGCGGCGCAAGTTCCCGCGCGCCCGGTCGCTGTGGGAGGCGGCCGCCGGGGCGCACCACATGGCGCACGGCCTGCGCGACTACTTCCCGACCGTGCACACCTCCGACGCCTTCGACTACGGCCTAGGCGACGTGCTGTACGACTACACGTCGGATGCGCCGCCGCCTTTCGGGCGGGTGGACCTGATCGCGACCAACCCGCCGTTCCACGACGACTGCATCGAGCAGTTCATCCGCCGGTCGTGGGACCGGTGCGGCATGGGCTTCGCCCTGCTGCACGGCGAGCGGCCGATGGCCTGGTTGGCGCCCTTCAGCGAGCGGCTGCCGATCCATCGCGGCCGGTACGAGGAAGACGGGTCCACGGCCACGGACTACGCCGTGTTCATCTTTGCCCAGGTCCGCCCGTTCCGCGGCGAGGCCCGGATCATCGACATCCCGCCGGGGGCGGAAGCCCGCCTGACGCGGCCGAGCGACGCGGCGTTCGCCGTGCGGGAGGCGGCGTGATGGCCGCAGCCCCCCGCCCGCCGCGTGAGGTCGTGGCCTTCACCGGCGCGGTCGCCGCATCGCGCCCCGCGACCCTGATGGGGCGCGCCGCCGGCGAGTGCTGCTGGCCGGTCGGCGGGGAGGGCGCCGCGACCCTGTTCTGCTGCGCCCCGGCCCGGCGCCGTCGCTACTGCCCCGAACATCAGCGGCGCGCGGTGAAGGCCGGCGCGCCGCTGAACATCGAGATCCTGGTGAAGTGGATCCGGTCGATCGAAAGCGCCTCTGCGAGCGCCGCTCGCACGGAGGCCGCCCATGGCTGAGCGGTCCATGTTCGACGACGTGCACGAGCGGGTGTCGCTGGAGGATTTCGCCGGCCAGTACACGAAGCTGTCGGCGGGGAAGAACGAGCGGCGGGGCGTGTGCCCGATCTGCCAGTCGGGCAAGGGGTCGAAGTCGGCGCCGTTCGCGGTCTATCCGGCCGCGGGGCGCTGGCGGTGTTGGGCGGACTGCGACCGGGGCGGGGACGTCGTCGACCTGTACCGCGAGCTGCACAAGGCGGCCGGGGTGGTGGAGGCGGTCAGGGCCCTGATGGGCGGCGACTACCGCCCGCCGGCCGAGCCGGTCGTGGCGACGGGCAGGCCTGCGCCGACGGCCGACGACGACCGCAAGGCGAAGCGCGCGGCGGAGATGTGGGACGGGGCCCGGGCCTTCGAGGGCTCACTGGCCGAACGCTACCTCGTGAAGGCGCGGGGGATCGCGCCTGAGGTCGTGGCGATGGCCGCGCCGCAGCTGCACTTCCACCCCTCGGCGAAGGCGGAGTGGGTGGATGGGGCGTGGAAGCGGGCGCCGGCCATGCTGCTGCGGGTGCAGACGCCGGCGGGCTTCACCGGCGGGGTGCACGCGACGTTCCTGCTGAAGGACGGGTCGGGCCGCGACAAGGCGCTGGGGAAGAAGATGCTGGGCCCGCAGATGCTGGACGGCGTCTACGGCGGGGGCTGGCTGATCGGGCCGGACGGCGAGGGGGACCTGGCCGTGGCCGAGGGGATCGAGACGACGCTGTCGCTGGCGACGATCGAGCGGATGCGGACGGGGCGGCCCATGCGGGCCGTGGCGGCGCTGAGCCTCGGGCGGCTGCAGGGCGGGGTGCTGCGGGACGCCGACGGCTGCATCGACGTCGACGATCCGCAGCCGGATCCGGCGCGGCCGCCCTTCACCTGGCCCGCGCCAGAGGCCTCGCCCTGGGCGCGGGTCGTCATCGGGGTCGATCGCGACATGAGCCCGTGGCGGGTGAAGGGCCGGGCCCATCGCGCCGGTCGCGCCGGGGTGCGCAGGCCCCTGAACTACCTGCTGGACAGCGAGGCGCGGGCGTCGATGTGCGCGCGCCTGGCCGTCGCGGCCTGGACGGCGACGGGGGCGCGGGCCAGCGCCGTAGCGCCTTCGCCGGGGGCGGATTTCAACACCGAACTGCAGCGGGTGCTGCGGGCAGAGAGTGAGCGTGCGGCGTGAGTGAGGACCCCACCATCGAAGTCCTGGCCGGGGCCGTCATGGATGAGGCCGCGGTGCGCGACGCGCCGGACGACGACGCGCCGGCTTCGGCCGGGGAGAAGGCCGAGGCACCCCCCAAGGCCCTGTTCCCCATGCCGGACCCGGACCTGGCGGTCTGTCCCGTCACGCCGCTGGGGTTCGAAGGCAAGAACGTGGTCTTCGCCATGCCCGAGGGCGAGATCCGCAGCGAGCCGGCGTCGAAGATCGGACCGATGCTGCGCACCGACATCTTCGTTTGCCGGGCGGGCGCGCACTTCCTGACCCTGTTCCGGAACAAGAGGGACGAATTCGAGCAGCTGGCCGCGGTGATGTGGTTCGTCCGCGCCTGCCGCGACAAGGGCAAGTTCGACCGCCGGCGCACGGTGCGGGGCCTGGGCGTCTGGCCGGGCACGGCGGGCGAGGTGGTGCTGCACAAGGGCGACGAGATCTGGACCTACGGGGACGGGCCGGCGCCGGTGAAACAGACCATCGGCGAGGCGCTGAAGGTGGCCAAGGGGCCGCTCTACCTGCTGCAGCCCGCGGCCGAAGCGCCGTCGGCGAAGCCGGCCGGTCGCGCGGACGGGACGTGGATCTCGGAGCGGCTGGATTGGTGGCGGTTCGAGCCGATCGGCGACGAGGGGCTGACGGGCCGCGACCTGGTGCTGGGATGGGTGATGGCGGCGATGCTGGGCGCGGTCCCGGCGTTCCGCGTGCACCTGCTGCTCTACGCCCTGGCCGGGTCGGGCAAGACCACCTTCCTGGAGTTCGTCCACGCCCTGCTGTCGGCGGTGTCCGGCGATGTGGTGACCAGCTTCACCGAGGCGGGCTTGCGCAGCGACATCGCCGGCATGGCCAGGCCCGTGCTGCTGGACGAGCTGGAGGCCAGCGACGGGGCCAACGGGCCGGGCGCGGTCGAGCGGGTGCTCGACATGCTGCGCCTGATGGCGACCGGGTCGGGGGCGTCGCGGAAGCAGGGCGCGGTCGACGGCGGGTCGATGACCCAGACGGCGGTCGGCTCGGTGCTGATGGCGGCGATCAGTCCGCCGCGGCTGGACCCGGCCCTGGCCACGCGGGTGGCGGAAGTGCGGCTGCTGCCGCTCACCACCCCCCGGACCCCCGGCGAGGAGAGGGCGCTTCCGTCGCGGGCGGTGCTCAAGGCGGCCATCTCGGAGGCGGCGGACAAGTCCCCCGCGCTGCTGACGCGGGCGCTGACCCAGGCGGACCGGTTCCGCGACGACGTGGCGGCGATGATGCAGGCCCTGACGGAGGCCGGGGAGGCGCCGCGGACGGCGGACCTGATCTCGACCCTGGCGGCGGGGCGGCGGCTGCTGCTGCACGACAGCCCGCTGACGCGGGAGGAGGCGTTGGAAGAGGCGCGGTTCTGGCAGCCGCTGCTGGACCAGCGGGCGGCGAGCGAGACCGTGTCCAATCCGGGCGCCGACGCCCTGCTGTTCCTGTTCGACGCCGACAGCGGCAAGAGCAAACACGAGCGGCGGCTGAAGGTCGGCGAGTGGATCCAGCGCTGGATCGACCACGAGACCCGCTCCGACTCCGAGGATGTGCTGAAGCACCTGGGCCTGCGTGTGCTGGAGGAACAGGGCGATCCCTTCCTCCTGGTGGCCAACCGGCACCCGTTCCTGGAGAAGCTGTTCGCCCGCAGCCGGTGGCCCGACTGGAAGCGGACGTTCGCCTACCTCGACGCCCTGGGGGACGCCTATCGCATCGGGCACCGGGACAGCATCCGCTTCGGCCTGGCCGGGAAGCAGCGCGCAACCGTCATCCCCCTCACCCCCTGGTTGGAAAGAGCCGCCTCCACGACGGCGCGTTCCGGCGGCGTTCCGCTTCCCGTTCCGGAGGATGACATTGATTTCCGGTGACAAATGGCCGCCCGGAACGGGTGGAACGCGCGGAACGGTCGGCCCGCACCTGCGAGGGTGCGCCCGTGCGCGCGTGAGAACTGCCGTTCCAGGCGTTCCAACCGTTCCACCCTCTCTTTTCCTAAGACCTTTCAATAAAATAGACAGGAACACCGGCCGGAACGCCGCTGGAACGCCTGTCGCCAGTGCAGCGAGGGCGTCATGAACGTGGCTTTCCGGGTGTCTCCGAAGTCGCCGGCCGTGATCATGGTGGGCAGGATCCCATTCGTGGCGCCGCTGGGGCGGGATGCCCTGTCGCCGGCCCAGTTGGTGGCGCTGACGCGGGCGGCCGACGCGGTCCATGCCGGGCGGGTTCGCCAGGCGCAGCGGATCGTGTGGGGGCTGCAGCGCGAGCTAGGCGTCAGCGGGTCGGAATACATCTCGGTGCTCGGCGCGGCTGCCGAGGCGGTGCAGGCCGAGAACGCGCGCTTGGCCGGTCGCGCTCGGCGGACCGAGCGTCAGCGCGTCATGGCCCTGCCACGGGTTGAGGAAGACCTCCCGTTCACGGACGAGCAGCGGAAGGTGCTGCGACAGGCTGATGCCCTGGATGCCGATGCGGACCGGCTGTGCCCGGCGGACCGGAAAGCGCGGGCCAAGCGCACGGCGGCGGAGCGGCGGCAGGGGCGGATCAATCGCAAGATGGCGCAGGACATGCGCGCCCAGGTGCAGGCCCAGCATGAGGCGAGGCTGGAGGTTCGGGCCGTCGAGGCCGGGCTCGCCGAGCGGCGCGCGCTGGAGACCGCGAGATCCGGTGAGGATGTGAAGCTCGCGCGGGTCGCTGGCGGCGAGGGGGTCAAGCGGCTGTCGAACGCCGACGGCCTGATGTCCGTGGCCATGTCCCTGGCGCAGCGTCAGGCGGGTTTTGCCTATCGCGACATTTTCCGCAGCGCGACCATCGGCTGGTCTTCTCCGCTTGATGCCATCGGGTGCGGGGGGCGAGGGTCGGCCACGGCCATGGACCTGTCTCGCCTGCGGACTGCGCAGCGCATGCGACAGTTGCAGCAGTTCGACGCCGAGGTCGCGGCGCAGCTCGGCGCGGACCATGTCGCAGTGCTGAAGGCCGTGGCCGGCGAAGGCAAGTCCATGCGTGAGTTCGCGCCCGCGAGCCGGGCGAGGGAGCGGGCGACCCGCGCCCTGCTGGCTTCCCTCGATGTGCTGCACCCGCTGTTCGGCACGCGGCTTGACAGGCGGGGCCACTAAGAGCATTCAGGGTCCATCGCTCTCAGAGCGTCCAGAGCCCGCCCGGTCCGCCGCGGCGGGCTTTCTCGTGGACCGAAAAGCGACAACTGCGAGCCGATCGCACTTGACCTCGAGGCCCGACGGCCCCGCGGGTCCTTCCCCGAACCCCTGACGTATACGGCATTTCGGGG
>NZ_DASPLR010000018.1:0-1447 GCF_035627475.1 Brevundimonas sp. | reverse complement strand
GGCCGTATCCCGCCGAGTGGTGTCTGAGGCGTGAGGCTGGCCCGCCGGAGCGCTCGCCATAGCTGGCGCAGGCGGGCCAGCCGTCCGGGAGCGGGCGGTCACCGTGCTCTTCGGCTAAGTTGAGGTTGCTTGACGACCATCGACCGAGACGGAGTGACACGATGACCGAGCACAGGATCGCTCTTCACGAGCTGAGTGGGAAGAGCGCCGACGCCGACTTTCTGCGCGAGATGGTCGGCTTCGCCGCCCAGCGCCTGAAGGAGCTGGAGGTCGAGGCGGTGACCGGCGCCGGCTATGGTGAGCGCTCGGACGAGCGGCTGACCAAGCGCAACGGCTACCGGGAACGAACCTGGGAGACCCGCGCCGGCGCCATCGACCTGCGCATCCCCAAGCTGTGGCGCGGCTCCTACTTCCCGGCTTTCCTCGAGCCGCGGCGCACGGCGGAGAAGGCGCTGATCGCCGTGATCCAAGAAGCCTACGTGCAGGGCATCTCCACGCGCAACGTCGATGAGCTGGTCAAGGCGATGGGCATGACCGGGATCTCGAAAAGCCAGCTCAGCCGTCTGTGCGAGGGGATCGTAGCCGACGGCGCAGCCGGCACTGGCCCGAAGGGGCATTGAGGCGGAGATGCTCCCCGAGACGTGCGAGGGGAGTTCGACGAGCGGGTCCACGCCTTCCTGAACCGCCCACTGGAGGGCGACTGGCCCTTCGTATGGCTGGCCGCCACTTACGTGAAGGTGCGTCAGGACGGCCGCATCGTGTCGCTGGCCGCCATACTGGCGATCGGCGTCAACACCGACGGCCGGCGCGAGGGGCTGGGGCTCGGCCTTGGGCTGTCGGAAGCCGAGACCTTCTGGAGCGACTTCCTGCGCTCGCTCACCCGCCGCGGGCTGCGGGGCGTGAAGCTGGTGATCGCCGATGCCCATCTCGGGCTGAAGGCCGCTGCCTCCAAGGTGCTGGGCGCGACACTCCAGAGGTGCCGCGTTCATTGCATGCGGAACCTCTTGGCCTGCGTCGGCAAGGCGCACCCGACGATGGTCGCCGCCACCATCCGCACCGCCTTTGCCCAGGAGACCGCCGAGGCGGCGCACGAGCAGTGGCGCCGCGTGGCGGACAGCCTGCGGCCCCGGTTCTCCAAGCTGGCGGCGCTGATGGACAAGGCGGAGTTCGACGTGTTGGCTTACATGGCCTACCCGAAGGATCGGCGCACCAAGCTGCACAGCACAAACCCTCTCGAATGCCTGAACGGCGAGATCAAGCGGCGCACCAACGTCGTCGGCATCTTTCCGGGGGAAGGGGCGGTTGTGCGCCTCGTCGGCGCCTTGCTGTTGGAGCAGCACGATGACTGGGCGGTGTGCCGGCGCTACATGACCAGGGAAAGCCTCACCGAGCTGTGCCACCCTGACGCCACTGACCCGCTGTCCATCGCAGCGGAGTAGACCGGCGG
>NZ_DASPLR010000017.1:0-29944 GCF_035627475.1 Brevundimonas sp. | reverse complement strand
GCGCCTCGGCGATACCCTGTTCGGGCGCCTCCTCCGCGGGGGAAGGCGCGTCCTCGTCCCAGTCGAGCAGGGGGTTGGCCTCGACGGCCGCGGCGATCTCCTGCTCGAGCTCGGCGCGGGACAGCTGCAGCAGGTGGATCGCCTGGCGCAGCTGCGGTGTCAGCCGGAGCTGCTGGCCCAGCGCGACCTGGAGGCTGGGCTTCATCGCGCCGCTACAGGCGGAACGCCTCGCCCAGGTAGACGCGGCGCACGTCGGGGTCGGCGAGCAGCGCGTCGGGCGCGCCCTGCGCGAGCACCGCGCCCTCGTTGAGGATGTAGGCGCGGTCGCAGATGCCCAGCGTCTCGCGCACGTTGTGGTCGGTGATCAGCACGCCGATGCCGCGGTTGCGCAGGTGGGTGACGATGCGCTGGATCTCGCCGACGGAAATCGGGTCCACGCCCGCGAAGGGTTCGTCGAGCAGCATCAGCCGCGGCCGCGCGGCGAGCGCGCGCGCGATCTCGACGCGGCGCCGCTCGCCGCCTGACAGCGCCAGCGACGGCGTGCGACGCAGATGCGTGATCGAGAATTCCGCAAGCAGGTCGTCGAGCAGGGTCTCGCGCCGCTCCGGGTCGGATTCGACGACCTCGAGCACGGCGCGAATGTTCTGCTCGACGCTGAGGCCGCGGAAGATCGACGGCTCCTGCGGCAGATAGCCGACGCCGAGACGCGCGCGGCGATACATCGGCAGATCCGTGATGTCGGTCCCGTCCAGCCGGATGTCGCCGTAATCGGGCGCGATCAGGCCGGTGATCATGTAGAAGCAGGTCGTCTTGCCGGCGCCGTTGGGGCCGAGAAGGCCGGCGACCTGGCCGCGCTCGACGTGCAGGGAGACGTCGCGCACGACCTGACGCTGGCCGAACGAGCGGGCGATGTGCTCGACGCGCAGGCCGGTGGGGCGCGGCGCCTCGGCCGCCGCCTGTTCCGGAGCGGCGTCATGGACGTTGAGGGCTGAGAGTTCCTTGCGCGCCACTGGTCAGGCCGAGCCGGGGCTCAGGTCCCGCTGCGTTCGGGGTAGAAGACGCCCTGCACGCGCCCGTTCTGGCCGCCGCCGTCCATTTCGGCCGCCTCGGTGCGGGTGTTGTAGGTCAGCCGGCCGCCGGTCATGACGTTCTCGCCCTGGGTCAGAATCACGTCGCCGGTCAGGACGATGGTGTCGTTGGCGGGGGTATAGACGGCCCGGTCGCCGCGGATGGTCTGCTCCGGGGTGACGAAATAGACGTTGCCGGTGGCCTCGACCCGGGTGAGGTCGCCGTTGGAGACGCCGGCCTCCACGCGGTCCGCCCGGATGCGGTTGTCGCCCTGCGTCAGTTCCGCCCGGCCCCGCAGCGACAGCGCCGTCGGCGTGCGCGACACCTCGTCGGCGCCCCACATGATCGGCTGTCCGCTCTGGAAGCTCTGCGTTCCGCCCACGCTGGGCACGGCCGCGAGGGCCAGGGCGATCGCCGCCGTCGTCAGGGTTCTGGTCATGCTCATCCGTCCGACCTCGCGGCGTTGATGGTCCCGCGCACCTTGTTATCACCCGAGCCGCTGAACACGACCCGCTCGCCCTGTTCATAGATCGCATAGGACGAAGCGGTGACGGTTCCAAGGGGGCCGGAGCCCTGGACGCCCTTCGAACCGGTGACGATGCCCGTTTCGGTGTCGACCACCGCCTCCGGCGTGACCAGGGTGAAGCCGGAGCCGCCGTCGGAGATTCGCACGTTCGGGCCGATGGTGACGGTCTTCGCCGCCTCGTCGTAGACGCCGCCGTCGGCGGTCAGGGTGGTGACCTTGCGGCCGCCGAGATTGAGCCGGAGCGCCGGGCCGACGAGCCGGAAGCGGCCGGTCTCCGCATCCCGGACGGCGCGTTCGAAGCCGACGACGAAGCTGCGGCCCTGGGCGTCCTGGCCGAGGAAGCGGGACTTTTCGAGGGTGACCTCGCGCGAGGCGCCCTGTTTGCGCTCGACATCCGAGATGACGCTGCGCAGCACGATCCAGCTGACGGTGCCGCCGGCCAGCACGACGATGGCGACCGGCAGGATGCGGCGCAGCAGCTGCACGCGGCGCGAGCGGGCGCGGAAGGCCCTGGCCGTGGCGGCGATGCGGGCCTCGTCCGCCTGGTCGCGCATGTCGGCGGGATCGGTCATCAGGTGTGCGCGAAGATGTCCATCTCGTCCCAGCCGGCGAGGTCCAGCGCGGACCGTGTCGGCAGGAAGTCGAAGCATTTGCGGGCCAGTTCCATCCGCCCCTCGCGGACCAGCATCTCGTCCAGGCGGGCCTTGACGGCATGCAGATAGAGGACGTCCGAGGCGGCGTACTCCAGCTGGGCGGGGCTGAGCTCGGCGGCGCCCCAGTCGGAGCTCTGCTGGGCCTTGGACAGGTCGACGCCGGCCAGTTCGCGGACCACGTCCTTGAGCCCATGGCGGTCGGTGTAGGTGCGGGCCAGCCTGGAGGCGATCTTGGTGCAATAGACCGGCCGGGTCTCCACCCCGAGGTGGAGCTGGAACATGCCGATGTCGAAGCGGCCGAAGTGGAACAGCTTGAGCACCGCCGGGTCGGTCAGCAGCCGCCTCAGGTTCGGGCAGTCGTAGCCGGGGCGGCGCATGCGCACGACATGGGCGTCGCCGTCGCCCGCCGAGAGCTGGACCACGCACAGGGGATCGCGGCGGAAGCGCAGGCCCATGGTCTCGGAATCGATCGCGACCTCGGGGCCGAGGTCGAGGCCGTCGGGCAGGTCGCCCTCGTGCAGGAATACGGTCATGCAGTCGGTCTCGGCAAAATCATCAGGCCCTCAAGTAGCCTCTCGCCGCGCGAGAGGCGATAGGGCCAAACAGAAACGGCGCCGCATCAGGGATGCGACGCCGTTTCGAATAGTGGCGCCCTCGACGGAGGGACGCCTTCAAATATGGTGCCCAGAAGAGGACTCGAACCTCCACGGCCGTTAAGCCACTGGCACCTGAAGCCAGCGCGTCTACCAATTCCGCCATCTGGGCCCAGACGTCTTCGCGCTTGCACGCGTTTCCGTCCGGAAGGCGCGGACCCTTAAGGCAGCCCCCGGGGCGGGTCAACAGGCTTTTGTCCTGTTTGCGTTGCAGCCGTGGTGGCCATCGTCTAATCCCCGCGCCGAGGCCGGTTTCCGCACCGGCCGCCCCGCCTCTGGAGACTGTCATGAGCGAAGCTGCGCCCGGCCTGATCACCGTCTTCGGCGGCTCCGGCTTTGTCGGCGGCCAGGTCGTCCGGGTTCTGGCGCGGCGCGGATGGCGCATCCGCGTGGCCGTGCGCCGCCCCGACCGCGCCTGGAAGCTGCAGACCTCGGGCCATGTCGGCCAGATCCAGGCCGTCCGCTGCGACGCCACTGACCCGGCGCAGGTGGAGGCGGCGCTGCAGGGGGCGGACGCCGCGATCAACCTGATCGGCATTCTATATGAGGCGGGCAAGCGGTCGTTCGAGGCGATGCACGTCGAGGCCGCCCGCAACATCGCCGTCGGCTGCGCCGCCGCCAGGATCGACCGGCTGGTTCATGTGTCGGCGATCGGCGCCAATCCCGAGAGCGGGTCGAAATACGCCCTGACCAAGGCGGCGGGGGAGATGGCGGTGCGCGAGGCCAAGCCCGACGCGGTCATCGTGCGGCCCTCCGTGGTGTTCGGCGCCGGCGACAGCTTCCTGAACAAGTTCGCCGCCATGGCGTCCATATCCCCGGCGCTGCCGCTGATCGGCGGCGGCAAGACCCGCTTTCAGCCGGTCTATGTCGGCGACGTGGCCGAGGCGATCGCCCGCGCGGTGGAGCGGTCCGATGCGGCCGGACGCACCTTCGAACTGGGCGGACCGGAGGTCATGACCTTCGAGGACATCCTGAAACTGATCCTGCGCGAGACCCGGCGCCGGAACGGCCTGATCCCCCTGCCCTTCTTCGCTGCGCGGGGCATCGGCTCGCTGGCCCAGCTGAGCAGCATCGTCGGCATCGCCCCCGTCCTGACCCGCGACCAGGCCGTCAGCCTGGAGACGGACAATGTGGTCGCGGACGGCGCCGAGGGCCTGGCGGAGCTGGGAATCGAACCGACCGGTATCGAGGCGATCGCGCCGGCCTACCTGTGGCGCTACCGGCGCGGCGGGCAGTTCTCGGAGCGTCCGGCGGACACGGCCGCCACCGTCCAGGCCTGACGACTCAGGCGTACAGCCACATCCCGAGCAGGCCCAACGTCCCGACGAGGATGCGCCAGGCCGCAAAGGGAGCGAAGCCGTAGCGGCCCACGAAGTCGATCAGGAAGCGGACGATGAACAGGCCGCTGACGAACGAGACGACGAAGCCGATGGCGATGACGCCGGCGACGTCGGGGGTGATCAGATCGCGGCTCTCCCAGAAGTCGAGGCCGAAGGCGGCGACCATCGTCGGGATGGCGAGGAAGAAGGAGAACTCCGCCGCCGCCCGCTTCTCGACGCCCAGCAGCAGGCCGCCGACGATGGTCGCGCCGCTGCGGGACACGCCCGGGATGATCGAAAGGCACTGGAACAGGCCGACGCCGAGCGCCGTCTTCCATGAGAATTTCATGGCGTCATGTTCGCGCGGGACCGGAGCCCAGCGCTCAAGCGCGATCAGGGCCAAGCCGCCGAGGATCAGGGTCACGCAGACGATGGTGGTGTTGAACAACACCTCCTTGATGAAGTCATGGAACAGCAGGCCGACGATCGCCGACGGAACGAAGGCCAGCAGCACCGACACGGCGAACATTCTGGCCGCCGGATCCTTGCCGGGCAGGCCGATCAGGACCTTCCACAGGCGTTTGAAATAGAGGGCGACCACGGCGAGGATGGCGCCCAGCTGGATCATGACGATGAAGGTGTCCCAGGGCTCGTCGCCGAGCCCGAGCGCCTGTTTGGCCAGCAGCAGGTGTCCCGTCGAGGATACCGGTATGAACTCGGTCAGTCCCTCGACCAGACCAAGAATGATCGCCGCCAGCCAATCCGCCATCCGCGTCCCCGATAAAGGTCAGGCGGATCAGTTCGCGCCCGGTTCAGGACCCACATAGCGCAGGCGCGCCCGGATAGGCGAGCCGTTCGTCGTCTGGTCGAGCGCATGGGCCAGCAGCCCCGCCAGCCGGCCGATCATCAGCAGGTCGGCGGCGGCGTCGCGCGGCAGCTCCAGGCGGCGGGCGACGGCGACCAGGGCGAGGCCGAAGGTCGGGGCGCGGCCGGTCATCTGCTCGCCCTCGCGCATGGCCCGGGCGAGGTCTTCCGGCAGGCCGACAGCCTGCAGAAGGGCGGCGGCGCGCGGATCGCCGCGGGGCCAGGCCGGATCGCCGAAGCCCGACAGGACACCGGCTTCGTGGGCCCGCCGCGCGGCGTCGGCGGCCTGACGACGGACGGCGACCACCCAGGCCGAGGCGCGGGCCAGGTCGATGATCCCGGACGAGCCCGCCAGCGTCGCCAGGCCGGAGAGGGCGGCCCCGGCCGGCGACGCACCGCCATCGGCCGCGGCCCTCGTCGCCAGGGCGGGGGCGTCGAGGCCGGCGTCGGCCGACAGCACCAGGGCGCGACGGATCAGATGGGCGTCGCTCTCGCGCACCTTCCACGCCCGGGCCAGCCGCTGGTGCAGGAACAGGCGCGGGCCGGAACCGGCCACGGCGTCGACCGCCTCGTCCAGCACCCGGGCGCATTCGACGCGCAGGGCCTCGGCCGACCGCGCCTTGAGTTCCGCGTCCTCTTCCGCCCGGCGGGCAAGGGCGGCGAACAGCCGGCCGCGGGCCGAGTGACCCGGCGTGGCGCCGACACGCGGCCGCACCTCCGCGAACGGATTGGCCGAACGCGCGTCCCACAACAGACGCGCCACATCCTCCAGCGTCGCCGCCTCGGCCAGCTGGCCCGCGTCCATGCCGCGATAGAACAGCCGCCCCTGGGCGCTGATCGACACCGCGGAGCGGAGCTCGAACTCGGCGTCGGCCGACTCCTCGGGCGGCGGCAGCCACTGGCCGATCTCGCCCGCGGCGGCCGGTTCATCCCCGCTCAGCCGCATGATGTCGGCGACGGCGTAGAGGCTGCGGCGCGGATCGTTTGGGTCGGGCCGGGCGGCGATGCGGCCGCGGCTGACATAGGCGTACAGCGTCTGGGCCTTGACCCCCAGCCGGGCCAGAGCCTCGCCGCGTCCGATCCAGCGGCCGGCCTGCGATGCCGTCTCTGCCGACTGCATGTCGACTCCGAAAGACCTGACGGACTTTGAGAGTCCATCCGGCAACCAGCATGGGGCCATTTCGTGACGATGCCGCTAACGCCGCTCCGCCCGCTTGGCGCCGCCGACGCTTTCCGCGACAAGACGGCGATGACCACGACGCCCCTCGACGACGCCGATCTCGCCGCCCGCAGCGTGACCCGCCTGTCCGTCGGCGTGGCGGTGGTGCTGATCGCGCTGAAGGCCTTCGCCCTCGGCGCCTCCGGTTCGGTGGCGATGCTGGCCTCCCTGACCGACTCGGCGCTCGACCTGGCGGCGTCGCTGACCACCTTCTTCGCCGTGCGCTGGGCGGCCGCGCCGCCGGACGCGGAGCACCGCTACGGCCACGGCAAGGGCGAGGCGATGGCCGCCCTGGTGCAGGCCGGCCTGATCTTCGCCTCGGCGGTGTTCATCGGCTGGGAGGCGGTCCAGCGCATCTTCGATCCCCGCCCGGTGAGCTCAGGTTACTGGGCGGTGATGGTCGTCCTGATCTCGCTGGCCCTGACCGGATGGCTGGTCTGGATGCAGGATCGCGCCATCCGCCGCAGCGGCTCGATGGCGGTCAAGGCGGACCGCGCCCACTACGCCGCCGACATGGCCGCCGGCGCGGTGGTGCTGATCGGGGTGGCCTCAGGGGCCTTCCTGTCCGCGCCCGGTCTCGATGCGGCGGCGGGGCTGATCGTCGCGGTGTGGCTGTTCTGGGGCGCGCTCGGCCTGCTGAAGGACGCGGCCGATCATCTGCTGGACCGCGCCGTCCCGGACGCCGACCGGATCGCCATCACCACCGCCGTGCTGGCCGATCCGCGCATCACCGGCGTGCATCAGCTGCGCAGCCGGATGGCCGGCTCGGCGATGATGATCCAGATGCATGTCGACCTCGAACCCAGCCTGACGCTGGAGGAGGCCCACGCCATCGTGGTCGGGGCGGAGCAGCGGCTGCTGGAGGCCTTCCCGCGCGCCGACATCCTGATCCACCCCGACCCGAGGGGACGGGCCGAGCCCCACGCGGGCACGGGTTCCGGCGACGCTGACGAACCCGCCTGACGCCGAGGCGGCCGACGCCTCCATAGCTAACGTGGACTTAACGCCCTGTGCCGCATGGATCGGCGCATGTCGGCCTGCGTCCTGTATCATTTCCCCTTCGATCCCGGCTCCCGCGCCGCGCGGCTGGCGCTGGGCGAGGCGAAGATCGAGTTCACCGACACGGTGGTGCGGCCGTGGGAGGACGGCTGCCCCGTCGCCACGCTGAACCCGTCGGGCATGCCGCCGGTCCTGCAGACGACCGACGCCGGCCGCGCCCTGACCCTGTGCGAGCCCTCCGCAATCCTGGGCTGGCTGGAGGATCGGTCGAGCGAGCCCTTCCTGATGCCCGCCGACCCGGTCGAGCGGGCCGAGACGCGGCGTCTGGTCGGCTGGTTCGACCGCCGCTTCAACGACGAGGTCAACGCCGTCCTGCTGCACGAGCGGATGGAGAAGCCGCTGCTTCGGCTGGGCCCGCCCGAGGCGCGGGCGCTGCGGGCCGGGCGCGAGGCCCTGAAGGCCCACCTGCTGATGCTGGAGACCCTGCTGGGAACCCGCGACGCCCTCGCCGGACGCCGCCTGGCCCAGGCCGACATGGTGGCCGCGGCGCATCTGTCGGTGCTGGACTATTTCGGCGAGGTTCCCTGGGGCGCCTATCCGGCGGTCAAGACCTGGTACATGAAGCTCAAGTCGCGGCCCTGCTTCCGGCCGCTGCTGGCCGACCGGTTCCCGGGCGTCCAGCCTTCCGCCTGGTATCACGACCTCGACTTCTGAGCCGCGAGGCGTCAGACGACGGCCATGGCGGCCGATATCCGCAATTTCATCCGCGAGCGCGCGTCGGGGCTGGGCTTCGACGTCTGCCGTTTCGCGTCCGCCTCGGAGCCGTGGAGCGCGGGCGAGCGGCTGGCGCATTTCGTCGGCGCCGGCCGGCACGGCGACATGGGCTGGATGGAGACGACCCTGGAGCGGCGGGCGCATCCGACCTCCATGTGGCCGGAGGCGAGGACCGCCATCGTGCTGGGGCTCAACTACGGGCCGGGACGCGACCCGCTGCCGGAGATGGACGAGGCCTCGGCAGGCTACATCTCGGTCTATGCGCGCGGCGACGACTATCACGAGCTGATCAAGGGACGGCTGAAGACCCTGGCGGGGCAGGTCGCGGCGCGAACCGGCGAGGACGTGAAGGTGTTCGTCGACACCGCCCCGCTGATGGAGAAGCCGCTGGCGCAAAGGGCCGGCGTGGGCTGGCAGGGCAAACACACCAACCTGCTGTCGCGCAGCCGGGGCAACTGGCTGTTCCTCGGGGTGATACTGAGCGCGGCGGAGCTGGAACCGGACGCGCCGGAGAGCGAACACTGCGGGGCCTGCACGGCCTGCCTGGAAGTCTGCCCGACGAGGGCGTTTCCGGCGCCGTTCCAGCTGGATGCGCGGCGCTGCCTGTCCTATCTCACCATCGAATTCGGCGGGCCGTGGCCGCTGGAGTTCCGGCCGCTGACGGGGTCGCGCATCTACGGCTGCGACGACTGCCTGGCGGTATGCCCGTGGAACAAGTTCGCGGTGAGCTCGCACGAGGCGAGGGTGCAGGCGCGCGAGGCGCTGGTCTCGCCGCGGTTGGCGGAGCTGGCGGCGCTGGACGACGCGGCGTTCCGGGCGCTGTTCTCGAAGAGCCCGGTCAAGCGGATCGGGCGCGACCGGTTCACGCGCAACGTCCTGTACGCGATCGGCAACAGCGGGGATGCGGCCCTGGTCGGGCCGGCCCGGCGCCTGCTGGACGACCCTTCGCCGCTGGTCCGGGGCGCGGCGGTGTGGGCGCTGTCGAGGCTGATGGACGAGGCGGCGTTCGCGGCCCTGCGGTCGCAGCGCCTGCCGGACGAGGCGGACGCCTCGGTGCGAACGGAATGGACCGGCGATCAGGCCTGAAGGCGGCGGAAGACAGGGACGTGGAAACCGTCGGCGCGGTAGCGGGCGTCGGCCTCGGCGAAGGTCTCGATGACGACCGCGCCATGATGGCCGGTGGCGTGGAGAACCCGGTCGGCGTCGAGCATGAAGGCCGAATGGCCGGTCCAGCTGTGGTCGCCCGGCTCGGCCAGCCAGACGACCAGGTCGCCGCGGCGGGCCTCCTCGCGGGCGACGGCGCGGCCGAGCTCCGCCTGCTGGTCGGAATAGCGCGGGCCGGCGAGACCGCAGGCGTAGAGGGCCTGCTGGACCAGGCCCGAGCAGTCGGTGGCGGTCGAGGACCGGGCGCCCAGGCTGTGCGGCACGCCGAGCAGGCGTTCGGCGACCGCGACCGGATCGCTCTCGAAGGTTCCGATGGGGGCCAGATCGGCCGCGGGAAGATCGCCGGCGGCGACGAGGGCGTTGAGGGGCAGGCGGGCGGCCACGGACGCGACCCTGTGGGTGGGAAGCGGCGTCCCCGGGCGCAGGGCGGAAGCGGAAATCCAGCCGACAAGGCCGTCGCGGCGCGCGCGGCCCCACAGCCGGTCGCCCCGCTGGTCCAGCACGTCGAAGGCCTCTCCGAAGACGATCTGGTCGATGCGTTCGGAGGCCGGATCGGCGTCGGCGTGAATGTCGGCGACGGCCACGGCGGCGTGCATGGGCCGGGGAGCAAGATAGGCGTCGGCGCGCACGAGCCCTTCCAGCGCCTGCTCGGCCAGGTCGGGCCGCGCGAGCGTGGTGCGAGGGTCAAGCGTGGCGGCGTCTGGGCTCAAGCAAGGCTCGTCCGGTTGAGACGGCATGATCGCGCCATATGCCGAAAGGGCCGTTAACGAACGAAGGCTTTATCGTGGCGACGGCTGCCCCGCCGACCCCGGGAAGCGGCGCGAGAGCATTTCGAAACAGGCGCGCAGGCCCTGGGCCTCGCCGCCTTCGGGCCGACCGGGCTGGGCGCGCGGGTTCCAGGCGAAGATGTCCATGTGCGCCCAGGCGCCCGTCGCGGGGGCGAATTTCTGCAGGAACAGGGCGGCGGTGACCGAGCCGGCCTGGGCCCAGGCGGCGGAGTCGTTGCGGACGTCGGCGATCTCGCTGTCCAGCGCCGCGCGGTAGCCGGGCCAAAGCGGCATCGGCCACAGGGGGTCGGCGACGGCGCGGGAGGCCTCGAGCAGATCCGCGACGAGGGCGGCGTCCTCGGAATAGAGCGGCGGCAACTCGGGACCGAGGGCGATGCGGGCGGCGCCCGTCAGGGTGGCGAAGTCCAGCGTCAGGTCGGGCGAATGCTCGCCGGCGCGGGTCAGGATGTCGGCGAGGATCAGCCGGCCTTCCGCGTCGGTGTTGCCGATCTCGATGGTCAGGCCCTTGCGGCTGTTCAGGATGTCGCCCGGGCGGAAGGCGTCGGCCGAGATGGCGTTCTCGACGGCGGCGACCAGCACCACCAGCCGCACCGGCAGGTCGGCCTGCATGACCAGCCGGCCGAGCGCCAGGGCGTGGGCCGAGCCGCCCATGTCCTTCTTCATGTTGCGCATGCCGGCGGCGGCCTTGATGTCGAGACCGCCGGAATCGAACACCACGCCCTTGCCGACGAGGGCGACCAGCGGAAGCTCCGTACGGTCGAGGTTCCAGCCCAGCTCGATGACCCGGGGCGCGCGGTGCGGGGCGGCGGCGCGGCCGACCGCGTGGACGGCGGGATAGTTCTCCTCCAGCAGGGCGTCGCCGGTGGTGACCGCGATCGTTGCACCCGAGGCCTCGGCGATCTCGCGGGCGATGGTCTCGATCTGCAGCGGGCCCATGTCGGCGGCCGGGGTGTCGACCATCTCGCGGGCCAGGGCGCAGGCGGCGGCGATGCGCAGCAGGGCGGCGGCGTCGACGCCGGGGCCGACCGCCAGCCGGGCCGGACCGGTGGAGCGGGCCTTGTAGCGGTCGAAGCGGTAGGCCCCCAGCGCGAAGGCCAGCGCCGCCTGCGAGGCCTGGGCCGGCTCAAGCCCCTCCAGCCTCCAGAGCCCCTCGGGCAGCTTCGCCGCCAGGGCGCGGGCTGTCATGGGGTCGAAGGCCTCGCCCGCACCGAACAGGGCGCCGGAGAGCCCGTCGTCCGAACACGGCAGCAACAGCAGCTGGCCGGCCTTGCCCGTGAAGTCGTTCGAGCGGGCCCAGGCGCCCCACACGCCCTCGACCGGCGCATCCCTTGCGACGATGCGGACCGGAAGGGCCCCTTCGCCATCGGCGGTCAGAAGGTCGGGGTGGAGGGCGGACATCACGGACGGCCTTTCCGGCCGGATAGCGGCCGATCTTAACCAAGGATTGACGCGAAGGACCGAGTCTGGAGCCCGAACCTTCCGGAGCGCCCTTCCATGTCGCGCACGACCGCCCGCATCGCAACCATCGTCCTGCTCGCTGCGCCGTCGCCGGCCCTGGCCGCGCCAGCCGTGGCGCTACAGGCCGCGCCACAGGCCCCGGCGCCCGCTGCGCCGCGCGTCGCCGCCGGCGCCGAGGCGCGCGCGGCCTATGACCGCGCCGATCCCCTGAGCCGGTCCGTGTTCTGGACCGAACAGGCCGACATCAATCCCCTGGACCCGGTCGCCGGAGTGAAGGCGGCGCAGGCGCTGCGCGAGCTGGGCCGCTACCAACAGGCCGCCGACATGGCCGAGCGGGTCCTGCTGGTGCAGCCGGACAATGTCGAGGCCATGCTCGAGGTCGGCCGCGGCCATATCGCCCGGGGGCATGCCTTCTATGGCGTCTCCGCCCTGGAGAAGGCCCGCGACGCGCGGCCGGACGACTGGCGCGCCTGGTCGCTGCTGGGCACGGCCTATGAGCAGGTGCGGCGGTCCCAGGACGCACAGACCGCCTGGGCCCGGGCGCTGCAGCTGTCGCCCGACAATCCCGACGTGCTGACCAATATGGCGATCTCGGCCATGACCCGGGGCGACACGGCCGCCGCCGAGCCGCTGCTGCGCCGCGCCGCCGCCCAGCCCGGAGCGTCGCTGAAGGTCCGGCTGAATCTGGCCATGGCCCTGGGCCTGAACGGCAAGATGGACGAGGCCGAGGCGATGATGCGCCGCGACCTGCCGCCGGACGCCGCGGACCGGAACCTGGAATGGCTGCGGGCGCGGACGGGATCGGGCGCCGGAGACCAGGCGCGGACCTGGGGCTCGCTGCAGGGCGGGTGACCGGGCCGGGCTTCCGGACAGGGCCTCCCTCGCCTATCTTCAGGCCATGATCGACGAGCTCTACAGCGCGCGCATCCTCAAGCTGGCCGCCAACATGCCGCACAGCGGGCGGCTGGCCGCGCCCCGGGGAGACGCAAGGTGGGGCACCGGCGAGCGGGTGGCGAAGCTGTGCGGCTCGAAGGCCGTGGTGGACGTCGTTCTCGACGGGTCGGGGCGGATCACCGAGTTCGGACAGGACGTGAAGGCCTGCGCCCTCGGCCAGGCGGCGGCGGGCGTGCTGGGCGAAAGCGTGATCGGCGCCTCGGCCGAGGAGATCGTGGCGGCCCGCGACGCCATGACCGCCATGCTCAAGTCGGGCGGCGACGGGCCGGAGGGCCGGTTCGAGGGGCTGCGCGCGCTGAAGCTGGTCGCCGGCTACCCGGCGCGGCACGCCTCGACCATGGTCGCCATCGAGGCGACGCTGGACGCGGTGAAGCAGGCGCTCGCGCGCAAGAGCCCTGACACACGAACTAGCCTCGCCGGCGCGGCATAGCGCCCGTTGCTCCCGCGGGCTTGGCGGGGGATAAGCGCGGCGACATGGCACCCGGCGGTAATCTCTACGAACGCGGCGTCCGGCTGGCCCATCGCGGCTACAAGTTGACGCTGTCGCCCCTGATCGGACAGCAGTGCCGGTTCCTGCCGACCTGCTCCGACTACGGCCGGGACGCGCTGATCCAGCACGGACCGATCAAGGGGGGATGGCTCACCGTCCGGCGCCTCTGCAAATGTCACCCCTTCGGCAAATCGGGCTATGACCCGGTTCCGCCTGCAAAGACTGAACGATGATCGAACTGAAATTCCCCGACGGCGCCACGCGCGAATACCCCGAGGGTTCCACGGGCCGCGACGTCGCCGCCTCCATCTCGCCCTCGCTGGCCAAGCGCGCGGCCCTGGCCGAGATCGACGGCAAGCAGTGGGACCTCGACCGCCCGCTGGAGAGCGGCGGATCCTTCCGCCTGATCATGCGCGACGACCCCGAGGCGCTGGAAACCATCCGTCACGACGCGGCCCATGTGCTGGCCCAGGCGGTGCAGGAGCTGTTCCCCGGCACCCAGGTGACCATCGGCCCGGCCATCGAGGACGGATTCTATTACGACTTTTTCCGCGAGGAGCCGTTCTCGACCGACGACTTCGCGGCCATCGAGAAGAAGATGGCCGAGATCGTCGACCGCGACGAAAAGCTGGTCCGTCAGGTCTGGGACCGCGACGAGGCGATCAAGCTGTTCGAGGCCAAGGGCGAAAAGTTCAAGGCGGAGCTGATCCGCGGCCTGCCGGCCGACGAGACGATCACGACCTACGCCACGGGCGACTGGGTCGACCTGTGCCGCGGGCCGCATTTCCCGTCGACCAAATTCGTCGGCAAGGCCTTCAAGCTGACCAAGCTGGCCGGGGCCTACTGGCGCGGCGACCACCGCAATCCGCAGCTGCAGCGCATCTATGCGACGGCCTGGGCGAACCAGGCCGACCTGGACGCCTATCTCAAGCGGATCGAGGAGGCCGAGAAGCGCGACCACCGCAAGATCGGCCGCGCCATGGAGCTCTTCCACATGCAGGAAGAGGGCCGGGGCATGGTCTTCTGGCACCCCAAGGGCTGGATGCTGTGGCAGGTCATAGAGGCCTATATGCGCCGCCGGCTGACGGCGGCGGGCTATGTCGAGGTCAAGACGCCCCAGGTGCTGGACCGGAAATTCTGGGAGGCCTCGGGCCACTGGGACAAGTACCGGCCCAACATGTTCGTCTGCGAGACGGTGGAGGGCGAGACGCTCAGCCTGAAGCCGATGAACTGCCCGGGCCACGTGCAGATCTTCGACCAGGGCCAGCGCTCTTACCGCGAGCTGCCGCTGCGCATGGCCGAGTTCGGGGCCTGCCACCGCTATGAGCCGTCGGGCGCGCTGCACGGCCTGATGCGCGTGCGCGGCTTCACCCAGGACGACGCCCACATCTTCTGCCGCGAGGACCAGATCGTCGACGAGACGCGCCGGTTCATCGAGCTGACGAAGATGATCCACGCCGACCTCGGCATGGAGACGGCCTACATCAACCTGGCCACGCGGCCGGAGGTGCGCGCCGGCTCGGACGAGTTCTGGGACAAGGCCGAGGGCATGCTGGGCGAGGCTGCGCGCCTGGCCGGTGTGGACCCGGTGATCGCCGAGGGCGACGGCGCCTTCTACGCCCCCAAGCTGGACTTCGTGGTCAAGGACGCCATCGGCCGGGAATGGACCTGCGGCACGCTGCAGCTCGACTACGTCCTGCCGGAGCGGCTGAACGCGGAATACGTGGGCGAGGACGGCCAGAAGCACCGGCCGGTCATGCTGCACCGGGCCATCCTCGGCTCGTTCGAGCGGTTCATCGGCATCATGATCGAGAACTACGCCGGGGCCTTCCCGCTGTGGCTGGCGCCGACGCAGGCGGTGGTGGCGACGATCGTCTCCGAGGCCGACGACTACGCCCGCGAAGTCGTGGCGAAGTTCAAGGCGGCGGGGCTACGGACCGAGATCGACCTGCGCAACGAGAAGGTCGGCTACAAGGTCCGCGAACACTCGGTCGGCAAGGTCCCGGTCATCGCCGTGGTCGGCAAGAACGAGGCCGAACAGGGCACGGTGGCCATCCGCCGGCTGGGCTCGCAGGCGCAGGAGGTGGTGTCGGTGGAGGAGGCCATCCGGCTGCTGACCGAAGAGGCGACGCCGCCGGATCTGCGCCGGGCCTGATCCCGACGCCCGAAACAGAAAGCCCGCCCCTGCATCGCAAGGGCGGGCTTTTCATTGGCCGACGGCCGCTCGTTACAGCAGCCGCTTGCGCATGGCCTGGCTGAGCATGTCGATCAGGGTCACGGCCACGACGATGATGATCGCGATGGTCGAGACGGTCCGGTAGTCGAAGGCCTGCAGGCTTTCGAACAGCACCTGGCCGATGCCGCCGGCGCCGATCAGGCCCAGCACGGTGGCCGCGCGGCTGTTCGACTCGAAGCGGTAGAGGGCGAAGCTGGTCCACAGCGGCGCCACCTGCGGTATGACCCCCCAGGTGATCTCGTGCAGTCGTCCGGCGCCGGTCGCCTTGACCCCCTCGATGGGGCCCTTGTCGATGGACTCGACCGCTTCCGAGAACAGTTTGGCCAGCACGCCGGCGGTGTTCAGGCCGATGGCCAGAACCCCGGCCAGCGGGCCGAGACCCACGGCGACGATGAACAGGGTGCCGATCACCAGATCGGGGATCGAGCGCAGCAGGTCCATCACCCGGCGAACGGGCCAGACCAGCCAGGCGGGCGACAGGTTGCGCGACGCCATCAGGCTGAGCGGCACGGCCAGGAAGACGGCGAGGAAGGTGCCCCACAGCGCGATCTGCACCGTCAGCCACATCTGGCCGACGAGCGGCCGCCAGTCGGTGAAATCGGGGTTGAGGAAGTCCCGCCCGTAGTTCCGCATGTTCTCGGAATTCGAGAACAGGTTGACGATGTTCGGCAGGTCGACGCGATTGAACGCGGCCAGCAGGATGATCGCGAAACCACCCCACAGCAGCACGTCCAGCGACCAGGCCGCCAGCGACTTCCTCGGCGCCTCGGGCACGGCGGCGGGATCGGCGGCGGCCGAGGTCCGTCGCGGCAGGACGTTCAGAAAGATCGCGATCAGGGCCAGCAGGCCGATCAGCGCGAACGGGCTCCAGCGGGCGAATTGGCTGGCCCGGCTGGCGGGCGGAGCGACGTCGGGCGGGCGGCCCTCGCGGCGCGCCTGGTCCGCCTTCATCTCGCGGATCGGGTCGAGATAGCTGTTATCGGCGGCGCGGAACTGGGAGTAGTTGAGCCCGCGCATCACCTCGCGCTGGCGGTCCGCCTCCGGGCCCGCGCCCTGCCCGTAGGTGACGAAGAACTCGCGGATCTTCGCCTTGATGTCGGGCGGGAGATCCGAGCGGATGACGATGCCCGACTCCGGAATCGGCGGCGACTGCCAGATCTCCTCGATCTGGTCGGCGATCTGCGGGTTCTGGCGGCGCAGGAAGACGGTGTTGACGGAGTTGGAGGTGGCGACATCGACCTGGCCGTTGGCCACCGAGAAGGCGTTGGCCTGGTGGTTGGCTGAACGGACGGTGGAGAAGCAGGTCTTCGGGTCGATGTTCCGCGGACCGAAGAAATAGGTCATCGGCGCCAGGGTGCCCGAAGTGGACTGGGCGTCGCCAATGCCGAAGGTGTAGCGCTTGCCGCAGCGGGCCACGTCCTCGATCGTGATGCCCGAGCCGCGCTTCACGATGATGGTCGAGACGTAGGAATCCTTGCCCTCCAGGTCGACGGTGCGGGCGATGACTTCGCCGTTCGACCGGTCGATGGCCTGCACCGCCGGCAGGGCCGAGAACCAGCCGATCTGGGCCTGGTCGGCGCGCATGGCCTCGACGAGGACGCTGTAGTTGGAGCCGAAGATCGGCTCGACCGGAATGCCGATCTCGCGCTCGAGGTCATCCAGAAGCGGTTGCCAGATCGGGCCCGAGGACGCCTGGCCCTCGGCGGACAGGATGGTGAAGACGATCCTGGACGGGCGCTCCGTCTGGGCGGCCGCGCCGACGGCGGGGGCGAGGCCGCACAGGACGACCGCGAGCGCCAGGACGGCGCCGAAGAGGATGCGGAGGCGGGTCATGCGGGGGTGTTCCGGAAGGCGTCCGCGACGGGAAGATCGTCGGTGGAGTTCATGGCTGGGGTATCCGGGCCGCCCGCGGCGCCGGGGAGGATGGAGGGACGGAGTGTGACGCCGCGTCTCATGGCTGGACCTCGCGCTTCGCCCGCAGTCGCTGCAGCTCCCGTTCGGCGGCGGCCGCGGCCTGGGCGTCGCCCCGGGCGCGGGCGGCGTCCAGCGCCTGGTCGGCGATCAGCTCGCGCACGGGATCGAGGTAGTTGTCCTCGGTGGCGCTGAAGCGGGAATAGTTCAGGGCGGCGAGCACCCGGCGCTGGCGGTCGCCCTCGACGCCGCCGCCCTGGCCGTATGTCAGGAAGAAGCTGCGGATCTTCTCTTTCAGGGCCGGGTCCAGATCGCCGCGCACCAGGATCCCGCCTTCAGGGATGGGCGGCGACTGCCAGACCGGCTCGATCTGGGCAGCGATGGTGGGGTTGCGGCGGCGCAGGGCGTCGAGGGTGACGCTGTTCGAGGTCGCCACGTCGAGGACGCCGGCCGCGACCTCGAAGGCGTTGGTTTCGTGGTTGCCGGATTTCACCGACCTGAAGCACGTCTCCGGGCGAATGCGGCGCGGGTTGAACAGGAAGGTCATCGGCACGAGCGTGCCGGACGTCGATTGCGGGTCGCCGATCCCGAAGCTGAGAGGCTTTTCGCAGTCCACCACGTCCTTCAGGGTGATGCCGGACCCCCGCTTGACGATGAGGACCGACCGGTAGCTGTCAGCGCCGTCCTGGTCGACGGTGCGCGCGATCATCTCGGCGTCCGCCGTCTCGATGGCGCTGATGGCCGGCTGGGCCGAAAACCACGCGACCTGGGTCCGGCCCTGTTTCATGTCCTCGATCAGGGTGGCGTAGTCGGACGCGAAATGCGGCTCCACCGGCACGCCGATGGCTTTCGTCATATCGTCCAGCAGCGGCTGCCAGAGAGGCCCGGCCGAGGCCTGGCCCTGGGCGGACAGGATGGAGAAGGTGATCTCGTCAGGCGAAGCGCCGGCGGCGGCGTCGGTCCCGCGGTCGCAGCCGGCCAGACCCAGGGCGACGGCGGCCAGAACCCCGACGCCGAAACGGCGAGCAGAGTTCGAAAGCCTCATGCCTTGGCTTCCCAGAACGCGTCCTCGAATTCGGGACCGTAGATGTCGATCAGCTGTTTGGTGTCCAGGCCGGTGGCGGGGCCGTCATAGACGATCTGGCCGGCCTTGAGGGCGACGACCCGGTCGCAGTAGCGGATGGCGTAGTCGACCTGGTGCAGGGTGACGATGACGCCCAGTCCGTCGCGCTTGTTCAGCTCGACCAGCAGCTCCATCACCTTGCGGGCCGAGACCGGGTCGAGCGAGGCGACCGGCTCGTCGGCGAGGATGGCCCTGGCGCCCTGGACCAGCGCCCGGGCGATGGCGCCGCGCTGCTGCTGGCCGCCTGAAAGGGTGTTGGCGCGCTGGGCGGCGTAGTCGGAGACGCCGACGCGGTGCAGGGCTTCCATCGCCTTGCGCTTGTCCGCCGCCGGCCAGACGCCGAGGATGCCCTGCCAGCCAGGGATGCGGCCGAGGACGCCGAGCATGACGTTGGAGAACAGCGACAGCCGGCCGACCAGGTTGAACTGCTGGAAGATCATGCCGAGCTTCTGGCGCGCGGCGCGGACCTGGCCGGTGATGCGGCCGTTCTTCTGCACCGTCTGGCCGAAGACCTCGATCACGCCCTTGCCCGGATCGATGGTCTGCAGGCCGGTGATCGAGCGCAGCAGGGTCGACTTGCCCGAGCCCGACGGACCGATCAGGGCGACCATTTCGCCGGCCCCGACCTCGACGGACACGCCGTTCAGCGCCTTGCGGGCGCCGAAAGTCTTGGACACGTCCCGGACGGACGCGACGGCGGCGGCGGATGCGGTCATGGACAGACTGTCGGCGGTTGCAGGGGCGCGCCGCATGGCCCGAACGGGCCCTTGGGGCAAGTCTTAATGGCACGCCCGCAACGATTTCGTCCAGCTTCACCACGGAGCGCCTGCTCTGCACCCGGTCACGCCGCCCGCCGCCGCGGCTGGCCACGCCCTCTTTGCGTGCAAGCTGGCCCGCCCGGCCCAACCTCAGTCCCTGTCACGAAAAAACCGCTTTACATGACGGGGCTATGACCCCATATCGCGCGCTCCGGCGGACCCCGTGGTCTAACCGTTTGCGCTGCTAACGCCGGTCTGGGTTTCACAATTAACAGGGGGTTACGTGAATTGCGCACGTACCAGTTTCCCCTGGACCTGGTCCGTGAGCGGTCCCCTGAGCGTCCCGTCGCCCTCGTGCGGCCGCGTTCGGTTTCCGTAGCGGCGCGCTGGTTCCAGGACAATCTAAAGGCTGACGTCTTCTATGCGGTGAAGGCGAACCCGTCGCGCTGGGTCATCGAGGCCCTCGTGGAAGCGGGCGTCCGCGGCTTCGACGCCGCCTCGATCGCCGAGATCGAACTGGTGCGTTCCGTCGATCCGGACGCGCGCATCGCCTTCATGCACCCGGTGAAGAGCCGGGCGGCGATCACCCGCGCCTATTTCGAGCACGGCGTCCGCACCTTCTCGCTCGACTGCCAGGAAGAGCTGGCCAAGATCATCGACGCCACCGGCGGCGCGGCCGACCTGAACCTGGTCGTGCGCATGGCGGTGTCGGCCGACGGCGCGGCCTATTCCCTGTCGGGCAAGTTCGGCGTCTCGCCGGACCAGGCCCCCGCCCTGCTGCTGGCCACCCGCCAGGCGGTGCAGGACGGGCTGATGGGCGTCAGCTTCCATGTCGGTTCGCAGTGCATGCGCCCGTCCGCCTACGAGGCCGCCATGGCCCAGGTCGGCCGCGCCATCACCCGCGCGGGCGTGATCGTCGACATCGTCGATGTCGGCGGCGGCTTCCCCTCGGTCTATCCGGGCATGGTCCCGCCGGACATGAGCGAATACGCCGACGCCATCCACCGCGGCTTCGCCGAGATGCCGGTCACCCACACCACGGAACTGTGGTGCGAGCCGGGCCGCGCGCTGGTCGCCGAAAGCTCGTCGGTGCTGTGCCGGGTCGACCTGCGCAAGGGCGACGCCCTGTATCTGAACGACGGCTCCTACGGCTCGCTGTTCGACGCGACCCATTCGCGCTGGCCCTTCCCGACCAAGCTGGTCCGGGACGGCGCGAGCTCGACCGACCTGAAGCCGTTCCGCTTCTACGGCCCGACCTGCGACAGCATCGACCACATGCCGGGCCCGTTCTGGCTGCCGGCCGATGTGCAGGAAGGCGATTTCATCGAGATCGGCATGCTCGGCGCCTATGGCGTGGCCATGTCGACCGGCTTCAACGGCTATGGCGAGCACGATCTCGCCGCGGTCGAGGACGCCCCGATGGCATCGCTGTACGGCCTGGCGCCGCGCTCGATTCCGACGGTTCGCACCTCGGCGGAAGAGCAGGCCCGCAAGGTGGTTCGCCTGAGCCGCCCCAAGGGCAAGGCCGGTCAGCGGAAGAAGTCGCGGCGGTAAGCGTCTTCTCCCTCTCCCGTCGGGAGAGGGAGACCGCGCACGGTGGCGCAGCCTTCGTCCGCTCGCGGTCGGGTGAGGGTTTACGGCGCCCGGGATTCCTGACACCGGAACCCCTCATCCTCCCACCCGCTTACGCGGGCGGGCCCCTCCTTCTCCCTCGGGGAGAAGGGTCACGCTGGTCGCTCCGTCCCAGCCTGACCCTCATCAACGACGGGCGCTCAAACCAAAGGGAAACCCTTGCAATGAACGCTCCCGTTCAGTCGAACCAGAAGGCCCAGCTGCTCCAGAACACGGTGGAGCACGTCGACATCACCTCGTTCGACGCCCGCCCGATCATCGACAGCATGCGCAAGATGTCGTTCTCGAGCCGCGACACGGCCCGGGCCGCCGACATCTTCAACATGGCGCTGGAAGACAAGGACTGCTCGCCGTGGCTGATCCTCGCCGGCTCGACCAGCGCCGGCGGCTGCATGCATGTCTACCGCGACATGGTGAAGTTCGGCATGGTCGACGCGGTGGTCGCCACCGGCGCCTCGATCGTCGACATGGATTTCTTCGAGGCCCTCGGCTTCAAACACTACCAGGCCGCCGGCGAGGTGGACGACAACGTCCTGCGCGACAACTACATCGACCGGATCTACGACACCTATATCGACGAGGAAGAGCTCCAGGCCTGCGACCACACCATCCTGGAGATCGCCAACCGGCTGGAGCCGCGCGGCTACTCCTCGCGCGAGTTCATCTGGGAGATGGGCAAGTGGCTGTCCGAGGGCAACGCCAAGAAGCCCGGCTCGCTGATCCAGACCGCCTATGAAGAGGGCGTGCCGATCTTCTGCCCGGCCTTCGTCGACTCCTCGGCGGGCTTCGGCCTGGTCAAGCACCAGAAGGAGCGGGCCGCCGCCGGCCAGCCCTATATGATGCTGGACGCCATCGCCGACTTCCGCGAACTGACCGACATCAAGATCGCCGCCGGCGTCACCGGCCTGTTCATGGTCGGCGGCGGAGTGCCGAAGAATTTCGCCCAGGACACCGTCGTCTGCGCCGAAATCCTCGGCGTCGAGGCCGAGATGCACCGCTACGCCGTGCAGATCACCGTCGCCGATGTGCGTGACGGCGCCTGCTCGTCCTCGACGCTCAAGGAGGCCGCCTCGTGGGGCAAGGTGCAGACCACCCACGAGCAGATGGTCTTCGCCGAGGCCACCACGGTCGTGCCGCTGATCGGTTCGGACGCGTATCACCGCGGCGCGTGGAAGAGCCGGGACAAGCGCCGCTGGGCCAAGCTGTTCGGCAAGTAGTCGGCAGCCGCGCGATCGAGCATGTAAGGGCCGGGATGAGAATCCCGGCCCTTTCTTTCTGGCCCGCGATGTCGCGGCGACCCTAAGTGCGGAACCGCTCACCCGGCGATTCGCTTACCCCGGCGAAGGAGTTCGCCATGACCCAGCAGCAACATCCGCAGCAGGCCGAGGACGCCCGCGAGGCCGACGACATGGGCGAGAAGCCCGATCTGGGCCGCACCCCCGACGCGCTCACCGAGGCCGTCTCCGGCAGCGGCATGGGTTCGGACACCCGCGCCGGCTCCCTGCAGGGCGGGGCGGCGACGGGGTCGGAGATCGATGCCGACCAGGACCGGATCAACGAAAGCCTGGCCAGCGAGGGCATGCGCTCGGCCGCACCCCGCTCTCCCGACGGGACTGATCCGAACCAGCCGATCAACAATACCGGCGATGACCTGACCGGCCCGGCCGGCGACCCCGCCGAAGGCAAGCCGGAGCTCGGCGACGACGTCGATGCGGCCACTGGCTGATCCTGAAGCCGCCGGCCGCCCGCCGGCCGCCCCGTGCAGGGCGCGAACCCGCCTTGCCGCCGCCGCAGGCTTGCGCCACGGTGAAGCCAACAACACAGTCTTTTTCAGGGACGACCACGGGATGAAGCGTACTCTTGCGGCCACCGCCATCATGGGGGCCATGGTTCTGGCCGCGTGCGGGGAGCGTCCGCCCGCCGCGGAGGGCGCGGAACCGGCGGCCGCCGAAGCCACCGCCGTCCCGGCCGCCGACGCGGCGGTCGAGGTCGTGGCCCCGTCCCCGGCCCCTGGCGGGGCCGGCGCCCTCCCGGCCGCCGACGGCGCGCCGGCCTTCGCCGTGATCTATCCGGGCGGAGTCCCGGAGGGGCCCGCCACGGTCGCGCGAGGCCCGGATGGCCCGGGCGGCATCGTCGCCTTCACCACCGACGCCACGCCGGCGGATGTGGTCGCCTTCTATCGCCAGCGGGCCGAGGCCGCCGGCCTCAAGTCGATCAATACGATGAACCGCGGCGACTCGATGGGCTACAGCGCCGGAGACGGGGCCGACGGCCGCGGCCAGCTGCTCAGCGTCGTCGCCACGCGGGTGGAGGGCGAGCCGACCAGCGTACAGCTGAGCTGGACCGCCCAAGGGTGAGGCCGGCGGCCGCCCTGGCCGCCTGCGCTTTCCTGGGCGCCTGCGCCGGCGCCGGGACGCCTTCGCCACAGCCGTCGGGAACGGTCGTCGGCTATCTGACGCAGGCCGAGATAGAGGCGCTGGCGGCGCAGGCCGGAACCTGGCGGGACAGGGGCGACGGGGCCGCCTCAGAGGCGCTGCGGGCGCTGGAGGACACCGACCGCTGGTGGTTGGCCACTACCCAGGCCGAGATTCGCCCGCCCGAGGCGGCCCAGCATTTCGACTGCGTGCTGGGGACGCGAATGTCGGCCCGACCTCGCCCGGCCCTTACCCGGATCATGACCCGGCTGCTGGTCGATTCCGCCACCCTGACCGCCCGGCTCGCCGCCTCGAATCCCAGACCCCGGCCGGTCGCGGTCGATCCCTCGCGCCGGGCGTGCCAGCGAATCACCGATGAGGAACGGGCCGGAGCATCATGGCCGGCCGCGGCGGGCGTGGCCGGCGCGGCCTATGGCGAGCTGTTGGCGGCGCTGGCGCCGGACCGCGCGGAGGCCGCGCGCGCCATGGGCCGCGAGATCGGGAACAGCCGCGCCGTCTGCGCGATGAACTGGCCCTCCGACATCGAGGACGGGCTGCGGCTGGGGCGGGAGGTCTATGAGCAGGCGGCGACGACGCCCGGCTTCGAGGCCGAGCTGGAAGCCGCGCGGCTGGAGCTCGCCGCCGCGCGCCGCGAGGGCCTGACCAGCCCCGCCTGCGCCGCCGAACGGCGCGCCCTCGGCCCGCGATTCCCTAGGCCGGGCGGGGGCTGACCAGCGAGCCGTAGAGGTCTGTGCGCCGGTCGCGGAAGAAGCCCCAGGCGGCGCGGTGGCGGTCGATGTAGTCGAGGTCGAAGGTGTGGACCAGCGCCCCCTCCTCCTCGCGGCCGAAGCTCTCGACCAGGTCTCCGCGATGGTCGGCGATGAAGGATGAGCCGTAGAAGACCTGACCGACCTCGGTGGCGTATTCCGCGCCCGTGCGGTTGGCGCCGACGACCGGCACGACGTTCGAGACCGCGTGGCCCTGCATGGCGCGCCGCCACGGATCGGCGGTGTCCAGCTCCTTGTCGTGCGGCTCGGAACCGATGGCGGTCGGATAGAACAGCACCTCCGCGCCCTGCAGCATCATCGCCCGGGCGGTCTCGGGGTACCACTGGTCCCAGCAGATGCCGACGCCGATGCGGCCGTGGCGGGTGTTCCAGACCTTGAAGCCGGTGTCCCCCGGCCGGAAATAGTATTTCTCCTGATAGCCGGGGCCGTCGGGGATGTGGCTCTTGCGGTAGACGCCCATGGCCGAGCCGTCGGCGTCCAGCATGACCATGCTGTTGAAATAGTGCGGCCCCTCGCGCTCGAAGATCGAGACCGGGATGGCGACGCCCAGTTCGGCGGCGATCGGCTGCAGAGCCGTGACGCAGGGGTGTTCGCGCCACGGGTGGGCGGTCGCGAACCAGCGCTCCTCCTGACTGACGCAGAAATACGGACCCTGGAACAGTTCCGACGGCAGGATCACCTGGGCGCCCTTGCCTGCGGCCTCGCGGATCAGGCCGATGGTCTTGTCGATGTTCGCCTGCAGATCCTCGCCGTAGGAGGTCTGGAGGGCGGCGACGGAGAGGGTGCGGGTCATCAGGCCGGCTCCTGCTGGGAGATGCAGTGGAACGATCCGCCGCCGGACAGGATGGCGATGGACGGCAGGGGGATGATCTCACGGTCCGGGAAGACCGTCTTCAGCCCCTGGCAGACCAAGTCGGCGGCACGGGCGTCGCCGTAGGTCGGCACGATCACCGCGCCGTTGGCGATCAGGAAATTCATGTGGCTGGCGGGGATCGGCTTTTCGTCCTCGTCGCCGACAAAGCCCGGCGACGGCAGCGGCAGCACGCGGATCGGGCGGCCTTCCGCGTCGGTCATCTCCGACAGGGTGCGGGCGACCTCCGCATAGACGTGATCGTTCGGGTCGCCGCGGCCCCAGGCCACCGGGCAGGCGACCACCCCCGGGGCGACGAAGCGGGCCAGGTTGTCGACGTGGCCGTCGGTGTGGTCGTTGAGCAGGCCGTCGCCGAGCCACAGCACCTTTCGGGCGCCCAGCGAGGCGGCGAGCGCGGCTTCGGCGGCGGCCTCGGTCCAGCCGGGATTGCGGTTGGGGTTCAGCAGGCACTGGCGCGTGGTCAGGATCGTGCCGTGCCCGTCATGGTCCAGCGCCCCGCCCTCGAGGACGAACTCGTGGCGGTCCAGCGCTGCGCCCGAGGCCTCGCCGATCTGGGCGGCGACCGTGTCGTCGTGCTCCAGCTCGTACTTGCCGCCCCAGCCGTTGAAGCGGAAGGCGGCGGCCGTCCTGGAGCGCTCGCCGAAGATCGGTCCCGTGTCGCGCAGCCAGATGTCGCCGAACCGCCCGGCGACGACCTCGATGTTGGCGAGGCCGGCGAACCGCGCCCGGGCGTCGTCCAGCGCCTCGGCCTTGCCGACCAGCAGCCGCACGCGTTCGCGGCCGGGGCCGGCGAGGGCGCGCACCAGCGCCTCCACCTCGGCCTGGGCCGGCTCGAGGTTCTCCTCCCACAGTTCGCCGTGGCTTGGCCAGCCGACCCACATGGCGCGGTGCGGCGACCATTCTGCGGGGATCGGGGTCGTCATGGGCGGGGCGTTCCTCGGGCGGGTGGACCGCGCCAGATAGACACGCGGGGGTCAGACTTCAACGACCATCGGCCCGTGTCGACCGCCTGCTGCGGACAAACGAAGAGGGGCGGCCCGTTTCCGGACCGCCCCCCCTCAGTCTTGCCGTGCGCTCGGGCCTAGTAGGCCATGCGCAGGGTGGCCATCCAGGTGCGCGGAGCGCCGATCTGGCCGAACGGAACGCCGTAGCCGAGTTCGCCCGGCGTGGCCGAGGCGCGGGTGCCGAGGCCAGCGTAGTATTGCTCGTCGAACACGTTGGTGACGTTGAACTGGAGCCAGGCGCCCTCGTAGCCCATCGGCTCGAAGTCGATGCGGGCGTCGAGGTCCACCACGGTGAAGGCGTCCGACTTCATGTCGTTGACGTCGGTGATCCAGCGCTCGCCGGTGTACTTGGCCTGGACGCCGGCCGAGAACATCTCGTTGAACTCGTAGCTGGCGCGCAGCGAGTACATCTGGCTCGGCGTCTCGACCAGTTCCTTGCCGGCGGTCATCAGCAGGTCGCCTGCGGAGTTGAAGACGTAGTTGTCCTGCAACTCACTGTCGAGGAAGGAGGCCGAGGCGTAGAGGCTCAGGGCCTCCACCGGCGACCAGCCCGCCGAGACCTCGAGACCACGCAGTTCCACCGCGCCGACGTTGCGGTCGACGAAGGTGCCCAGGTCGTCGTCGAAGGTGTTGACGATCCGGTTGTCGTAGGTGGTGGCGAAGCCGGCCACCTGGGCGACAACCGTCGACGAGGTGTAGCGGTAGCCGAGGTCGAAGGTCTTGGTCTGCTCCGGCTGAACGGTCGGGTTGCCGATCGAACCGTCAGCCAGGCGGCGGACGATGTAGAGGCTGTCCGTGCGCGGGGCCGAGAGGCTCTCGGCGTAGCTGGCGTACACCGAGTGGCCCTCGCCGAAGCGGTAGGTCGCGCCGACGTTGGGCAGGATGTCGTCGAACTTCACCGTCCGCGAGTAGGGAGCGATGTAGATGGTGTTGCTGGTGCCGAAGCGGACATCGCCGAACGGAATGGGCGCGCCGCCAGTCGTGGTGGTGATCGGCGTTTCGGTGGTGCAGCGGACGTTCGACGAAGCGTTCTGCGAGTAGCAGTACTGGTTCAGTTCACGCTCGAAGAACGGGGCCCGGACGCCCAGGGAGACGGTCAGGGCGTCGTCCATGAACTGGCCGCGGTATTCCAGCGAGAACTGGTTCAGCGAAGCGATCGACTTGCGGTCGCGCGACTGCAGGGCATAGCCGTCGCGGTTGACGATCCGGTTGTCTTCGTCGTTGCGGCCGCCGAACCAGTCGACGAAGCGCGGGTTCGAGGGGTTGTCGAAGTTGATGAAGCCGTAGTGGCCGTTCTGGCGGTGACGGCCCCAGTCCAGCGCATAGGCGGCGCGCAGGCGGTGATCGTCGTTCAGATCCCAGATCAGCGAGGTGTTGAGGCCGTAGCGGTGGGTGTTGGTGTTCGACGGCGTCATGACGCGGACGCGGTCAAGGGTGTCGCCGTCGCCGTTCAGGTCGACTCCGCCCGAGGCGAAGGTGCCGCGCAGGAGGGCGTCGGTCTCGGACAGGACCGCCTGCTGGGTGCCGCCATTGGCCAGGGTGTACTGGAACGAGGGGTCGACCGTCAGGACCAGGCCGTCCATCAGGGTGAAGCGCGAGTTGCCGCGGATGTTGCCGGTGTTCGACGGGTTGACGCGCAGGCCGTAGAAGTTCGAGCCGTTGGCGTCGTTGTCCGCCACGCCGTTGCGGAACGTGGGCGCGATGTAGGTGGTGTCGAAATCGACTTCCCAGCCGCGCGGGTCGGTCTCGACCTGCGGCAGCACCGAACGGTCGGCGTTGCCGAGGTTCGGGCCGTTGTAGTTGTTGTTGCGGTTCTCGTTCCAGTGACCCGACAGGGCGACGAAGTCGCCGTTATCGCCGATCGGCTGGTAGATGCGGGCGTTGAATTGGGTCTTGTTGAGGTCGCCTTCGCCCTTGAACTTGTCATAGGTCTGACGCGAGACGGCAAACCAGGCCGAGGTGCCCCAGGGGCCGAACTCGCCCGTGTCCATCAGGAACATGAAGCGGCGATAGTCGAAGTCGCCGAACGAGGCCTGGCCCCAGCCGCCGAACTCGCTCGCAGGGCGACGCGTCACGTAGTTGATGGTGCCGCCGGTGGCCGAAGCGGTCGGGCTGTCGACGTCGGTCGTGCCGGTGTTGACCGAGGCGCGCTCGATCAGTTCGGGGTCGAGCTGCTGGTTGGTGTAGGTGGCGTAGTTGCCGGTATCGTTCAGCGGAATGCCGTCGAAGGTCAGCGACACGCGGTTGCCGTCGAAGCCGCGCAGACGGATGTTGCCGCCCGACGAACCATAGGGGTCGGCGTTGGTGAAGCTGAGGCCGGGGGTCAGGTTCAGCGTCTGCAGGATGGTCTGGCCGGGCGTCTGGGTGGAGATGAACTCCTGCGTCACCGTGTTACGGGTCTTGCCGACCGTCTCGGCGACGGCCACGCCATCGATGTTGCGGGGCCCGCGCGCGCCGGTGACAATGACGGTCTCGACTTCCGTGGCTTCCGTACCCGTCGATTGAGCCGAAGCGGCGCCGGCGGCCAGGAAGCCGGTGAAGAGGGCGGTCGTCGCCCAGAACACGCGTTTGCGGTTCGTCATGGTCATCTATCCCCGATGAATAAGAGCGCGAACGCCCACTGTCCGGCCTCGGCCGGCTGAAATCCCGCTCCCTCTACGGGCCCCATCGGAAACTGGGACGACATTCGTGTGACAGTGATATGACAGCCCGGGCGGGTGGCGCGGGAGACACACCGCTGTGGGCGGATTCCCTGTGGATGGCCCGCGTTCGTCCGTTGGCGGACGATCTAGGCGGCCGCCTCGCCCCAGACGGCGCGCAGCCGGGCGGCGCGGCCGCAGAATCGGCTATAGCCGCCGTAGCGGGCCGGATTTCGCCGGGCGAAGTCCTGGTGGTAGGCCTCGGCGGGCCAGAACCTGGCCGCATCGCGAACCGGCGTGACGAAGCGGGCCGCCCCGATCCGGGCGGCCGCGGCCCGGCGCGACGCCTCGGCCGCCACCTTCTGGGCCGGAATCGCGAACACGGCGGTCGCATAGGACGGCCCCTGATCGCAGAACTGGCCGTCGGGATCTGTCGGATCGATGGTCAGCCAGAACCGGTCGACCAGTTGGCGATAGCTGATCCGGGCGGGATCGAAGGTCACCTGCACCGCCTCCACATGACCTGTTCCGCCCCGCACCACCTGTTCGTAGGAGGGGTTGGCCGTCGCGCCGCCCGCGAATCCGGAGACCGCCGTCACCACGCCGGGAATGGCCTCGAAATTGGCCTCGACCGACCAGAAGCAGCCACCGGCGAACACCGCAGTCTCGCGGCGGCCGCTGTCGCCCGCCTGGGGTGCAGTCGAGGCGCCCTCGGCGGGGGCCGGTGAACAGGCCAGGAGGCCCAGAAGCAGAAGGCTGGGGAGCGAACGGCCGGGCATCGGAAGACTCCGCGCGAGCCGCGTACCTGAAACATGCCGCGGCGGCGGCTGATGGTTCACCCGATAGGCGCCCAAAACAAGACCGCCGGCCCCGTGAGGGACCGGCGGCGCTGCAGTCATGGGCCGTTTCGGCCTTCCGGGAAGCTGTCCGGGCGCTTCGTGCAGCGCCCGGACGAACCGTCCTAGAAGTTGATGCCGATGGTGGCGCGGCGGTTCAGAGGCTCGCGAACGCCGTCGGCGGTCGGGCGGGCCAGCTGGGTCTCGCCCTTGCCGTCCAGCGAGATCACGCCGCCGTTGACGCCCTGGGCCACCATGGCGTCCGCAACGGTGCGGGCGCGGCGGTTGGAGAGGCCGACGTTGTAGGCGGCCGAACCCGAGGTGTCGGCGTGACCGACGATCAGGATGCGGGTCGGACGGCCCGACTTGGCGTAGTTGGCGGCCTGGGTGACCACCGACTGCGCTTCCGCGGTCAGGTCCGAGCGATCCCAGTCGAAATAGACCACGAACTCGCGGCGCACCGGGGCCGGCGGCGGGGTCGGGGTCGGCGGGGTCGGCGGAGCCGGCGGGGTGACGACCGGCGGGGTCGGCGGCGGCACGTATTCGACCGGTTCCGGGCCGAACGAATAGCGCAGACCCAGGCTCACCGAGGAGTCTTCATAGCGGCCTTCGAACGGACCGACGTCGAAGCCCGGCGCGTTGTCGCCGGTCTCGAACTCCATGTTGGAGACCAGGTAGCGGTAGGTCAGGTCCAGCATGGCCCGGTCGCTCACCGCCCAGGTCAGACCCACGAGAGCCTGCGCGGCCAGCTTGGACGAGCTGTCGTCGGCGGCGAGCAGGACCGTACGGTCCGACGCCAGGGC
>NZ_DASPLR010000016.1:0-1367 GCF_035627475.1 Brevundimonas sp. | reverse complement strand
GATCCCGATGTCAGGTCGCCTTGGCAAACGCGGGGTTCGTCATCCTTCTATTCGCGTTCGACAGGGGCGTGCACTCGTTGCACGCCGACGCATGGGGGGATTCGGAGGAGGGGGCGCCATCTGAGCGACGGCCGTTCGAGCTGACCGGCCAAGGATGAGCCCGCGCTCACCCTCCCTCGAAACCCGCTTTGCCTTGGCGCTCAGGTCATCTCGTAGGTCTCCTAGGCTGCGGCCTGCCTCGACGGGCCCTCGCAGCTCTGGTGCGCGGCGAACTCCGTCCCGTCCCTCATCATCGCGTAGAGGATCCCCGCCAGCTTGCGTGCCAGCGCCACCGTGGCGACCTTGCGGCCTCGCTTGCGCTGGATACGCCCCGCCCACTCTCGCAGACGGAGCGATTCGGGCGTTCGGCTCCGAAGGATCCCGTGGGCCGACTGGACGAGCAGCCAGCGCATCCGTCCGTTGCCGGTCTTGGTGATCCGGCCCTTGCGCGGCTTCTCGCCGGAGCTCGCCTCGCTCGGCACCAGCCCGAGATAGGCGGGCACCTGCTGTGCGTCGCGGAAGCGGTTCGGGTCGTCGATGATGGCCCGGAAGGCGGTCGCGACGATGAGGCCCACGCCGGGCGCGGTCTGCAGCCGCCTGACCGTGGCGTCCTGCTTCGTCATCGCCTTGATGACGGACTCGCAGGCGGTGATCTGCGCGTTGATCGGCTCGAGGAGCCCCGCCAGCACGGACACCTCGTCGCGCACGCCAGTCGGCAGATCCATCGACGCGAGGCGCTCTGCGAAGCTTTCCGCGTCCCCGCCAGCCGGCATCCTCAGGCCGTGGGCACGAAGCGAGGAGCGGATGACCGCGATGTAGCGTGTCCGGGTCCGGACGAGCGCGTCGCGCATGGTCAGCCGCACGTTCACCGCACGCTGAGCGTCCGACCGCCGGTGCACCACCCGGTAGGTCCCTGACCGGCTCGCCTCCGCAAGCGCCCTCGCGTCTCGCCGGTCGGTCTTCACCCGGCGTGTGCGCATCCCGTACATCGGCGCGTAGTTGGGGTCCGCGACCACGACCTCGTGCCCCAGGGACTCCACGTGCCTCGCCACCCACTCGCTCTCCGTGGAGGCCTCGAGGAGCACCCTCGACCGAGGCCGCCCAGCGAGCACCTCGGCCAGGCGATCCAGCCGGGTCGGAACCCGCACCTCGATGGCCTCACCTCCCGAGGTGAGAATGCAGAGTTGGCTGTCCTTCTTGTGCACGTCGATGCCAATATGGTCCAAGGCTGGCCTCCACTCTCTTGCGGCTCCGACCGCGTGTTTGTGGGGCACTTCGTGCCACCACGTCGAGGTGGCGGCCAGCCGCTTCATTCCATCTGAGCGTAG
>NZ_DASPLR010000015.1:0-103760 GCF_035627475.1 Brevundimonas sp. | reverse complement strand
TCAATTTCGACGAGAGCTACAACGGCAACATCCTCGTCAACGCGATGACCGTCGGTGTCGCCAGGACCGACAAGATCTTCTACTCGGCCGCGACCGGCATCGGTAACCCGATCGTCTATGTCGGCTCCAAGACTGGCCGCGACGGGATCCACGGCGCGACCATGGCGAGCGCCGATTTCGACGAGAACAGCGACGAGAAGCGCCCCACGGTGCAGGTCGGCGACCCCTTCGCCGAGAAGCTGCTGATCGAGGCGACGCTGGAGCTGATGGCCTCGGGCGCGGTGGCCGCGATCCAGGACATGGGGGCGGCGGGCCTGACCTCGTCCTCGGTCGAAATGGCCGGCAAGGGCGAGGTCGGCATCGAGCTGAACATGGACATGGTGCCCCAGCGCGAAGAAGGCATGACGGCCTACGAGATGATGCTGTCCGAAAGCCAGGAGCGGATGCTGGCGGTGCTGAAGCCGGGCCGCGAGGAGGACGGCTACCGCATCTTCAAGAAGTGGGGCCTCGACGCCGCCGTCATCGGCCAGACCACCGACACCGGCCGGCTGGTGCTCAAGCATCACGGCGAGACGGTGTGCGACGTGCCGCTGGCCCCGCTGTTCGACGACGCCCCCCTGTACGACCGGCCGTGGGTCCAGCCCGAGCTGCAGCCGCGCCTGGACGCCAAGACCATCCCCGCCCCGGACAGCTGGGTCGATGCGGTGATCAAGGTGGTGTGCTGCCCCGACATGGCCTCCAAGCGCTGGATCTGGGAGCAGTACGACCGCCACGTGATGGCCGACACCCTGCAGGACTCGGCGACCGGAGCGGATGCAGGCGTGGTGCGGGTGCACGGCACCGACAAGGGTCTGGCCATGACCTCGGACTGCACGCCGCGCTATGTCCAGGCCGACCCCTATGAGGGCGGCAAACAGGCGGTGGCCGAGGCGTGGCGCAACCTGACCGCCGTCGGTTCGCGGCCGATCGCCATCACCGACAACCTCAATTTCGGCAATCCGCAGCGGCCGGAGATCATGGGCCAGATCGTCCGCGCCATCGACGGCATGGCCGAGGCCTGCCGGGTGCTGGACTTCCCGGTCGTGAGCGGCAACGTCAGCCTCTACAACGAGACCAACGGCGCGGCCATTCCGCCGACGCCGACGGTGGGCGCCGTCGGCCTGCTGCCCAACTACGACGTGGTCACCGGCTTCGGCGGCATGAACGAGGGCGATGTGCTGGTGCTGATCGGCGACACGGTCGGCGAGCTGGGCTCGTCGCTCTATCTGCGCGAGGTTCTGGGCCGCGAGGACGGGGCCCCGCCGCCGGTCGACCTGGCTCTGGAGAAGAAGACCGGCGATTTCGTGCGGGGCCTGATCGAGGCGGGCGAACTGACCGTGGTCCACGACCTGTCGGACGGCGGCCTGATCGGCGCCGCGGCGGATCTGGCGCTGGCCTCGGACGTGGGAGTCGAGCTGGACGCCACCTCGGCGGCGCACGCCCACATCCTGCTCTTCGGCGAGGATCAGGCTCGGTACCTGGTGGCCGTGCCCGAGGCGACGGACGTGATCGCGGCGGCCCAGGCGGCCGGGCTTCACGCCAGCGTCGTGGGCCGGGCCAAGGGGCGCGACTTCGCTTCGGGAGGGCCGGAGGGTGACCTGTTCCGCCTGCCGCTCGATCACCTGCGCGAGATGCACGAGAGCTGGCTCCCGAACTGGATCGAAGGCCGGGCATGAGGCGCGGCCTCGCCGCCATCACGCTGACGACGGGCTTCGCGCTCGGTCTGGCGGCCTGCGAGGGTGGCGGCGACCCCGTGGAACAGGCGCTGCGCGAGGCGGCCGCGGCGCGGCAGGCCGCGGCGACGCCGACCACCGCCGAGATCGAGGCAGGGCGGCCCGCGACCGGCGATCAGGCCTACGTCAGGGCGGCCATCCAGGAACACCGGTCAGCCATAGCCCGCGCCGAGGCGTCGCTGCGCGAGACGTCCGACCCCGCGTTGCGCCAATTGGCCCGGAGCACCATAGACGCGCGCAAGGCCGAGATCGCCGCCCTCGAAGCCTGGCGGCCGGGCGAAACAGCGGGCGAGTGACGACCGTCATATTTCCGGGCTAGTTCTGCGGCGTTCGAACCCTGGAGCGCCTGACATGAGCCTGCCCGAATCCGTATCCCGCCGGGGCCTCATGCTGGCGCTGGCCGCCGGCGGCGCGGCGCTGGGCGCGGGGCGGCAGGCCCTCGCCGACCCGGTCTTCGCGGAATACCCGTTCCAGCTGGGCATCGCGGCCGGCGATCCGACCGCCGACGGGTTCGTGATCTGGACGCGGCTGGCCCCGCGCCCGCTGGAGATCGGCCACGGCATGCCCTCGGCGCCCGTCCCGGTGAAGTGGGAGGTCGCGACAGACCGCGGCTTCTCCAACGTGGCGCAGAAGGGCGAGGCGATCGCGCGGCCCGAGATGGGGCACGCCGTTCATGTCGAGGTCGAAGGCCTCGAACCCGGCCGCGAGTATTTCTACCGCTTCATCGCCGGCGCCGAACGCACCGCAACCGGCCGGGCGAAGACCGCCCCGGCGCCGGGCGCGTCGGTGGCGCGGGCGCGGTTCGGCGTGCTGGGCTGCCAGGCCTATGAGCAGGGCTTCTACACGGCGCACCGCAAGGCGGCGGCCGAGGACCTGGATTTCGTCTACTGCTACGGCGACTACATCTACGAAGGACGGGGCAGCCGGACGTATACGGGCTCGGGCGGGACCATGGAGAACCCGCGCCAGCATTTCGGCGGCGAGACCTATTCGCTGGACGACTACCGGAGCCGCTACGCCCAGTACAAGATGGATACAGACCTGCAGGCCAGCCACGCGGCGGCGGCCTGGTTCGTGACCTGGGACGACCACGAGGTGGCCAACAACTGGGTTTCGGACCGCGACGACGGCGTCCCGCCCGAGGTCTTCCTGCTGCGGCGGCAGGCGGCGGCGCAGGCCTTCTACGAGCACATGCCGCTGCGGCGGTCGGCCTTCCCGAAAGGCTCCGACATCCAGCTGTATCGCCATGCGTCGTGGGGAAACCTGCTGGACCTGAATCTGCTCGATACGCGGCAGCACCGCACCGACCAGCCCTGCGGCGACAACTGGGCTACGACCTGCGAGGGCGTTTCGAACCCGCGGGCGCAGGTACTGGGCGAGGCGCAGGAGGCCTGGCTCTACCGGAACCTCGAGCGTTCAGACGCCCGCTGGAAGGTGCTGGCGCAGCAGATCATGGTGATGGATCTGGACCGCAAGGAGGGACCGGAGCCGGGCTACAACCTCGATTCCTGGGCGGGTTACCACATTCCGCGGCAGCGGCTGCTGGATCGGCTGCGCGACCGTCGGATCGCCAACACCATCGTGCTGACCGGCGACGAGCATCAGAACTACGCCGGCGAGCTGTACGTCGACAGCCGCAACCCCGAAGGGGCGCCGGTGGCGGCGGAATTCGTCACCACCTCGATCAGCTCGTCCGGGGACGGGGTGGACCAGCGCCCGGACGGCCGCCGCTATCTGGCCGACAACCCGTTCCTCAAGTTCAACAACGCCCAGCGCGGCTATGTCGTCTGCGACGTAACGCCGGAGCGCTGGCAGACCGAGTTCAAGGTGCTGGACAAGGTTTCGGAGAAGGGCGGGACGCTGACCACCCGGGCGACCTTCGCGGTGGCGAGCGGGGATGGGCGTGTGGTTCTAGCCTGACTCAGTCCGTGGGCAGATAGCCGGCCGGCTCGACGAGTCGGAAGCCCGGCGTCGTCTCGACCATCTGGCGGAGCCAGTAGTTGTGGCCCGAGCCGTAGATCACCACGATGCGGTCTCCGGGCCGGGCGACCTGCAGCAGCCGGGCGAATATCTGGGCGTTGCGGGCGTACCAGCGGGCGTTGAGGACAGCGCCCGGCTGATCGTCGCCGGCTCCGAAGCTCATCAGGCGGGCGTAGAAGCCCTGGTCGCGGCGGACCCTCTCGGGCGCGTTGATGCGGGTCAGCAGCTGAGCGACGCTGTCCGTGGCCTGCCGCCGTTCGAGTTCGGCGAGCATGGCGGCGACCTCACCGTGCATGGCGCCGAGCCGCTCGCCGCCGCCGTTGGCTGCGGCCCAGTTCTGCACGTCCTCGAACGGGAAGTAGGACGGCTGGCCCTCGCGGTCCTGCTCGTCAATGGCGTAGACGCGTTCGAGGCCGAGACGGTGGGCCAGGCGATAGCCGAGCTGGACCCGCTCGTCCGGGTTGGTCAGCAGGTCGGCGGGGGTGAAGCCCGGGTAGCGTTGGTCCAGCAGGGTGGACTGGTCGCCGGCGATGCGCTCGACCGCGACGGCGGTGGGACGGAAGCGGGCCAGCCCCTCCGCCACCGCCTCGAGCTCGGCCTGCTTCTCCGGCGTCGTGACGGAGTCGATGCGGGCATTGTGGAGGTCCTGGCCCGGATTGCCCATGTGGTAGGCGCCGACGATCATGACCTCTACGGGTTCCGGCGTCTGGGCCAGGGCCACGGTCGGCAGGACGAGAGCCGCGACGGCGGCGAGGATCTTCAGCATCGAAGGCTCCGCAAGGATGTTCGCGGAGAGAGGCGGCGGCGGGCGGCCCTGGATGCAGGCCGCGCCATTAACTCTTCGACAGGATCAGACCACCGGCACCGCCTGGCTCAGCCGTCCCCCGACGCGGATGGGCTCGACGCGGGTCGCAAGGCCGGTTCTGTCGTCCGTCTCGACATAAACGCCGCAGATCGTGGCCGGGCCGTGCGCGGGGACGTAGCGGCCGCCGGACAGTCGGGTGGTGAAGCGCCGGAGCGGCTCTTCCTTCTCGTTGCCGATCACCGAGTCGTAGTCGCAGCAGCCGCCGGCGTCTGTCTGATAGGCGGTCCCGCCGGTCAAAATCTGGCAGTCGGCCGTGGGCACGTGGGTGTGGGTGCCGACCACGAGGCTGGCCCGGCCGTCGCAGAAATGGCCCATGGCCATCTTCTCGGAGGTGGCCTCGCAATGCATGTCGACGATGATGGCGTCGGCGGCCATGCCAAGCGGACAGGCCGCCAGCTCCTTCTCGACCGCGCTGAACGGGTCGTCCATCGGGTCCATATGGATTCGGCCAAGGACGTTCATGACCAGGACGGTCTTGCCGGAATGTGTCTCGAAGAGATTGGCCCCCGCCCCCGGGGCGTCCATCAGGCGAGGATAGTTGAGCGGGCGGATCAGCCGCGGCTCGCGCACGATATAGGTCAGGGCCTCGCGCTGGTCCCAGCTGTGATTGCCCAGGGTCAGGCAGTCGGCTCCGGCCATGAACAGCTCGCGGGCGGTGTTCTCGGTGATGCCGAAGCCGCCGGCGGCGTTCTCTGCGTTGACGACCACGAAGTCGAGCTTCAGGTCGCGCTTAAGGCCGGGCAGGTGGTCGCTGAGCCCGTCGCGACCGGACTTGCCCACGACGTCGCCGAAAAACGCCAGTCTCATACGCTCTGCCTCATGGAACGGCTCTATAGCCCCTCTCGGTCAGAACGCCATGCAGCCGGATGTCGTGCAGTTCGACGGGCAGATGTTCGATCTCCTGCCCGGCGTAGGCCAGACCGATCCGGATGACGGCGGGAAGGGCCGCGAAGGTCCGATCGTAGTAGCCGCCTCCCTGCCCCAGCCGCCCGCCGGCGGCGTCGAAAGCGAGCAGCGGGGTGACGATCAGGTCGGGGACGACCACCTCGGCGAGCGGCAGGGGCGCGGGCACTCCGGCCACGTCGAGCTCCAGCGGCTCACCCGGCGCCCAGCGGCGGAAAATCATCGGGGCGTCGCGCTCGATCACCACCGGCAGGCAGAGCTGACAGCCTTGGCGGCTCAGGGCCGCCGACAGGGCCTCGGCGTCGATCTCCGAGCCGATCGCGCGGTAGACTGCCACGACTTCGCCGGAGGGCAGTTGGTCCGCGTGCTCCGCCGCCCGCAACGACGCTTCCGGATCGAGGCCGGCCAGCCGCTTTCGGTTCGCCCGCATGGCCGCCCGGAGTTCGTGCTTGTCGGTCATGCAGGAGCGTAGCGCATCGGCGGGGTCGTCGTCGCCCCCTCCCCACTGCGTCGGGAGGAGACATCCGCGTCCGCGCTCAAGCAGCGAGCCGCCGCGCGGCGAGCGATAGCGCACCGGAGAGAAGAGGGTGGCGGCGCCGCAAGAACCGTGAAGGGCGTTTAAATCCTCTCGACCTGGGTAGCCAGGTGGGCTCCGTGTGCCCGGGCCCTCGAGCCCAAACAGGGACAGATCCCTTCGAGTGAATTAAGGTCGCGAGGAAATGTTGCCTTCGACGAGGGCCGCAGCAGGACCCGCCACCGAACAAGATAGTCGCTCTCCCGGGGCGGAACAATGGCGGGCGTCAGTCGCGCGGAAAACGGGGCGGCGCCGGGTCGTCGATCCTCCGCATCTCGAGCGCATCGCCCGACAGCCAGATGCGCATGCGGTCGTCCGCGCCCTCCACCGCGAACAGGCCGTCGGCATTCATGGGCGTGAGCTTCGACGTCTGACCGTTGGATCTCCGCCAGACGAGCCCGCCATCCTCGAACAGGATGACCCGGCCTCCGTAGGATCCCGCCAGCGCCCGCAGGTGCGCGGGCGCAACCGCCGGCGGATTCAGCCGGGCGCGAACTCCGGCCTCCGCCCACTCCCAGCCGGCGCGGTCGGCGGGATCGGCGTCGGCGCGGGCCAGCAGCGTCGCCAAGGCCTGGGACATCGCCGTGTCCAGCGCGACCGCCGGTTCCACGGCGACGTCCGGGCTGACGCCGACGCCCTCCCAGTTTCCGCCACTCACGGGATGCACCGGCCGGCCGTAGGAGACGCTCAACATGAAGCCGGGCGCTATGGGAAAGAAGGTGTTGTTATTGGCCGCCCCGGCCGTGGTCGCGCCGACGAGCGTTCCCAACCGGAACTGCTGGACATCGTAGGCGAAAGCCTCAGCCGCCGAACCGACCTGTCGATTGATCAGGACATAGAGGGGCTTGCCGCGCACCCGGCCCGCCGGAAGATTGTCGAGGGTCCGCGACTGGACCGGCTCCTCGCCCGCCTCCAGGAAGGTAATGTCCAGCTGGTCCGGCTCCATGAAATGGCTGAGCAGGTAGCGCACGGCGGCATGATCCCCGCCCCCGTTGCCGCGCAGATCGATGATCAGCGCATCGCCGTCGCGCAGAAACCGCATGGCGTCGTCGTAGGCCTGGCCGGTGCGATCCGCGACCCAGTGGAACTGGCCGATACGGAGATAGCGGACGTTGCCGGGCAGGATGCGCATCTCGGACAGGCCATGATTGCTGCGCAGGGCGGCGGCCGCCCAGATGGCCTGAAAAGCCGGATTATCCGCGGTCGGCTCGTCCGAGCCGGCGACGGCCGAATATTCGGCCGGCGCATGATTGAGATACATGTGCCCGTCGCTGCTCGACTCGCGCAGGTCGGCCGTAATCCTCTCGGCGAAGGCTCCGGGATCAGCGGTGTCGTAGCGTCCACTGGAGAGCCCTTCGTTCAGCCGGGCCCGGATGGCGGCGACGCGATCGGGAAAGACGTACCGGGTCTCGACCGTCCGGATGATGTCCGCGACGGCCGCCGCGCGCTGCGTGGCGGTCAGCGGCGCCACAGCCTCCACGCGGGCGACCGCTGTCGGTGCGGCCCTCTGGGCCACGGCGGGCGTCCCGGCGAGGCAGGCCAGGGCGCAGACGGACAGGAGAAGGCGGGCGCGGTTCATCGGATATCTCCGGGCTGATCAGTTGAGGCCGCCGCAAGGCGGTCGGCGAAAGGACGACGATCCAGCGCCTCGAGGGCCCGGATCAGCACATCGGCGAGGGGCTGGCCGACGTCGTCGTCCAGGGTGGCGGAGGCGGCCTCCGTGGCTGCCCAGCAGCGTTCGAGGGCCGGCACTCGCTCCATGGCGAAGGGAGTGAGGGCGACGATCCGCTCGCGCCCGTCCCGGCCGACCGCCACGGAGACCCAGCCTCTCTTGCCCATCTGGGCGACCGTCTGACTGATGGCCGAATGGGTCACGCCGGTGCGCTCGGACAGGGTGCGCAGACTCGCCGGCCCGCTGTTCAGCAAGGCGCGCATGATGGGGGTGAACCGCGGCCGGTAGTCGAGGTTGGCCAGGTCGTAGCTCTGCTCCACGGCGCCGTCGAGGTGGTCGATCAGCCGGCGAAGCAGGACGCCATGGGTTCGCAACGAATGGGGCATGAGGCAGATGTATAAGCGCTTACATATCGGCGCAAATGACAAATCCGACAGGCTTTGGGCCGACGGGAGGCGTTAAAGTCCCTGGGCGATCTTCTCGAGGCGGGCGGCGACCGCGTTGAGCGCCTCGGCGACGCCGTCGGTCGTGGCGGCCGGCGCTTGCGGCTCGGCGGCAGGATTGGCCAGGCGCGCTTCGTGCAGCTCGTCGGCCAGCAGCAGGCCCGCCATCAGGAACAGGCGGATGTCGCCGACGTGGCCGACCTCGCCCGCCACCTGCCGGACATGGCCGTCGAACTGTTTCGCGAGGATGCGGACGCGCTCCTCCTGCCCGTCCGCGCAGCCAACGGCGTAGGGTCGGCCGTTGATCTCGACGGTCACCGTCGCCATCAGCGGCCCCCCTGCTCGGCCAGGCTTTCGCGGATGGCGTCGGCGGCGCGGGCGAGAACCTCGGCGGCGTCGCGGCCGGCGGATTCGAGTTCGTGGATGCGGATGCGGTCGGTCTCGCTGGACGGCTGAGGCGCGAACAGGTCGTCGTCGGGGGCGCGGCCGGTCGCGGCGGCGCGGCTCTTCAGGTCGAGCAGGCGGCGTTCGAGCAGCGCCAGAGCGCGATCAACCCGGTCCTTGGCGGCCGATGCAGCGTCCATGCAGGTCACTTCCTCCAGAATCCGTATAGAACCCGCTGGCGCGTCGGGGTAAAGCGGCGCGCCTCCCTTTTTCCGCCTCCCGACGAAAGGTCCCCCCGTGACCGACGCCACAACCGTATCCGAAAAAGCCACGCCGAAGCAGATGGCGGACGCGATCCGCGTCCTGGCCATGGACGGGGTCGAGAAGGCGAAGAGCGGCCACCCCGGCATGCCCATGGGGATGGCGGACGTGGCGACGGTGCTGTTCTCCAAATTCCTCAAGTTCGACGCCAGCCGGCCGGACTGGGCCGACCGCGACCGCTTCATCCTGTCCGCCGGCCACGGCTCGATGCTGATCTACGCCCTGCTGCACCTGACCGGCTACAAGGCGGCGACGAAGGCGGAGCTGTCGAACTTCCGGCAGTGGGGCTCGAAGACCGCGGGCCACCCCGAGTTCGGCCACATGCCGGGGGTCGAGACGACCACCGGACCGCTGGGACAGGGTCTGGCCAACAGCGTCGGCTTCGCCATGGCCGAGCGGCATCTGGCGGCGCGGTTCGGCGAGGACCTGGTCGACCACCGGACCTGGGTCATCGCCGGCGATGGCTGCCTGATGGAGGGCGTGTCGCAGGAGGCGATCACCCTGGCGGGCCGTTACAGGCTGAACAAGCTGACCGTTCTGTGGGACGACAACGAGATCACCATCGACGGCAAGGTCGGCCTGTCGGACGCCACCGACCAGAAGGCGCGCTTCAAGTCGGCGGGTTGGGCGGTCAAGGCGATCGACGGCCATGACATGGGGCAGATCAAGGCGGCGCTGAAGTGGGCGACGCGACAGGACAAGCCGACGCTGATCGCCTGCCGCACGAAGATCGGCCGCGGCGCGGCGACCATGGAAGGCAGCCACAAGACCCACGGCGCGGCGCTTGGCGCGGCCGAGGTGGCGGCGACGCGGCTGGGCCTGTCGTGGACCCACGATCCGTTCGAACTGCCCGAAGCCGTCCACAAGGCATGGCTGAAGGTGGGCCGACGCGGGGCGAAGGAACGCAAGGCGTGGGAGGCGCGGCTGGCGGCTTCATCGCAGGCGGCGGACTTCACCCGGGCGATGAAGGGCGACCTGCCGGAGGGCGCCTTCGCCAAGCTGGACGCGAAGATCGCCGAACTCGTCGAGACGAAGCCGGCGCAGGCGACGCGGCAGTCGTCGGGCGCGGCCCTGGACGAGCTGTTCGCCGCCGTGCCGGAACTGATCGGCGGCTCGGCCGACCTGACCGGTTCGAACAACACCTTCGTCAAGGGCACGCCGATCCTCGACGCGCCGACCTACGAGGGCCGCTACGTCAACTGGGGCATCCGCGAGCATGGCATGGCCGCGGCGATGAACGGCATGGCGCTGCATGGCGGGGTCATCCCCTACGGCGGCACCTTCATGGTGTTCTCGGACTACAGCCGCCCGTCGATCCGTCTGGCGGCCCTGATGGGCGTTCGGGTCATCCATGTGCTGACCCACGACAGCATCGGCCTCGGCGAGGACGGGCCGACGCACCAGCCGGTCGAGCATCTGGCGGCGCTGAGGGCGATTCCGAACCTGCTGGTGTTCCGCCCGGCCGACACGGTCGAGGCGATGGAGTGCTGGAAGCTGGCCCTGGAGCACAAGACGGCCCCATCCGCACTGGCCCTGTCGCGGCAGAAGACCGCGGCGGTGCGCACCGTGGCGGCGGGCGAGAACCTGTCGGCCCGCGGCGCCTATGAACTGAAGGCGGCGAACGGCGAGGCGAAGGCGACCCTGTTCGCCACCGGCACCGAGGTTCCGCTGGCGCTGGCGGCGGCGGAGACGCTGGAGGCGGAAGGCACGCCGACGCGGGTAGTCTCGGTCCCCTGTTTCGAACTGTTCGAGAAGCAGAACGCCGCCTACCGGGCGTCGGTGCTGGGCCGCGGCACGGTCCGGGTGGCCGTGGAAGCCGCCATCCAGCAGGGCTGGGAGCGGTTTATCGGCGAGGATGGCGGCTTCGTCGGCATGACGGGCTTTGGGGCCAGCGCCCCGGCCGAGGTGCTGTACGAGAAGTTCGGGATCACGGCCGAAGCGGTCGTGGCGGCGGTGAAGGCGCGCCTCTGACGATGGCGCGTCTCGGGGCCGTCAGCCTGCTGGTCCGGGACTACGACGAGGCCATAGACTTCTTCGTCGGCACGCTCGGCTTCGAACTCAGTGAGGATGCCGACATGGGCGGCGGCAAGCGCTGGGTTCGGGTGACGCCGAAGGGCGGCGAGACCTCTCTGCTGCTGGCGAAGGCCACAAAGGACGAGCAGCGGTCCCGCGTCGGCGATCAGGCCGGCGGGCGGGTGTGGCTGTTCCTGGAGACCGACGACCTGTCGCGGGACCACGCGGCGTGGGCGGCGGCCGGAGTGCGGTTCCGGGAGGCGCCGCGGCACGAGACCTATGGCAAGGTGGTGGTGTTCGAGGACCTGTACGGCAACGCCTGGGACCTGATCGAACCCGCCCGGACCGGAGACTAGACCCATGCGCATCGGCACCCCGCTGACCCCCAACGCCACGCGCGTCATGCTGCTGGGCGCCGGGGAGCTGGGCAAGGAGGTGGCGATCGAGCTGCAGCGGCTGGGCGCCGAGGTGATCGCGGTCGACCGCTATCCCAACGCCCCGGCCATGCAGGTGGCGCACCGCAGTCACGTCATCCCAATGACCGATCCTCATGTGCTGGTCGGAATCATCGCCGCCGAGCACCCGCACATCATCGTGCCGGAGATCGAGGCCATCGCCACGGAGGTGCTGGTCGAGATCGAGGCGGCGGGGCATGCGGTGGTCATACCGACCGCGCGGGCGGTGCATCTGACCATGAACCGGGAGGGCATCCGGCGGCTGGCGGCCGAGGAACTGGGCCTGCCGACCAGCCCTTACGCCTTCGTCGGCAGCGCGGCGGAGCTGGCCGAGGCCGCGCACCGGATCGGCCTGCCGGTGTTCGTCAAACCGGTGATGTCGTCGTCGGGCAAGGGTCAGTCGATGATCGAGGCGCTGGAGGACGCGGGCGCCGCCTGGGCCTATGCCCAGTCGGGCGGGCGGGTCGAGACGGCGCGAGTGATCGTCGAGGGGCGGATCGACTTCGATTTCGAGATCACCCTGCTGACCGTGCGGTCGGTGAGAGACGGCGCGGTGCGGACGGACTTCTGCGCCCCGATCGGGCATCGGCAGGAACGCGGCGACTATGTCGAGAGCTGGCAGCCGCAGGCGATGACGCCCGCGGCGCTGGCGGCGGCGCAGGACATCGCGCGAAGGGTCACCAATGCCCTGGGCGGGCTGGGCGTGTTCGGGGTCGAGCTGTTCGTCAAAGGCGACCAGGTGTGGTTCTCGGAGGTGTCGCCGCGGCCGCACGACACCGGTCTGGTGACGCTGGCGACCCAGACCATGAGCGAGTTCGCCCTGCACGCGCGCGCCATCCTTGGCCTGCCGGTGGACGTCAGCCAGCGCGACATCGGGGCCAGCGCGGTGATCTACGGCGGCATGGAGGCGACGGGTATCGCCTTCGAGGGCGTGGCCGAGGCGCTCGCGGTTCCGACCGCCGACCTGAGGCTGTTCGGCAAGCCGGAGAGCTATGAGCGCCGCCGGATGGGCGTGGCGACGGCGCGTGGCGACACAGTCGAGCAGGCGCGGGAGCGGGCGCGCGAGGCGGCGTCGAAGGTCAGGCCGGTGGCGGGCTAGAGCGGGGCGGCGTCCGCGGCCTGGACCTGCTGGGCGCCGGCGCCGGCAAGCGCGGCGATGGCCAGGTCCAGCGCGAGATCCTGACCCCCCGGGCCGTCTTGCCCGAGAGGCGCGGTCAGGTCGGGGGTGACGCCGCGCTTCTCCAGCCGGACGCCGCCAGCGGTGACGAAGTCGGAACGGCTGAGGCTGAGACGGCCGCCGTCGGGCAGGCGGGTGTCCTGCGAGATCAACACCGCGCCGGCGGTCTGCTCGCCGACCACGACAGCGCGCCGGGCTTCCTGCAGGGCGGCCGGGGTCAGTTCCGCGGCGCTGCGGCTGTTGGCGTCGACGAGGACGGCGACCTCGTTCGGTGCGGGCGCGTCAAGGTCGCCGCAACCGCCCGCGGTCCGCAGCACGATGGCCCTCCCCGAGCGGGTGGTGCGGGTGGCCCAGGCAAGGTCGCGGGGCAGGAAACAGCTCAGCACGGCGTCGGCCTCGAGCAGCCGTCCTCCGGGATTGCCGCGCAGGTCGAGGATGACATCGGTTTCGGGCGGCAGAGCCGCCAGTTGTCGGCCCATCCAGTCGCCGAGGCCCGGATCGAAGGCATCGACGCGCAGGACCGCGACGCCGGGGCGGGAGCGGTCCACGGCAAACGCCGGGCGCGGCTGCATGATCCGCGGGGTCACCGTCAGGGTGCGGCGACCGCCATCGGCCACGGCGAAGGCGAGGGTCACCGTCTGGCCGTCGACGACATCGAGCTCGGGATACCACGCCCCGGGAGCGGTCGCGTCCAGCCGCCAGCCGGCGGCGATGCCGGCCGCCTCCGCCGGAGAACCCTCGCGCACCATTTCGACGACATAGACGCCGGGGTGGTCGGGATCGGGACGCAGGCTCACGCCAATGGCGGGGCGGGCCTGGCGAACCGTGTCGATGCGCCGCGCGACGGCGGGCGCGGAGGCGCCGGCGTGTTCGTCGTCGAGCAGGGCGAGCATCTCGCCGAGCACGCGGTACAGCGCCCGGTCGTCGGGCGCGGCGAGCGCCCGGGGCCGATAGGCGCGCCGGGCCGCGTTCCAGTCAACGCCATGCAGCCCCGGGTCGTAATACTGGCTCCGAACCTCGGTCCAGACCCTGTCGAAGACGCGCTGGTTCATCCGCGCCCGCTCACGCGACGGCCGCGCCGAAGGAGCATCGGTGGCGGCGACATCCGCGGCGGCGGGGGACGCTGTCGGTGCGGGCGCCAGGGCGGGATCGCGCGCCCACGCCGGCGCCGCGACGAGCGCAAGACTCATCGCGGCTGACCCGGTCAGTCGGAGAAGGAGGCGGCGGAGGTTCATCGGCGCCACGTTAGAGCGGCGAACCTTCGTTCTTCAAATCACGAAAGCGCTGAACCCGATCAATCCTCGTCGCCGTCACGCGTCTCGATGCGATGGGTGAAGACGCGAACGTCGCCGTCGCCGCCGCGCTCGCCTTCCTCGATGAAGCCGGAGCGGTCGGCGTCCATGCGGGCGAAGGCCTCGCGCAGGGGTCCGGTGAATTCGGCCTCGCTGATTTTCCCGTCGCCGTCCTTGTCCATATCCCCGTGATCGCCCGGGCCGCCCATGTGACGGATTTCGACCCGGGCCTCGCCGCCCGTCCCGTGGTGGCCAGGACCGTGGATCATCATCGGCATGCCGTGTCCGCCGGCTCTGCGGATGATGATCTCGTGCTCCTCCCGCGCACCCGGCTCGCCGGAACCAGGACCGCGCATCTCGAAGCGGTGGGCGCCGGGCGCTCCGTCAGGTCCGCCCCGGAAGATCATCATGTTCCCGTCTCCATCCGGGCCATGACCGCCCGACAGTTCCTCCGTCGACAGACGGCCATCGCCGTCGGTATCCATGCGGGCGAAATGGTCGTTCAACGGCGCAGCGAACTCTTCGCGCGACACCTGGCCGTCCCCGTCCTTGTCGAGCGAGCCGGGGCCATGCGACCCCACGACCATCACCTGGGTATGGACTTCGGGCGGCGCGGGCGGAGCCGGAGGCTCCTGCAGGAGGGCGGCGGAAAGGGCGATGAGGGTCAGCATGAGCGATCGGCTCCCGTTGAACAGACCCCTGTTCGACCACGGGGGGCTTTCGCCAGTGTTTCACCGGCTCGCCGAATTGTTTCAGCCCTGAAATGACGGCGCGACCACGGTTCGCCACAATGGGTCCATGCAAGCCGAAGCCGCTCCGCGTATCCTCGTTGTCGACGACGACCCCGGCATCCGCGAGGTGCTGACCGAATACCTGTCCCAGCACGGCTATGCGGCCGAGGGAGCAGCGACGGCGGCCGAGATGGACCGCGCCATCGCCACCCGCCCGCCGGATCTGATCGTGCTGGACCTGATGATGCCGGGCGAGGACGGGCTGTCGGTCTGCCGGCGGATCGCCGGCAAGGGCCCGCCCATCGTCATGCTGTCGGCCATGGGAGAGGACACCGACCGGATCATCGGCCTGGAACTGGGCGCCGACGACTATCTGGCCAAGCCATGCAATCCGCGCGAGCTGCTGGCCCGGGTGCGGGCGGTGCTGCGCCGGCCCCGGGAGGCCGCCGAGGCCGACGGACCCTGCCTGACGTTCGCGGGGTGGCGGCTGGATCTGATGCGGCGCGAACTGATGCGGCCCGACGGCCAGACGGTGGCCCTGTCGGCCGGCGAGTTCGCCCTGTTGCGCGCCTTCGCGGAACGGCCGGGCCGGATCATGACCCGCGACCAGTTGCTGGAGCGGGCGCGGGGCGCGGACAGCGACGTGTTCGATCGGGCCATGGACGTGCAGATCAGCCGGCTGAGGAAGAAGCTCGACGACGGGTCGGGACTGGAGATGATCCAGACCCTGCGCGGGGAAGGCTATATGTTCGACGTCCGGGTCGAGCGCGTTAACGGCGCCGGCCGGAGCGCCTCGTGAAGCGCCCCTCGTCCCTGCCGGTCCTGGTGCAGGTGGCGGCGCTTGCGGCGCTGGCCGTGGTCATGTCGCAGGCCGTGGCGTTCGCGGTGGTGGTGCTGGCGCCGGAGCCGCGCCCGACGGGATTCAGCATCGAGGCGGCGGCCGACGCCCTGAAGGGCCGGCCGGCCGAGACGTCCGACGGTCGGCCCCTGAAACGGCGGATCACGGACGCCCCCGTTTCGCCGGCGCGCATCGACGAGGTCGATCCGATGGCCCTCGCCATCTCCGCCGGGCTCGCACGGCGAATGGACGTCACACCGGACAAGGTGAGGGTGACGATCGACCGGAGAGACCGCCCGCGGCGAATCGGGCTGCGCCGTGAGCCCGCGCCGACCGAAAAAGGCGAAGTGAACTTCGTCTATGTCCGACCGGGCGCGCCGACCCCGCCTCCGCGGGTTCGTCCATCGGCCCCGGAGAAGACCGCCGGAAGCCCTTCCCGCGAAGACCTCACGGCCGTCGCCGAACTGCACATGCGGCACATGGCTCCGCGCGGTGACGACGGAGCGATCGTTCTCAACACCACGACCCGTGAATTCACCGTCGTCGCCGACCGGCTCACCTTCGCGCCCTTTTCAGCCTCGGTGCTGCAGCCGGACGGGCGATGGGCGACGGTCGAGCCGCCGCGGGGGCTGCTTTCACCGTGGCAGCAGCGTCTGCTGCTGGCGCTCGGCATCTCCATGCTGCTGCTGGCGCCGCTGGTCTGGTGGATGGCCCGAAGGCTGACGCGCCCCATCCGTGTGTTCGCGGAGGCCGCCGAACGGCTGGGAGCGGATCCGGACGCCGAGCCGCTGGCTCCTTCCGGCCCCAGCGAGGTGCGCACGGCCATCCACGCCTTCAACGACATGCAGGCGTCGCTGCGCGACCATATGCGCCAGCGGACGCAGACGATCGCCGCCATAGCCCACGACCTGCGCACGCCCCTGACCCGTCTCCGCTTCCGGGCCGAGCAGGCGCCCGGGGCCGTGCGCGACCGGATGGCGTCAGACATCGAGGAGATGGACGCCCTGATCGCCCAGGCGATGGCCTTCGTGCGCGGCGAGACCACCCCGGACCGGCGCGAGGTGCTCGATCTGGATGCGCTGGCCGCGGACTGTGCGGGCGGCTTCACCGAGACAGGCGCGGCGGTGACGTTCGAGGGCGGGCGGCCGCTGCCGGTCGAAGGCGACGCGGCGGGCCTGCGTCGGGCGCTGGCCAACCTGATCTCCAACGCGGTCAAATACGGCGGCGCCGCGCGGGTGATGGCCTTCGCGCGGGACGACCGCGCCGTGGTCGAGGTCTCGGATCACGGGCCGGGGCTCGGGGAGAGCGAACTGGAGGCGGTGTTCGAGCCCTTTCACCGCGGCGAGCGGTCGCGCAGCCGGGAGACCGGGGGAGCAGGGCTGGGCCTGACGGTCGCCCGCCAGGCGGCGCGAGCGCACGGGGGCGATGTGACGCTGACCAACCGGCCCGGCGGCGGACTGACCGCCCGGCTGGAGCTCCCGCTCGACCCGGCGGCGCGCGCGAACGCCTGAGGCGCGGCACGACAAAGCGTTACAGTTGATCACGGCTTGTTACAGGCGCGGGGTTGAAACCCCGGGCCGCCGGTTCCATTGAAGCGCCAACGACAACACCCGCTCCAGGAGACCGCCCTCATGACCGTTCGCGTCGCCATCAATGGTTTCGGCCGTATCGGCCGCCTCGTCCTGCGCTCGATCGTCGAGCATGGCCGTCGCGATATCGAGGTGGTGGCGATCAACGATCTGGGCCCGGTGGCCACCAACGCCCACCTGCTGAAGTATGACTCGGTGCATGGCCGGTTCCCGGGCACGGTGGAGAGCGGCGAGGACTGGATCGACGTCGGCCTCGGCAAGATCAAGGTGACGGCGATCCGCAATCCGGATGAGCTGCCGCACAAGGATCTGAACGTCGACATCGCCTTTGAATGCACCGGCCTGTTCACCTCCAAGGATAAGGCCTCGGCCCATCTGAAGGCCGGCGCGAAGCGGGTGCTGGTCTCGGCGCCGGCCGACGGGGCCGACAAGACCATCGTGTTCAAGGTCAATCACGAGACCCTGACCGCCGACGACATCGTCGTGTCCAACGGCTCGTGCACCACCAACGCCCTGGCGCCTGTGGCCAAGGTGCTGAACGACCTGTTCGGCATCGAGCGCGGCTACATGACGACGATCCACGCCTACACCGGCGACCAGCCGACGCTGGATACGATGCACAAGGACCTGTACCGCGCCCGCGCCGCCGGCCTGTCGATGATCCCGACCTCGACCGGCGCGGCCAAGGCCCTCGGCCTGGTGCTGCCGGAGCTGAAGGGCAAGCTGGACGGCTCGTCGATCCGGGTGCCGACGCCCAACGTTTCGGTCGTCGACCTGAAGGTCGTGGCGGGCCGCGAGGTCACGGTCGACGAGATCAACGCCGCGCTTCAGGCCGCCGCCGACGGCCCGATGAAGGGGGTGCTGCACACCACCACCGATCCGGTTGTGTCGATGGACATGAACCACATCGCCGCCTCGTCGACCGCCGCCCTGCCCCAGACCCAGGTGGTCGACGGCAAGCTGGCCCGCGTGCTGAGCTGGTACGACAACGAGTGGGGCTTCGCGACGCGGATGGCGGATACCGCGCTTGTGATGGCGAAGTTCCTCTGATGGTGGCGAAGAGCTTCCGCACTCTCGACGACGCCCCCTCCCTCGCCGGCAAGACCGCGCTGGTGCGCGTGGACTTCAATGTGCCGATGGAGGGCGGGAAGGTGACGGAGGACACCCGGCTGCGGGTGGCCATCCCGACCATCGAGAAGCTGCGCGACGCCGGGGCGAAGGTGGCGCTGCTGGCGCATTTCGACCGGCCGAAGGGGCAGCGCGTTCCGTCGATGAGCCTGCGGCCGGTGGTCGACGATCTGGAGCGGCTGCTGGGCGCGCCGGTGCGGTTCGCCGAGGACTGCGTCGGCGACGAGGCGAAGACGATGATCGCCGATGTCGACGCGGGCGGGGTGGTGCTGCTGGAGAACGTCCGTTTCCACGCCGGGGAGGAGAAGAACGACCCGGCCTTCGCGGCGCAGCTGGCGGAACTGGGCGACCTGTACGTCAATGACGCCTTCTCGGCGGCGCACCGGGCCCACGCCTCGACCGAGGGGCTGGCGCGGCGGCTGCCGGCCTACGCCGGGGAGTCGATGCGGCGCGAACTGGAGGCGCTGGACAAGGCGCTCGGCAATCCGGCCAAGCCGGTGCTGGGCATCGTCGGCGGCGCCAAGGTGTCGACCAAGCTGGACCTGCTGAAGAACCTGGTCGGCAAACTGGATCGCTTGGCCATCGGCGGCGGCATGGCCAACACCTTCCTGTTCGCCCAAGGCGTGGACATCGGCGGCTCGCTGGCCGAGCGCGACATGGCCGAGACAGCCCGCGAGATCCTCGCCGAGGCGGAGGCGAAGGGGTGCGAGATCCTGTTGCCGATCGACGTGGTGGTGGCGACCGAGGTCAAGCCGGGGGCGGAGACCCGCACCGTGCTGGCGCGCGAGCAGATCGGCGACGACGAGAAGATCCTCGATGCCGGCCCTCTGACGGTCGAGAAGCTGGTCAAGGCCATGGCCCTGTCGCGCACCCTGATCTGGAACGGACCGCTGGGCGTGTTCGAGGTGCCGCCGTTCGACGCAGGCACCGTGAAGGCGGCGCAGGCCGCCGCCCAGCTGGTCAAGTCGGGAGCGCTGGTGGCGGTGGCCGGCGGCGGAGACACCGTCGCGGCGCTGCATCACGCGGGCGTGGCCGACGACATGACCTTCGTCTCCACCGCCGGCGGAGCCTTCCTGGAGTGGATGGAGGGCAAGCCCCTGCCCGGAGTGGAGGCGCTGAGGGCCTGAGACTCGCGCCGGACGCCGGCCAAGCCGCTGTAACAATGCGTGACTTTGGGCCTTGAGAGGGCTAGATCACCCCCAAACACAAAGCTCAGGAGGACTCGATGGATCTGGCGGCGCTCAACGCGGTGGCCGAGGCGATGGTCACGCCCGGCAAGGGCATTCTGGCGGCCGACGAGTCCACGGGGACCATCAAGAAGCGCTTCGACGCCATCGGGGTCGAGAACACCGAAGAGAACCGCCGCGACTATCGCGAATGCCTGTTCCGCTCGGAGCAGACCATGCGCGAGCACATCTCGGGCGTGATCCTGTTCGAGGAGACCCTGTACCAGGACGCCAAGGACGGCACGCCGCTGGTCGACATAATCAAGGCGGCAGGCTCGATCCCGGGCATCAAGGTCGACAAGGGCGCGACCAAGATGGCCGGCTTCCCCGGCGAGACCGTGACCAAGGGCCTGGACGGCCTGTCCAAGCGGCTGCGCGCCCATTACGAGCGCGGCGCGCGGTTCGCCAAATGGCGCGGCGTCATCGATATCGCCGACGGCATCCCGACCTGGGGCTGCGTCAAGTCCAACGCACACGCCCTCGCCCGCTACGCCCGTATCTGCCAGCAGGAGCAGATCGTGCCGATCGTCGAGCCCGAGGTCCTGATGGACGGCGCACATGACATCGCCAAATGCGACGAGGTCACCCGCTGGGTGCTGCAGACGGTGTTCCAGGAACTCTACGAACAGCGCGTGGCGCTGGAAGGCATCGTCCTGAAGCCGAACATGGTCATCTCCGGCAAGGGCAGCGTGCGTCAGGCGAAGGTCCATGAGGTCGCCGAGCGCACCATCGCCGCGCTGAAGGCCACCGTGCCATCGGCCGTGCCGGGCATCGCCTATCTGTCCGGCGGTCAAACGGACGAGCAGGCCACTGCGCACCTCGACGCCATGAACCGCATCGGCGGCTTCCCGTGGAAGATGACCTTCTCCTACGGCCGCGCGCTACAGGCCGCACCTCAGCGGGCCTGGGCCGGCAAGGCCGAGAACGCCGTCGCCTGCCAGGCGGCTTTCCACCACCGCGCACGCATGAACGGCCTCGCCTCGCTGGGCCAGTGGGAGAAGAAGCTGGAGAAGAAGGCGGCCTGACGCCTGGGGGCCGGCGCGTGACGCACCGGCCGCCTGCTCACCAGTTGCCGTACTGATCCCGGAAGCGCCAGCGGACGTCGCGGACGTCGCGCTCGGCGTCGTCGATCTCGTCCTGGGCGCGGCGCCAGTCGCGTTCGGTGTCGGCGCGCTCGCGGCGGATCTCCTGGATACGGTTGCGAATCTGCTCGCGCTGCTCGTCGGTCAGGCCCTCCGCCCGGGCTTCGGCCTGCTTGGCCGTGATCTTGTCGTCCAGCTCCTCGAGCCGTGAGCCGAGGCTGTCGACCCGGCTGCGGGCGTTGGCCAGCGCCTGTTCGGCGGCGTGCACGACCTGGCCGTCGCGATAGGCGTACATGAAGTCCGCCTCCAGTTCGGAGGGACAGACCCCGGCATAGCCCGAGCCGGTGCGCCCGACCTCGAAGCCCTTGGCGGGCGTGCAGTAGTAGACCAGGCCCTGCCTGCGGCCCGCCGCATAGGCGGCGGCGTCCGGCGTGACGCCGTGCTCGGCGCAGGCCTCGGCATAGTCGTCCAGGCGGCTCATGGTCAGGCCCGACTGGCCGTCGACATAGCCCTGGCCCGACCAGTCTCCTGCCAGGCACTGCTCGGCGCTCATGGTCGCGCAACTGCCGAGCGCAAGCGCGGCCCCACCGGCCGCCGCCGCGATGATCAGAAGTCTCATTGTCCCGTCTCCCCAGACACCCGTGTTCACCATGACCCAAATCTGCCCAACAGCCAAGCTGGCGGGCTTGCCCGCGCGCCGTCGCGACGTGCTAGATCGGTGACCGCCTGTCCCGGCGGCGGAGCGCGCAGTGTCCGACGACCCCCTGATCGAAGACGACGAGGCGACGGTGCTGGAGGGCCGGCTCGAGGCGGGCGGGACGCGGCTGGACAAGGCGTTGGCGGAGATCTTTCCGACCCTTTCCCGGGCGCGGCTACAGGCGCTGCTGGCGGAAGGGGTCGTCAGCCGGGATGGGGAACCGGTTTCGGGCGGCTCGGCCAAGGCCCTGCCGGGACTGTACGCCATCGCGGTCCCGCCCGTGGTGTCGGCCATACCCCTGCCCGAGGCCATTCCGCTGACCGTGCTGTACGAGGACGCGGACCTGATCGTCGTCGACAAGGCCGCCGGCATGGCCGCCCATCCGGCCCCGGGCTGCGAGACCGGAACCCTGGTCAATGCCCTGCTGGCCCATTGCGGAACCTCGCTGTCGGGCATCGGCGGCGTCGCCCGGCCGGGGATCGTGCACCGGCTCGACAAGGACACGTCAGGGGTGATGGTCGCCGCCAAGACGGACCGGGCCCACGCCGGTCTGTCCGCCCTGTTCTCGGCCCACGACATCGAGCGGACCTATGTAGCCCTGACACGGGGCGCGCCCAGTCCCCCGAAGGGCCGGATCGAGACCCTGATCGGACGGTCTTCCTCGGACCGCAAGAAGATGGCGGTGCTCAGGAGCGGCGGCCGCAAAGCGGTCACCGATTACGTCGTTGAACGGACGTTCGGGCTCCCGGCCAAGGCCGGCGGCGCCCCGCTGGCCGCGCGGGTCGCCTGCACCTTGCACACCGGCCGGACCCACCAGATCCGTGTGCATCTGGCCTCGAAGGGCGCCCCGATCCTCGGGGATCCGGTTTACGGCTCGGGTAGCCCCGCCGCGACCGTGCGCGCCGCGATCGCCGAAGCGGGGCTGAAGCGACAGGCCCTGCACGCAGCCGTCCTCGGCCTTGTCCATCCGGTGACCGGCGAGGCGCTGCGTTTCGAGACCCCACCGCCGAATGATATGGCGGAGCTCGAGCGCCGACTCGCCGAGCTGTGACGCTGACCCACCATTCAGGAGACCCGCGATGGCCGACGCCGACATCCGCGACAACGCCGAGAGCCATCGCTACGAACTGCCGGTCGGCGACGAGGTGGCGGTGGTCGTCTACAACCTTTCCGACCGAAACTTGATGATTACCGAAACCCTCGTCCCCGAGGCGCTGGAGGGTCGGGGGATCGCCAGTCGGCTGGCGAAGCACGTCATCGATGACGCCCGGAGCCGAAACCTGCTGATCCTGCCGGTCTGCCCCTTCTTCTCGGCCTGGCTGCAAAAGCATCCTGAGCAGGCCGACGTCGTGCACCCGACGTACCGCCAGATCCTGGGGCTTGCCTAGTCCGTCTTGATTAAGGACGCACTCTGCGCTATACACTCGCTCATTCGGTGCAGTGGCGCCGGGGCAACGGTCACGCTTCTGTGTGACGATCCGCCTCTGACAAATGCGGAAACCCGACCCTATCTCACCGGTTGAGGGGTGAGGCGTCGGCGCACATTTGGGTGGCCGTCTCCGCAGGGCCCGCTTGTATACACGGTCGGAGGGACCAGATGGCTGTAGCTAGATCGCTCGCGGTGATGTCGCCTGAACAGGGACTCTCGCGTTACCTGACTGAAATCCGCAAATTCCCGATGCTGGCGAAGGACGAGGAGTTCATGCTCGCCAAGCGTTGGACCGAGCACCAAGATCCGGAGGCCGCCCACCGCCTCGTGACCTCGCACCTTCGCCTCGTGGCCAAGATCGCCATGGGCTACCGCGGTTACGGTCTGCCGATCGGCGAGGTGATCTCCGAAGGCAACGTCGGCCTGATGCAGGCGGTCAAGAAATTTGACCCGGACAAGGGCTTCCGGCTGGCGACCTACGCCATGTGGTGGATTCGCGCCTCGATCCAGGAATACATCCTGCGCAGCTGGTCGCTCGTGAAGATGGGCACGACCGCCGCGCAGAAGAAGCTGTTCTTCAACCTGCGCAAGGCCAAGAGCCAGATCTCGGCCTTCGAGGAAGGGGATCTGCGTCCGGAACACCTCTCCGCCATCGCCACCAAGCTGGGCGTGTCGGAGGAAGAGGTCACCAACATGAACCGTCGCCTCGGCGGCGACGCCTCGCTGAACGCGCCCCTGCGCGCCGACGGCGAGAGCGAATGGCAGGACTGGCTGGCCGACGACACCGCCGTCTCACAAGAGACCCAGTTGGCCGAGGACGAGGAGAAGTCGATCCGCATGGGCCTGCTCGAGGAAGCCATGCAGGAGCTGACTGATCGCGAGAAGCACATCCTGACCGAGCGGCGCCTCAAGGACGATCCGGTTACCCTGGAAGAGCTGGCGGGCCAGTACGGCGTGTCGCGGGAGCGGGTGCGCCAGATCGAGGTCCGCGCCTTCGAGAAGCTGCAGAAGGCCATGCGCGCCGCCGCCGAAGAGCGGAACCTGGTCGACGCCTGATCAGTCGACCGGTTTCAACTTGCCCGCTTCATCGGCTCGGGCGGCGCCATGGCCAGCAGCGAGCCGATCGGCGCGGCGAGCGTCGCCTTGCAGGGCGGGCCCGAGGCCAACGTGACCTCCAGAGCGCCCACGGCCACGGCGAGCCGTGAGTCGGACGCCTTCATGGCCAGAGACTTCAGCGTTGCGGCCTGCTCGCGAATGGCCCGCACCGCCTGCATTGGATCCCTGTCGAACTGATCGAGGGCGGCCGCGAGAATGCGCATGGCCTGATCCTTCGCCGCCGCCATGGCCGCGGCGCCGCTGGCCGGCTTGTCCGCCCGCCGCTTGCGGTCTCCGGTGAATTCGCCCGAGTTGAAACGGCGCCGGTCGGGTCCGACATAGCCGACGGCCTCGACCCAGTCGCGAGGCTTCAGGGCGACGTTCTCGACCCGCTTCAGCAGGTCGGCGCTGGTGAACGGCTTGCGAAGGAATTCGTGTACGCCGCTGTCGCGAGCCCCGAGGATCGTGCTGGCCGTCGCGTCGGCGGTGACCATGATGATCGGCGCCCGGCGGCAGGCGAAGCTCGATCGGCGAAGGGATCGGGCGAGCGACTCGCCGTCGAGGTTGTCGCCGTTGCGTTCGGTGAAGATGATGCCTGGCTCCAGCTCCGCCGCAGCCTTCATGGCGCGCGGCTCGCTCGCCTCCACAACGATCTCGCCCGCGCCCATGCCCTTGATGATCTCGGTCAGCAAACGCGCGGCGTGTGGGTTCGGGTCGACGACCAGAACCCGCCTCAACACCGGCGCCAGCTTCGCCAGAACGCGAGGATCGACAGCAAACAAGACGCAGCCTCCAGACAGGGCCGCGATCCTTAACCCTGGCCGGTTAAGACCCGTTGAACGCTGAACCGGGCCGACGATCAGCCCTGGAATGGGTCGTGCATCAGGATGGTGTCGTCCCGCTCGGGACTGGTCGACAGCAGGGCCACCGGGGCGCCGATCAGTTCCTCGATGCGACGGACGTACTTGATGGCGTTTGCGTTGAGGTCGCGGAAGCTGCGTGCCGAGGCAGTGCTTTCGCTCCAGCCCTCCAGCTCCTCGAAGACCGGCTCAGCCGCCGCCTGATCCTTCAGGCTCGAGGGCAGATAGTCCAGCACCTCGCCGCCGATGCGGTAGCCGGTGCAGATCTTCAGCGTCTTCAGGCCGTCGAGGACATCGAGCTTGGTCAAGGCGATGCCGTCGATGCCGTTGATGGCTACCGACTGCCGCACCAGCACGGCGTCGAACCAGCCGCAACGCCGCGCCCGACCCGTATTGACGCCGACCTCGCGGCCGACCGTCGCCAGATGCTGGCCGACCTCGTCGTCCAGTTCACAGGCGAACGGCCCCTCGCCGACGCGGGTCGTGTAGGCCTTCACGATGCCGAGCACATAGCCGACACCGCGGGGGCCGATCCCCGCGCCCGCAGCGGCCTGACCGGCGACCGTGTTGGAGCTGGTCACATAGGGATAGGTGCCGTGGTCCACGTCGAGGAAAGCCCCCTGGGCGCCCTCGAACAGCACCCGCTTGCCGTCGCGACGCGCTCTGTCGAGGACGCGCCAGGCCGGCTGAACGTACGGGAGGATTTTCGGCGCGATCTCCAGCAACTGGCGCAGTAGCGCCTCCGGATCGATCGGTTCGAGGCCGAGGCCGGCCCTGAGCGGATCGTGGTGCGCGCGCAGGCGCTCGATCTTGACCTTCAGGTCCTCGGCGCTGGCGAGATCGCAGACGCGGATCGCGCGCCGCCCGACCTTGTCTTCGTATGCGGGACCGATACCCCGCCCGGTCGTGCCGATCCGGGCGCCCGGGGCGCTCGCCGCCGCTTCGCGGGCGACGTCAAGAGCCGGGTGGATGGGCAGGATCAGACAGGCATTGTCGGCGACGATCAGCACCTCGGGGCTGATGGCGATGCCCTGGGCGACGATCTTCTCGATCTCGCCGACCAGGTGCCAGGGATCGACGACCACGCCGTTGCCGATGATCGACGGCTTGCCCTGCACCACGCCGCTGGGCAGCAGGGCCAGCTTGTAAACCTTGCCGTCCACGACCAGCGTATGGCCGGCGTTGTGGCCGCCCTGGAAGCGCACGACAACGTCCGCCCGGTTCGACAGCCAGTCGACGATCTTGCCCTTGCCCTCGTCACCCCACTGGGCGCCGACCACCGCAACGTTCGCCAAGACGATTTCTCCGCTACCGGGACTTCGGAATGCGGGCGCAGCCTATAGCGAGGGAATCGGCCGATGTCGTCCCAACGGGCCGATTAATCGGCGAGAGCAGTTTCAAACGCCCAATCGAGCCAGGGCGTCAACGCTTCGATGTCGGCCATATCGACGGTGCAGCCGCACCAGATGCGCAGACCCGCCGGCGCGTTGCGGTGACTTTCGATGTCAAACGCAGCGCCCTCAGCTTCGACGAGCGCCTTGATCCGTTTCACCAGCGCCTGTCGTGCAGGTTCGTCCATCGCCGTCACCCGCGGGTCGACGAATTTCAGGCAGACGGAGGTGGTCGACCGGGTCGCCGGGTCCTCTGCAAGATAGTCGATCCAGTCCGTGCGCCTGACCCAGGAGTCGAGCGAGGCGGCATTGGCCTCGGTCCGCGCGACCAAGGCCGGGAGGCCTCCGATCGACAGGCCCCACTCTACGCCATCGATCCAGTCTTCGATTGTCCAGACCGAGAAGGTGTTGATCATAGAGCCGGTGGCCAGCGTCGCGTCAAAACCTTCGCCGTTCCTGAGTCGCAGCACCTTGGGGATGGGCCGGGGCGGCGTGTAGTGGTCCAGCCGCTCGACCGCCTTGGGCGACAGGGCCGCGATGCCCAGGCCCGCTTCCCCGCCGAGCGCCTTCTGGAAGCTGAAGGTCACCACGTCCAGTCTTTCCCACGGCAGCGGCATGGCGAAGGCGGCCGAGGTCGCATCGCAGATCACCAGGCCTTCGCGATCCGCCGCAATCCAGTCGCCGGCCGGCGCCTTCACGCCCGAGGTGGTTCCGTTCCACGGGAGGACCAGATCCTTGGCGGGATCGACCCTGGCGACGTCGGGAAAGCGGCCCCACCTGGCGGTGAGGATTTCAGGATCGAGTTGCAGATGGTCGCGGAGGTCGGTCGCCCAGACCTGGCCGAAATTCTCGAACGCCATCACCTGGACCGGTCGCTGGCCCAGCATCGACCACATGGCCGCCTCGACGGCCCCCGTGTCGGATCCCGGCACATAGACCAGCCGCCAGTCGGTCGGAACCTGCAGCAGGTCCCGTGTTAGCCGGAGGGCCTCAGCGAACCGCTCCACGACCTCAGGGGCACGGATTCCGCGACCGAGCAGTTCATGCGGAATGGCCTGGCTGGACCAGCCCGGCCGCTTCGCCGTCGGCCCGGACGAGAACCACGGCCGCTCCGGTTTCGAGTTCGGCTTTCCTGACATCAATCCCGCCATGGGCGGTAGGCGCCCTTGTCCCGCATCTCCTGCGCCAGCTTCGTCAAGCCGTCGTCCGGGCTGTCCGGCAACTGGATCATCAGCTTGGCCAATAGATCGCCGCGCCTTGCAGCGACAAAGGCGCCTCGGCCTTTCAGCCGCAGCACCTTGCCGGAGTTGGAGCCGGGCGGGATCGTCATGTTGACAGTCCCCTCGGGAGTCCGCACCGGGACCTTACCGCCAAGCACGGCGTCGGGCAGCGTCACCGGCAGATCCATGGTCAGATCCGCGCCGTCCCGATGGAAGACCGGGTGCGGCGCGATCTTCAGCGTGATAAGCGCATCGCCGGCCTCGCTCCGGCCGGACGCGCCGGGCGCGCCCTGCCCCCGCAGCCGGATCGTCTGGCCGTCCGCGGCGCCCCTCGGAATGGTAACGTCGAGGGTGCGGCCGTCCGAGAATTGGATGCGCCGGGTCGCGCCCGAGATGGAGTCCTCGAGGCTGATCTCAAGGGTCGCCTTGACGTCCGCCCCGCGCGAGGAAAACCCGCCCCGCGCTCCACCGGCGCGGGCGCCGCCGCCGAACATGCCGCCGAAAAGTTCGTCCAGGTCGATGTTCTCGAAACCGCCGCGCTGGGCGCCACCTTGGCCGAACGGATGCCCACCCGGCCCGCCCCTCGCGCCACCGCCGAAGCCTGAGAACTGCTCACGTCCGTCCGCGTCGATCTCGCCCCGATCGAACCGCGCCCGCTTTTCGGCGTCACCCAGCAGGTCGAACGCGGCCGTCACGCGCTTGAAGCGCTCGTCCGCGTCGCGGTTGCCGGGATTCTTGTCGGGGTGCAGTTCCTTGGCGAGCTTGCGGAACGCCTTCTTGATCTCGTCCGCGCTCGCGCCCCTCGAAACGCCCAGTTCCTTGTAGGGATCGCCCGCCACGTTCGAGTCCGCTCCTGCCGCGCCAAGTCCGACCAGTCAGTTAGGGCATTCGCATCGGAGCGCAAAGCCGGGCGCTCCAATTCTCCTCGGCAGCGGCGATCAGGCCAGTCTGATGCGAGCCTCCGCGCCCCAGCCGTAGCCATCACCCCACTGGGCCACCGCCACCTCGGCATCCACGAGGCCGCCGGCGAAATCGGTGGTGACGTCAGCTGTTGCGTACGTCGCGAACCCGGCCCCGGCCTCGAACGCCCGGATCACGGCCCCGCCGGCGAGCACACGAACCTGGTATCGCGGCGGATCGGAAACCGCCAGTTCCCCATCCCAACGATCCCCGTCGATCCTCGTCCTGGCCAGCCAGGTCAGATCGAACCCGCCGTCGTCGCGCATCCTGCCGCGCAGGTGAGCCGGACTCCACGGTCGGTCGTGGCGACCTGAGGGCGTGAACGCTGTCTGGCTCACGCCCGCGCCTCCGGGCGGTGTCCCTGCGGGACCTGCTCGCCAGATCAGCGGCAGACCTCGTTCGGCGCCCGGAGACTCCATCCGCCGAAGTCCGTCGGCAAGAAACACGACGAGCGCCCCGCCTTCCGCACCCGCCGCCATCGCGTCCTCCGTCCCCTGCTGGCCCCGCAGCAGGCACGTCAGGCGCCAGACCTCATCACCGATCAGTTCGACGGCCCGGAACTGAATGATCTCCCAGCCGGAAGCGGTCTCCAGGGCGAGAGCGTTTCCACCGGCCAGCACTGCGGCGGTCGACAGACTTTCCGGCGCCCGCCCCTCGATCCGGACGTCGAGGACGTTAGCCGCGTCCCAGCGATGGCGCACGCCGGAGGCCAGATTCGAAACAAGGACGCCAACGGTGGCGGGTTCCTCCACGTCGCCGCGCGCTGTCAGGCTCATCGCCTCTGGTCCGGCGAACACGCGCATCGGGCGCCACGGCTCCCCGGCGACGACCGCGATCGGCCGCCGGTCGCCCTCTGCGCCGAACAGCGGCGGAGGATCGATCATCCGGAAGAACGGCGCGCCGGTCACTGCCGCTGGCCGTCCCGTGGATGGCGCTCCGTCATCCTCGCCGAGGCGCACCGTCGATACCGGTTCGAGGACGGCCGAAGGCGTCTCATCCAAGCCCAGCCGTAGCACCCGCCAGTCGCGGGTATCGCCGTCCACCTGAACAGTGTCGCCCGGCTCCAGCGCCAAGGCCTCGAGCGTTCCGAGCGCGACCGTCAGCCGATCGTCACGTTCTGTCTCCAGCGCTCGCGCCGCGGCGGCCAGGGCCAAGGCCCGCGAACAGACGGCCGGGAGGTCAAGGTCGAGACCGCCGCCTTCGCCGGTCGTCCGGATGACAGCTGAGCCGGTCTGATAGTCGGCGGCGCCGTCGATGAAACGCACCCGCGCCGTGCCCGGTCGGGGCTCGAGCAACCGGTCAGCCCGCACGCTCGCGCCGTTCGCCGGCAGCGCCAGTCGTTCCGACGTCAACGCCAGCGCGGCCGGCTCGTCCCCGATGACGGCGACCCGTCCCCCGGTTTCGGCCACGACCACTCCCAGACCGTTCAACAGCGGCTCCAGAGCGTCGCGTGTGCGCATCGGCCGGTCGATGACGTAACCTTGTACTGCGCCCCCGAGCGTCCCGATCTCATACTCGGCCTCGGAAAGGCCGCCTCGCCTCAGGATTTCGGCGACCAGATCGCGGGTGTCGCCGCTCAGTCGGCCGTTCAGCCAGTGCCCCGTTCGCCACGCCGGCGCATCGGCCCAGACGTCGGATCGGGCAGGAAACGTCGGCCACGGCCGCGCATCCCAACACCAGGCGTCCGCGCTCTCGAGCATAGGTCCGCCGTAAGCGGGCGAAACCGGGTTGTTGGCAGGGTCCGCAAAGTGGGTCAGCACCGCTTCCAGCGCCAGTCGCTGCATCCGATCGTCTCGGGCGCCGGTGGAGAACGGCGGCAAGCCGCCATCGGCGCTCTTGCGGTCAGAGAACAGGTTCGGCGCATTCACGCCTCGATCGACGGCCGGACAGCCGAACTCGGTCAACCGGATCGGCTTCATCCCCGGCGTCCAGGCTGTCGGCTCCGCCGCCCGCGCCCCGCCCGGACGGTCATGGTGGGCGTGTGACCACCAGCCCTTCAGATCCTTGGACCGAAAGACCCAGTCCTCACCGTGCGCCGTGTCGACAATCCGTGTGCGGGTCTGTGCGAGACGATCCTCCGCCGAGGCGTAGAACCAGTCGAAGCCTTCCCCGCCCGCCACCTGCGCCGCCAGCGCGGCCGGATCATCCGGCCCGGCGAAAGCCACGCTGTCCAGGCCTCCGCCTCCGTCCCGCCAGTCGCCAAGCGGCGGATACCAGTCGACAGCGACGTAATCGATGTCCGTATGGGCCCACAGTGGATCGAGGTGGAACACTACCTCCGCGCCGTCGCGCCAGCCGGAATACTCCGACCAGTCCGCGGCGTACGACAGCTTCACGCCCGCCCCCACTATCGCCCGGCATTCCGTCGCCAACGCCCGCAACGCCTCGATCGTCGGAAACTCGCCCGCACCATCGCGGGTCCAGGTCAGGCCGCGCATCTCGGATCCGATCAACAGCCCATCGGCCCCGGTCTCCGCGACCAGCGCCGCGTAGTGCAGGGCCAGCCGCCGCAGTCCCCAGCCACCCGCCTCACCGAAAACTGCGCCAACGTCGGCGCCCGCCCCAGCTCCATCCTGTCCCTTGAGGCGCCCCCGCCACGGGTAGGCCGCCTGTTCCAGACCGCCATAGGGGTCTGGCAAGCCGTTGCCCGGCGGCACGTCCATGAAGACGAAAGGATACAAGGTCACCTCCAGGCCGCGGCCCTTCAGTTCCTCTACCGCTTGCCGCACGCTTTCATCCGAAGGGGTGCCGCCGTAGGCCGGGCCGCCGCCGCTCTGCGAAATCTGATGCGCGCCGGCGCGTGTGAGGCCTGCGACGGACCACGTCAGCGGCTCGGTCGGCTTGTCCAGACGCTCAACACCCGGCCGGATCGTGCAATTACAGGCCCTGAGATCGTCGCCGAACCAGCCGATCACCAGGCTGACGCGCTTCAGATTGGGAAGCTGGGCCTGCAGTTGGTCCAGAGACACGGTGAAATCTGTCCGTCCATCGCCGGCATGGAGGTTCTCCGGCGTCGTCCGCGTAAGCCCTTCACGCCGCAGGACCACGTCGGTGGCCAGCACGAACTCTCCCGCGCCAGGAATGAGGCAGACGCCTTCCAGCCGATCCTCCAGCCCGGGATCCGCTCCCCGCGCTCGCCGGAACACCTCGAAGGCCAGTTGGGGCGGCCGGTTGCCATACGGCCCCAAGGGCAGGTCCTCGAACACCACATAGGCCGTGCCGCGATACGCCGGGGCCTCCGCCTCGACTGCCTCGATCAGCGGATCCGGCATCTGGTTGTCCGTGCCACGATGCAGGCGCATCGTCACGCCGGTCAGGTCCATCGGGTGCCCGTCGGCCCACACCCGGCCGATCCCGTCGACGGAGCCTTCGCACAGGGCCACGGCGAAGCTTAGTGAATAGTCGTACTCGACGGTGCGAGGCCCTCCCTTGCCCGCCGACGAGGTGTTGCGGCCTTCCAGGAACCGCGCCGCCCAGATCACCTGGCCGGTGACGCGGGCGCGCCCGAAAAGGCATGCCATGGGCGCGCCCTCGGCTGTCGTCTGCAGGGCCAGTGTCTTCAGCCTCGGCCCCTTCTGGCGTGCGGGCTCCAGTCCAGCGACCAACGCTTGGTCGAGCATGCCGCCAACAGCCGCCCCGATGCTCTGTCCGATACCCCCGCCGACCGCTCCGCCGGCCCCGCCCAGAACAACCTGCGCCATCAGCCGACCTCCCGATCAGTCTCGCGGGACGGCCACGCGAAGGCCGCCACCAGCCGTCGCCGCCACCATGTTCCCATCCAGCTTTCCACGACCGCCCGGCCCCAGTACGCGTGCACCATGCGTGGCTCGCCCTGTCCGAGCAGCGCGCCCTCGCTCATGATCGCGCAGTGCTTGACCGGACAGCCCGGAGCCATGCGGAACAGCAACACGTCGCCGGCGCTCGCCTGCTCAACCGGTATCTCTTTCAGCCAGCGGCGCGCGGCCTGCAGCAGCGTCTCCTCGCCTCCGAGCTCGGCCCACTCCGGCCGATAGGGCGGCGCGGACTCTGGCTCGGTCCCGAACAGGTCACGCCACACACCCCTCACAAGGCCGAGGCAATCGGCGCCCTGCCCCAGCAAGCTGGCCTGATGCCGATACGGCGTCCCCAGCCAGGCGCGGGCTGCCGCGACGGCTCGCCTCCTCACCGCCGGCTCCTGCCATCGTTGCGTCCGCCCTGCACCGGCGCGGCCGTCAGGAAATCATCGCCCGGAATGTCGGGAAATCCCTGAAAGTTGAAGCCATTGGCGAATGCGTTCGTGCAGGTTGCCCAGCGTTTGTCGCAGTGGACCCCGGGGAAACTGCCGAGATCGACCTTGCATCGCGCGTCGCCCAACTGAGCGTCGCAGTCGCGGCCATAGGTTCTACCAATCACGCGCTCCAGCGCCGCCATCGGACCTTCCAGGTCGGCGCTGAATCCGTCCCCGATGCGCCGTACGCGCGCCAGCCGCGCCACCCACAGCCGCACCTTCAGGTCCGGTCTTCGCCAATCGACCCGCCACAACGCCACCTCCGCTCGATCGTACAGGCCCGCCGCGATGTCGGCTTCGCTGATCGAGGTGTCGTCGAGGACGCCGGCCACGGCTATCGAGCCCGGCACGAGGCCGACAGAGCTTTCAGCGGCGCCGAGGGTCCATCCGCTGGCGGCCAGGCAAGGGATGCCGTTAACCTCCAGATCGCGGTCGTGATCCGTGAATCCCGCCTCTACGCCGTCGGCGCGTTTCAGCAGCCAGGCATAGCACAGGGTCGACGCTCCGCTCTCGATGCGAGTCGCCAGTTCTGCCGGTATCGGACGCATGCTTCAGACCCTCACCTCGATCAGGGGCACGGCCGCCATCCGCCCAGCCGCGAAACTTTCCAGCGTCACATCGACCCTGTCGGCGTCGAAGCGGACCGGCACATCGAACTCGAATCCCGCTGTGACGAGGGCCGCGGCGGGAGGCGGCGTGACGAGGGTGACCAACCCTGTCGCCGGACCGACCTCGAAGGCGCCGGCATCCAGTTCGACGGCGTCCACCCCGACCTTCACGGTGCCCGCGACCGGCTTGTGGATCCGGCGCGTCACTGTCTCTTCGCCTTCGCCGTACCGCTTGCTCAATTCGAAGGAGGTGCGCGCTCCGTCGCCGACGCCGAGACTCTGGTCGAGATGCGTGATCGCTCCGCTCGGCGCGCAGGATTTGAAGTCGGCGAAATCCCTGAAGCGGAAGCCGTACAGCCGCCCGAACCGCGCTTCAAAGAAGGCGGTCAAAGTCGCCATGTCGTCCAGCGACTTCAGGCTCGCCCCGATCAGATAGCGCCTGCGTCCCTGCGCCCACGGCGTGGAACGCCGCTCGAAGCCGGAACCAAGCGTCACGATCTCCGTCCGCCGTTCGACCCCGCCCGTCGATCCGAACGCCAGGCGCACGGGCAGCCTCACCTCGTGAAAGGCCATGACATCATCTCCTGGGGTGTTTTGACCCGGGCGGGCCTAGAGCCGGCGCGCTCCCAAAGAGACCGCCCGGGCCAGCGCCTGGGCGATCTGCGCCTCCGATCTCAGAAGGGACTCCGCCCCGCCGTCGACGCTTACGTTCACTGTCACGTTCCCGCCGCCCGTCGGGTCGATCATGCCGGAACCTGCCGGTCGGAACAGTTCCGGTCCGCGTTCGCCGACCAGGTACGCTCCTCCCGCCGAGACCGCACCGCCGTCCGCGCGTGCGCCCGAGAACATCGATCCGGCGGCCTGTGCGATCGCGCTCGACAGGCCTCCCGCCCCTCCGCCGGCGGCCGTATTGATCGCTGCGAGGACGCTGCGGGCCAGTTCGGCCAGGGAGACCTCTCCGTCGGCCGCGGCCCGCGCCAGCGACCGCGTCAGGCTGGCGCCCGCCCGGTCGAAGGCGTTTTCGATCGACGCCGCCGCTCTCTCGGCGGGCTCCCTGAGGCCTTCCAGCGCCGCGGCCGCTTCGGCCGCCCGGCGGGGCAAGGAGTCCACGCCGTCTCGTCCAGGCTCGTCAGTCATCGGGCCACGCCTCCGCCATTCGCTCGAATTCGCTGCGCCGCATCGGCTCTCCCGCCGGGGAGGTTTCCGTCAGCATCCGCCATTCCTTCAACGACAGTCGCCAGAAGGCCCCGGGGCGTACGCCCAAATGACCGGCGGCGCGCAGCATCGCCCCCCAGGGCGTCTTCAAGTGGCCGCCGCGAACGTCTTGGCCACAGCCTCCGCTGCCTCGCGCGGATCAATCGCCGCCTGGGCCAGTCCATTCGCCAAAGCGTCCTCGCCCCCACCCCTGAGCAGCGCCGTGAGAACCGTAGTCAGGTCGCGGGCCGAGAGGGACCGCATCCGTTCCGCGAGCGAGACCAGCCCGTCGCAGCCCATCGCCGTCTCCATCTGCGCCAAGGCGCCTAGCGTCAGGCACAGCCGCCGCTCGGCCCCGGCAAGCATCGCTAAGACTTCGCCTCTCGCACCATTGGCCGACATCACGCCGCTCCGAATATTAGCTCGCCCGCGCTGGCGAGGCTGATCGCGAACGTCGCCTCGCCCTCGTGCTCGCCGGCGTATTCGAGGGCCGACACCAGAAAGGGGCCCTCCAGCAAGCCGAAGTCTGGCACGACCAAACGCCAGGTCCGCGCCGCCTGGTCGAAGAACGCCTCCCGGATCAGCGCATCCGAGGCTGCATCGCGAAAGATGCCCTGCCCCGCGACGGCCGCCGACTTCACGCCCGCGCCGCCCAGCAGTTCCCGCCAGCGTCCGGCGCTGTCCCCGTCGGTGGTGTCCACCGTTCGCGCGTTCAGAGACAGCGTCCGGGCCCTAAGCCCCGCCACCGTCGTGAAGACGCCCGGAGCGCCCTCGATCTTCAACAGGATGTCCTTGCCGCGTTGCGCCGCCATCTTCAGTCCTCCTCGGTGACGGCGCGCACACGCAGCACCGCGAATGTTCTCAGCCCGTCGGCTGCCGGATAGACGTCCGCGAATGTCAGCCTCAGGCTGATGGTGCGCACGCCGTCCGCCGCAAGCGAGGCGTCCGTCAGCTTCACCCGCAGCGCCGCCAGCGTCGCCTTGGCTTCCTCCGTGCCGCGGAACCGCGACACGACGGTCAGGGTCAACGCATGCTCCACCCCGCCCCCGTCGGCGCTGACCGGCCGGCTTTCGGACGGTCCGATCAGCAGGTGCGGAAAGGCAGGTTTGTCGGGGGCCGCATCCCAGATGCGCGCCGGTTCCCCCAGCAGGGCGCACAAGGCAGGGTCTGCGGCCAGGTGCGCGATAAGCGCCTTCTGCAAAGCCAGTTCATGGCTCATGTCGTCCGCTCCAGAGTCAGGATCGCCTGTCCGCCCACTGTCTCGGTCGACCGGATTCGCCAGTCGGCGCCGCTGAATCTCAGCACCCGCTCCGGGCTCAGGCTCGTGTCGGCCCGGGCTTCAGCCGTCAGGGTCTCAACGATCCGCGCACCGCCGGGCTCGCTCTTCTCACGCCGTCGCCGCGGACCCAGCTTCAGCCAAGCGGAGCCGACCGGCTCCCAGCTCACCGCCCGTCCGCCATAGGGCGTCTCGCTCTCCACGCCTTCGAACAGGCCGGCCAGCACCCTCACAACCGCACCACGCGATACGGCGCGATCCAGGCCTCGACCGGTTGGATCGACATCTCGCTGTCACCCCGCTCATAGGCGCGCAGGGTCAGCATCAGGGTCGCCAGCCGCAACGGCGCCGGCGAAGTCGAGGTCAGCGCCAGGCCAACGTCGCCCTCGACCCTCGCCTGGGCGGCGTTGATCAGGGTCTGGATCAGCTCGTCCTCGGCGTCGTGCTCGACGCGCAGGAACAGCTTCGCCTCGGTGAGAGACACCGGTGCGGTCATCTGGATCTCGCTTTTCTCGATGGGGCGGAGATCGCGGGACGGAGGATTCAGGACCCGCGCGTCTCATCAGCGATCGCCAGTTTCGGCCGAAGTCGGGCGAGCGACGACCCTGTCGCCGCTCGCCTACTGACCTCCGCGACTAGGTCGCCGCGAACTTCATCACCTTGATGGCGTCGAAATTCTGCACCCCGCCGCCGACCCGCTTGGTGGTGTAGAACAGCACATACGGCTTGGCGGAATACGGATCCCGCAGCACCCGGACGCCGGCGCGATCGACGATCAGATAACCGCGCTGGAAGTCCCCGAACGCAATAGCGGCCGCGTTGGCCGCCACATCAGGCATGGTTTCGATCTCGGTCACTGCATAGCCCAGCAGGCTGGCGGTCTCCCCCGGCCGCTGCGCCGGCTGCCACACGTAGGCGCCGTCGCTGTCCTTGAACTTGCGTACCGCCGAGACCGTCCTGCGGTTCATCACGAAGCGGCCGTTCGGCCGATATCGGGCCTTCGGCGCATAGACCAGGTCGATCAGCCGGTCGGTCGGACTGGAAGACGAGAACGCCCCCGCCGCACCCGAAGCCACATAGCCGATCTTGCCCCACTCATGGCTCGCCTCGGCGACGATGTCGTAGCTCAGGAACCCCTTCGGCTTGTTAACGCCGTCGCCGCTCACGAAGGCGCTCGTCTCCTGCGCGGCGAAGGCGTCCTCGACCTCCGACGCCAGCCATTCGTCCAGGTCGATGAGCGCGTCATCCAGCAGGCTCTGGGTGGCCGCCGGACTGGCGTACAGGTCGGCCGACGGGAACTCCAGCAGCGCCAGCGTCGCCGGGTCCGTCTCCGGTCGCGCCGCCGTCTCGGCGACCCAGCCCGCGGCCAGACCGGCGGTTGACACCGGCTTCCTGAACACCCCGGCGCCAACCGTGCGCACGCTGGCGATCTCGCGCATGGGCGAACCGGCCATCAGCCGCCGCTCGATCGCCCGCTCGGTCTGCTCCGGCACCACATAGCCGGCCGAGTTGGACGCGGTCGACAGCCCCGCCTTCAGCTCCAGGCCAAACGATTGGCCCGTCTTCAGATAGCCGTCGAACGCGCTCTTCTCCTCCCCATGGAAAGGGGAGGGAGATCGCAAGGCGGTGGAGGGGCCGGTGACGCCAAGCTCCGGGCGCCGCCCCTCGCTGACCACCCGGTCGAGCCGCGCCTGGGCGCTGCTCACGGCCTGGTCGATCCGCGCCACCTTCTCTTCCAGCAGCGTATCGGCCGACGCCTTGCGCTCGATCTCGTCCAGCCGGGCGTCGTTGGCCCCTTTGAACGCCTCGAACGCCGCCATCATTTCGTGCATGGCGGCGCGCGCCTCGGGGGTGCCCGAGGCCGTCTTGGTCTCTTTCATGGTGTCTCCGGTTTTCAGGAACCGCGATGTGCGGTTGGGATGGGGGCGTCGTCCGCGCCCGAAGAAAGCTTCGTCCTGCCGAGACGGCCGCCTCGGGGCCCCACCGGCCTGGACCCGATTGCCGGCCGGAATCTCGCACCCGGCAGCATCGGAAAGGTCACCAGCGAAACCTCCCACAGGTCCACTTCCACCAGCACCCGCAGCCGCCCCTCGCGACGCGCCCGCTGGCTCCGGAACCCGATCGACAGGCCGTCCAGTGCACCGGCGCGGGCCAGCGCCCGGGCGAAGCGGGCCTCGGCCGACCAGTCCATGATCCGCCCGCGCACCCACAGGCCGCGGTCGTCCTCGCGCATCTCGTCCCAGACGCCGACCGGCGCCCGGCCTTCGTGCTGGTGCAGCATCCGAACCCCGCGCGCTCCCGCCGCTGCCAGGCTGGTCGCGAAGGCGCCTCTCGCGACGACATCCCCGTTCAGGTCGGCCACGCCCCAAAGGGAGGCGTAGCCCTCGATCGCCAGTTCGGACGCGCCGACGTTTGCAGCCACCATCGGATCCGAACTCGTCATGCTCATTCGCCGCGCTCCAACCGGATTTCCATCCGCTCCACCGCGGCCCGGGTGGCCTTGCTCTGCTCCTCCAGCCGCGCGAGCCGCTCGGCCACCTGACGATGCTCGCCGACCCGGTCCTCCAGGGTGGCGATCCGCGCCGCCGCGCCGCCAGCCCAGACCAGCGCCCCGGCTGTCTGCACCGCCAGCGCCGCGATCACCGCGACCGGGATCTTCCGCATATCCATCACACACCTACTCCAGCCATGCGCCGCCGTTCCTCGTCGGTCAGGAAGCTGGCGGCTTCCAGTCGCGCCCACAGGGCGTCGCGCTCCGGCTGCAGCGCCGGCACGGCATCGAGGTCCGCCTCGATCCTCGCGCCCGGGAACCGCGAGCCCAGCCATCCGGTCAGCGCTGCCGCTGTCTTCCTCGTCAGAGGCGCCACCGTGCCCCGCCAGAAGGCGCCATTCGCCTCGCGATAGTTGGAGTAGGTCGCGTCTCCCGGAATCCCCAGCAGTTGCGGCGCCACGCCGAAGGCGAGCGCGATCTCGCGCGCCGCCGCGTGCTTGCCCGCGATGAAATCCATGTCGGCGGGCGTCCAGCTCATCGGCTTCCAGTCCAACCCGCCTTCCAGGATCATCGGCCGGCCGGCGTTCAGTGTCCCCGAGTGGCTTTCGTTGATCTGCGCCCGCAGGGCCTCGAACTGCTCCGCCGTCAGCCGCTCGCCGTCCTGCGCGCCATAGACCAGCGCCCCGCTAGGACGCGCCGCATTGTCCAGCAGCGCCTTGTTCCAGGCGCCCGAGGCGTTGTGCACGTCGATCGCCGACGCGGCCGCCTCAAGCGGCGAAAAGCCGTAGTGATCGTCTGTCGGATGGAACAGCTTCAGCTGCATCACCGGCATCCAGCCGTCGGCCTGACGCCCGATCCGCAGCGACCGGCCGTCGACGGAGTATTCGTAGGCCTCGGGCCAGCCGGCGCGACCCGGCACCACCTTCACCCGATCCGGCCGCAGCACCCAAAGCTCCTGGGGTACTTCGTCACCCACCGCCTCGGCATAGGCGTTGCCCGCCGTCTGCAGCCCGCCGTAAAGCGCCTCGAGAAATTCCGTGCCCGACTGCTCCGGATTAGGCTGGGCGAGCAGCCTGGCGAGCGGATGATCGTCGCGCCTCTCCCCGTCGATGAATACGCTCAGCGGGGTCGACGCCGCCGCCTCGGCCACCATCCGCACGCATCGATAGGCCACCGCGTTGCGAGCGAACCCCTCGTTCGCGAGGCTTGCATAGTCCCTCGGCGTCCATCGCGGCCGTCCCGCGCTGGTCAGGGCGATCAGCGGACCGACCCGACTATCCTTGGTCTCGGGCGCGACAACGCTCCGTCGCCCCCCGAAGGGTCGCCGCCAGTTCAGCATGGTGATCTCCGGATCAGTCGGACCCCTTGCGGCGCCCGGTCAGGGCCGGATCAGGCGTTCCGCCGCCCGTTCAACGGGGGGCCACCTGTTTCTCCGACGTTCCCACAGTATGCGCCGCCAGCGTTCTCAGGATGGAAGATTGTCTCGAGAATTCTCTATGTGGCTGATAGGGCTAACCATTTTTCCTCGAACCCGACTATAGATTCCAGAATAGTAAGCACAGCGTCATCCTCAGGGACGGTCGCGCCATTCCGCGCCGCCGCCCGCTGCTACAGCGGCCCCCAAATCGCAGTCAGCCCTCGCCGCCGCGCTCGGCGACCCATTCCGGGGCCTCGAAGTCCAGGGCGTCTTCCGGATCGTTCAGCACCAGCTCCGACACCGTCTGCCCGCGCACCGACACGCCGGCCTCATGCACGCTCTCGGGATCTCCCGACACCAGCGGGTGCCATTTCGCCAGCGGTCGTCCTTCGTGGATCCTGCGATAGGCGCAGGACTTGGGCATCCACTCCAGCGCCTCGATATTCCAGGGCGTCAGTTTGATGCAGTCGGGCACATGCTCACGCCGATTGGTATAGTCGGAACAGGTGCAGCGCACCGGATCGAACAGCTTGCAGTGCACCCGCGTGGGCACGACCTCACCCGTGTCCTCGTCCTCGAACCGCACGAGGCAACACAGGCCGCAGCCGTCGCACAGGCTCTCCCATTCCTCGCGGGTCATCTGCTCCAGACGCTTGGTCTGCCAGAAGGGCTTGGTCGCCGGGTCGGTACGCTCTACATCCACGCGCTCCCCATACTCCGCCTTCCGTCCGAAAGCACCCATGGCTGCTCGTCCCCCTCTCGTCGCCCTCAAGGACGTCCGTCTGCAGGATGGACCGCGGCCGCTGTTCGATGGCGTCGACATCGCCGTCGAGCCGCGCACCCGCGCCGCCCTCGTCGGCCGGAACGGCGCTGGCAAGTCGACCCTGATGAAGCTGGTCATGGGTCTGATCGAGCCGGACGCGGGCGAGCGCTCGGTCCAGGCCGGAGTTCGATTCGCCTATGTGCCGCAGGAACCTGTCATCACTGGCGACACCCTCCTCGACTATGCCGTCTCCGGCGACGCCCAGCCCTGGACCGCCGAGGCGTGGCTAACGACCTTCGGCCTCGATCCCGCCAAGCCTGCCGTGAACCTCTCTGGCGGCGAGATCCGCCGCGCGGCCCTCGCCAAGGCCTTCGCCGAAGAGCCCGACCTCCTCCTGCTCGACGAGCCGACCAACCACCTCGATATCCTCGCCATCGAACTGCTCGAGAACGAGCTGCTCAGCGCCCGCTTCTCCGTGCTGGTCGTCAGCCACGACCGGGCCTTCCTGAACCGCGTCACACAGTCGTGCCACTGGCTGGAGGGCCGCCGCGTCCGCACCCTCAACAAGGGCTTCGCGGCCTTCGACGAATGGGCCGCAAAGGTCCAGGAAGAAGAAGCCCAGTCCCTGCAACGGCTGACGAAGACGATCGAGCGCGAGACCGAGACCTTCTACCGCTCCATCACCGCCCGCCGCACCCGTAACGAGGGCCGGGCCCGGTCCCTGGATGCCCTGCGAGCCGACCGCGCCGAACGGCTCAAGGACGTTCCTCGAGAACTCAACCTCGGCGTGGATTCCGGCGTGACGTCCGGCAAGCTGGTCGCGGAGTTGAAGGGCGTCACCAAGTCCTTCGGCGAGCGCACGGTCATCAAGCCCTTCACGACCCGCGTCATCCGCGGCGACCGCCTGGCGATCGTCGGGCCGAACGGCGCGGGCAAGACCACGCTGGTGAAGATCCTGCTCGGCGAGCTCGAGCCCGACAGCGGCACGGTCCGTCTCGGCGCCAATCTTGACCCGGTCTATCTCGACCAGTCCCGCGAGGGCCTGCGCAGCGACACGACGCTGTGGGACGCCCTCACGCCCGGCGGCGGCGACTCCGTCCTTGTCCGGGGCGTGTCGAAACACGTCGCCGCCTACGCCAAGGACTTCCTGTTCCAGGAAGGTCAGCTGCGCCAGCCGATCTCCACCCTCTCGGGCGGCGAGCGCAACCGCCTCCTGCTGGCGCGAGCGCTTGCCAAGCCCGCCAACATGCTGGTCCTCGACGAGCCGACGAACGACCTCGATATGGACACCCTCGACAAGCTTGAGGAGTTGCTCGAGTCCTACGACGGCACCCTTATCCTGGTCAGCCACGACCGCGATTTCGTCGATCGGCTCGCCACCTCGACGATCGCCATGAACGGCCGAGGCGACATCGTCGAAACCCCGGGTGGTTGGACCGACTTCATCCGCCAGAACCCGGGCTTCCTGCAGCCCGGCGCCAATCCCCGCCCGCAGGACAAGGAGGCGGCTCGCCGCGCCGAGACGATGCCGGCGCCGGCGTCCGTTCCACCTCCCACGCCGAAAAAGCCGGCGAAGATGTCCTTCAAGGACACCCACCGCCTGAAAGAGCTCGAGGGACTGCTCGCCACCCTCCCCGCTGACATCACCCGCCACGAGGCGACCTTGGCGGATCCCGATCTCTACACCCGGGACCGCAAGGCCTTCGACCGCGCCACCGCCAACGCAGACCGGGCCCGCGCCCTGCTCGCCGCCGCTGAGGAGGAATGGCTGGAATTGGAGGCGAAACGCGAGTCTCTGGGCGCTTAAGTCGGCTTTCTGTGGAAAACGCAAATACCTGATCCGCTGACGCGAATTCAGTCCGCCCACAGATATGCACAGGGTTATCCACCGGGGCCGGGGCGGTTCCGCACAGCCGGCCGGATTCGGGCGCTTGCCGTCTAACCGATTTGGCGCGAACGTCAACAGGCCGAGGGACACGGCGGCGCGGAAATCCGGGGAGACCCGGGGCTCAAAGCGGACCGGCCCGGCTCTCTGACCTGATGCTACCGGGGGGTTTTCGGACCTTAACGAGCGGGGGGCAGGATCAAGGCCCAAAGGGCTCTTCGAAGGCTTCGGCCCCGGAAGACCCTGAAGGAACCGGATCGGGATCGATGGACGGCGCGGGGCTCGACCTCGTGGAACGCCGGAGACCAGGAGCGCGACAGAATACAGCCGACCATCACCGGGGTTCGCCTCGCTGATGCTGAGGCCAGGGTTCTGAACCTCAATGGCCAAGTCCAACCCGGACTTGGCGAGGGGACGAGGAGAACCGCTTGCGGGGATCTTCGTCCCCTCGCTCAATTCTGGCGCCCGCTTGGCCGTTGACGCGCCCCAAAACCCTCCCTTTCCTTCCCTCGGCCTGAGCCGTAAACCAAGGCCATGAACCGTCGCGGGAATCGTCCATCGTCGCCTGACCGCCGCACCCTTATCGCGGGCGCAGGGGCGTTGGCGGTAACGACGGCGCTGGCCGCCTGCGGGCGCTCCGAAGCTCCCGTCGACGACGACGGTCGGGTCCGGCTCCGCTTCGCCACCGACTGGCGCGCCCAGGCCGAGCACGGCGGCTTCTACCAGGCGCTGGCCTCCGGCGCCTACGAGAAGCGCGGCCTCAACGTGCAGATCATCCAGGGCGGCCCGTCGGTCAACGTGCCGCAACTGCTGGCTTCGGGGGCCGTCGAGCTCGGCATGGGCTCCAACAGCTTCATCCCGATGAACCTTGTCGCCGAGGGCGCGCCGGTGAAAGCGGTCGCCGCCTTCTTCCAGAAGGACCCGCAGGTCCTGATCGCGCATCCGGATCCGGCGCTGAACTCCATCGCCGACCTGCGCGGCCGACCCATCCTGCTGGCCGACGCCTCGATCAACGCCTTCTGGGTCTGGCTGAAGGCCCGATACGGCTTCACCGATGATCAGGTCCGCAAATATACGTTCAATCTCGCCCCCTTCCTGGCCGATGAACGGGCTGTGCAGCAGGGCTATCTGACCAGCGAGCCCTACACGATCGAGAAGGAGGCCGGCTTCACGCCCAGGGTCTTCCTGCTGGCCGACGAGGGCTATCCCTCCTATGCGACCATGGTGCTGGCCCCCAACGCCTTCGCCCGCGACAACGCCCGCGCCCTGCGCAGTTTCATCGCCGCCTCGGCGGAGGGCTGGCGCGACTACATCCAGGGCGACGGCAAGGCCGCCGACGCCCTCATCCGGCGCGACAACCCGGACATGACCCAGGACATCCTCGACCAGGCGCGGGCCAAGCTGAAGGCGCACGGCATCGTCGATGGCGGCGACGCCGCCCTCTACGGTCTGGGCGCCATGACGTCCGAACGCTGGCAGGCCTTCTTCGAGGTGACGTCCCAGGCGGGCGTCTATCCGGCCGGCCTCGACTGGCGTCAGGCCTTCACGACCCAGTACCTGCCCGGCCGTGGCTAGGCTGCGCGGCGCCGACGACTCTGGACCGGAGTACGCCGCCTACCTGTCCGGAGTGGTGATCGCCTTTCCCGGCCGGCGGCCGCTGGGGCCGCTCGACCTGATCGTTCATCCCGGCGAGATACTGGCTCTTGTCGGCGCATCGGGCGCCGGCAAGTCGACGATGCTCCGGCTCCTCGCCGGCCTGGAACAGACACCCGCGTCCGGCGCCGTCGCCCGCACCCCCGGCGCGACGACCAGTTTCGTCTTCCAGGCCCCGACCCTGATGAGCTGGGCCAGCGTCCTCGCCAATGTCGCCCTGCCCCTGGAACTGGCAGGCATTCCCCGCGCCGAAGCCCGGACCCGCGCCGCTGCCGCGCTTGATGCCGTCGGCCTCGGCGACCGCCTGTCGGCCCGTCCGCGCCAGCTGTCCGGAGGCATGGCGATGCGGGTGTCGCTCGCCCGGGCGCTCGTCACCGAACCCGACCTTCTTCTGCTCGACGAACCGTTCGCCGCCCTGGACAGCGTTACGCGGCGGCGCCTCATCGAAGACCTGCACCGCCTCTGGGCCCAGCGGTCGCCGCGTCCCGCCATCGTCTTCGTAACCCACGACGTGGAGGAGGCGGTCTATCTGGCCCACAGGGCCGTGGTCCTCGACGCTGCGACCGGAGACGTGGTCGAGGAACTCGCGTCTCCCGGGGCGCTGCCCAGGCCCGAGGGATGGCGAGCCGACCCCGGTTATCGTACGGCGGTCGAGAAGCTGGCGGCTGCACTGGCTCGCTCCATGGCGCTCCTCCCCGCTGAGAGCGGCTCCTCGGCATGAGCCGCCTGCTTCCGTCCCTGCTCCTTGTCGCGGTTCTGCTCGTCGGCTGGGAAATCGCCTGCCGCGCCCTGAACGTCCCGGTCTACCTGCTCCCGCCGCCGAGCGCCGTCGGCCTGGCCTTGGTCCAGCGCGCCCCGCTGCTGCTGTCGTCCGCCCTCGCCACCTTCTGGATGGCCTTCCAGGCGCTGTTCGCCGCCTTTGTGCTTGGCGGAGGCCTGGCCCTGGCGGTGTCTCTGGACCAGACTACCGAACGGGCCGTCCGGCCGCTCGCTGTGGCCCTGCAGGTCACCCCGGTGGTGGCGATCGCCCCGCTGGTGCTGATCTGGGCGGGCCTCGACCATGCCGACCGGGCCGTCGTCGCCCTCGCAGCCGCCGTGGCCTTCTTCCCGCTGTTCTCGGGTGTCCTCACCGGCCTGAAGTCCGCCGACCCGGACCTCGAACGGCTGTTCGACCTCTACGGCGCCTCGCCAATCCAGCGGCTGATCCGTCTGCGTCTGCCCACGGCGCTGCCCTTCATCCTCGAAGGCCTGAGGGTCGCCGCCGGCCTGTCGATCATCGGCGCCGTGGTGGCCGAGTTCGTCTCCGGTTCCGGGGCGACGCAGGGTCTGGCCTGGCGACTGCTCGAGGCCGGCAATCGCCTGCGTACAGCCGACATGCTCGCCGCCCTCGCCTGCCTGATGTTCATGGGCCTGGGCCTGCACGCCGCGGTCGGAGCGCTGGAAGGCGCCGTACGCCGGCGGCTGGCCTGAACGGGCGCCGCGTTAGCGGCGGGTTAAGCCCCGCACGGCTACCGTCGCGCTCCAGTTCCCGTGCCCGGAGCCTGCCCTTGCGCCGCGCCTCGACCCTCGCTGCCACCGCCCTCGCCGCCACCGGCGCGCTCGCGCTCGCCAGCGTCGCCTCGGCCCAGTCATCGGGCCCGGCCCCCGACCGGTCGGCCCCGTCGGCGGGACAGGCGCAGGGTCTCCGTTACCTCTCCTGGCAGGGTCGTGGCGAAGCGGCGGCTTCCGTTGCCCGCGACGATGCCCAGCCCTCTTCGGCCCGGGCCGACCTCCGCCGGTCGAACCGCGTCATCCCGCACGGCGGGTTCGCCGCGCCTGAGCCGGCGCCCCCCCGCGGCCTGTCGCCCGCGCCTGGAGCCGCTCGACGGACCCTGACGCCCGCCAACGCATGGCTTCAGCCCAAGCCGGCGGCGCCCGACCCCGCTCCTGCTCCGGCTCCGGCTTCGCCCGCCGTCCCCACGGCCGTTGCGGCCCCGCCTCCGTCCGCGCCCGCGCCGCGGCCGCCCGCCCAACCCGAATACCTGCCCGACCAGGGCCGGCGGGGCCAACCGGCGCCCGCCGAGGCGATCTATCCGGCGCCCGCGCCCCTCGCCGAAGTTCCAGCGTCCGCGGACCCGATGGCTCCCCGCCGTGACGCCCCCGTCTTCCGGATGCAGCAGACCGCGCCGGCGTCGCCCCGGCCCGAGCCCGCCTCCGCCTCCGCCTCGTCCCTACAGGGGGCGCCGCGCGCCGAAGCCGCGCGGTCCAGCGCGCCTCCCGAGCCCGAACGCGTCATGGAAGTGGCGAACTCCGGAGAGCGGCCGTCCCGGGAGGGCGCCCGCTACTATTCGGTGCATCGGCAGAACGGGCGCGAGCCTGACGCCATGGTCATGCCTGAGCCGACCTATGTCGACGCCCTGGTGCTGACCATGGCGGAGACCCCGGCGACGCAGGATCTCGCGGAGCCCGAGGCCGGACCAACCCTCATCCGCGATCGCAACGGGTCCATGCGCCCCGTACCGGCCTCGTCCGACGGGGACCACCAGTGAGCGAGACGTCCACACTGTCGCGTCTGCCTGACCTGATCGCCCTCGCCGAGGAGGAATCCAGCGAGAAGCGGCGAACCCTTCTGCGGGAACTGACTGATCACTTCTTCGGCGGATCGCCGCGCACCGCCGCCGAGGACACCCTGTACGACGCCGTCCTGGTCAAGCTGGCCGATGACATGGAAAGCGCCGTCCGGGCCGAACTGTCCGCCCGCTTCGCCAACGCTCCCGATGCGCCGCACACCCTGATCCGACGTCTGGCCAATGATGAGGCCGCGGTCGCCGGCGCGGTCCTGGCCGCCTCGCCCGTCCTCACCGACGAGGATCTGCTGGGGGTGGTGCGCCGCCACGGACAGGATCACCTGCGCGCCGTCTCCGCCCGTCCTTCGGTGTCCGAAGCCGTTTCCGACGTCATCGTCGAGCGCGGCGACGACGAAACCCTCGGGACTCTGCTGCGCAATGACGGCGCCAGGCTGTCGCGCAAGGCTTCCGAGGCGGCCGTCGAGCGGGCCAAGGTCAATCCGGCCCTGCACGAGGCCACGGTTTCGCGCGCCACCCTGCCGCCCGACCTGCTGAACGACATGTATTTCGTCGTCGAGGCGCGGCTGCGGAACCGGATCCTCGAACAGAACGCCAGCATGGACCCGGCCCTGCTGGAAAGCGCCCTGGCCGCTGGTCGCGCGCGCATCGCCACCGACGACGGCGCCCTGCCGGCCGACTACCCCGAATGTTCGGCCTATGTCGAAGAACTCAGGGCCGCGGGGCAGCTCACCCCCCAGATGCTCGCCCGTTTCCTGCGCTCGGGCGACCGGACGGGGGGCCGAACCGCCTTCCTGATCGCCCTGGCCCAGCTGGCCGACATCGACTTCCACACCGCGCGCCAGATCGTCGAACGGCGAGAACTGGATGCGCTGGCGGTGGTCTGCAAGGCCGCCGATCTCGATCGCGCCCTGTTCCTGACCTATGCGGTCGTTCTGCTCAACGACGACGGCGACGCCATGGCCAAGGCGCATTCCTACGCCCGCATGTATGCCGAACTGACCCGCGAGGCCGCGCTCAGGACCCTGCGCTTCTGGCGCATGCGGCGCGGCGCGCAGGCCGCCTGATCCCCGATGCAAAACGGCCGCCCCGTCACCGGAGCGGCCGCTTCAGCCGATTATTGGCGCCGGACTACTTCTTGGCGCGGCCTGCGGCGCGGGCCGGTTTGCGGCCGCCCTGGCCCAGGCCCATCTGCTTGGCCAGGTCCGAACGCGCCTTGGCGTAGTTTGGCGCGACCATCGGATAGTCCTTCGGCAGGCCCCACTTGGCCCGGTATTCCTCGGGGCTCATGTTGTACTTCGTGCGCAGGTGGCGCTTCAGCGACTTGAACTTGCGGCCATCTTCCAGGCAGATCAGGTAGTCCGGTGTGATCGACTTGCGGACCGGAACAGCCGGCTCCTTGGGTTCCGGCTCGGGCTCGACGGCGCCGCTCGAAACCTGCGACAAGGCCGCGTGGATGCTGGAAATCAGGCCCGGAACTTCAGCGGCCTGCACATTATTGTTGCCGACATAGGCCGACACGATGTCGGCGGTCATCTCGAGCAGTTGCGAGTTGTCTTCCATGCGCGCGGCCTCACCTTTGTGATCGGATTTGGATCGGCCGAACGTTCATCGCCAGCCTGTCGCGCGCTCAATATAGATCAGGCATGATTCACGCAATAGCGTATTCATTAGGCATAGCGCATGCGCTTATCAGACTAGCAGCACTCTACTTGGTGCGGAGATCAACGGCCGAAGTTTTCCGCCAGCGCCAGCATCGCCGCGCGTTCGGGCGTCGAATAGTCGTCCACCTCGTCTTCCTCGCCATCCCGGATGGCCCTCAGTAGAGCCGGGGTCAGGGCCGAGGACAACGACCAGTTCCAGTAGCGCAACACCGTTTGCGCCCGGTCGACGGCCAGCATGTCATAGGTGATCTGGACCCGTTCCCATGCCGGATGAACCGAACCGTCGGCCTCCGTTTCGGGTCGCCGCATCGATCGCCAGAGGCCGGCCAGATTCGACTTGGTCAGTCCGGTCGCCTTGCACAGGATGGCCAGCGGCTCGCCGCCCGGATCGCCCAGGATCTTCGCGCCGGTGATTGGTTTGACCCCCGCAAGGTAGGCGATCTCCGTCGCCACCTCGCGCGTCAGGCCGTTGGCGGCGGCCGCCTCGACTGCCTGCTCAAGTCCTGCGTATGGGCTCTTCTCGACCGCGGCCCGGTTTCTCTGTCGCCGCTCGATGAACTGCAGCGCCTTGCGCGACACCGGATCCTGCCAGTTCTCCTCCGCCGCCATGGCGAAGACGTCCTCGACCACCTCCTGCATGACCTCGCGGGAGACGGCGAACCTCTGCAGGATGGTGCGGCGGTCATCCGGATCGCACCACCAGAACATCACATAGGCGCCGGACGGCCTCAGCTCGGGCCGCTTCAGCAGATGGTGGCAGAGCCCGCGCTCGGTCCGGCTCAGGCTGACCACGCCTTCAACGGCGACCTGGCTCAACCGGGCCGTCGAATTGCGCAGCACCGCCTCGATCACCTGGGTCTCGCCAAAGCTCATCAGGGCTTCGGTGACCACCTCCGACAGACCCCGCCGATTGGCCATCAGGAACCGGTGATCCGGTCCCGCATCACGCGCGCAGGCGACCAGGTCGGCATCGGACAGCGACGCGCACTGTTCGATCAGCAGGGCCGCGATATCCGCCTCGTCGCGCAGCAGCATCCGCGCCAGCGCATTGGGCAGTTCGGCCAGCGGCGCCAGCCGCGCCGCCACGCGCTTGCGATCATCGTGCGACGCGAGGCGCAGCATTTCGACCAGAAGGTCACCCGTGACGGAGCGCTCGAAGCTGTTGATCCGGCTGGTCGGCAGGGACACGACATCGGCCAGACGCTTCAGCAGCGCGTGGCGCGCGCGGAAGGCGCCTGGCGGCGCGGCTTCCTCTGGCGTGAGAGCGGGCTCGGACATGTCGCCGGAAAGGTTAAGGCCCGCCGGGTTAACCGGCTGTGACGGTGCGCGACCCGCTCACAGGTCCCTGGCGCCTAGAGACCTTCGAACAGCGCCGTCGACAGATAGCGCTCGGCGAAGCTGGGAATGATGGCCACGATGACCTTGCCGGCGTTCTCTGGCAGGGCCGCCAGCCGGAAAGCGGCGACCAGCGCGGCGCCCGAACTGATGCCGACGGGGATTCCCTCAACGCGCGCCACCTTGCGGGCCATGTCGAAGGCGTCCTCGTTCGAAACCTGCTCGACCCCGTCGATCACCGAGCGATCGACGTTGGCCGGGATGAACCCTGCCCCGATGCCCTGAATCTTGTGAGGACCTGGCTCGCCTCCGGAGAGGACCGGCGACGCCGTCGGCTCCACGGCGATCATCCGCACCGACGGTTTTCGAGCTTTCAGCACCTGTCCGACGCCGGTGATGGTCCCGCCCGTGCCGACCCCCGAGACGACGATGTCGACTCCGCCCGCCGTATCGTTCCAGATCTCCTCGGCGGTGGTGACCCTGTGAATGGCCGGATTGGCGGGATTGTCGAACTGCGAAGGACTGACCGCGCCCGGGTTCTGCTCCAGCAGTTCCTGGGCCATGGCGATGGCCCCCTTCATGCCCTTCTCGGCCGGCGTCAGCACCAGCTCGGCTCCCAGCAGCGCCAGCATCTTCCGACGCTCCATCGACATGCTCTCGGGCATGACCAGGATCAGCCGGTAGCCCTTGGCGGCGGCGACAAAGGCGAGGGCGATGCCGGTGTTGCCGCTGGTCGGCTCGACCAGCACCGCGCCAGGCCCGAGCTTTCCCGCCTGTTCCAGCGCATCGATCATGGCCACCCCGATCCGGTCCTTCACCGAGGCGATCGGGTTGAAGAACTCCAGCTTGGCCAGGACGGTCGCCCTCGGCCGGTATTCCTCGGACAGCCGCGGCAGCCCGACCACCGGCGTGTCGCCGATGGTGTCCAGAATGGACGGATAGATCTTCCCGCGTCCGGATTTCAGATGGGCGGACGGGTCATAGGGGGTGTCGGTCACGAGCGCACTCCAAGGAAGGCAGGCAACAAATAGGCCATATGGCCGATCAGCAAAGGCCGCGCGCGCGAAATTCCATTCTCCGACCCTCGCGCTGATCCCTTGGTGCAACCTTGCGTTTTGCAGGCGCGACTGGTCTGCTGCTTCCGGATGCGGGGGCGAGCGTGACCTACAACATTTCGATGACCCAGAGGCTGGCGCCGGGACAATCCTGGACGATCACCGACGGCATCGGCGTGAATTTCATTCACCCCGCAGCCGGTCAGTCGGTGGTGTCGTTCAACAACGCTGGGACCATCCTGATCAACACCAGCAGCCCCTTCATCGTAGCAGGCATCAACTACGACTACGGTAGCCTCGATGTAGGCTCGGTGTTCACCAATGAGGCGACCGGCGTCATCCGGATCAACTCAACGGGCGGTCAGAACATGACCATCGGCTTCACGTCTGCCCAAGGATTCGGCGGCTGGAACGGCGATCTGGTCAATCACGGCGTCTTCGAGGTCGTCGCCGTCCAAGACGCGCTCGGGGTCATGACCTCCGACATGACCTTCGTCTTCACCAACACCAACAGCTTCACCGTCCGGTCGAGCCACGATGCTTGGGGTGTTCTGGCCAGCAATGGCGCCACGGTGACGAACTCCGGCTTGCTTGAGGTAACCGGGGTCACGGCGGTCGGCGTCCGCACCGGGCGCGAGGCCGAGATAACCAACAGCGGGACCATACGCGCCGTGGCCACCTCGGCCGACGGCTGGAGCATCGGTATCGGCGTCGGCCACTCCGAACCGACGGTCAGCCACATTGTCAACACGGGCCTGATCGAGGCCCAGTACGCCATCCTCGACGAGACGGCCGGGTCTCCGCCCCAGGCGGCCGCCCAAGTGGTTACGAACTCGGGCCGAATCGTCGGCCTCGTCGATCTGGCGCGGGGCGACGACCGGCTGATCAATAGCGGCTCGATCTCAGGCGAGGTGTGGCTCGGCTATGGCGCGGACGTCTACGACGGTCGCGGTGGAAGCCATCTGGGCGCCGTCCACGGGGGCTTCGGGGACGATGACCTGACCGGCGGCGACGCCGGCGATATCCTGTTCGGCGAGGACGGCGACGATCACCTGGTCGGCGGCGGCGGCGACGACGTTCTTCAGGGCGGGCGGGGGAACAATGCCATAGACGCGGGGGCGGGGATCGACGCCGTGACCTACGCTGGCCTGACGATGGGCGTGGACCTGGACCTCGCCGGAGGCGTGGCCACCGCCGCGGGGCAGGATCAGATCAGCGGCGTGGAGAACGTCCACGGCAGTCGTTGGGCCGACCGGCTGCGGGGCGACTCGGCTGGCAACCTGCTTTTCGGCGCCGACGGCGACGACACCATCGACGGCCGCGGCGGAGCCGATGAGCTCGCCGGGGGTCGGGGCGCCGATACGCTGTCGGGCGGCGCGGGCACTGACGCCTTCCGCTTCGGCTTGGGCGACGGTGCCGATGTGATCACGGATCTGACCTCCGCCGACACTCTCGTCATCCATGGCTATTCGGCTTGGCGCGAGATTGTGCAGTCAGGCGCGGACGTCCGTATTGTCCTGTCCGAGACGGACTCGATCCTGCTGCTAAACACTACCGTCCACGTGGTCTCCGCCCGCACGAGCTTCACCACCTCAGCCCGGCCTGTCTATGAGATCGGGGGCGAAGCGCCGGCCTTGCTGGGAGAGTCCCACGTCGAAATCCGTGGTCGGTTCCACATCCTCGAAGGCGAGTCCGTGACGTTCGACGGCACGATCGGAACGCTGGCGGTCTACGGAATCCTCGAACCCGGCGCCGGGATTACGAACGGCGGCCTGATCACGGTCAATGCATTGAACAGCGCCGGTGGCGTGGGACTGGCGGGCTTCAACTTTGGCGGCAACTTCGACAATCTGGCGACGGGTGTGCTCAGGGTCGTCACCACCGGACCCGAGGTCATGGCGTTCGGCGTGGTCAGCGAAGGCTTTGACTCCGCCGTCAACAACCATGGTCTGATCGATGTGCGCAGCACCTATTCGGCGGTGGGTCTGAACGGCCTGCAGATGGCCATGTCCCTGTTCAACACCGGGATCCTTCACGTCGAGAGCGCGGGCCGCGCCTGGGGCGCCAACCTCCACTACCACGGCTCCCTCGAAAACCACGGCCTGATCGACGTCATCGGGTCCGGGGACGTGTTGGGAATTCGCAGCCTGACCTATTCCACCATTGTCAACCATGGAACGATCCGGGTCGAGAACCGCACCGGTAACTCCATCGGCATCCTGCTGGAATCCGATGTCATCGAAATCACCAATACGGGTCTGATCGAGGCCGACGTCGCGATCGACGCGAGGGGCTACGGGTGGGAGGTCACCCGTAGCTTCCTTGACAATTCCGGTGAGATTCGCGGCGCCGTCAGTCTTAGCAGCGGCGACGAGCGGGTGACCAACACCGGGCTGATCGACGGCGAGATCCGGCTTAACGAAGGCGACGATGTCTACGACGGAAGCGCCGGGAGACAGACCGGACCAGTCCACGGCGGTTGGGGTCGCGATCTGCTGATGGGCGGGGCGGATGCGGACCACCTGGTCGGGGAGGATTACTCGGACACCTTGATCGGCGGGGCGGGAGACGACCTGCTCGATGGCGGCGCGGGCGACGACTTCGTCAGCTACGCCGGCCCGCTCTCCGCCTACTCCTGGACAATCGACGGCGACACGATCACCATGACCGGCCCCGATGGCGTCGATACGCTGATAAGCGTGGAACTGCTGCGCTTCTCGGACCGGCTCATATCCCTGACTGGATACGGCATCCACGAGCGGGGTCTCGGCGGGGATGACGAAATCGTCGGAACTGAATTGAATGACGTCCTCGACGGCGGTCCGGTCCCCTACCTTTTTGAGATGCAGGGATCGACCGACAATGGGCGTGATCACCTATTCGGGCTGGCAGGCGATGATGTCCTGACCGGGGGTGGGCGAGAAGATCATCTCGATGGCGGCGACGGCGCCGATCAACTCGATGGCGGTCTCCAGGATGACGCCCTCCTTGGTGGCGGGGGGGATGACCGGCTTACCGGTGGCCGTGGCTCTGACCGGATAGAGGGCGGCGGCGGGAGCGACGTCGCGATCTTCACAGGGGCCCGTGCCGACTATGTGATCGTTACCGACAACGGCGTCACAACAGTGAGCGGGCCCGACGGCCAGCATCCCGGCAATGACACCATTACCCTCATCTCGACCGACCTCCTGACCGGCGTGGAGCGGCTTCAGTTTTCGGACCAGTTGCTCGTGCTGCGAGCCGACCCGACACAGGGAACGGCCGGGGCGGACATCATGAACGGCGGCGTCGGGGAGGACGCGCTGTACGGCGGCCCAGGCGCGGATCATCTGAATGGAGGCCCGGGCGACGATGAGCTGAACGGCGGCCTTGGCAACGATGTCATCAACGGCGGCGAGGGTTACGACACTCTGTTCGTGGAAGGCGCCATGGACGACTACCGCCTCCTCGCAGAGGGTGACCGCTTCATCCTGAAGGGCGTGGACGGCGGCGACAGTCTGACCGGGGTGGAAATGATCCGGTTCAGTCAGGGCGGCGAGATCGATCTGGCCCGGCAGTTCGGGATGGGTGACAGCGGCCCACTGGTCCTGCCCCCGATGGCTGGAAAGAGCGAGACGCCCGTTCCGCAAGTGCTGCCCGTCCGTGGTTCGGGCGGCGACGCGTTCGTGTTCAAGCCTGGCGCCGACGGTCCACAGATCCAGCCCGGCCTTCCGGACGTTCTGCTTGTCTGCGATCTCCCGCCAAGAAAATTTCCGGGCCTGACGCTGGAGCTCGCGGGCGATCACGCCCTGACGGTCTCGCTTCTGGATCATTACGGCTGGACAGAAGAAGGCCCCGCCGGGCTTCGTCCCTGCGGGCACGACTGGGCGGGCTAGACAAGCCCCCCGCCTTCACCTCCCGTTAACCATGTCGGCGCATCCCTGAACGCCTGTTCCCGGGGCCCTCCGCTTGCGCAATCTCGCCGCCGCTGTCGAAGCGATCGACCCGCTGGTCGTGACCGGAAAGGTCGCGGGCGTGAATGGTCTGCTGATCGAGTCCCGGGGCGGCCTGTCCCGTCTGGCCGTCGGCGCCCGGGCCGAGATCGCCCGGGGACGTCTCTCGCCCCTGCCGGCCGAGGTCGTCGGTTTCCGCGACGCCAAGGCCCTGCTGATGCCGTTCGGACCGGTGGAGGGCGTGGCCCCCGGCGCCGATATTCGCATCGTCTCCTCCGCCGCCAGCGTCCGCCCCACCACCGCTTGGCTGGGCCGCATCATCGACGCCTTCGGCCAGCCCATCGACGGCAAGGGTCCTCTTCCGGCCGGACCCGCCGCCTACCCCCTGCGCGCCCCGCCGCCTCCGGCCCATTCGCGCGGCCGGGTCGGCGAACGGCTCGACCTGGGCGTCCGGGCCATGGACGTCTTCACCACCACCTGCCGGGGCCAGCGCCTCGGCATCTTCGCCGGTTCCGGGGTGGGCAAGTCGGTGCTGCTGTCCATGCTGGCGCGCCAGGCCACCTGCGATGTCGTCGTCGTCGGCCTGATCGGGGAGCGGGGCCGGGAGGTCCGCGAGTTCATCGAGGAGACCCTTGGCGAGGAAGGCCTGAGGCGCGCCATCGTTGTCGTCGCCACGAGTGACGAGCCGGCGCTGAAGCGCCGCCAGGCCGCCTACATGACCATGGCCATCGCCGAATTCCTGCGCGACCAGGACCTTGAGGTTCTCTGCCTGATGGACAGCGTCACCCGCTTCGCCATGGCCCAGCGCGAAATCGGCCTGGCCGCCGGCGAGCCTCCGACCACCAAGGGCTACACCCCCACGGTCTTCACCGAACTGCCCAAGCTTCTGGAGCGCGCCGGTCCTGGCCCCGTCCGTCCCGACGGCACCACCGCGGGTCCGATCACCGCCCTGTTCACCGTACTGGTCGACGGCGGCGACCATGACGAGCCGATCGCCGACGCCGTGCGAGGCATCCTCGACGGCCACATCGTCATGGACCGCAAGATAGCCGAGCGCGGCCGTTTCCCGGCCATCGACGTGCTGAAGTCCGTCAGCCGCACCCTGCCAGGCTGCCAGACCCCGCCCGAGCGCGAGCTGAACCGCCGCGCCCGCCAGTGCCTGTCGGCCTATGCGAACATGGAAGAGCTGATCAGGATCGGCGCCTACCGCACCGGCGCCGATCCCATCGTCGACCGCGCCATCGCCCTCAATCCGGCCCTTGAGGCCTTTCTCGGCCAGGATCACCATGACGTGACGCGGCTGGCCGATTCCTTTGACCGTCTGGAAACCATTCTCAATCAGGGAATGATGCAGTGACCGGAGACGCATGATGACCGCTTGGGCCCAATCCCTGATCCGCATCTCCAGCTACGAGGTCGAGACGCTGCAGAAGCGGCTCGCCGAGATTACCGCCCGCCGGGCCTCCGCCGAAATGCGCATCGCCGTGCTCGAGGCCGAGGCCGAGATCGAACAGGAACGCGCCCGCGAGGACGCCGAGGCCGGCCTGTTGCTACAGGCCTATCTGAACGGCTGGAAGCTGCGCAAATCCGCCGCCGAGGCCGATGTCGTCGAGATCAGCGCAGAAGAGGAAGGGGCCCGCGACGCTCTGACCGGCGCCTTCGAGGAGCTGAAGAAGTTCGAGCACGTCGCCGAAACCACCCGCCTCAACCGACTGATCGCCGCCGGCAAGCGCGAGACCGCCGCCTTCGATGAACTGGGCCTGAGGCGCCGTGCGGGCTGAACCGCCCCGCCTGACTCGCCGTGCCCTGCTCGTGGCCCCCATCGCTCTCGCTGCCTGTGATCGCTTCGCCGTAGCGAGCCCGGCCGCCGGCCCCCTCGCGCCGCCGCTCAAGTCCCTTGCGCCGTTCCCGTTTGGCGCCACCGGCATGACCGGGCAGCTCGACCAGGCGGACTGGGTCGAACAGATCCTGCGCCACTGCTCCCAGCTAACGCCCGAGTGGGAGCAGAAGATGGAGCGCACCCTCGGCCCCGGCTTCACCTATGATTTCGAGCCGTCCGACCGGGTCGTCGCCTTCGCCCGCGACAACGGCCTGCGCGTCCACGGCCACACCCTGATCTGGTATTCGCAGGGGGCGAGCGTCTTCAACGACGACGTTCCCCGCGCTCGCTTCGCCGCCGAATACGACCGCTACATCTCGACCTTCGTCGGCCGCAACCGTGGGCAGATGGCGGGATGGGACGTGATCAACGAGCCAGTGGCCGAGGATGGCGACGGCCTGCGAGACTGCCACTGGAGCCGCGCCCTCGGCATGGACGGCTACATGGTTCGCGCCTTCGAACAGGCCAGGGCCGCCGATCCCGAGGCCGTCCTGTTCCTCAACGAGTACAATCTCGAGAACATTCCGGCGAAGGGCGCGACCTTCCTCCGCCTCGTCGAACGCCTGCTCAACCTCGGGGCGCCCATCGGCGGCATCGGAACCCAGTCGCACCTGAACATCGAGATACCCGCCGGACAGATCACGGCCTTCATGCGAGACGCCGCCTCCCTTGGCCTGCCGATCCATGTCTCGGAGCTGGACTTTCCGATGCAGCGCGACGGAGGCCGCCTGCCCGACCTGCGTTCCACCGCCGAACGCCGCGCACAGCAGGTCGCCCGCGTCGGCGAACTGGCCGAGGCCTTCATGGCCCTGCCCGAACGCCAGCGCTACGCCTTCACCACCTGGGGCCTGCGTGACTCCGACAGCTGGCTGGTCCGCGAAGAGGGCAAGAACCGCCCCGACGAAAGCGCCCTGCTGCTCGACGCCGAGGGCCGCGCCAATCCAGCCTATCAAGCCGTGGCCGAGGCGTTCGCGCGCTGACCCTCTCCCGATGGGAGAGGGCTTGAGCGCACGGCGGCGTAGCCGTCGTCCTTGCGCGAAAGGGTGTGGGTCGGCTGTCCGGGGGCGGCTTCGCCGCTCCAACCACCCGCCCCACATCCGACCGGGCTCCGCCCGGCCACCTTCTCCCATCGGGAGAAGGATCAGCCTCGCACGGCCACCACCCCCGCCGCCGCCAACGCCGCCAACAGCCTCGCCACCGCCGCCTCCACCTTCGCCTCATCCCGCCCCCGCACCACCAGATTCGTCCCCATCTCCCCGACTGACCCGTGCCCGAACGGATAGCTGCCGAAACTGACCTCCCGCTCCGCCCGCGCCGCCGCCGTCAGCATCTCAGCCACGTCCCCCTCCCCGACGCCCGTCACCCGCACCGTCCGCGCATGCACCACCGCCCCGGTCCTCAGCCGGGGGGCCACATCCTCCAGCATGGCCGTCATGATCTTCGGCACGCCCGCCATGACGAAGACGTTGCCGATCTGGAAGCCCGGAGCGTCCGTCACCGGATTGGCGATCAGCCTCCCGCCCTCGGGTATCCGCGCCATCCGCCGCCGCGGCGCATTGAACTCCGCCCCATAGCGCCGCTGCAGGATCGCCAGCGCCTCCGGATGCTCCGGCAGGGCCACCCCGAACGCCGTCGCGACCGCATCGGCGGTGATGTCGTCATGCGTCGGCCCGATGCCCCCGGTGGTGAAGACATAGTCGTGCCCGGCTCTCAGCGCGTTCAGCGCCTCGACGATCTGCGCCTTGCGGTCCCCGACCGTCCGCGCCTCCATCAGATCGATCCCCAGCGCCGCCAGGAACCGCGCGATGGTGTTCAGGTTGGTGTCCTGCGTCCGTCCGGACAGCACCTCGTCGCCGATGATCAGGACGGCGGCGGTCGGAGAGGATTCGGTCATCGGTCCACGCTAGACTGTCGCAGGCCGGCGGTCATCGTAGCGCCTTGAGCTTGTGTGCTATGATGGCCATCTGAAATCCGAGCCGACCCCGACCGAAAGCCCACGATGTACGAGACCCCCGAACTGGACAGCGACGCCTTCGTCCGCACCCACGAGATCCGCGTCCATGACGCCGAGGGCTTCGAGGGCATGCGCAAGGCCGGTCGCCTGGTCGCCGAGGCGCTCGACATGATCACCGAATACGTCAGGCCGGGCGTCACCACGGGCGAGATCGACGACCGCATCCGCGAGTTCACCCTCGACCACGGCGCCCTGCCCGCCTGCCTCGGCTACAAGGGCTATGAGAAGACCGTCTGCACCTCGATCAACCACGTCGTCTGCCACGGCATCCCCGGCGACAAGGTTCTCAAGGACGGCGACATCGTCAACATCGACCACACCGTCATCGTCGACGGCTGGCACGGCGACTCCAGCCGCATGTACCCGGTCGGAAACATCAACGCCCGCGCCCGCAAGCTGATCGACGTCACCTACGACGCGCTCGAGGCCGGCCTCGCCGTGATCAAGCCCGGCGCCACCTTCGGCGACATCGGCTACGCCATCCAGCAGGTAGTCGAGGCCAACCGCATGTCCGTCGTCCGCGACTTCTGCGGCCACGGCATCGGCCGCATCTTCCACGACAGCCCCAACGTTCTCCATTACGGCCGCCGCGGCGAGGGCGCGACGTTGAAACAGGGGATGTTCTTCACCGTCGAGCCGATGGTGAACCTGGGCAAGCCGCACGTGAAGGTCCTGTCCGACGGCTGGACCGCCGTCACCCGCGACAAGTCCCTGTCGGCCCAGTGCGAGCACAGCATCGGCGTCACCGAGGACGGGGTCGAACTCTTCACCGCCAGCCCGGCGGGGCTGTTCCGGCCGAAATTCTGACCGGGTAGGCGCGGGCCGAACGGCCTGAACCGCCGAACTGGACGTTCCCTGTCTGTTCTGGCATCGTACGGGCACTCATCCGGAGGCCGCCGTGTCATCAGTGCTGCCCTTCCCGACTCCGCCGCCGCGTCAGGCCCCGCCCTCCGCCGCGGTCATCGCCCTGAAGGGATCCGGCCTGTCCGGCCACCGGGAACGGCTGCGGGACCGCGCCCGCGCGGCGGGCCTGCACCACCTGCCCGACTACGAACTGCTAGAACTCTTCCTGTTCCGCAGCCAGCCTCAGGGCGACGTCAAGCCGATCGCCAAGGCTCTGCTGGCCCGCTTCGGCTCGCTCGCGGCGGTGCTGGCCGCCTCGGTCGAGGATCTGATGACGGTGAAGTCCGAGGACGCGCGCGGGCGGACCCGGGGTATCGGCGCGGAGACCGCCCTCGACCTGGCCGCCCTGCACGAGGTCGCGCGGCGGGTCACGCTCGAGGAGGCCGGCAAGCGCACCGTCATCTCCTCGTGGACCGCCCTGCTCGCCTACGTCCGCCTCTCGCTCCAGCATGAGCCGCGCGAGCAGTTCCGCGTGCTCTATCTCGACAACCGCAACCAGCTGATCCTCGACGAAATCCAGAATCGCGGCACCGTCGACCACGCCCCGGTCTATCCGCGCGAGGTGGTGCGCCGGGCCCTGGAGCTTTCGGCCAAGTCGATGATCATCGTCCACAACCACCCGTCGGGCGACCCGACCCCGTCGCGCCCCGACATCGAGATGACCCGCCAGGTCATCGAAGCCGCCCGGGCGCTGGAGCTGTCAGTCCACGACCATCTCATCGTAGGTCGCGACGGCGTGGCCAGCTTCAAGCAACTGGGGCTGATGTGAGCGGCCCTTCCCGCAGGACCGTGCTCGGCGCCTCTCCGGTCGCCGCCCTGGCGACCGCCGCCGCCCGAACCACCGCCTCCGCCGTCATGGTCTCCACCTGGGACTTCGGCGCCGCCGCCAATGCCGCCGGCCTGGCGGTCCGCGCGACTGGCGGCTCGGCGCTCGACATGGTCGAGGCCGGCGGCCGCGTGGCCGAGGCGGACGAGAGCAATTCGTCGGTCGGCCTCGGCGGCCTGCCCGACCGCGACGGCCGGGTAACGCTGGACGCCTGCGTCATGACCTGGGCCGGTGACATCGGCGCGGTGTGCGCGCTCGAGGACGTAGTCCACGCCGTCTCCGTCGCCCGCCGGGTCATGGAGCGCACGCCCCACACCATGCTGGTCGGGGAGGGCGCGCGCACCTTCGCCGTCGATCAGGGCTTCCCCACGCAAGACCTGCTCACCCCCCGCGCCGAGGCGGCCTGGCGGGAATGGCTGGAGACCGCCGACTACGCCCCGCGCATCAACAGCGAGAACATCGACTGGAACGGCGGCGCGGCCAACCACGACACTATCGGCCTGCTGGCCATCGACGCCGCCAACCGCATGGCCGGCGCCTGCACCACTTCCGGCATGGCCTTCAAAATGCGCGGCAGGGTCGGCGACAGCCCGCTGATCGGCGCCGGCCTCTATGTCGACGACGAGGTCGGCGGCGCCACCGCCACCGGTGTTGGCGAGGACGTCGTTCGCGTCGCCGGCTCGCATGCCGTCGTCGAGGCCATGCGCGCCGGCCTCGACCCCACGACCGCCTGTCGCCGTGTTGTCGAACGGCTGGCCCGGCTGCGGGGCGCCAGGGTCGCCGGTTCGCAGGTCGCCCTGCTGGCGCTCGACAAACAGGGCCGCGCCGGGGGCTTTGCGCTCCAGCCCGGCTTCACCTACGCCGTTACCGACGCGAGCGGCCAGACCCGTATCGAGCGCGCCGGAGCCCTGTTCGAGCCCTCATGACCAGCACCCTTATCACCGAACGCCTGACCCTGACCCCGGTGGACGTGGCGGACTATGACGACCTGTGCGCCCTCTGGGCCGATCCCGCCTTCATCCGCCACATCTTTCCCGAGCCCTTGACCGGCGAGGACGTCTGGTTCCGCCTGCTGCGCGATATCGGCCACTGGGAGGCGCTGGGCCACGGCAACTGGACCATCCGGCTGAAGGACACCGGCGAGCATGTCGGCAGCGTCGGCGTGCTGGACTTCCACCGGGTGCTCGATCCGCCTTTCGACGCCCCGGAACTCGGCTGGGGCGTCCAGCCGCGCTTCCAGGGCAAGGGCCTCGCCTTCGAGGCCCTCTCCGCAGCCCTGGCCTGGTGCGACGACAGCCTCAACGCGCCGCGCACGGTCTGCATGATCTCGCCCGACAACGGCCCCTCCATCGCCCTCGCCCGCCGGGCCGGCTACGCGCCCTACGTCGAGACGACCTACAAGGGCGAGGCGGTGACCCTGTTCGAGCGCACCGCCGCCTGAACCGCCGCGCGTGTAGCCAGCCATTAAGGTTTACGCGGCAATCTGGCCGGTGAAATTCGAGAGAGAACCGCCGCCCCATGCCCATGTCCGTCGATGAGCTTCGCGGCCACCTGGCCGGAGCCTTTCCCGATGCCGAGATCGTCATCGACGATCTGGCCGGCGACGGCGACCACTATCGCGCCCGCGTCGTCTCGACCGCGTTCGCGGGCCTGCCCCGCGTGCGCCAGCACCAGCTCGTCTACGCGGCGCTGAAGGGCAAGATGGGCGGTGAACTTCACGCGCTGGCGCTCGAGACCTCTGCCCCGGCCAACCCCTCCCCCGCCAACCCCTCCCCGGCAGGAGACTGAACCATGCGCTACCGTCCCTTCGGACAGGCGGGTCAGGCGGTTTCGGCGCTGACGCTGAGCCTTGGCCCGCGCGACATCTCCCACGGGCCGGTGGCCGGCCGCGAGCTGATCTATTCGGCGCTGGAATCCGGCATCAACAGCTACCGGCTGGAGACCGCGGATCCCGTGCTGGCGGAAATTCTCGGTCAGGCCCTGAAGCATGTGGACCGCAAGCTGGTCCAGGTTTCGCTCACCCTCGGCGCCGGGGACGGCCGCCGGGGATCGGATCGCGACTTCTCGGCCGAGGGCATCACCTCGGCCATCGACCGCGCACTCGGCATCTCCGGCCTCGGCTGGTTCGATCTCGCCATCCTCGACGAACCCGCCGACCACGAACTCCCGCAGTCGACGCTCAACGCTCTCAAGGCCCTGCGCGCCACCGAGCGGGTCCGCCTGCTGGGCATTTCGGGCGACGGCGACGTTATGGACACCTATGTCTCCACCGGAGCCTTCGACGTCCTGATCTCGCCCTTCCACGTCAACTCGCCGTGGCAGGTCCGCTCCCGCCTTCGCGCCGCCCAGGAAGCGGACATGGCCATCTTCGTCTACGACTACTTCCCGGAGAGCCTCGACACGGCGAAGAAGGCGGCCACCGTGCATCAGCCGAAGAAGGGCCTGTTCGGCTTTGGCGGGCCGAAGACCAAGGCCAATCCGCTGGCCCATGCTGGCACCTTCGCCTTCCTGCACCGCACCAACAACTGGCCCGCGGAGGCCATCTGCCTGGCCTACGCCCTGACCGACCCCTCGGTCTCCAGCGTGCTGATCCGCGCCAGCGACACGGAGCGGCTGAACATGCTCGGCCTGGTGCCGGATCGCGACATGCCGCCGGGCCTCGCCGCCCAGATCGAGATGGCGCGCGTCGCGGCCGCCAAGGCCGCCTGAGACCTTCCGACGCCTTGACCCCGCCCCTTTGGGCGCCTAGCTGACGGCCTTCACCGAAAGGCCAGTACCAGTGACCGATCAAGCCGTCGCCAATCCCGTCCAGACCTTCATCGCCGATACGGTGAAACAGCATGACGTCGTGCTGTTCATGAAGGGCACGCCGGACGCGCCGCGTTGCGGCTTCTCCTCCCTGGCGGTGCAGATCCTCGACCACGTCGGCGCGCCCTTTGTCGGCGTCGACGTGCTGCAGGACGAGGCCCTGCGCGACGGCATCAAGGTCTTCAGCGACTGGCCGACCATTCCCCAGCTCTACGTCAAGGGTGAGTTCGTCGGCGGCTCCGACATCGTCCGCGAAATGTTCAATGCGGGCGAACTCCAGACGCTGCTGGCTGACAAGGGCGTGCCGCTCGGCGACGCCGAGGCCTGATGGCCAGGGCCCAGCTCGAACCCCGGGCCGACCGCGAGATCTTCGTCGTCCCGCTGGAAGTCAGGCCCGGGCACATCGACGACAACGGCCACGTCAACAACGTCGTCTATGTCGGCTGGCTGCAGGATGCCGGCACGGCCCACTGGAACGCCCGCTTCGACCCGGAAACCCGCGCGAAATGGTCGTGGGTCGCCGTGCGGCACGAGATCGACTATTTTCGCCCCCTGCTCCCGGACGCCACCGACGTGAAGGCCCGCACCTGGGTCGGCGACCCGCACGGCCCGCGCTTCAACCGGTATGTCCGCATCGAGGACGCCGAGGGCCGGCTTTGCGCCCAAGGGGTATCGGAATGGGTCCTGGTCGACGCCGCCACCATGCGGCCGCACCGCATCCCGCCGGACATGCTGCCGGCCTTCGAGGCGCGCTGACCCCTCTCAGCCCTGCGGCAGCTGGTAGGGATTCTCGACCGACACCCGGCTGCCAGGCGCCAGCCCCATTTCCTGGAAGCTCCAGCGCATCTCGACGCCCTCGGCGCGCGGCTCGAGGCAGCGGTCTTCCTTGATCCGGCGCAGGGTGATCACCGAAGCGTCGCCGGCGCGGCGGACCACCGGCGTCAGGTCTGACTTCTGGGTGCAGCCATTCGAACTGACCCAGAACACCGCCTGGTCCTGAACGATGGCCACGGCGTGGACCGGCTCGATCTGCCCCGGCGTTTCCGCAGTCTCCACCGCCAGCGCCTCAGGCATGAACCTGTCGACCAGCGCGCACCCCGGCAGGACGGCGACCAGCGCCAGGGCCCCCGCGAGCGTGACGATCCGTTTCATTCCCGGCCTCCCGCGCCGAAATCCTGAACCCGGCCAATGTGCGCCTGTTCGCCCGCGAGGGGAACCCGATGCATACGGAAAGGGCCCCGGATTGCTCCGGGGCCCTTGTTGGTGGCGCCAGCGCTCGCCGCGCGGCGGCTCACTGCCTGAGCGCATTTCCGGCCCGACGCTCAAGTCGCGAGTGACCGCGTCGCGAGCATCGCGCCAGAAAGATTACGACGAGTAGTATTCCACGACCAGGTTCGGCTCCATCTTGACCGGGAACGGCACGTCGGCCAGTTCCGGCACGCGGACGTAGCGGACCGAGAAGCCGCGGTCGCCCAACTCCAGATAGTCGGGCACGTCGCGTTCCGACGACTGCTGGGCCTCAAGCACCAGCGCCATCGAGCGGGACTTTTCCTTGACCTCGACGACCTGCCCCGGCTTGACCCGGTACGAGGCGATGTCGACCTTCTTGCCGTCGACGGTCACGTGGCCGTGGCTGACGAACTGGCGCGCGGCCCAGGGGGTCGGGACGAATTTGGCGCGGTAGACGATGGCGTCCAGGCGCGATTCCAGCAGGCCGATCAGGTTTTCCGAGCTGTTGCCCTTGCGGCGCGACGCCTCTTCATAGGTCGCGGCGAACTGCTTCTCGGTGATGTTGGCGTAGTAGCCCTTCAGCTTCTGCTTGGCCTTCAGCTGCAGGCCGAAGTCCGAGACCTTCGACTTGCGGCGCTGGCCGTGCTGGCCGGGGCCGTAGGAACGCTTGTTGACCGGGGATTTCGAGCGGCCCCACAGGTTTTCACCCATGACCCGGTCGAGTTTGTACTTGGCGCTATGGCGCTTGGACATAAGTCACTCTTTTCAATGATGCGGCCCGGTCCCTCCCCAGATGGAGAGACGATCTCAACGGCGGTCCACGCATCGTCCGTAGTGGATCACGCAACGCGGCGAGCCGGTGGCGTGAAGGCGGGGCTTATGACGGCCGTCCCCCCTTGAGTCAAGGCTGGGCGGACGAGTCCGGGATCCAGACGAAGCCGTCATCGACGCGCTGGAACCGGCCGACCCCAGGGAAGGGGAAATGCACGCCGTAAATTCGTCGTGTCCCGGTCACGCCGCGCTCCAGCAGATCCTGCCGCGTCGCCACCGCCGCGGCGTTGTCGCTGTCCCAGGCGTTGCGCCACTGCGGTCGCTGCACCGAAATGACCGAACTGTGCATGGCGTCGCCGATGTACAGCAGCCGGTCCTCGCCCGAGACGATCTCATAGCCGCTGTGCCCCGGCGTGTGACCGGCCAGCGGAACCGCCTTGATCGACGGGGTCACCTGGGCGCCGGGCGCGAACGGTTCGACCTTGGGCGTGATGGCCGCCAGCAGGGCGCCTGCCCCGGCTTCCTCCGCGCTGGCACGGGCGTAGGCCCACTCCGGCGCGCTCATGCGGACTGTGGCGTTGGGGAAAGTCAGCTGTCCGTCAGGACCGACCAGACCGCCAACATGATCACCGTGGGCGTGCGAGATCAGAACATCGGTGACCTGCCCCGGCTCTACGCCTGCGGCCCGCAAGGACGCTGTCAGCTTGCCCTCGGTACCCATCTGGCCTCCGGCCCCGGCGTCGATCAGCACCACCCGCTCGCCGTCCCGCACCAGAAGGGGCTGGATCGAAAGATGGATCGTCCCGTCTGTCACGCCCGTCGAGGTCAACAGGGCCGACACCTCGGCGACATTGGTCCAGGGACTCGTCTTCGCGTCGCCGGCCGTGATGTTGATCGTGCCGTCCCTCAGCGCAGTCGCCTCCAGAGTGCCAATGCGAACGGCGCTGACGTCCGGGCTGACGGGCGCGGGGACTGCCGCCTTCGCAGCCGTCTGATCCCCCTGCGCAGGACCCTCGCGGCTACAACCCGCCACGCCCGCCAAGGTCGCCAGCATCAGGCCGGCGGCGGCGATTTTGAACGATGGCGTCATCGGCGGGCCCTCCCAAGTCATCACCCGATGACCTAGATAGGGCAAAATCGCGGCGCCGCCAGCCCGTCACCGTCAAAAAGACGGCGACGGTTCTCCGACGGTCAGCGTGTGGCTGCCGCGAACAGTTCGTTGGCCTTGTTCCAGTTCACCACCGTCCAGAAGGCCTTCAGATAGTCGGCCCGGCGGTTCTGGTACTTCAGGTAATAGGCGTGCTCCCAGACGTCGGCGGCCAGCACCACGGCGCCCTTCTCGTCGGCCACGTCCATCAGCGGATTGTCCTGGTTCGGCGTCGAGGTGACCTTCAGCTTGCCGTCCTGGACGATCAACCAGGCCCAGCCCGAACCGAACTGACCGGCGCCGGCCGCGTTGAAGGCCTCCTTGAATTTCTCCATCCCGTCCAGATCGCGGTCGATGGCGGCGGCCAGTTCGGTCGACGGCTCGCCGGTCTGGCCTTGCGGCGCCAGAAGTTCCCAGAACAGGCTGTGGTTCCAGTGCCCGCCGCCGTTGTTGCGCACGGCCTTCGGCGCGCTCGAGATGTTGGCGAACAGCTCCTCCAGCGATTTCCCCTGCAGGGCGCTGTCGGCGTCCACCGCCTTGTTCAGATTGTCGACATAGGCCTGATGGTGCTTGTCGTGGTGAAACTCCATCGTCGCCTTGTCGATGGCCGGCTCCAGGGCGTCATAGGCATACGGGAGGGGCGGAAGCGTAAAGGCCATGGGGAGGCTCCTTCGACGGGTTTCGGGGAGCCCTCATCTAGGCGCCCGCGCGGCGAACCCAAGCCCGGAGGCCGAATTCTGTCCTCTCAGCCTTCAGGCAGATTGGCCTTCAGACAGTCGCGCACGGCCCGCCGCAGGTCCCCGGAGGCGGACGCGAAATCCACCCCCTCGGCCTCGAACACGGCCCGCGTCGCGGCGTCCAGCCCGCTGGGCAGGGCTGCGACGACGCGCTTCTCGCCCTTCGGATGCAGGCAGAACCCCACCTCCCGGCACAGGGCGGCGAACATCTCGTCATGGGCGGAGCTGGATGTGTTGGAAGCGTCGGTCATGTCGTCCCCTAGCACGGCTTCAGGGCAGCAGGCCGGTCAGCCAGTGCATTATGTTCAGGCCGAAGCGCGCATTGCCCAGGGCCGCATTCATGCCGAAGCGCCGATCGGCCTGGCCGCTCTCCGGCGGATAGCGAATCAGCTGCGCCGACAGCATCCCGGCCTCGCCCAGCACCACCACCCGTCCCCGACCGTATTCGAAGGCCAGTCCCTGGGCCGGCAACGCCGGCCTCGACAGTTCCGCGATCGCCGCATCGGGAACAGCGGCATCATCCAGCCGATCCGCCAGGGCCTGCAACGTCGGCAGGTCCGGAGACTCCCTCGCCCCATCCGTCATGTGCAGCAGCACCGTCGCTCCCTCGGGCCCCGCCAGCGACTGGCCGGTGAAAGCAGTCACGCTATCCACCCGCTCCGAGGCGTCACGCCCGGCGAAGATGGGGTGAGCCCCGAACGCCTCGGCGGGGTAGGTCAGGTTGGTCGTCAGGTCGCCGCCCCCGTCCGTCATCGCGAAGGCGTAGCCCGTGCCCATCCTGACGCCGAACCGCGCCGCCAGCGCCTCTGCCGCCGCCCCGAACGGCGTGTGATCGGCGATCAGCAGCAGCTTGCCGCCCGCCCGGACCCACGCCTCCAGCGCCGCGCCCTCGGCCTCCGTGAAGGCCGGCGGCGTCGGCTGCTCGCTTGTGGCGCCGGCGTTGGCGATGACCAGAACATCGACGCCGTCGAGGCCACCGGCGTCGAACGCCAGCGTTCCGGCCTGCACACGATAGCCGTCGGCCCTCAGCAGGGCTGCGAACGGCGCGTACTGCCCGTTCATCCTGTGGTAATTCAGATGCGCCTCGTCGATCGTCACGACCGGTCCCTGCGCCTCGGCATACGCCGGGCGTTCCACCGTCGGACGAAAGTCCGGATCGACCATCTGCTGCTGGGCCAGCGTGGGGGCGGCGAGCGCCAGCGCGAGCACGCCGGCGGCGAGTGCGGCAAGTCTCATCGATATCCCTCCTCAGGTCCGGGCCTCACCCTGACACGCCCCGGTTCAGCCCTCCAGCCGCGCCGCATGAAAGGCCATATGGTCGGCGATGAAGCTGGCCATGAAGAAGTAGGAGTGGTCGTACCCCGGCTGCATCCGCAAGGTGACCGTCTGCCCCGCAGCCGCCGCCGCCGCGGTCAGCAGCTCCGGCTTCAACTGCCCGGCCAGGAATGGATCAGCGTCGCCCTGGTCGATCAGGATGTCGTCGTAGCAGCCCGCGCCCACCCCCGCCTCAATCAGCCGCGCCGCGTCGTGCTCCGCCCACGCCTCCCGGTCCTCGCCCAGATAGGCCGTGAACGCCTTCTCACCCCATGGGCATCGCGTCGGCGACGCGATGGGCGCGAAAGCCGATACCGACCGGAACAGATGCGGATGCCTCAGCGCCAGCGCCAGCGCGCCGTGCCCGCCCATCGAATGCCCCGAGATCGCCCGCGCCTTCGTGGTCGGGAACGCCTCGTCGATCAGCCCGATCAGCTCGTCGACGACATAGCTCTCCATGCGGAAATGCTCGGCCCAAGGCGCCTGCGTCGCATCGACATAGAAGCCCGCCCCCTGCCCCAGGTCATAGCTGTCGTCATCCGCCACGCCCTCGCCGCGGGGCGAGGTGTCCGGAGCGACCACGATCACCCCATGCGCCGCCGCCGGCCCATAGGCCCCGGCCTTGGTGGTGAAATTGTCCTCGGTGCAGGTCAGGCCCGACAGCCAGATCAGCACCGGAAACGGCCCCTCCCCCGGCGGCACGAATACCGACAGGGTCATCGCCGTGCCGGTGGTCGCGCTGTCGTGGCGCAGATAGCGGAGCGTTCCGCCGTGGACGGTGTGGGTCTTCAGGGTTTCCATGCCCGACCCTCTAACGCCCTCCTTGTCATCCCGGAAGCCGCGCAGCGGCTATCCGGGACGGTGCAGGGCGCAGACCTTGTTGCCGTCCGGATCGCGCAGATAGGCCAGGTACAGCTTGCCGAACGGCCCTTCACGCAGGCCCGGCGGATCCTCGATCGAACGCCCGCCGGCCGCCGCGCCGGCGTCGTGAAAGGCGTGGACCATCTCCGGCGTCTTCGCCGCGAAACCGATGGTCCCGCCATTGGCGTGGCAGGCGGGGTCTCCGTCGATCGGCTTGCCGACCGCGAACGCCCCCCGGTCCGTCCGCCACCAGTAGCGTCCCTTGGGATCCGGCCCCTGCGCCGGCCCGATGCCTAGCGCCCCCAGCGCCGCGTCATAGAATTTCCGCGACGCCTCGACGTCGTTCGCGCCGACGGTGATGTGGGTGAACATGGCTTCCCTCCTGCAATCCAGACAGTTTTCTTAAACAACTGTCTGGGCGGCGCAAGCCTCTAGAACACCACCACGCTTCTGATGCTCTCCCCCGCATGCATCAGGTCGAAGGCCTCGTTGATCCGCTCCAGCGGCAGGGTGTGGGTGATCATCGGGTCGATCTCGATCTTCCCGTCCATGTACCAGTCGACCACCTTCGGCGTATCGGTCCGCCCCCGCGCGCCGCCAAAGGCCGAGCCGCGCCACACCCGTCCGGTGACCAGCTGGAACGGCCGCGTGGCGATCTCCTTGCCCGCCTCGGCCACGCCGATGATGACGCTCTCGCCCCATCCGCGGTGGCAGGCCTCCAGCGCCTGGCGCATCACCGTGGTGTTGCCGGTGCAGTCGAAGGTGTAGTCCGCCCCGCCGCCGGTCAGCTCGACCAGATGCGCCACCACGTCGTCGACCGTCTTCGGATTGACGAAATGGGTCATACCGAAGCGCCGGCCCCATTCCGCCTTGGCCGGATTGATGTCGACGCCGACGATCATGTCGGCCCCGACCATCTTCAGACCCTGGATGACGTTCAGTCCGATGCCGCCGAGACCGAACACGACGCAGTTGGCGCCCGGCTCCACCTTGGCCGTATTGACCACCGCCCCGACGCCCGTGGTCACGCCGCAGCCGACGTAGCAGGCCTTGTCGAACGGCGCGTCCTTGCGGATCTTCGCCACCGCGATCTCCGGCAGCACCGTGAAATTCGAGAAGGTCGAACAGCCCATATAGTGGGCGATGGCCTGCCCCTTGTAGCTGAACCGCGACGTGCCGTCGGGCATCAGCCCCTTGCCCTGCGTCCCGCGGATGGCGGTGCACAGGTTGGTCTTGCGGCTCAGGCAGCTCTTACATTGCCGGCACTCGGGCGTGTACAGCGGGATCACATGGTCGCCGACGGCCACCGAGGTCACGCCGGCGCCCACCTCGACCACAACGCCCGCGCCCTCATGGCCGAGGATCGACGGGAAGATCCCCTCGCTGTCCAGCCCGTCCAGCGTATAGGCGTCGGTGTGGCAGATGCCCGTGGCCTTGATCTCGACCAGCACCTCACCGGCCCGCGGCCCCTCCAGATCGACCTCGACGATTTCCAGCGGCTTCTTGGCCTCGAAGGCGACGGCGGCGCGGGTTTTCATGGGCGGAGCTCCGTTCGCGTCCCTTCTCCCCCTGCGGGAGAAGGTGGCAGCCCGAAGGGCTGACGGATGAGGGGTCGCACCAGCGGCGCCCTCTTTCAAGCCCGCGATCCAACCTTCCGCGCGACCCCTCATCCGACCTCGCTCCGCTCGGCCACCTTCTCCCGCAGGGGGAGAAGGGCTTTAGTGGGCCCATGCCGCGCAACCTCGTCATCCTCACCGGCTCCGGCATCTCCGCCGAGTCCGGCGTCCCCACCTTCCGCGCCGACGACGGCCTGTGGATGGGCCATCGCGTCGAGGACGTCGCCACGCCCCAGGCCTTCGCCCGCGACCCGGCCCTGGTGCAGGACTTCTACAACCGCCGCCGCCGCCAGTTGGCCGACGTCCAGCCCAACGCCGCCCACCGCGCCCTCGCCGACCTCGCCGCCCGCTGGGACGGCGACGTCCTGCTGGTCACCCAGAACGTCGACGACCTGCACGACCGCGCCCACGCCGAAAGGCCGCCTGCCCCCGGCTTCGAGCTGATCCACATGCACGGCGAATTGCTCAAGGCCGAATGCACCGCCACCGGCCGTGTCTGCGACTGGTCCGGCAACCTCGCCCCGGTCGAGCCCTCGCCCTTCCATCCGCAGGGCCGGCTGCGCCCGCACATCGTCTGGTTCGGCGAGTTTCCGCTGCACATGGAGCGCATCGAGCGGGCGCTGGCGGCGTGCGACCTGTTCGTCTCCATCGGCACCTCCGGCGCCGTCTACCCGGCCGCCGGCTTCGTCCAGCGCGCCAGCATGGCCGGCGCCCGAACCGTCGAACTCAACCTTGAGCCGTCGCTTGGCAGCCGCTTCTTCGACGAAGCCCAGCATGGCCGGGCGACCGAGGTCGTGCCGGCGTTCTGTGCCGACCTCTAATCTCCGCCCGTCACCCCCTTCGCCGCAAGCTTGGCCAGCACCCGGCCCCGACCCCTGGCCAGGGCGTGGATCACCCCTCGAAACGTCGCCACCTCCTGCTCGCTGAACCCCGCCCGACCCAGCATGACCCGCAGGTTCTGGCTCATCGACCGCTTCTTCTCCGGCGGATGGAAGAAGCCGCCCTCGTCCAGCTCCTTCTCCAGATGTTCGTACATTCCGACCAGCAGATCGTTCGACGCCGGCGGATCCCCCTCGCGGAACCGCGGTGGCGGCGCATCGAGGATCAGGGTGCGCCACTCATAGGCGTTGATCGCCACCGCCTGCGCCAGATTCAGCGAATGGTGCTTCGGATCGATCGGAATGGTGACGATGCCCTGCGTCAGGGCGATGTCGGTGGTCTCCAGCCCGGCCCGCTCGCCGCCGAACAGCAGGCCAACCGTCAGCCCCGAGGCCCGATCGTCATAGAGCAGCCGCATCGACTCCCTCGGCGTCCGCACCGGCATCCGCGTCTCGCGCGGCCGGGCGGTGGTCGAGAACACGGTGTTCAGATCGGCGATGGCCTCCGCCACCGTGTCGAACACCTTCACCCCGTCCAGCACCCAGTCGGCGCCCGAGGCGGTGGCCCAGGCCCGATCCTGGGGCCAGCCGTCGCGGGGCGCGACAAGCCTCAGCTCGGACAGGCCGAAATTGGCCATCACCCGCGCCACCGCCCCGATGTTGTCGGCCAGCTGCGGCTTGTCGAGGATGACGACGGGGGGGGGCAGATCACTCAACGCGGATCAGTCCTCGCCGTACATGGCCAGCCACGGATCGGCGGTTCCGGCCTCGACCTCGGCCACCTTCACCTTGGGCCAGCCGATCTCGTCATCGGCCGAGTCCCGCCACGCCAGGATGAACAGGTCGCGCAGCTCCGACGCTCCCGCCGCCAGCCGTCCCGTCGCGAAGGCCGCGCCCCGCACGTCGCCCTCGCCGAACCCGCCCGCCTTCTCCAGCTGGTAGAACGGCAGCACCTCGGCCAGCGTCGTCTTCAGATAGGCCGGCACGCGCGCCCGCAGATCGAACCCGTCCAGCCGGGGCGCCGCCATCGCCGCCTCGACCGCGTCCAGCCGCGCCACCCGCGCCGTGAAGGCGCCCTCGAACGCGCCGTGCGTCTGCCGCGAGGTGGTGAAGCCTTCCGGGTTCGGCACGTCCCGCGACCAGCCATTGTAGTGGATCGTCGTATGGTGCGGCTGGCTGCCGTCGCCGACGTAGTGCCCCAGATAGCCCATGTCGCGCAGGATCAGCGCCTCGCGCCGCAGCCGGTCCTCGCCGTACCAGGCGCGCTTGCCCGGATCGCTCTCGCGCGCCTCGGCGGCGTTCAGCACCCGCCAGGTGGCGAAGTCGCGCACCAGCTGCTGATAGCCGTCCATGATCGCGTACGGCAGGTAGCCGGCGTCGTCGACATCGAGCCCGGCGGCGACCAGGGCCGCATCGTATTCCGACTTCAGCCGCGGCAGGGCGTCGATCGACGGCCCGGCGGCGCTGATCACATGGGCCGCATCGTCCATGTCAATGAAGTGGGCCGTGTCGCGCTCGCGGTCGTGCGGCTGGCCGCCGCCCTTGGTGCGGTCCGGCTCGCGCGCCAGCTCGCCGACTTCGGCCGCGGCCCCCGGCGTGCGCAGGAAGGCCGGCATTTCCCCGGGCAGGCCGCGCACGGCGGCGACCCCGATCAGCCGATGCCCGGTGTTGCCCCAGGCGGAAACCATGGCCGGAGCCGACAGGGCCGCCACCCCGAGTGTCAGGGCGGAGACGGCGATAACGAGGCGCTTCATGGCGAACTCCGGGGCTGGAAACGTCGGGTCATCTAAACGAAACCCTCTCCCGGCGGGAGAGGGGTCATTGAATCCCGAACGCCGCCTCCACCCGCCCGATCCATCGCCGGATCGCCGAATAGGGCGCCAGGTCGAAGCCCCCCTCGTGCGCCCACCGGGTGTAGGCGACCAGCGCCAGGTCGGCGAGCGTCGGCCCGTCCCCGACCAGCCAGTCCGCCTCCGTCAGCGCCGCCTCCATCCGGTCGAGCGCGGCGTAACCTCGCTGCACCAGCCGCGGCTCGATTTCGGACGCCGGCTTGCCGAGGAAGGCCCGCTGGAACCGGACCACGGCGATACAGGGTTCGTGGCTGTACTGCTCCCAGAACAGCCACTCGTACATCTTCGCCCGGTCCCACGCATCGGCCGGCACATACGCCGTGCCCTCGCCGAAATAGCCGATGATGGCGTTCGACTGCGCCAGCGCCCGACCGTCCCCGAACACCACCGCCGGAACCTGTCCAGCCGGATTCATCTCGAGGAATTCTGTGGATCGCGTGCCGCGGGACATGACGTCGGTTTCGACCCAGCGATAATCACGACCGAGGCGGTCCAGCAACCACTTGACCTTCAAACAGTTACCGGACCGAATATCTCCATAAACAGTAAGCATCTCGACCCAGCAAAGTGTTTCTGATCTGCGAATACAGCTTACAGATTTCAGGCTGTTGGCAAAACGAGATTCGGCTTGACCATCACAAGGGCCACTTATCCACCGCTCGACCGGACAGGAGGTCGCACGCTGGCGGGAATGTCTGGTTTTCGCCGCATTTGTTGACGACAAGCGCCCCGCCGGACGGACAGGGGCCGGCGCCTACGCGAGTCGAATCATGCTCGGCAGTGCCGCTGCGTTCGCCCTCTTCTGGGCGATGGCCTTCTCCGCCCATGCGGCGGTTCCGGGTGAACCCGTATCCTACGAAGCCGCGGTCGCAGCCGACCCGGTCGTGGAATCAACGGAGCCCGCGGACGAAGGTTCCGACAGCGGCATGGCGGGCTTGAACCCCGAGCAGCAGGCGCTGATGGAGGCTGATCCGCGCTGGACCGCCCGCGTCAACCTCTACCATGCGGGTGGCGGCGGAGCGACTGGCAACGACAGCCTCGGCTGCCGGCCGATCCCGATGCGCACCATCGCCACTGATCCGCGCTACATCCCCCGCCGCACCCGTCTGTTCATCCCCGAGACGGTCGGCATGCGCATGCCCGACGGCACGCTGCACGACGGCTACTGGTACGCTTCCGACACCGGCGGCGCCATCAAGGGCCAGAAGATCGACCTCTACACCGGCCACGGCCGGGGTTCGATGCGGCCCGCCATGCGCTTCAACCAGCGCCGCCTGACCCTCGTCGACGCCGGCCGTTTCGAGGGCTGTCCGCCGTCGTGGGACAGCCAGCCGAGCCAGACCCTGATGGCTTCGGCGGCCACGAACGTCGGCTCGCAGTAAACGGGTCGGCGCCGCCCTGGCGGATTGCTGTTCTCTGAAACCGGCGTAGTCTCCTCCCGATCGAGGGAGGGGCCCATGAAAATCGCCAGCCTGTTCGCCGTCGCCGTGCTCGCCGTGGCCACCGGCGCCGCATCCCAGACCGCTGCGCCCTCCGCTCCGATGACCGAGCGTACCGACCGGATCGGCCTCGAAGGCCGCCGCGGCCCCAGTCTGTTCCGCCCCGGATTCGCCGTAGCCGAATACACCGGCTCGGCGACGTCCCGCGGCTCCAGCAGTCGTCTGCCGTGGCAATCGCGCGACATGGCCAGGGCCGAGTTCGACCTTTCGACATCCGCCGGAACCGTCCAGGGCGATTGCGGTGGCGGCCAGAGCCATCGTCAGATTCTCTGGATCACATTCGACCGCGAACCCCTCGCCTACGAGTGCCAGTACGCCGGAGCCGCACCTGAGGGCGCCCGCCTGTCCCTGGCGCTGTCCCGCGGCAGTCTGCTCAGCCGCCTGCAGCAGCCGCAACGCGCCGGCGAACTGGTCTGGGGCGACATCGTCCTGCGCGCCGAGACGAAGCGGATCGGCGGCCTGCCCTTCGGCGGCGGCCGGGTCATGGGCTATGTCTTCAGCCGCGATGGCGTCGAGATCGGCGGCCTGGACCTGAACGGCTTCCGGCCGACCTTCTATCTCCCGCCCCGGGGCTCGCCGGACCGCGACGCGGCGGCCGTCCTCGCCATCAGCCTCTTCGCCTTCCAGGACCCGGCCAACCGCTGAGGTCTAGAAGCGCCGCTTCCCGCTCACGGTTTCGAAGAACATCCGCCAGTCGCCCATCAGGCTCCACAGCGGATATCTGAACGTCGCCGGCCGGTTCTTCTCGAAGAAGAAATGCCCGACCCAGGCGAAGCCGTAGCCGACCAGCGGCATGGCCAGCAGCCACCACGGGTTCAGCGTCACGATCGCCACGGCCAGCACCACCAGCACCAGCGCCGACCCGACCACGTGGATGCGTCGGCACGTCCGGTTGGAGTGTTCGTGGATGTAGTGCGGGTAGAAGGCGGAAAAGCTCTCGAAGCGTCCGCCCGCCGGCTCCTGGGTGCTCATGCGTCGACGATGACTCCGCCCACGCCCCGCCGCAAGAGCGTGTCCGGCTCCGAACCTTCGCGCCCCTGGGCGGTTCTCCGGCAAAGGAGTCCCGCCATGGCCCAGCATCAGCAGCCCGAGCATTCCGGCGGCGCCATCACCGCCCTCAAGGTCCAGCCGTACCAGTCCGGTGAAATCGTCCTCACCTCGCCGGCCATCGACGCCGACGGCTGGCTCTCCGTCGACCATGCCCAGGCCGGCGACGATACCTCGCCGCCCCTGTCGTGGAGCGGACCGCTGGAGGTCGTCACCTGGGCGCTGGTGGTCGAGGACCCCGACGCCCCGCGCGACGAGCCGACCCTGCACTGGCTGGTCTGGAACATCCCCGGCGCCTGGACGGGCCTGCCCGCCAACCTCGACAAGACCGCGCATCCCGACGGCGGCCACGACCTGGTCCAGGGCCTCAACAGCCAGGGCCGTCCCGGCTGGCTCGGCATGGCCCCGCCGCAGGGGCATGGCCCGCACCGGTATTATTTTCAGCTCTTTGGTCTCGACCGCCATCTCGACCTGGCCGAGGACATCCCGCTGGTCGAATTCGTCAATGTGCTGCGGAGTGCGACCATCGCCCGGGGCGAACTGGTCGGCCGGTTCGAGAACCCGCATCCGACCCTCGACGCCCCCTCGACCGCCCGCACCGGCTCTTATGGGCAGGACGAAGGCCAGCCGCGCCCGCCGACGGAGGCCGAGGCGAACGCCGGCCGCGGCGGTCTCGACCGCGACGACCCCGACCGTCACGCCCCGCACGACCCCGACGGCGTGGTCCGGCCCGACTGAGTCGGGCCTGTCACCATCCGTGATCCCCGACGTCAGCGGTGCGAGGCTAACGTCGCCGGATGCGCCTCGCCCTCCTGCTCGCCCCGCTCCTGCTCGCCGCTCCGGCCGCGGCCCAGACCCCCGCCCCCGCCGCCGTCGCCGAAGGCCCGCCCGGCCACCAACTCGTGTGGGCCGACGAGTTTGACCGCGACGGCCTGCCCGATCCGGCCCTGTGGACGTACGACACCCAGGCCAACCGCACGGGCTGGTACAACAACGAGCGCCAGTATTACGCCGCCGACCGGCTGGAAAACGCCCGGGTCGAGGACGGCCGCCTGATTATCGAGGCGCGCCGCGAGCGGCTCGATACCGCCGCCGACTGGGGCCGCCAGGACTACACCTCCGCCCGCATGCTCAGCCGGGAAGGCTGGACGTACGGCGTGTTCGAAGCGCGTGCGAAGCTGCCCTGCGGGCGCGGGACCTGGCCGGCGATCTGGATGCTGCCGGTCGATCTCGAGGTCTGGCCAGGCGACGGCGAGATCGACATCATGGAGCATGTCGGACACCGCCCCGGCGTCGTCCACGGCACCGTCCACACCGGACGCTACAACCACGTCGCCAGGACCCAGCGCGGCGCCGAGATCGCCGTCCCCGACGCCTGCGAGGCCTTCCACGTCTACCAGGTCCGCTGGACCCCCGACGCGGTCGACTTCATGCTCGACGGGCAGCCGTACTACAGTTTCCCGAACGAGCGCACCGACCGCGACGCCTGGCCGTTCGACCGCCCCTTCCGGCTCATTCTCAACGTCGCCGTCGGCGGCGACTGGGGCGGGGCCGAGGGCGTGGACGACGCCGCCCTGCCGCAACGGCTGGAGATCGACTGGGTCCGGGTCTGGCGTCCGGATGAGGCCCCACCGACCGTCCCTTGACTCACTCATAGCCATCTGGTTATACGTCGACCTATAGCCCATCGGTTATCGGTCTCCGGATGCAACCCACCCCCGACCTGCTTTTCCGAACCCTCGCCGATCCCACCCGCCGGGGGATCTTCGAGCAGCTGTGCCGCGAGGGCGAGCAGACGGTCGGGGCCCTGACCACGCGGGCGGGAATTTCGCAGCCGGCGGTCTCGAAACATCTCGGGGTCCTCAAACAGGCCGGCCTGGTGCGCGACCGCCCGGCGGGCCGCCAGACCCACTACAGCGCCCGGCTCGAGGCCCTCGCGCCGTTGACCGACTGGACGAACCGGATGGCCGGATTCTGGGAGACCCGGATCGACCACCTCGAGGACCTGCTCAAAAGGATGGACCAATGACCGAACCCGCGACCCGAACGCGCTCCGTCGTCGTCGAACGCGAGATCGCCTGGCCGCCGGAGAAGATCTGGCGCGCCCTGACCCAGCCCCATCTGATGGAGGAATGGCTGATGAAGAACGACTTCAGCCCCGCCGTCGGCCATCAGTTCCAGCTGCGCGGCGACTGGGGCGGCATACTGGACTGCGAGGTCCTCGCCGTCGAGCCGAACCGCACCCTGTCCTACACCTGGAACCATGCCCACGACGATCCGGCCTTCAACCTGGAGAGCGTCGTGACCTTCACCCTCACCCCGACGCCCGCCGGCACGCACCTGCGCGTCGAACAGGCCGGCTTCCGGCCCGACCAGCGCCAGGCCTTCGGCGGCGCCATGGCCGGCTGGCCGCTCTTCCTCGACAAGCTGGAAGAAGCCGTGGCCGGCGCGGACTGACCCCCACAACCATCGAGGAGGTTCCCATGAACTGGAGCACAGCCATACGGCAGGCCCACCGCTGGATCGCCATGGCCTTCACCGTCGTTGTCGCCGGCATCTTCCTGGCCCTGGGCCTGGGCCGCACGCCTGCCGAATGGGTGTATTTCCTGCCGCTGTTCCCGCTCGCCCTGCTGACGCTCAGCGGCCTCTACATGTTCTTCCTGCCCTACGCCGCCCGGCGGCGCGACGGACGGGGGCCGGCGCGATGACCGGCGGCAAGACGGCGAAACCCGCCCTCCTCTCCGGCGGCAATCCGCAGATCCCAAAGGGGTTCGGCGACGCCCCGGTGCGGGCCTGGATCGCCGCCGCGCCGGGCTGGAAAGGCGACGCCGCCCGCCGCCTCGACGCCCTGATCGAGCGCACCGTCCCGGGCGTGAAGAAGGCCGTCAAATGGAACACGCCGCTCTACGCGGTCGAGGACGGGGCCTGGTTCATGAGCTTCCACGCCTTCGACCGCTATCTGAAGGTGGCCTTCTTCCGCGGCGCGGCGCTCGACCCTCTCCCGCCGGTCGGGTCGAAGCAGAAGGACGTGCGCTACCTCCACATCCACGAGGACGACACGATGGACGAACCCCGGCTCACCGACTGGATCAGACAGGCCAGCCGCCTGCCCGGCGAACGCATGTGAACGGAGACGCCCTCATGGGAAAGACCGACATCGACCCGGCCGAAGCCGCCCTCCCCGCCTCGCAGCGCATCGACGCGAAGATCGCGGCTCTCGCCGACTGGCGCGGCGAAACCCTCGCCCGCATCCGCAGGCTCATTCACGAGGCCGACCCCGAGGTGGTCGAGACGGTCAAATGGGGTCGCGTTCCGGTCTGGGAGCACAGCGGCATCCTCACCACCGGCGAAACCTACAAGTCGGCCGTCAAGATGACCTTCGCCAGGGGCGCCGCGCTGGACGACCCGTCCGGCCTGTTCAACTCCAGCCTGGAGGGAAACACCCGGCGCGCCATCGACTTCCGCGAGGGCGACACGATCGACGAGCCTGCCCTCAAGGCCCTGATCCGCGCGGCCGTGGCGCTGAACGTCTCGACGTCCCGCGCCCGGTCCGCCCGTCCCTGATCAGCCCCCGGTCTGGGGTGCGGCGAAGTCGAACTGCGGCTCCTGCCGGCGCGGACCCTGTCCAAAGGCGTAGGTCAGGCCCACGTACCAGGCGCGGCCGCCGAAGCGCCGCTCGGTCCGCTCGCGGAATTGGGGCGTGTCGAACACGGTGACGTCGCCGAACTGGTCGAAGACGTCCCGCACGGTCGCCTGGAAGGCCCACTTCTCGGTCAGCTTGCGACGGTAGCCCAGGTTGACCATTCCACCCGCCTCGCGGACGCCCTGCGCCTGCAGGGACTCGCCCTGCCAGAAGCCGGCGATCTGCAGGAAGTCGGCCGCCGTCGGCTGCCAGTTCAGGTTGGCGCGACCGGAAAACACGGTCCCCGAGCTGTTCTGTGCGCCGGCGATTCCCGTGGCGTCGATCTCCTGGTGGAAGACGTTGACGCTGGCGTTGTAGCGCAAGGTCTCGTGGAGCTTGCCATTGGCGGTCAGCTCCAGCCCCATGTCGCGGCGCGCCCCGAGGTTCTCGGGACGGGTCACGAAGATCCCCCCGCCTATGTCGGTGCTCACCTGGGTGAAGGCTTTCGTCGTGTCGCGGTAGTAGAGCGTCGCCTGGTAGAAGGTCTGCTGCACTCGCCGCTGCCACATGAGTTCGAAGGAGTCGGTCTCCTGCGGCTCCAGCTGCGGATTTCCCGAGCGGTAGTTGAACGGGTCCTGGAAGACCAGGAACGGGTTCAGGTCGAACGGCTGAGGTCGCTGGATCCGGCGGCTGTAGCTCGCGCGCAGCGTCTGCTCCCCGGTCAACTCGTAGCCGAGGTGCAGGGTCGGATAGGCGCGGAAATAGCTGTTGGACTCCTGGATGCCGGTCGTGACCTGGTCCAGGTCGACTTCGGTGTACTCCAGCCGCAGCCCCGCCTGCGCCGACAACTTGCCGAACGGCCGCTCCCAGGTGCCGTAGAGCGCGTGCACCGCCTGTTCGGCTTTGAACTGGTTGGTGACCAGGGGATCGGGGGTCAGGGCGTTCGGGGTCGAGCCCCGGCTGACCGCATTGCTGATCTCCGGTTCGCGCATCTCCAGCTCGTAGCCGGCCCGCAGCTTGCCCCCGTCCGACATCGGCCGGACGTAGGCGCTGGTGAAGCCCAGGATGGTGAACTCGGTGCGGTTGTCGACCAGTTCATAGACGTCGGCCGCCGGCGGCAGGATGGCCTCTGTAAGCGTGAACTGCTCGAAGGCATTGCGTCCGCGGTCGACCCGCAGCTCGGTCGACCATTCATGGCCCTGGTCGTCGAAGCGGTGCAGCACCCGCGCCGTCGCCCCCAGGCCCCGGCCCTGGAAGCCGCCTTCGCTGTCGCGGCGATAGGAGTCGATCACCGCTCCCGCCGCGTTCTCGCCCTCGAACAGCTCCACGCCCTCGCCGTCGTTGCCGAAGCGCTGGGCGCGGATCTCGCCGGTCAGCTGCGTCTTGTCGGTCAGGCGGTACTCGGCGGTGAGCCGTCCGAACCGACCGTCCATGGTGGAATCGATGTCCTGGGTCTGGCGGCTCTCGACGAACACCCCGCCGCCCGCGTCGCGTTCGCGGAAACGGTCGACCTCCTGGAGAATGCTGTCGTGGCGCAGACCCAGGTCGCCCGAAAGCGTCAGCCGGTCGCGGCTGTAGGCGCCGCTGAAGCCGAGATTGTAGCGGCCCTCTGCGCCCACGTTGACCCGTATCGAGCCGGTGGTGGTCGCACCCGGGCGCACCGTCGTCGGCTTGGTGATCAGGTTGATGACCCCGCCCGAGCCCTCCGGGCTGTAGGCCGCCGACGGATTGGTCATCACCTCGATGCGCGCATAGGTGTCGGCCGGCAGTTGTAGCAGCGCCTGCCCCCGACCCTGGCCGCTCAGCATGCCCGAGGGCCGGCCGTCGATCAGGATGGTAACGTTCGAATCCCCCCGCAGCGAGACATTGCCCTGCGGGTCCACGTCCACCGACGGAACGTTGCGCAAGGCGTCCGCCAGGCTGCCGGTCCGGGCCTGCAGGTCGTCGGCGAGGCTGTAGCTGACGGAGTCGATAGAGGTGCGGATGTCGGTGTTGCGCCCTTCGACCACCACCTCCTCGACCGCCGTCGCCTCCTCCTCCTCCGACGCCTCGGGCTCGGGCTCAAGGTCCTGCGCGCCAGGCGGCGTTTGCGGGGGAGCGGGCGTCTGCGCCAGCGCCGCCCCGGCCGACGTCACAAACGCCGTGCCGGCCAGCAGCAGAACCTTGACTGTATTCACGACGCACTCCCCCGGGGTTGCGGGAAACGGCTCCCGCAACTGCCTCGCTCAACTATAGAGCGCACCGACTCTCCGAAAGTTACTTCTTGGTCATGCTGGGGGCCAGATTAGAGCCGACTGAACATTACGGTTTGGTCATCTGCGTCGGCCGAATATTCGCAAGGCCGGCCGCGTCCTCAGACCTCCGCCGCCGGCTCCGGCCCCAGCAGCCGCTTCACCATCGGCCACACCTTCGCCAGAGCCGACAGGAAGCCGACGATCGTCGACACCCACTGGAAGGCGCTCCAGACCCAGCCGAACAGCTCGCCCTCCCCCAGCGCCTGGCTGATCGGGAACAGCACCTGCGACACGCCGATCTGGAAGGCTGCGTAGGCCTCCGAATACTCGATCGAGCGGTCGGCGAAGAAGGCGATGGCCACCGCCGCCGACACCGGCGCCCACAGCAGCGGCAGGACCAGCAGCAGCGCCAGCAGCACCACCAGCAGCTTGGTCCCCACCGTCTCGCGCGAGACCAGGCTGGCGACCACCCCCGCCCCCAGCACCAGCGCCGTCAGCGCCAGCCCGACCGGCAGCACCAGATCGGCCGCCGTCATCAGGTCGGCGAACCAAAGCCCGACGAGGATCGCGGTCCCCGACAGCAGGAAGGCGGCCACCCAGACGGCCGCGTACTGTCCCAGGCGGCGCTTCAGATGGGCGAGGCTGACCATGACGACCGTCCGTTGCTGCATCCCCGGCCGCAGCCAATCATGTCCGCACCGGCCTGTCGATTCAGCGAACACCGATCGCGCGGCCTGTTCACCAGTTTTATTGGCGCCGCCTTCAGCCTCCCGCGCCAGTCTGCCCCCGACCTCCGGAGAGACGCTCATGCAGGCCCACGCCATCGCCGCCGCCGGCATCGCCGCCGCCTCGGCCCGTTTCGAGGCCAGCGCGCGCCGAACCGCCGCCGATCCGCTCGCCGACCTGGCCGGCGAAACCGTCGAGCGCCTCGGCGCCCGGATCGCACTCGAGGCCAACGTCTCTGTGCTCAGGACGGCCGACGACATGGCCGGAACCCTGCTCGACATCCTGGCCTGATCCCGTCAGGCTGCGCGCCGCTCCGCCTTGGGGGGCAGTTCGAACCACCGGGTGAAGCGGACAAGGGCGCCCGCGTCGCCCTCCACCGTCAGCTGCGCCATCCGCGCCGCCAGCCCGGCCTCGTCGCCATAGACCAGGGCGGCCACGCCTTCCGGAGAGCCTGTCACCACCGCCTCGGCTCCGGCGGGCTCGGCCCGCGCCGCGGTCAGCGCCCCATCCGCCACGCGCACCACGAAACTCTCCGCCCCGAAGCGGAATCCCAGCACCGTCCGCGTCGCCCCGGCCTTGCCCGCATCGAACATGGTCCGGAACGACAGCATCAGCCCCACCGGGCTCAGCGGCAGGGTCGCGTCGTGGTCCGGCGACCGCGCAGCCCACCGACCCATGGCCTGGATGATCGGCTCGGCCTCCAGCCCCCACGGCGTTAATTCATAGACCTGCACTGACGCCGGAGGAGGCAGCCTCCGTTTGACCAGCACGCCCGCCGCCTCCAGCCCTTCCAGCCGCTGGGTCAGCACATTGGCGCTCAGCCCGCGCAGGCTGGCGCGGAGGTCGCCGAACCGTTTGGGGCCCAGCATCAGTTCGCGCACCACCAGCAGCGCCCAGCGCTCGCCCAGTATCTCCAGCCCCAGCGCGGTCCCGCAGGCGTCTTCGTACCGCCTCCCATGCAGGCTGGTTATTTTTTCTAACTTCATACTTGTCATACCTAACTTATCACGGCATGAGTCTCAAGTCGCACAGCACGTCCGCGGCAGTCAGAACCCACCGGGCTCAAGCAGCGAGGGACCGCGTCCCGAGCGGTAGCCTCTCCCAAGGAGCAACCAGAATGTCCTACATCACCGGCTTCCTGCTTCCCGTACCGGCCGCCAAGAAGGAGGCCTACATCGAGTCCGCCCGCAAATCCTGGCCGCTGTTCCAGAAATACGGCGCTCTCGAACAGGTCGAGACCTGGGGCGAGGACGTTCCGCCCGGCAAGGTCACCGGCTTCGACCTGGCCGTTAAGCTCGAGCCCGGCGAGGCCGTGGTCTTCTCCTGGCTCCGCTGGCCCGACCGCGCCACGGCCGACAAGTGTTTCGCCGAGATGTCGTCCGACCCCGACTTCGCCAACATGGACATGCCCTTCGACGGCAAGCGCATGATGTGGGGCGGCTTCGCCCCGGTGTTCGAGGGGCGGTAGTCGGCAGACCTTTCCCATCGGGGAATAATGGCCGCGACGCCTCCCGTCTCTTCCTCACCGCAAGGGAGGGCGGCGGCGTCCGCTCCTGACCCGGACCGACGATGAGAAGTCCCCGGCGCCTCCGTCAGGTCAGACGCCGGAACGGCGCGAGGACGCAGGCGGCGATCAGGGCGGCGACAGACGCCGCCAGGAAGACGGCGGTCAGCGGCAGGCCCAGACCCAGCAGGACGGCGGCGGAGGCCGGGGCCAGGCTCTGCGGCAGGGCGACCGCCATGTTCATCACGCCCAGATCGCGCCCTGCCGCGGCCCGGTCCGGCAGGATCTCCGCCGTCATGGCCGCCACCGGGGTGGCGTGCAGGCCGTGGGCGGCGCCGAACAGCAACTGGCCCGCCAGCGGCCCCGGCCAGGCCGGCCAGAACACCATCACGGCCAGCGCCGCGGCCATGCCGAGGCCGCCGGCGACGACGAAAATCCGGCGTTTGCCCAGCCGGTCCGAGCCCACGCCGCCGATGAAGCCGCCGAGCGCCGCCGCCACGGTGGAGGCGATCAGGAGTGCGCCGAACAGTTCGAGGGCGGACCACCCCTGCGGCCGCGCGCCGGGCTGGTCCTGCAGCAGGAACAGCAGGAAGAGTGTGTTGATGGCCACCGCGCTCTCGACCAGCAAACGCGACACGAAGGTCAGAAAGAAGCGGAGGTCCCTGAGGGCCTCGAACGATAGCCGCGGGGGCGGCGCCGGCTGGCGCGACAGGCGGGGCTCGCTCAGGGTGAGGGCGAAGGGCAGGATCATCATCGCGGCCACGGCGATGACGATCCCGAACTGCAGCGGAGGCGAGCTCGCCAGGCGAGTCACGACCAGCGCCGTGAACAGGTTGGCGACCGGCAGGGCGGCGCCGGCCCAGGCAGAGACCAGGCCCTTCTGGGAGTCGGCCACCATGTCCGGGACAAGGGCGGTGAGCGGCGCGTAGAGGGCGTTCACGGCCATCTGAAACGCCATCACGCCCAGGGCCAGCTGCAGCGGAGTGGTCGCGCCGCCGATCAGGGCCAAGGCCAGGGCGACAAGCGTCAGCCCGGCCAGGATCCATGGCCGTCGCCGCCCGAGCGGGCTTCGGGTGCGGTCGCTCAGACTCCCGAACAGCAGATTGGCGACGGCGGCGGTCAGTCCGCCCAGCATGGCCATCTGGCTGAGCAGCAGGGCCTTGTCCGCGCCGCCCAGCAGCTGGGCCTTTCCGGGCAACAGAAGGGTGAGCAGGGGAATGAAGCAGATGAAGGCCCCGGCCTGGGCCGCCCCATAGCCGAGAATGAACCAGCGGGAGCGATGGGTCGGCGTCGACTCGGCGGCGGGGGCGGTCATGACGACATATGAGGTCGCCCTGCGCGCCGCGTCGACCTATTGTAGAGCCTGGGCGACGCGGAGGACGCGCGCCTTGTCCGCGGGGAGCGAGCTTGACGTCCAGAAAACCCACCATCGACGATGTGGCCCGGCAGTCCGGCGTCGGCCGCACCACCGTGTCCCGCGTGCTCAACGGCGGGCCCAACGTTCGCGCCGAGGTGCGTGACCGGGTGCTGGCGGCGGTGGCGGCGCTGAACTACCGGGTCAATCCGCAGGCGCGCTCGCTCGCCGGCGGCGGCAGCCGCATGCTGGCCTTGATCCTGGCTTCGGACCTCGAGGCGGAGCCCAACTCCTTCTACGCCTCGGCGCTGGAGCTCGGCGCCCTGCGCGAGTGCCTGTCCCTCGGCTTCCAGCTGATGACCCGTCACGTGGCCCAGCAGAGCCCGGACCGCCGTGAACAGGTGCTGGAGCTGATGACCACCCAGCGCTGCCAGGGTCTGATCCTGACTCCGCCGTTCGCCGACGACGCCACCCTGATCGAGGAAATCCGCCGGCAGGGCTGCGAGGTCGCGACCATCTCGCCGGGCGGACCGGGCCGGTCGGTCGCCGACGGCGTGGGCATCGACGACGAGGCGGGCGGCTATGACATCGCGCGGCGCCTGCTGGATCTCGGACACAGGCGATTCGGTTTCATCAGCGGCATCGAGGGTCACCTGTCCGCCGGGCAGCGCCTCGACGGGCTGAAGCGCGCCCTGGGCGAGCGCGGCCTTGGACCCGGGGCGGTGACCGTCGTGCAGGGTGACTTCACCTTCCGGTCCGGCAGCGTCCTCGCTGCCCGCCTGTTCGATCAGCCGGATCCGCCCACCGCCCTCGTCTGCGCCAACGACGACATGGCCGCGGGGGCCCTGTCTGCCGCGCACGGCCGGGGCCTGGACGTTCCGGGGCATCTGTCGATCACCGGCTTCGACGACACCCCCGTGTCGGAGATCGTCTGGCCCCCGCTCACCACCGTCCACCAGCCCCTGAAGGATATGGCGGGCGAGGCGGTCAGGATCATCGCCGCACGGCTCGCGGGGACGCGGCGGGGCTCCGACTGGCAATTCACGGTCATGCCCCACGCGGTGATCGCCCGGGCCTCCGCCGGGCGCGCGGCGCCGAGGCTCGCGACCGCCAGCGCTTGACGCGAGGCTCAGGCCCCTTCCTATTGGAAGCGCTCCCAACAGGAAGCGCCGGATCAACGGACGCCGCCCGAGGCTTGAGCGTCCGACCAACGGGAGGAGGAATGCCCATGACGAGCCGAATCGCATCGCTCGCGCGCCGGGCCCTGGTGGCAGGTGCGGCTCTCGCAACTCTCGGAACGGCCGCGTGCGCCGGCGCCGCGGCCGAGCCGTCTGCGCGCGTCTGGATGACCTCGGGCGACCGCAGCCGCTTGCTCTCGGAGCAGGCCCCGCTCCGCTTCCAGCCGTCGCCCGGCGCTGAGGGCGCGGCCGTCGCCGTCGACCCGGGCCGTCCGCTCCAGGAAATGGTCGGCTTCGGCGCCGCCATCACCGACGCCTCGGCCTGGCTGATCCAGACCCGCCTTGACGACGCCCGCCGCGACGCGCTGCTGCGCGAGCTGTTCGGCCGGCAGGACGGCGGTCTCGGCTTCAGCTTCACCCGCGTGACCATCGGCGCCTCGGACTTCTCGCTCGACCACTACAGCCTCGCCGACACCCCCGACCCGACCCTCGCGACCTTCTCGACGGCGCGAATGGAAGAGTACGTCTTCCCGACCGTGCGCGCGGCGGTCGCCATCAATCCCGACCTCAAGGTCATGGCCTCGCCGTGGAGCGCCCCGGGATGGATGAAGACGACCGGCTCGATGATCCAGGGCCAGCTGAAGAAGGAATTCTATCCGACCTATGCCGAATATCTCCGCCGCTATATCGACTCGGCGGCGGCGCACGGCGTGCCGACGGACTATCTCAGTATCCAGAACGAGCCCGATTTCGAGCCGGACAGCTACCCCGGCATGCGCTGGGGGCCGGAGGGCCGGGCCGAGTTCGTGGGCGGGCGCCTGGGGCCGCTGCTCCGCGACGCCGGCATCGAAACCCGGATCCTGGACTGGGATCACAACTGGGATCTGCCGCAGCAGCCCCTGACCGTACTGGCGGACGAGCAGGCCCGCGGCTTCATCGCCGGTGTGGCCTGGCACTGCTACGGCGGCGATGTCGCGGCCCAGAGCCAGGTCCGCGACGTCTGGCCCGACAAGGACGTCTTCTTCACCGAGTGCTCGGGGGGCGAATGGACTCCCGCCTTCGCGGACAGCTTCACCTGGACGATGAAGAACCTGATCATCGGCTCGACCGGACACTGGGCGCGCGGCGTGCTGATGTGGAATCTGGCCCTCGACGAGAACCACGGCCCCCATGCGGGCGGCTGCGGCGACTGCCGGGGCGTGGTCACCATCGACAGCCGCACCGGCGAGGTCACTCGGAACCAGGAATACTACGCCTTCGGCCACGCCAGCCGCTTCGTCCGTCCCGGCGCGCGGCGCGTGGCCTCGACCGTGACCGACGGACTGCAGGCGCTCGCCTTCGTCAATCCGGACGGCGAGCGGGTGCTGATCGTCCTCAACGAAGGCGCCGCCCCGGTCACGTTCGAAATTCGCGAGGGCGATCGGGGCGCCGCCGCGGAACTGCCGCCGCAGACCGCCGCCACCTACGTCTGGAAAGCCCTCGACTGACCGGTCCGCGCCCGGCCGGCGCCGCCGGTCGTTGCAAGGCGTGATCTGCGGCGCCGGGATTCGGATTGCGCCCCGCCGTCAATTCGATTACCGGTTGGAAGCGCTTCCAACACCATCCTCCAGGGATGGGGCGGCGAAAGAAAAAGGGACGTGCGGCTCAAGGGTCCACGCCGGGGAAACAACAGGGGGTACTCATGCGGAGCCAGTTCGCGGGCGTCAGGGGATTCGGCGCCGTCTCGCCGTCACAGCTTTGCCTGACCGTATCCGCCCTCGCCCTGGCGCTGGCGGCGCCGGGCGTCGCGGTCGCTCAGGATACCGCCAGCGACCAGGATGAGCCGGTCACCGAGGTCGAGGAGGTGGTCGTCACCGGCCTGCGTCGCGGCCTGGCGGACTCGATCAGCATCAAGCGCAACGAGACCTCGATCGTCGAGGCCGTCTCGGCCGAGGACATCGGCAAGCTGCCGGACGTCTCGATCGCCGAGTCGATCGCCCGCCTGCCGGGCCTCGCCGCCCAGCGCGTCAACGGCCGCGCCCAGGTGATCTCCATCCGCGGCCTCGCGCCCGACTTCACCACCACCCTGCTGAACGGCCGCCAGCAGGCCAGCTCCGGCGACAACCGTGCGGTCGAGTTCGACCAGTACCCCTCGGAACTGCTGTCCGGCGTGGTCATCTACAAGACGCCGGACGCCGAGATTTCCGGCATGGGCCTGTCGGGCACCGCCGACCTGCGGACCGTCCGCCCGCTCGAGTTCGGCAGCCGCGCCATCGCGCTGAACCTGCGCGGCGAAATGATCGAGGGCGACAGCCTGAACGACGACGTCCGCAACTATGGCGGCCGCTTCTCGGTCAGCTACATCGACCAGTTCGCGGACGACACCATCGGCGTCGCCCTGGGTTACGCCCACCTCGACTCGCCGTCGCAGAACCGGCACTACAAGGCCTATGGCTACGAGGCGTTCGGCTTCGCCGTCACTCCCGACAGCGCCGATAACGCCCTGATCCTGAACGGGCAGGAGCTGTTCGCCACCTCGCGCCTGAACCAGCGGGACGCGGTCATCGGTATCGTCGAATGGCGTCCGAACGACCGGCTGCACTCGACGCTGGACCTCTACTATTCGAAGTTCGACCAGGAAGAGACGACGCGCGGGGCGCAGTGGTTCTCAAACGGCTGGGCCGACAACGCCACCTTCACCAACGTCCAGACCGAGGATCGCGGGGGCTCGCTGTTCGCCACGAGCGGCACCCTGAACGGCGGCGTTCCCATCATCCGCAACGACTACAACACCCGCGAGGACGAGCTGTTTTCGGCCGGGCTGAACACCGAATACGAGATCGACGAGCGCACGCGCGTCGTGGCCGACCTGTCGTATTCTACCAACGAGCGGCGCGAGCAGATTCTCGAGACCTACGCCGGCTACGGCCGCGGCGTCGGCGGCGTGACGCCGGGCACCCCGGACGTCGGCCGCACGCTCGACACCATCACCTTCGAGGTCAACGACGACGGCTATCCGACCTATGGAGCCGGCCTGAACTACGCCGACGCCTCGCAGGTGTCGCTGGGCGACCGCGCGCCCTGGGGCGGCTGGGGCCACGACGGCGCCATCCGCTTCCCCGACGTCGAGGAGCGTATCTACGCCGCCGACCTGAGGTTCGAGCGCGACCTGGACGGCATCATCCACACCGTCAGCGCCGGGGTGAACCTGGCCAACCGCAACAAGACCAAGCGCGTCGACGACTTCGACCTGTTCCTCAAGAATGGACGCCAGCAGGTGCTGGTCGATTCCCAGTACCTGGTGGAGCCTACGTCGCTGGACTTCGGCGGCTTCGGCGATGTGCTGAGCATCGATCTGAGCCGGGCGCTGGACGTCTACTACGACCGCGCGCCGATCCTCGACGCCAACTATTTCGACAAGAACTGGGACATCGAGGAAGAGGTCATCACCTGGTTCGCGCGGGCGGCTTTCGAGAAGGGCCAGGTCCGCGGCAACGTGGGCGTCCAGATCGTCCAACAGTCGCAGGAATCGACCGGCGTAGTCATCAACGGCCTGGAGCCGGGCCAGCCGATCACGCCGATGACGATCACGGAGGGCGCGGATTACACCGACGTCCTGCCCAGCCTGAACATGATCTACGACCTGGGCGGCGGGCACCGCATCCGTTTCGCGGCCTCCAAGACCATGGCCCGTCCCCGTATGGACGAGATGCGCGCCAATGTGACGCCGGGCTTCAACGCCCTGGTCTGCAGCGGTCAGCCCTGCCTGCCGGGCACGACGGTCAATCCATGGTCGGCCTCGGGCGGCAACCCGCATCTCGAGCCGTGGCGGGCCACCGCCTTCGACCTGGCTTATGAATGGTACGTGGACCCCACGACCTATCTGTCGATTGCAGGCTTCTACAAGAACCTCGACACCTACATCTATCAGCAGACTACCGAGTTCGACTTCTCGGGCATCCCGCTGCCCAGCACCGCCTCCTCCATCCCGCCCGGCGTGACGATCAGCCCGATCGGCCAGATCACCCTCCCCGCCAACGGCAAGGGCGGCGTGGTCGAGGGCATCGAGATCAGCGGCGCCCTCAACTTCGGCACAGTATGGGAGCCGCTGGACGGCTTTGGCGTGCTGGGCAGCGTCTCCTTCACGGAGTCCGACCTCAACCCTACCGCCGGCGGGCCGCCCGTCCGCATCCCGGGGCTCTCGGGCATGGTCTACAACATGACCGCCTACTACGAGCGCGACGGCTTCCAGGCGCGCATCAGCAAGCGCTTCCGCGAGGCCTTCAAGGGCGAGGTGGTTCAGCTGTTCGCGACCCGCGGTCAGACCGAGATCCTCGACGACGAGCAGATCGACGCCCAGATCGGCTACACCTTCCAGGAAGGTCAGCTGGAGGGTCTTGGCCTGCTGTTCCAGGTCAACAACCTGACCAACTCGCCCTACCGCACGCGTCTCGGCCTCGACAGCGGCGGCACCACCACGGCGGACGGCGGCAGCTTGCCCGAGACCTACGAAGAGTACGGCCGGCAGTTCCTGTTCGGCATCAACTACCGGTTCTGACCACCGGCGCGGCCCAACGCGCCGGATTCGGAAACGCCGGGACCGGAGGCCTCCCCGTCCGGTCCCGGCGGCCTACCTTCCCTGTGAGTCGTCGAGTACACGAATGAAGCGCCCCGTCCTGAAGCTCTCGCTTTCGCTCCTTCTGCTGGCGGGCTGCGCGCCGACGGCGATCCTGCCGCCGGTGCAGGCTGAAGCTGCGGCCGCGCGTCCCGCCGCCGCCCTCGACCCCGCCATGGAAGCCCGCATCGCCCGGATCGTCGCGGGCATGACGCTGGAGCAGAAGGTCGGCCAGATCACCCAGCCGGACGTCCGCAACATCACTCCGGACGAGGTGCGTCAGTACTACATCGGCACGGTGCTGAACGGCGGCGGCGCCTGGCCGGACAACGACAAGCGTTCGACCGTGGCCGATTGGGCCGCCTGGGCCGACGCCTACGCCGACGCCGCAATGTCCACCGACATGCCGGTGAAGATTCCGCTGCTGTGGGGCACGGACGCCGTGCACGGCCACAACAACGTCTCCGGCGCCACCATCTTCCCGCACAACATCGGCCTCGGCGCCGCCAACGATCCGGCCCTGATCGAGCGGATCGGCCGGGCCACGGCGCGGCAGGTCCGCGCCACCGGCATCACCTGGGCCTTCGCCCCGACCCTGGCGGTCGGCGAGAACCGCCGTTGGGGCCGGACCTACGAAAGCTGGTCCAGCGATCCGGCCCTCGTCCGCCGCTATGGCGAGGCCATGGTGCGCGGCCTGCAGGGCGGCTTGACCGGCGACGGCGACGTGCTGGCCACGGCCAAACACTATCTGGGCGATGGCGGAACCTTCAACGGCGTCGACCAGGGCCAGACCCGCGCCACCCGCGAGGACCTGCTGACCCGCCACGGCGCCGGCTATATCGGCGCGCTGGACGCCGACGTGCAGACGGTGATGATCTCCTACAGCAGCTGGTACGACACCGGGGCGGGTCAGGATCACGGCAAGATGCACGGCAACCGCGACCTGATCGCGGGCCACTTGAAGGGCGACCTCGGTTTCGACGGCCTGGTGGTGTCCGACTGGAACGGCATCGAACAGGTCGCCGGCTGCGCCAAGGACCACTGCCCGCAAGCGGTCAACGCCGGCATCGACGTCTTCATGGTGCCCGAGGACTGGCGCGCCTTCATCGCCAACACCATCGCCGACGTCCGCGAGGGCCGCATCCCCGAAGCCCGCATCGACGACGCCGTGACCCGCATCCTGCGCGTCAAGATGCGCTCCGGCCTGTTCGAGCGCCCGGCCGACGCCAGTCCCCTCACCGGCCGCGCCGAGGCGCTGAACGCCGCCGCGCTCGCCCGCGAGGCCGTGCGCAAGTCAGTGGTCCTGCTCAAGAACGACAACGCCGCCCTGCCGCTGCGGGCGGGCCGGAAAATCCTCGTCGTCGGGGCCAGCGCCGACAGCCTGTCGAACCAGACCGGCGGCTGGTCGCTGACCTGGCAGGGGACCGAGAACGTCAACGCCGACTTCGCCACCGGCCAGACCCTGCTGGCCGCCCTGCGCGAGACTCTCGGGGCCGACAACGTGACATATTCCGTCGATGGCGCCGGCGTGGACGTATCGCAGTTCGACGCCGTGGTGGCCGTGCTGGGCGAGACCCCCTACGCCGAATACAACGGCGATGTCCGCTATCCCGCGCCGGTCCAGCACAGCCTGCAGCACCCCGCCGATCTGGCCGCCCTCCAGGCCGTGTCGGGCAAGGGTGTGCCGGTGATCACCGTGCTCTATTCGGGCCGCCCGGCCTATGCGAACGACCTGATCAATCTGTCGGACGCCTTTGTGGCCGCCTTCCTGCCCGGCACCGAGGGCGGCGGACTGGCGGACGTCCTGGTCGGCGGCGCAAACGACTTCACCGGCCGGCTCTCCTTCGCCTGGCCCGGCTCGGCGTGCAGCACCGGCGAGGGCGCGGGCCAGGTGGTTCAGTTCGCCCGCGGTTACGGGCTCAGCTACGGCCGCGCCGCCCCGGTCGGCCGCCTGCCCTTGCCGTCGACGCCGGCGACCTGCGAGAACTAGATTCACAGGAGCTCACGGGACGGAATGAGGCAGCTCAAGAAGATCCTGATCGTCGGCGGCGGCACGGCCGGCTGGATGACGGCGGCCCTGCTCTCCAGGCTCTTCAAGGGCCTGTACGACATCACCCTGATCGAGTCGGAGGCCATCGGCATCGTCGGGGTCGGCGAAGCCACCATCCCGGCGATCAAGAAATACAACGAGCTGCTCGGTCTCGACGAGAACGAGTTCATGAAACGGACCCAGGGCAGCTACAAGCTGGGGGTCCAGTTCGTCGACTGGTGGAAGCAGGGGCACAGCTACATCCACGGCTTCGGCCTGATCGGCCGCGACATGGAATGGCTGCGCTGCCACCAGTACTGGCTGAAGATGAACAGCCTGGGCCGCGCCTCCGACTTCGCCAATTTCTCGATCAACACGGCCGCGGCGCTCGAGAACAAATTCATGCGCGCCGATCCGAAGATGGTCGACTCGCCCATCGGCCAGATCGCCCACGCCTTCCAGTTCGACGCCGGCCTCTACGGCCGCTACCTGCGCGGTCTGGCCGAGGCCACGGGCGTGAAGCGGCGCGAGGGCAAGGTCGCCGACGTGACGCTGCGGGGCGACGACGGTTTCGTCCAGTCCGTGACCATGGACGACGGCGAGGTCATCGAGGCCGACCTGTTCGTGGACTGCTCGGGCTTCCGCGGCCTGATCATCGAACAGGCGATGAAGACCGGCTACGAGGACTGGAGCCGCTGGCTGATCTGCGACCGGGCCATGGCCGTGCCCTGCACGCGAACCGAGCCGTTCACCCCCTACACCCGCGCCACCGCCCGCTCGTCGGGCTGGCAGTGGCGCATCCCGCTGCAGCACCGCACCGGCAACGGCCACGTCTACTCCAGCGCCCACATCGACGACGACGAGGCGGAACGGGTCCTGCTCGCCAATCTGGACGGCGAACAACTGGCCGAGCCGAACCGGCTCCGCTTCCTCCCCGGCAAGCGCAAACAGGCGTGGAACAGGAACTGCGTCGCCATCGGCCTTGCCGGCGGCTTCCTCGAGCCGATCGAGTCGACCAGCATCCACCTCATCCAGTCGGCCATCATCCGCATGGTGCGCCTGCTGCCGGACGCCGGCTTCGACCCCGCCGGGATCGCCGAGTTCAACCGTCAGACCGATTTCGAGTACGAGCGGATCCGCGACTTCATCATCCTGCACTACAAGGCCACCGCGCGGGACGACTCGCCGTTCTGGCGCTACTGCCGCGACATGGAGGTGCCCGACACCCTCCAGCGCAAGATGGACCTCTTCGCCGCCAACGGCCGCGTCTTTCGCGAGGACGAGGAGCTGTTCGCCGAGGAGAGCTGGATCCAGGTCTTCCTCGGCCAGGGCGTCATCCCGCGCGGCTACGATCCCCTCGTCGACATCAAGAGCGACGCCGAGGTGGTGGCCTTCCTCGACAACGTCGAGGGAGTGATCCGCAAATGCGTCGCCGTCATGCCGGATCACGCCGACTATGTCGCGCGGACCTGCCCCGCCGACCCTGTTCCGGCCGCCTGACGCTCCCGGCCCATCGTCCGCGCCAATCCGCACCCGGGCCGAACGCTTCAGCCCCGGGGGGCTGACGGCTGGCGTCGGAACAGGCCGAAGCGCCCCGGTCCCGAGCGCGCGCCGGACACGGCCCGCCCGATGCGCCGGATGATGTCGCGCCCCTTGCCTATGCGCCCGGCGAACAGGACGAATCCGTGGATCGTCCCCCTGATCCGCCACTCCCGGGCGTCCACGCCGGCGCGCTTCAGCGCCTTCGCATAGGCGGCGCCCTCGTCGCACAGCGGGTCGAGGCTGGCGGTTATCACCACGGTGCGCGGCTGGCGCGACAGCACCGCGGCCGACGCCAGAAGCGGCGAGGCCGGCGCGCTCTCGCGGTCGTCGCCGGGCGAGAAATACTCGCTCTCGGCGCGCAGGATGTCGAACTCGCGCAGGAAATACGCGCCGTCGCCCAGCGCCCTGCGCGAAGGGAAGTCGGCGCGGGCGCTGGCGCTCATCACCGGATAGACGAGAATCTGCAGCGCCACCGGGATCGAGGTCTGCTGACAGGTCGCCGCCGCCAGATGGCCGCCGGCGCTGTCGCCGGTCACCACGATGCGCGCCGGGTCGCCCCCCAGCGCCCGGGCGTTGGCCGCGGCCCAGGCGAGGGCCGCCAGACAGTCGTCCAGGGCTACGGGATGTTTGTGCTCTGGCGCCCGGCGGTAGTCGACGTCCACCACCACGCAGTCGCCGGCCGCGCAATAGGCCCGGCAGACGCGCGCATAACCGTCGGGATCGCCCAGCACCCATCCCCCGCCGTGGATGTGCACCACAAGCGGCCGCAGCCGTTCCCCCTCGCCTTCCGGCGGCCAGTAGATCCGCACCGGCACGGGTCCGTGGGGGCCCGGCGCGAAGCGATCCTCGATCCGCCCAACCGGGGCCGGGGCCGGGCCGTACAGGTCAGCGGCGATGTTCAGGCCCTGGCGCCGCTCGTCGACCGTCGGCTCGGCCGGGGCGCCGGCGAAGTCCCTGGCCATGGCCGCCAGCAGCGCCGCCGTATCCGGCTCGACCCACGGCCCTCGCGCCCGGCTCATCTCAGAAATTGAATCCGGCGGTCAGGCGCACCGTCCGCGGCGCGCCGAAATAGGCCAGCTGGTAGCCGAGCGAGTCCGACAGGTCGAAGCCCTGTTCGATATGCCGCTCGTCCGTCAGGTTCTGGCCGCCCAGCTGGACGAACAGATGGTCGTCTCGGTCGCTCCAGCGCACGAAGGCGTCGACCAGGGTGTAGCCGTCCTGGGCCAGGACCTCGCTCGACGAGACCGTCGGATAGACCTTGGACCGGTACGAGGCGTCGGCGCCCAGGGTCAGCGAGCCGTTGACGCCCAGGTCCGCGACATAGACGCCGCCCAGCCGCGCCGACCACTCCGGCGCATTGACCAGATGGCGCTGGTCGCTGATGTCGACGCCGCCCGGCCCGATGTATTCGTCGTAGCGGGCGTCCAGATAGCCCACGGTGGCGTTCAGCGTCAGTTCCGCGACCGGCCGCGCTGTCAACTCCAGTTCGGCCCCCCGGATGGTGGCCGCGCCGGCGTTGGTGAACAGGGCGATGAACCCCCCGCCGCCATCGGCCGAGAAGCTGGACAGCTGCAGGTCGGTGTAGTCGTTCCAGAAGACGGCCATATTGGCGGTCAGGCGCCGGTCCATCAGCGTCGACTTCACCCCTGCCTCATAGGCCCACAGGGTCTCGGGGTCGTAGGGCGCGGCGCCGGAGGCGTCGTTGGCGCGGCCGTCGAAACCGCCCGACTTGAAGCCCCGGCTGACGCTGACATAGGCCATGACGTCGTCCGAGACCGCATAGTCCAGCCCCAGCTTCGGCGACCAGGAATCCCAGCTTTCCGAGGTGTCGATGTCGGTCACCAGCAGGCCGGGATCGTCGCGCGCCGGCGGCTCGGTCAGGGGCCCGTAGAAGGTCTGGGTCCGGCGGAAGTCCTTGTCCTCATAGGTGTAGCGCAGGCCCGCCGTCAGGCTGAGCCGCTCGCTGAGGTCATAGGTCGCCTGACCATAGGCCGCCCAGGACCGGTTGTGCTGGTCGTTGATCGAGCCGGTGACGAGGCTGATGACCGGGCCCAGCAGGCCCGAATAGGTCAGGTCGCTCTCGTCGAAATAAAAGACGCCGGCGACGGCGTTCAGGCGCTCGCCGGCGTAAGTCAGCTGGAACTCCTGACTGAACTGGTGCTGGTCCTCGTCCACATAGACGCCGAACACGGCCAGGGGCGTCGCGTCGAGGTCCAGATGGCTGGCGTAGTCCATGGACCGCCAGGCCGTGACCGACTTGAACGACCACAGGTCCGACAGGGCCCAGTCGGCGGTCAGGGCGGCGCCGAACGTATCGAGCGTGTTCAGGTCGTTGAAATCGGCGTCGACCTCGAAGGGATCGGCCATAGTGTCGGGATAGAGGCCCAGCACCGGCGTCGCCCGCGCCGGGGTCCGCGAGGTGTCGGGACGATCCCGCGAGGCGTCGACGTTCAACCGGACCGACAGCGCGTCGGTGGGGCGATATTCGAGCGAGACCCGGCCGGCGACCTGATCCTTGTCGCCGTCGTCCATGCCGTCGAAGGCGTTGTCCGAATAGCCGTCGCGCCGCGACAGCGACACGGCCGCCTTGCCCAGCAGCGTGGCGTCGCCGTTCAGGGCGCCGCCGACGCTGATCCGCGACTCGACCAGCCCGTAGTCGCCGACCGACGCCTCGGCCCGGCCACCCCACTCGGCGCTGAGCGGGGTCGAGACGAATTTCACCGCCCCGCCGATGGTGTTGCGGCCGTAGAGCGTGCCCTGCGGGCCGCGCAGCACCTCGATCCGGTCGACGTCATAGACTGACAGGAAGGCGCCCTGGGCGCGGCCCAGATAGACGTCATCCACATAGACCCCGACGCCCGGATCGGCGAAGGCCAGGCTGTCCACCTGCCCGACGCCCCTCAGATAGACCACGGCGTTGGCGGCGTCGCCTTCGTGCAGGGTCAGGTTGGGGACCGCGCCCTGCAGGTCGCCGATGTCCGTCGCCTGCAGGTTCTCCAGCGCCTCCGACGAGAGGGCGGTGACCGCCACCGGCACGTCCTGCAGCCGCTCCTCGCGCCGGCGGGCGGTGACCACCACCTCTTCCACGGTCGAAACCTGTTCAGCGGCCTGGGGCTGCTCCTGCGCCACGGCCGGCACGGCGGTCAGCACGGCGGCGGAGACGCCTGCGAGCATGAGGGCGCGGCGCGCGCCGCCAGCGGTGTGGATCTTCATGATGTCCTCCCCCGGTCGCCGCTGACGGGCGATCTCGATTGGGGCATGGCATCACGGCGCCGCCTGGCCGACTAGCGAAGAGTTGCGCGCGAAACTGTCCGCAAAAGCTGCGCCCAATCGCGCTTCAGTCGAGCGCCGTCCGGATGATCTCGCGCGTGCGCCGCAGGTGGCCGACCATCAGGGCCTCCAGCTTGGGCGTCGGCCGGACCAGGGCCGTGCGGCCGTCGTCGCCGGTCCGCTCCTTGACCAGGAAGCCGTCGTCCACGGCGCGCTTGATGCGCTCCTCGCGGGTGCGGTTTGAGCCGCTCTTCATCTGCTGGCAGGCCTGGCTCATGGTCATCGGCCGGCCGTTCCAGTTGGCGATCATGCAGCCCACCAGCAGGTACCAGAACTCCTGGGTGAAATAGCCGGGCCGCTTCTCGAAGGTCTCGTCCCAGTCGCGGGCATAGGCCTCGAGCGCCTGCGCCCAGACGATGAGTTCATCAGTGTCGCGCGACTCCATGGCCCATAGTCCAGAAACGGCTGACAAATTCCAGTCCCGCCTCCGGGCGGGGCGACGATGACCGCCACGACAGCCTGGGCGGCGCCTTCACCAAGGCGGCCGTGGGATCATGAGCTCCGCGGTCAGGAAGCGCCTGTCGCCGCAGGCGTCGAGCGTCGGGTTCCGGCCGACACCCGGATGTCCGCTCCCGGCGCCCGGCCGGCGTTCATGGCGTTCCTCGTGGGGCGGCGCGTTCAAGCAGGTCGAAGAGGTCGTCCACGAGGTCCTCGGGATCTGCGCGCCCCTTGCCTTCCCGCGACAGGTGGCCGCCCAGCGCCAGGTCGGCCGCGCCATGGCCCAGCGCCAACAGCATCGCCGACACGCGCTCCGGGTCTCCGGGAGGCAGGGCGCCCCCAGCCTGCGCAGCGGCGACCGCCTCCACGAACCGCTTCCGGGCGGCGTGGGCCGCCTCGCCCAGGTCTTTGTCGTGCCGGGTCCAGCTGCCGAAGGTGAGTTTGAACCGCGCCGGGTGCCGTACGGCCCAGCGCACATTGTCCCTCAGCATGCGCTTCAAAATGGCGAGCGGCTCGCCTCTCTCGGGCCGCGGCGCGTCTGCCCGGCGCCGCAGCTCGGCCGTCGCGACCGCGGCGAGGAGCGCCTCCTTGTCGGCGAAATGCTTGTAGGGAGCGTTATGCGAGAGGCCGACCCGCTGAGCCACGCCCCGCAACGTCACCGCTTCGGGACCAGCCTCGTCCAGCAGGTCGCCCGCTGCCGCCACGATTGCATCCCGCGTGCTCAAGCCAATGCCTCCACTTGGTTGACAGCGTCAACCACCCATCTTAGGTTGACAATGTCAACCGGAGCCTTGGACATGTCTTACCAGAATCCGCCGCCGCTGGCTTGGGCCGGTGCGCGGTTGAAGGATCGCGTCGTCTTCGTCACCGGCGCCGCGAGTGGCATCGGCGCCGCCGCGGTTCGCCGCTTCGCCGCCGAAGGCGCCTCGGTCGTGGCCGCCTCGCGGCGCGCGGACCGGATCGAGGCCTTGGCCGCCGAACTGCGCGGCGAGGGGCTGCCCGTCGCCGCTGTCACCTGCGACGTACGGGACGAGGCCTCGGTTCAGGCCGCCATCGCCTTCACCATGGCCAGGTTCGGTCGGCTGGACGGGGCGTTCAACAATGCCGGCGTGGGAGGTGTCCGGGCGCCGTTCACCGAGCTCCCGGCCGACAGCCTGGACGCAGTGATGGCCACCAACCTGAGGGGCCCGTTCCTCTGCATGAAGCACCAGATCCCCGCGATGCTGGCCTCGGGTGGCGGTTCGATCGTCAACACCTCGTCGATCGGCGGAATGGTCGGCGCCGCCTCCAACGGAATCTATGCTGCGTCGAAATGGGCCCTGACCGGTCTCACCCGATGCGTCGCACTGGAGTACGCGCGCCAGAACATCCGCGTGAATTGCATCGCGCCGGGCGCCACCCGCTCGGAAATGTTCGACCGCTGGATCCCTACGGACGAGGGACGCGCGGCCATGGCCGACGCCTTTCCGATGAACTACATCGCGCATCCCGACGACATGGCCCGCGCCGCGCTCTATCTGCTGTCGGACGAGGCGCGCTGGACGACGGGCGCCGTGCTGCCCTGCGAGGGCGGCGCACACGCCGACTGAGTCGATCCGGTCCTGTTCTCGATGACCGCTCGCGGCGCCTGGCTGACCTCCAGGGATCAATCAGATTCCCAGGCAGAGTTTCAGGTCGGACACCGTCTCCACGAGCGCGGTCGGCGAGTGTTCGGCCAGCACCTCGCGGGTCCCATAGCCCCAGGTGACGGCCGCCGAAGCAAATCCCGACCACCGCGCAGCCTCGATGTCGCGCGTCTCGTCGCCGACATAGACTGACTCTCGGGGTGGGACGCCTGAACGCCGCGCCAGCTTACGGAGCCGCGCGGCCTTGCCGAAGAGGGCAACTCCGCAGTCGAGATGATCAATCCAACCAAGCACTTCGTCTCCCAGTACGGTCCTGACCGTGGCCTCGCCGTTTGAGCTGACGATGGCCGTGGCGACGCCGGCCGTCCTGACGCTCCGGAGGAGCTCTCTGACGCCGGGAAAGACAGTGATTTCCCCCGCGGAGCCCTCACTCATCTGGCGCAGACGGCGCGCTATGGCGGGGATCTTCCAGGCCGGTACGCCAAGCGACCGAACGACCTCCCGCGTTGGCGAGCCCCGTAGGGTCTGGAGCTCGCCGGTCTTCTTCGGGGTCAGGCCGAACTCATCGATGATCGAGGGGAGCATTCGGAGCATCCAGTCGGCGCTGTCGGCGAGCACGCCGTCGAAGTCGAACACGACCAGCCGATATGTCGGTGTGACAGCCGCCTCCGCGGCGATCTCCTGACAGGCCTGGCGATCGGTTTCGGCGAAGGCGCGAGACACGGCGGAGCCCGTGAAGCCGGGAATATCGGTGACGATCGGCTTTACGCCCTGTCGGCGACGGGTTTCGGGTCGGTTCGACATGAGGTCTGGACGTCTGAAATCGCAGGGTGAGTCGACCGGGCGACAGCAACCGCCGCCTCCCGGTCGATCGGTTCAGCAAGCGGCGCCGTCGGCGCAGGCGCAGGCGTCGCCGCAATTGCAGTTCGAACCGCAGGCGCAGGTCTCGCCGCCCTTGCAGGATTGAGAGGTGGAGGCCTCCGCGGCGGCTTCGGTCAGGGCGGGGGGCTGGTCGGACATGTGAAACTCCTGGTTTCGGTTGGTGATGTCCGCTGTCTAGGCCCGCCCGGCAGTGGCGACTTGAACGTAGGGGCTACATCAGGCGAAGGGCTGCAGGCTGCAGGCCGAACATGCGTTTGAAGGTCCGGCTGAAGCGGGCGGGCGGCGTTGATGACCCGGAGAATCTCACCCTCGCTTGTGGGCCCTGCAACTCCGGTCGTAGCGATCTTGCTGGAAGACGATGCGCGCCCCCGTGACTGACAATCTGGCGCAAATACTCCCCTTCCCCCTCACCCTTCCCCCGCCAGCCTCCCCAGCACCTCCGCCGATACCCCCCTCAGCACGTCCTCCGGGTTGCGCCAGATCGCGCTGTTGGCGCCGTGTTCGAACACCTCGACCGAGGCGATCCAGCAGCGGCCGCCGGTGCGCTCGCGCACGCCCGGCTCCATCTGCTCGCCCACCCAGGCGGCGATGCGCTCGCAGCTCACCCCCGGCAGGATGCGCACGTCGGCGAGGCCGCGGTCGCGCAGGCGCAGGAACTCGGGCCCCTCCGGATCGTCGGCCGCGACCAGCAGGGTGTGATCGAAGGTCCGGTGCAGCCAGTCGCGGATCGGGCCGAAGCCGTCCTTGCCGAAGTCGATCACCCAGCCGCGCGCGTCCAGCTGTTCGGCCGCGAAGGTGAAGCGGAAGCCCAGCGAGTAGCCATGCAGCAGGGCGCAGTGCGACGACGCCGCCCACTGGCGCAGGGCGCAGGACAGCCCTCGCTCGGCCCCGTAGGTCTTGGTTGACAGGAAGGCCATGGGCCGCGTCTCCGGAGCCGCCGGCCGCGACGCCGGCCCCCCTCGATACCGGCGCCCGAGCACAACCGCCTTGCCGCAGCGCAATGACCCCTACACCTCCTCTTCCCAGTCCTCCCCCCGGGTCCGCCGCCATTCACACCCCCTCTGGTGCTGCCTTTGCATCCCCCCGTCCGGGCTCTCCGACGGGCGCGGCGGCCACAGCTCGCCAGCCTCGTCCCAGTAGCGATCCGCCCAGCCGCCGCTGACTCCGCGGGCGAAGTCCTGCGCCGCCTGTTCGGGGCCCAGCACCCGGGCGCGCCAGCGCAGGGCCGAGGCGGCCCAGCGGTCGCCGACGTCGTAGCCGGTGTCGCTCAGCAGGGCCTCCGCCATCTCCCGGGCGCGCGGCCCCAGGTAGTCCTCCAACCGCCGGGTCTCGGCCTCGCGCCACGCCTTCATCGCCTCGGGCGAGGGGGCGGGCCGGGGCATGGGCGGGGCGGCCCGGACGGCGCGAGCGAGGGCTTCGGCGCTCCGGGTCAGGGCCGCCGCCTCTGCGACGCGCCCGTCGTGGATCATCCGGCCTATGCGGGCCAGCAAGGCAGTCAGCGCCTCGGCCGGGTGTTCGCTGCGCTTCACCGCCTCGGCGTGCTGCGTCCGCGTCCAGCCCTTGCGGGCGGCGCGCTTGCGGATGCCGTTCTCGGTCAGGTCGAGCCGGGCGGCGATTGAGCGGGCGCTCTCGCCGGCCAGATAGGCCTCCTGCGCCAGGGTCCAGGTCGGCTGGCCGGGAAATCGGCGGATGCGCGGCGGCTTGCTCATGCAGGGAAGCTTGCCGCGCCGCTACGTCAAAACCGGACGTGGGGATCGAGCATGCATCTTGAAGTCGGAGTCCTGTCCCTCTTCCGTCCCCGTCTGTCCCGCCCCTGTCCCCGCGACAGGGACAAAACCGGCAGGGACAAACCGGGCCAACCCGAACGCGAAAAGGGCCCGGCGTTTCCACCGGGCCCCCTTGTTGCTTGCTGCCTGTCGCCTGACCTCAGCTGTCCAGGAAGCTCCGCAGCTTCCGCGACCGCGACGGATGCTTCAGCTTCCTCAGCGCCTTGGCCTCGATCTGGCGGATGCGTTCGCGGGTCACCGAGAACTGCTGGCCGACCTCTTCCAGGGTGTGATCGGTGTTCATGCCGATGCCGAAGCGCATGCGCAGCACCCGCTCCTCGCGCGGCGTCAGCGAGGCCAGCACCCGGGTGGTGGTCTCGCGCAGGTTCGACTGGATGGCCGCGTCGATCGGCAGGACGGCGTTCTTGTCCTCGATGAAGTCGCCCAGGTGGCTGTCTTCCTCGTCCCCGATCGGGGTCTCGAGGCTGATCGGCTCCTTGGCGATCTTCAGAACCTTGCGGACCTTCTCCAGCGGCATGGCCAGCTTTTCGGCCAGCTCCTCCGGGGTCGGCTCGCGGCCGATCTCGTGCAGCATCTGGCGGCTGGTGCGGACGATCTTGTTGATCGTCTCGATCATGTGCACCGGGATGCGGATGGTGCGGGCCTGGTCGGCGATCGAGCGGGTGATCGCCTGCCGGATCCACCATGTGGCGTACGTGCTGAACTTATAGCCACGGCGGTACTCGAACTTGTCGACCGCCTTCATGAGGCCGATGTTGCCCTCCTGGATCAGGTCCAGGAACTGCAGGCCGCGGTTGGTGTACTTCTTGGCGATGGAGATCACGAGGCGCAGGTTCGCCTCCACCATCTCCTTCTTGGCCTGACGGGCCTCCTTCTCGCACTTCTGCACCAGATGGACGATCCGGCGGTATTCGCCGGGCTCCAGGCCGGTCTCGCTGGCGAGGTTCTGGATCGACTGCCGGATCTCCCGGATGTCCTCCTTCTCGCGGGCGACGAAGTCCTTCCAGCCCTTGGAGGCGAGCGAGGCCACGCGGCGGATCCAGTTCGGATCGAGCTCGGAGCCCTGGTACTGCCGCAGGAAGTCCTCGCGCGAGACGCCGTAGGACTCGGCGAGGCGCAGCAGCTTGCCTTCCAGGCTCATCAGCTTCTTGTTGATGTCGTAGAGCTGCTCGACCAGGCTCTCGATGCGGGCGGAGTTGAGCGAGAGGGACTTCACGTCCTCCTGGATCTCCTCCTCCAGCTTCTTGTAGCGGCGCTCCTGCGAGGGCGAGAGCGTGGTGTTCTTGAGCCGGTTCTCGACGTGCTGCTCCTGCAGGCGGCGCAGCTTCTTGAAG
>NZ_DASPLR010000014.1:0-86629 GCF_035627475.1 Brevundimonas sp. | reverse complement strand
CCCATCCCGTCGATGGGGAGGGCGTCGGATCCACGCTCCTCGACGACGGCGGGCTGTGGTCGAGCGATGAAGCCCGGACGATGGAGAGTCCGGGGGTCCTCGAGGAGGTCGATGGATGGCCTCCGCTTGCTCGCCGCGCGCCTTGGGTGCGGTCAGATGGCCTCGCGATGGCGGGGGTATGTCCGTCCCGCTCCGGTTCGTCGCAAGGCGTCCGGGGCGATCCGTCAAAGGCCCGAATGCAGGGCCGCCAGTCGGAGGGCGCGTGGAAAACGGCCGCGCGGGGCAGTCACCTCGTCGAAACGGTAAAACTAGAACCACATCCGGGCGAGGCCCGGCTGTCCCGCACCCTCCCCACCCTGCGCCGGTCTGCCGGCGGAGGACGAACCCCCGCGCCCGCTCCCTACTGCCTACTGCCTACTGCCTACTGCCTACTGCCTGTTGCCTGCTGCCTGTTGCCTGTTGCCTGTTGCCTGTTGCCTGTTGCCTGTTGCCTGTCGCCTGCTGCCTGTCGCCTCTCGCCTCTCGCCTCCCCTTCACCCCCACCCCCGGACCGCATACAACCTCCACCATGACCTCCGCCCCGCTGCCCGACGCCGGATCGAACTGGGTGGACCGCCATGCGCCGGAAGGGCTCAAGCCGTGGCTCAGGCTCGGCCGCTTCGACCGGCCGATCGGCATCTGGCTGCTGCTCCTGCCCGGCTGGCAGGGCATCGCCCTGGCCCTGAGCCAGTTCGGCAAGGCGCCCGACCTGTACGACGCCTGGCTGTTCCTCGGCTTCGCCCTCGGCGCCTGCCTGATGCGCGCCGCCGGCTGCGCCTTCAACGACATCGTCGACCGCGACATCGACGCCCAGGTCGCCCGCACCGCCCTGCGCCCCCTCCCCTCCGGCCGCATCAGCGTCAAACAGGCCTGGGCCTTCGTCATCGGCTGCAGCCTCGTCAGCCTGCTGATCCTGTTGACCCTTAACCTGGCGGCGGTCCTGCTCGGCGTCGCCTCCCTCGCCCTCGTCGCCGCCTACCCCTTCATGAAGCGGATCACCTGGTGGCCCCAGGCCTGGCTCGGCCTGACCTTCAACTGGGGCGCCCTGATGGGGTTCGCGGCGGGGCTTTCCGCGCTCCCGGCAATCGCGGCGGTGCACGGAGCCGCGAACAGTCTCTGCATTTGGGCCGGGGCCGGGCCGCCTCCGCCCTGCGCCTACGAGTTCGCCTCTCCGGCGCTCACCCTCCTCTGGCCCTCCGCCCTCCTCCTCTACCTCGGCGGCGTCTTCTGGACCCTCGGCTACGACACCATCTACGCCCTGCAGGACATCGAGGACGACGCCATGGTCGGGGTCAAATCCTCGGCCCGCCGGCTCGGCGCCAACGTCCGGCGCGGCGTCGGCGTCTTCTATGGGCTGACCGCCCTCCTGACCGTCCTCGCCGGCCTGAGCGCGGGCCTCGGCCCGGTCTTCTACGTCGCCCTCCTGCCCTGGGCCGCCCACCTGTTGCGCCAGGCCCGCGACGTCCGAACCGACGACCCCGCCCTCGCCCTGCGCCTGTTCAAATCCAACCGCGACGCCGGCCTGATCCTGCTTCTGGCCATCATTCTCGGTTCGGTTCAGTTTTCGTTGTGAAGGAGTCCCGCATGTCCCGTCCCCTGAGCCTGCTGCTCCTGACCGCCGTCGCCGTCGCGGCCCTGTCCGCCTGCAACCGCGACCGGGATCCGGCCGACGCCCCGGCCGCGGGCGCCCAGGGCTCCAACGCCGCCATCACCCCGGCCGACGCCGCCGCGCCCATGGGCTATGAGGCCAGGACCCCCTACGCCGACGTCAAGCTGACCCTGCCAGAGGCGATCAAGCCGCAGACCGACCTGCACGCCCGCCTCTACGCCGAGGAGGTTCGCAAGCTGCGCCAGTTCGTCGACGGGGCCGAAAGCGACAACATCGAAGCGGGGGCGGACCCCGACCAGCCGAAATTCACCAACACCGTCGCCATCACCGCCGCCGCCGAGACCGGCAAGCTGTTCAGCCTCAAGCGCACCTCGTCCGAAACCGGCGGCGCCCAGCCCAACACCCTCAGCAGCGGCCTGCTCTGGGACAAGGCGCTGAAGCGCCAGATCGGCCTTCTCGACCTGTTCCGGAAGGGCTCCGACCTGACCACGCTCGACCAGGCCCTGTGCTCGGCCCTGAACACGGCCAAGCGCGCCCGCGTCCCCGCCGGTCCGTCGATCACCTTCGACAGCAAGCCCTACGCCTGCCCCCGCGTCGCCAGCACGCCCTTCGTGCTCACCCCCGGCACGGCGCAGGGCAAGGCCGCCGGCCTGACCTTCCTGATCGGCCCCTTCCAGGCCGGCTCCTACGCCGAGGGCGGCTATGAGATCGCCATTCCGGCGACCCTGTTCCGCTCGCTGCTGGCCATCGCCTACGCCGGCGAGTTCGGGGGCGAGCTGGTCAAGGCCGGCGACGTCACGCCGGCCCCGACTCCGCAACCGGCCGCGACGGCGAGCTAGTCGGCCAGGAACTGATCGACCAGTTCGGCGAACTGCGCCGGCTGGTCGGCCATGATGAAATGCCGCGAGCCATCGACGCGGATCAGCCTGACCCCCGGCAGGGTGGCATACTCGCGGCCCCACAGCGCGTCGGCCATGGCCGCCGGCGCCCCGCCGTCGGCGTCCGAGGCGTAGACCGCCCACACCGGCGTCGTCACCGCCGCCAGCCCCGGCCGCGCGTCCGTGGTCATCACCTCCCGGATCGCCGCCGCCATCGCCCGCCGGTCCGAGGCCATCGACCATTCGACCATGGCGGCCCGGGTCGCCGGATCCCGCGCCAGGCCGATCGCCGTCTGACCCTGCTGGCTCGCGAAGCCCGCTTCATCGGCGGCGAGAATGCCCGCCGCCGCCTGGTCGGCGAACGGCCGGGCGCTCTCCGCCGTCGCCGTCGGCCCGAACAGGGCGCTGAAGAACGGCAGGCTGTCGACGGTCATCACCCTGCCGACCAGCTCCGGCTCCGCCTGCGCCAGCAGCAGTGCGGTCAGCCCGCCCATCGAATGGCCGATCACCGCCGGCTGCTCCAGTCCGGCCTCTCGCACATAGCGCCCCAGTGCCCCGACCGCCGGCGCGACGAACGGCCCGTCGCCATGGCTCCACGGTTCGCCGGCGAACCCGGCCAGCTGCACCAGGTGCACCCGGTGCGTCGGCGCCAGCCGCGCCGCCTCCGCCCGCCACACCTCCCGCGACGAGGCGAAGCCGGGGATCAGGATCACGTCGGGCCCGGCCCCGACGACCTCGACCGACAGCCGGTCGGAGGCGAAGGCGGTCGACGCCTGCACCGCCGGGGCGCTCTCGGCCCGTGTCGCCAGCAGGACGCCGCCTGCGACCAATAATGACGCAGAGGCCAGGCACAATGCGCGCAGGGTCGAGCGCGCCACGAAGTGACGGAGATGCAGCATGGACATGTTCCCTTGAAAGCGCCTGAAGCCGTCAGGCGTGCGGGTTCTCGAATATGTCTTCCACCGGTCGCGCGAACAGCACGGCGATGCGGTAGGCGAGGTCCAGCGACGGATCGTGTTTCTCCGTCTCCAGCGCGTTTACGGCCTGCCGCGAGACGCCCAGCGCCTGCCCCAGCTGTTCCTGGGTCCAGCCGCGTTCGACGCGGAGCAGTTTCAGCCGGTTCTTCATCAGTTCGACGCCCGGATGAAGGGCGTCACACATCCGAAGAAGGCCCAGAAGGCGGCATAGATCAGCCAGCCCGGCAGATGGGGGGCGGCGGCGAACGTCTCGGCGAAGCCCCAGAAGGTGGCCAGCGCCATCGCCAGCCCGGCCGAAACGATGAACTGTTTGGCGGTCACGGCGCGCACGAACTCGTCGCTCTCCCGCATCAGGCTCAGGGTGGCCCAGAGCTGGCCGATCACCGGGGCGGAGACGGCCGCGGCGAGAACCCACCCCGCCGGCTTGCCGATCACCTCGTCGAAGACGTCTGTCACCATCATCGAGATGCAGATCAGCATATAGGGGACCATGAAGGCGAAGGTGCGGATCACGTAGCGCCTGTGCGCCGCCGTCCCGGTCTTCCAGATGCTCAGCATGACAAGTCCTCCTGACGCGATGTCATGCTTACCTTACATGCTCGTTATGTCATGTCAACCTGACTTTTCGTCAGCTCCGCCTGACACGCTCCACCGCCCCCCGCTGTGCTTTCCGCCAGCTCCGGGTGGGCGTATCCTGTGCGCCATGCCCGCCGCTCCCCGCGCCCGTCCGGCTGATCTGTTCACGCCCGAGGAGTGGGCGCCGTTCCAGGCGCGCGCGGCCTGGGTCGGTCCGCTGCTGGTCCTGCACTGCTGGGGCGTGATCCTGCTGGCCGCCGTCGCGGGGGTGCTGTGGCCGATCCTGATCCCGCTCTGCGTCGCCGTCATCGGCACGCGGCAACTGGGTCTCGCCATACTGATGCACGAGGCGGCGCACGGCGGTCTGTCGCCCAGGGCCCGTCTGAACGATTTCCTCGGCCACTGGCTTTGCGCCGTGCCCGTCGGCGCCTCCCTGCCCCTCTACCGGCCGTATCACCTCAGCCACCACAAATACGCCCAGCAACCCGAGGATCCGGACCTCGTCCTCTCCGCCCCCTTCCCCGTCACCCGCGCCTCGCTGCGCCGCAAGATCATCCGCGACCTGACCGGCCAGACCTTCTTCAAACAGCGCGTGCTCTACCTCTTCAAGGCGTTCGCCAGCGACCGCGATGAGGATATGGCGGAGGGCGCGGTCGTCACCGGCCGCTCCGTCGCCCCCTTCCTGCTGGTCAACGCCGCCCTGCTCGCGGCCGCGATCCTCGCCGGCGTCTGGTGGGCGTATTTCGTCCTCTGGCTGCTGCCGCTGGCCACCTGGTTCCCCATGGTCACCCGGCTGCGCAACATCGCCGAGCACGCCTGCGTCGAGGGTTCGGCCGACGACGCCTTCCGCGCCGCCCGCACCACCCGCGCCTCGTGGTGGGAGCGCGCCTTCATCGCCCCCTACTGGGTCAATTTCCACGCCGAGCACCACCTGTTCATGCACGTCCCCTGCTGGAAGCTGCCGGCCCTGCACCGCGCCGTGCACGCCAGGCCCCAGGGCGGGCGGATCGAGGTGGCCGGCGGCTACATGGAGGTGCTGAAGACCGCGAGCGCGGGAACCACGCTTCCGGCCTCCGGTTGAGATCTGTCGGGGGCGAAAGGAGACTCCCATGGGCAATTCCGAATCCAGACCATCACCCGGCGAGGACCGCCACCGCGGCTCGCACGGCGGCGACGGGCAGACCGAGCTGACGCGGGAGCCGCGCCGCTCCAGCCAGGCCGCCGGCAAGGACCCCGGCCGCGAATCCCCGCCCGCGACGGTCGCGCCCGAGGAGCGGGTCATCCGCGGTCCGAGGCGCAATCCGGTCAGCGACGCCGGCCTGGAACGCCGTCCGCCGAATTGGGAATCGCACGAGCGCGGCTGGCGCGCCGGCGACGCCGCGGCCGATTCGGTCATGCCGGGCCGCGAGTTCGGCGCGGGCGGCGGGGTCGACGACGGTCCGAACGAGGCCGGCGGCGACTCCTCGAAAACCCATCCCCGCTGACCCGGATGGCCAAAGAGCCCCGATCCCGGGCCCGCATCTATCTCGACTGCGACGGCGTCCTCGCCGACTTCGAAGGGGGCGCCGCCGCCGTGCTCGGCATGCCGCCGCGGCGCTTCGAACAGCGCTTCGGTCTGCAGGCCTTCTGGGCCCGCATCGCCTCCACGCCGGACTTCTTCGACACCCTCGACCTGCTGCCCGACGCCATGGACCTGTACGAGGCCGTCCGCCATCGCGATCCCGTCATCCTGACCGGCCTGCCGCGCGGCGCCTGGGCCGAGCCGCAGAAGCGCCGTTGGGCCGCCCGCCATTTCCCCGGCGTCCAGGTGATCACCACCTCCTCGGCGCTCAAGCGAGAGCACTGCCATCCGGGCGACGCCCTCGTCGACGACACGGTCAAATTCCGCCACCTGTGGGAGAAGGAGGGCGGCGTCTTCATCCCTCACAAGACCGCCGCCGGCTCGATCGCGGAACTGCGCCGCCTCGGCTTTCTCGAGCCCGCCGGGGCGCTGGCCCCCTAACCGTCGGCACGCGCGCCCGGTCCGCCGGAACCCTGTAAGGAGGCGGGATGCCGATCGCCGATCCCGCCGCCTTCATCCTCGCCAATACCCGCCTGCAGCCCGTGCCGCACGCGCCGGAGATTTCCCTGTGGCTGGCCGACGAGGTCACGCCGATCTGGCGGCTCACCGAGGAGGAGCTCGGCGAGATGGGTCTGCCGCCGCCGTTCTGGGCCTTCGCCTGGGCCGGCGGACAGGGTCTCGCCCGCTGGCTGCTGGACAACCCGGGCGAGGTCGCCGGCCGGCGCGTGCTCGACTTCGCCGCCGGCTCCGGCCTCGTCGGCATCGCGGCCATGAAGGCGGGCGCGGCCTCGGCCCTCTGCGCCGACATCGACCCGTTCTGCGCCGCCGCCGTCGCCCTCAACGCCGAAGCCAATGGCGTGACGGCCACCTTCACGGGGGCCGACCTGCTCGACGGCCCGCCGCCTGACGTCGAGGTGATCTGCGCCGGCGACGTCTTCTACGAAAAGCCCATGGCCGGGCGGGTTCTCGCCTGGCTGACCACCGCCGCCGGTCGGGGCGTCCACGTCCTGGTCGGCGATCCCCTGCGGACCTACTTTCCGAAGTCCGGCCTCGATCTCCTGGCCGAATACGAGGTGCCGACCACGCGCGAACTGGAGGATTCGGCCGTCAAGCGCACCCGCGTCTGGACCCTCTCCCCGGGCCGGTGACTCCGGCCACGCTTGGCGACGGGCCGCCCCGGGCCCATCTTGTGCGCATGACCCTGGTCCGCATCCTGATCGCCGCCACAGCCCTGGCCGCCGCGTCCCCGGCGCTGGCCCAGGCGATTCCGCCCCACGTCTCGCCGGGCGCCGACCTGCACCGCTACCAGGCCGACCAGCACCGCTACGAGATCGACCGTCTGCGCGCCCGGGCCGACCAGCGCGAAGCCTTTGCGCGCCAGCTCCAGCTCGAAACCCGCCTGAACCGGCTCGAGATCGAGGCGGCCCGCCAGCCGGAACCACTCCAGCCGCCGCCTTACCGCGCCCTCCGCTCGCCCGAGGAAGAGCGCGCCCTGCGCGAGTCCGCCACCGAACGCCGCCGCGCCACCGCCAGCAGCGTCACCCAGATCGACGCCTGGCTGGACCGTCCCGCCCGCTGAGCCTGTTCGCTCCTGCATCCCTTCCCTGACGGCCGCGTTCCTGCTTGGCTTCATTCAGAGGGACGAGGGAACGGATCATGCGCTGGCAGGGCGGACGACGCGGCGGCAACATCGAGGACCGCCGCGGCATGGGCGGCGTCGGGATCGCTGGCGGCGGCATCGGCGCGCTCGTTCTCGCCGCGATCGGCTATTTCGTCTTCGGCATCGATCCGCAGACGACCCAGCAGATCACCAGCCAGCTCGGCGGCGTCGGCAGTTCCGAACAGGGAACCCGGGGCAGCCCCGCGGATCAGGCCGGCGCCTTCGTCGACGTCATCGGGACGAATGTGGACGACGTCTGGAAGACGCAGCTGCAGGGCTATCAGCCGCCGACCGTCATTCTCTACGAGCAGGGCACCTCGACAGGCTGCGGCTTCGGCCAGTCCGCCATGGGGCCCTTCTACTGCCCCAGCGACCGGCGGGTGTATCTGGACCTGTCGTTCTGGCAGCAGATGGAAAGCCAGCTCGGCGCTTCGGCCGCCGACTTCGCCCGGGCCTATGTCATCGCCCACGAATACGGTCACCATGTCCAGACTCTCATGGGGACGTCGCAGCAGGTGCAGCGGGCCCAGCAGCGCGCCTCGGGCCAGGCCGAGGCCAACCGGTACTCCGTCGCGCTCGAGCTTCAGGCCGACTGCTACGCCGGGGTCTGGGCCCGCAACGCCTCGGCCGTCTCCAATGGCGCCGTCGCGCTGGAGGCCGGCGATCTGGAAGAGGGCCTGCGCACCGCCTCCGCCATTGGCGACGACACCCTGCAGCGCCGGCAGGGCGGCCGCGTCGTGCCGGAGGGCTTCACCCACGGCTCCTCGGCCCAGCGTGTCGAGTGGCTGCGCCGCGGCTATGAGTCGGGCGATCCCGCCGCCTGCGACACTCTCTCGGTCCTCTAGGCCGCCCGTCCGACCGTCAGGTCCAGCGGCTGCGACACGTGCAGCGTGCCGGCCCCGAGATCAAAGGCGGCCCGACGGCCCATGAACGCCTCCATGCCGACGAGGGCGCCGGGAAAGTTCGGCAGCGGCGGCTGGTCGAACACCCCGACCTGCACCCGCCGGTACAGGTGGTCGGCGAAGGTCACGGTGCGCGCCTCCAGCACGGCGGCCTGCATGGCCCCGCCCAGCACAAGGCTGGTCCCGACCTCCTGCCGACGCCCGTCCAGCAGGCCCGCGGCCTCGGCGGTCGCCTTGTCCAGCGCCAGCAGCGACGAGGCGCCGGTGTCCACCACCGCGTCCAACGCCACGCCCTCGACCGTGACCTGGGCGACCAGACCGCCGCCCGACCGCCGCACCGTCGCCGGCGCAAGGTCCGGCGGACGCACGAAGGCCTCGCGCGCGATCAGCCGGACGTGCCGCCGGGCCGGATCGATCGCCAGCACCAGATGCTCCAGCACGTCGCGCCCGAGGATCAGCGGCGTGTTCAATCCGCCGTCCGAGGCCAACGGCCCGAGGTCGAGGATCGCCGCCCGCAGCTTGCCGATGACCAGGCCCGGCAGGGTCACCTCAAGCGTCGTGCCCCGACCCATCTGCGTGCCGCCGCCAACCCCATAGGCCACCAGCGGCATCTCGAAGATCGACCGCCGCTGCGCCGGCAGGGCCTCGACCAGCGCCCGGTCGATCACCGAATACTGGGCCCCGGTGTCAATCAGGGCGATGACCTCGCGCCCCTCGACCCGGACCCTGACGGTGGGGACATTGGCCCGCCGCGCATAGGGCAGCCACGGCGTCGCGCCGTCTTCGCCAAAGCCCAGGTCGGGCGCGGGCCAGAAGAGGGTCTCGCGGGCCCACCAGGCGGCGCCGACGACGGCGGCCAGTCCTGCGGCGCGGATCAACAGGTTGCGTCGGTTCATGCGTTGCGAACATGGCCCGGGGACAGGCCGGGCGCCAGCGTCGCCGCTGTCGCGCCTACCGCGGCCCGAACGGCACGACCTTGTTCTCGCGGTCGTGGCCGATGTCCGCGGCGCCGAGATACGGGATGCCCGACCGCTGGCACCAGTAGCGGACGATCTCTTCCGGGGTCAGGCCGAAATCGGGATCGTTCTCGACGATGTCCGACACCCGCCCCAGACGGATGCCCGCCACCTTGCGGATCGAAGCCTGGCCGGTCAGATGGAACATCATCCGGTCGACGCGGTACAGCGGCTCGGACACGTCCTCCAGCATCAGCACATGGCCGCTCAGGTCAGGCTCCAGGGCGGTCCCGACCAGGGCGTCGAGAATGCTCAGATTGAAGGCGACCGCCGGCCGCGGATCCTCGTGCAACGACGGCTCCCACGAGGCCGGATCGCCGCGCTTCAGCCAGTTCAGCGCCCGCCACGCCGCCGCGTCGCTGCGCACCGCGTCCGAGGCCATCGGCCCGTGGGCAACATGCGGGAACCCCGCCTTGTAGAGCCCCGCCAGCAGCGTCCCCGCGTCGGAATATCCCAGATACCGCTTGTTGCGCGCCACATCCGTCAGCCGCGGCAGCACGGCCTCGGCGATGCGGCACGATCCATAGCCGCCTCGCGCGAACCACACCGCGTCCAGCCGCGGATCGTTGGCGTATTCGACGAAGGCGGCGGCCCGGCTGGCGTCGTCCCCTCCGAAATGCCCGTGCTTGCCGAAGCTGGCCGGGTGAAACACCACCTTGATCGAGCCGTCCGGGACATTGGCCGCGAACCAGTCGTGCACGGCCTCCGCCCGCTCCCGGTTCAAGCGCGAACTGGCGTTGACGATGCCGATCTTCATCTGTTCTCCCCGCCCGGGCGTGCTAGTCAGGCCGCCGGACATTCCCCGGTTTCGCCCTCATGAATCAAGACGACTATTTCTTCTGCGGCATCGGCGGCTCGGGCATGCTGCCCCTGGCGATGATTGTCCAGGCGCAGGGGGGGCGGATCGAGGGCTCCGACCGCTCCCGCGACCAGGGCCGCACGCCGGAGAAATTCGCCTGGCTCGAGGCCCATGGCGTCGCCCTGCATCCGCAGGACGGGTCCGGCGTCACCCGCCCGGACCAGATCGTCGTCGCCACCGGGGCCATCGAGGACACGGTCCCCGACATCGGCGCGGCGAAGCGGGTCGGCGCCGCCATCAAGACCCGACCCCAGTTGCTCAGCGAACTGTTCAACGCCGCCCCGACCTCGATCGGCGTCGCCGGCACTTCGGGCAAGTCCACCATCACTGGCATGATCGCCTGGATCCTGCACCAGGCCGGCCGCCGCCCCACCGTCATGAACGGCGCGGTGATGAAGAATTTCGCCGACGCCGACCACCCGTTCGCCAGCGCCCTGATCGGCGGCCGCGACCTGTTCGTCTCCGAGGTCGACGAGTCCGACGGCTCCATCGCCCGCTACGACCCGACCGTCGCCGTGGTCTCCAACATCTCGCTGGACCACAAGTCGATGGAGGAGCTCCGCGACCTGTTCGGCGGCTTCACCGCCCGCTCGGCCACCGCCGTCCTCAACCTCGACAATCCCGAGACCGCCGCCCTCGCGCAGTCCATGGTCGAGGCCGGACGCGGCGACGCCGTCGTGACCTTTGCGCTCGGCAACGACACGGCCGATCTCTCGGCCCACGACCTCGAGCCGCTGCCCGCCGGCATGCGCTTCCGTCTCACCGACCGCGCTGCGGGAACCGACCACCCGGTGGCCCTGCCGGTCCCCGGGGCCCACAATGTCGCCAACGCCCTCGCCGCCCTCGGCGCGGTCCGAGCCATCGGCGTGCCGCTCGACCAGGCCGTCGACGGCTTGGGGACCTTCGCCGGCATCCGCCGTCGCATGGAGGTGGTCGGGACCTCGAACGGGGTCACCGTGATCGACGACTTCGCCCACAACCCGGACAAGATCGCCGCCACCCTCAAGACCCTGCACGCCTTCGACGGCCGGCTGCTGGTCCTGTTCCAGCCGCACGGCTTCGGGCCTCTCCGGCTGATGAAGGACGAGTTCATCGACGGCTTCACCGGCCTGCTGCGGGACGAGGACGTCCTGCTCATGCCCGAGCCGGTCTACTACGGCGGCACGACGGACCGCAGCGTCGGCAGCGAAGACATCGCCTCAGGCGTCCGGGCCGCCGGCCGAAACGCCGAGGCCCTGCCGACCCGCGAGGCCTGCGGCGACCGTCTCGTCACCCTCGCCCGTCCCGGCGACCGCATCGTCGTCATGGGCGCCCGCGACGACACCCTTTCGCAGTTCGCAGCGGAGCTTCTGAAGCGCCTGAGCGATCCGTCAGCGGACTGATCTTTAAAAGAAACTCGCTAAAAATTCACATACGGCAAAGCTGCTGTTAAGGCGCGGCGGCCTACCTCGCGGCCGTTCAGAGCGCGAGGATCGATGGCCCGGATTGGAGACTTTGCGAGCGCCGCTGCGCCGATCACCCCGGACACGCCCGGCGCCCACGTCCTCGACCTGTTCAACCGCGAGCCGGACACCTTGGCCATCGCCGTGGTCGACCCGGGCGATCGTCCGGTCGGCCTCGTCGAGCGCAACGCCTTCACCCTGCGCATGGCGGCCGAGTTCGGGCGCGCCCTCTATGCTCGCCGGCCGGCCTCCAGCTTCATGGACCCCGTGCCGCGCATCCTGAACGCCGAAGCCGACGCCGAAACCCTGTTCGAGAGCGTCGACGCCGCCAGTCTCGGCGCGCTTCTGAACGGCTTCGTCGTCACGTCGGGAGGGCGCTACGCCGGGGTCGGGGCCGGGATCCACCTGCTTCAGGCCGGCAGCGCCATCCACCGCCGCCGGGCCGAGGCCATGAGCGCCCTGGCCCGGGATCTCGCCCGCGCCGAACAGGAGGCCCGCTCCTCCAGCCGCGCCAAGTCCGAATTCCTGGCAGTGATGAGTCACGAAATCCGCACGCCGTTGAACGGCGTGCTCGGGGTCGCGGCCCTGATGGATCGCGAGCTGGCGCAGGACGCCCTGCGGCCCCATGTCCGCACCATCCTCGATTCAGGTCAGAGCCTGTTACGCCTGCTCACCGACGCGCTCGACATGTCCCGGGCCGAGAACGGTCTGATGACCTTCGAACCGGCTCCCGTCCGGCTTGAGGGCCTGGCCCACGATCTGCTCGCGCTGTGGTCGCCTCGCGCCGAGGAAAAGGCGCTCGCCCTCTCCGTGACCTGCGAGGCCGACGCCGCGCCCTGGGTCGTCGCCGACGAGATGCGGCTGAAGCAGTTGATGAACAATCTCATCGGCAATGCGATCAAGTTCACGCCTTCCGGCCGTGTCGCCGTCCTGGTCGAAAGCCGGATCGGGGGTGACGCGGCCGAGGTCGCCGTGACCGTCGAGGATAGCGGTCCCGGCATCGACGAGGCCGCCGCGAAGGTGATCTTCGAGCCCTTCAACACCGGCCGCGCCGGCCGTGAGGGCGCCGGCGCCGGTCTCGGCCTGGCCATCTGCCGCCAGATCGTCGAACGCCTCGACAGCCACATCGCGGTCGACCGCTCGGCCTGCGGCGGGGCCCGCTTCCGCTTCGTTCTGCGGCTGCCCCTGGCCGAAGCGCAGCACGCCGGCGCCGTGGCGATGGAGGAGCCGACGCCGCACGACACCCTCCACGTCCTGATCGCCGACGACAATCCGACCAACCGCTTCGTCGCCGGCAAGGTGCTCGACCTGTTCGGATGCACCTCCGAGACCGTCGAGAACGGCCTCGCCGCCGTCGAGCGCGTCCAGTCCGCGGCCTTCGACCTGGTGCTTATGGACATCAAGATGCCGGTGATGGACGGCGTCGAGGCGACCCGCGCCATCCGCGCCCTGGCCGGCCCCGCAGCCCGCATTCCGATACTCGCCCTGACCGCAAACGCCGATCCCCGCGATGAGATCGCCTATCTCGCCGCCGGCATGGACGGGGTCGCGCAGAAGCCGATCCAGCCCGACGCCCTGCTGAACGCCATCCGCAAGGTGCTGAACGGCGAAGTCGCCGCCGCCGCCTGACCCGCGTGGATCGCAACCCTTCCCTCCCGGGGGTATTGTAGCGCTTCATGCTCCAGCTCCCCCCACCCCCGCTTCCGGACGTCGTCGTCACCGGCGCCCGCCTGCCGCCCGCCGCCGGCGAGGCCGCCTTCTCGGTGATCCGTCTCGACGAGCGCGACCTGCGCGACCAGCAGCGGCTCGACGAGGCGCTGGCCGCCGTCCCGGCCGTCTCCCTGTTCCGCCGCACCTCCAGCCTCGCCGCCAATCCGACCACCCAGGGGATCAGCCTGCGGGCCATCGCCCCCTCCGGCGCCGGCCGCACCCTCGTCACCCTCGACGGCGTGCCCCTGAACGACCCGTTCGGCGGCTGGGTGATCTGGTCCCAGGTTCCGACCGAAAGCCTGTCCGGCCTCGACATCTTGCGCGGCTCCGGGGCAGGCCCGTACGGTGCCGGAGCCCTGACCGGCGTGATCCAGCTGCGCGAGCGCGACTCCGGCGCCCTGCTCGACGCCTCCCTCGGCGAGCGTGGCGGCGCCCGCCTGGCCGCGTCCGGCGCCGCCGATGTCGGCTCCGTCCGCCTCGTCGCCTCCGCCCTGCACGAGACCAGCGATGGCTATGTCCCCGTGCGCGGCCCCGACGCCGGCGCCGCCGACACGCCGCTCGATCTGGAGGTCAGCAGCGCCGCCCTGCGCGCCGATATTCCCGTCTCGCAAGCCGTCGTCTCCCTGCGCGCATCGGCCTTCGAGGAAGAGCGCGGCTCCGGCCTCGCCGGCGCGCGCGCCACCGCCAGCGGCCACGCCATATCCGCCACGGCCGCCGTCCAGCCCCGCGCCGACCGCCCCGGCTGGCGGCTGCAGGCCTGGCGGCGCGAAAGCGACCTGGCCAACGCCTCCGTCGCCGTCGCCGCCGACCGCGCCTCCACCACGCCCGCCAACGACCAGTACGAGACCCCCGCCACGGGCTGGGGCCTCAACGCCGCCCTGCGCAGGATCATCGTCAGCGGGATCGCCCGCGTCGAATGGGAGCTCGGCGCCGACGCCCGCTTCAACGAAGGCGAGACGCGCGAGCGGTTTCGCAATCTCGGAGCTGGCTTCACCCGCGGCCGCGTCGCCGGCGGCGAGACCTCCGTGGCCGGCGTCTACGTCGAGGGGTCGTGGACCTCGGGTCCTTGGCTCGTTGCGGGAGGCCTCCGCTACGACGGCTGGCGCAGCGAGAACGGCCGCAGGCTCGAGACCGACCTCGCCACCGGCCTGCCGACGCTGGACGAGACCGATCCCGACCGCTCAGGCGAGGTCGTCAGCGCCCGTCTCGCCGCCCGGCGCGATCTCGGAAGCGGCCACGCCCTGCGTCTCGCCGCCTACACCGGCTTCCGCCCGGCGACTCTCAACGAACTGCACCGCCCGTTCCGCGTCGGCAACGACCTGACCGAGGCCAACGCCGCCCTGCAGCCGGAACGCCTCACCGGCGTCGAGGCCGGCTGGGCCTGGTCCGGGGACCGCGCCACCCTGACCGCCACCGCCTTCTGGACGCGGATCGAGGACGCCATCGTCAACGTCACCATCGGGGAAGGCCCCGCCACCTTCCCCCGCGCCGGCTTCGTCCCCGCCGGCGGCGTGCTGCGCCAGCGCATGAACGCCGGGACCATCGAAGCTACCGGCGTCGAGCTCGATGGCCGCCTCGCCCTCACCGACCGGCTATCGCTGCGAGCCGCCCTGTCCGCCACCGACGCCCGGGTGGACGGCGGCGCCATGGCGCCGCAGCTGACCGGACTGCGCCCGGCCCAGGCCCCGATCTGGAGCGCCACGGCCGGGCTGGAGTGGCGCCCGACGGACCGCCTCGCCCTCGCCGCCGACCTGCGCTGGGAGAGCCGCCGCTTCGACGACGACCTCAACAGCCGCGTCCTCAAAGCCGCCGGCACGGTCGACCTGCGCGCCGACTGGGCCGTAACACCGTCCACAACGATCTGGCTCGCCGCCGACAACCTGTACGACGCGGAGGTGGAGGTGTCGGAGACCGGCGCGGGCGTCGCCGGCTTCGGCCCGCCGCGCACGCTCAGCCTCGGCGTCAGACTGTCACGCTGATCCGTAGAATCCCTCTATTGCAAACGGTTCGCAACTTCGGCACAAGCCGGACGTGACCGACGCCGCCGCGCCCGCCAGGCCCCCGAAGGCCCTGAACGCCAGACGCTCGTTCTGGCTCAAGCAGCTGCATCAGTGGCACTGGATTTCAGCCGCCCTCAGCCTGATCGGCCTGCTGCTGTTCGCCGTCACCGGCATCACCCTGAACCACGCCGCCGACATCCCGGCCGAGCCGGTCACGATCGAGCGGATCGCAACCCTGCCCGCGCCCCTTGTGGAACGGCTCGGCGCCTTCCCGGACGAGACCACCGCGCCCGTGCCCGACGCGGTCGCCCGCTGGGCCGCCGACGCCTTCAAGGTCCGGATCGCCGGCCGCCCCACCGAAACCACCGCCGACGAGATCTACGTCGCCCTGCCCGAGCCCGGCGGCGATGGCTGGCTGACCATCGACCGCGCCACCGGCGAGGCTCTGCGCGAGCGCACCACGCGCGGCTGGGTCGCCTGGCTCAACGACCTGCACAAGGGCCGCAACACCGGCCCTGTCTGGTACTGGTTCATCGACGTCTTCGCCGCCGCCTGCGTCGTCTTCGCCGTCACCGGCTTCGGCCTGACCTGGCTGCACGCCCGCCAGCGCCCCTCGACCTGGCCGCTGCTCGGCCTCGGCCTGCTGATTCCCGCCGTCATCGCCCTGCTGTTCATTCACTGATCGCCCCCTTCGACCCGAACGAGTGTCCCATGCGTAAGCTCACCCTCGCCGCCACCGCCATCGCCGCCAGCGCCGCCGCCGCACCGGCCTTCGCCGCCGACCTGAACGTCTCGGTCGAGATCCCGCGCCTGTCGGTCGCCGCCTACCACCGCCCCTATGTCGCCGTGTGGATCGAGCGCCCCGACAACACGGCCGTTCGCACCCTCGCCGTCTGGTACGAGGTCTCGAACCTCGCCGAGGGCAAGGACTGGCTCAAGGACATGCGCACCTGGTGGCGCCGCGGCGGCCGCGCCATGACCCTGCCCGCCGACGGGATTTCCAGCGCCACCAAGGCTCCGGGCCGCCACACCGTCGCCGTGCCGGGCGCCCGCCTGCGCGACCTGCCCGCCGGCGACTACGTCCTGGTCGTCGAGGCGGCGCGGGAACTGGGCGGCCGTGAAGCCGTCCGCGTGCCCTTCCGCTGGGGCGCTCCCAACACCGCCCGCGCCTCCGGCGCCACCGAACTCGGCGCCGTCAGCGTCACCGTCACCCGCTAAAGGACCCTCGCCATGAAGAAGTCGCTCGCCCTGATCGCCGCCCTCTCGGCCCTGGCCCTGCCGATGTCGGCCCAGGCCCATCGCGCCTGGCTCGCGCCGACCTCGACGGTTCTGTCGGGCACGGACGCCTGGGTCGGCTTCGACGCCGGCATGTCCAACGGCGTCTTCATCGCCGACCACGCCGCCATGGGCCTCGACGGCCTGGTCATCACGGCCCCGGACGGCTCGACGGTCGCGCCCGAGAACGTGATGCGCAGCCGCTACCGCTCGACCTTCGACCTGCACCTGACCCAGCCGGGCACCTGGCGCGTCGCCAATGTGATGGGCGGCGTCGTGGTCAGCTACAAGCAGGACGGCGCGACGAAGCGCTTTCGCGGGACCGAGGCTGACATGGCCGCCAGCATCCCCGCCGACGCCACCGAGGTGACCGTCACCCGTTCGGACAGCCGCGTCGAGACCTTCGTCACCCTGGGCGCCCCGACCACGGACGCCCTGCAGCCCACCGGCAAGGGCATGGAGCTGGTCCCGGTCACCCATCCGAACGACCTCGTCGCCGGCGAGCCCGCGACCTTCAAACTGGTCCGCGACGGCGCCCCGGCCGCCGATCTCGACGTCACCGTGGCCCGCGGCGGCGCGCGCTACCGCGACAATCCGGAAGAGATGACCGTCAGGACCGCCGCCGACGGCTCCTTCACCGTGACCTGGCCCGAACCGGGCATGTACTGGCTGAACGCCTCGGTCCGCACCCCCGCCGCCGACGGCCGCCCGGCCGCCTCGGCCCAGTACAACGGCGTCATGGAAGTGCTCCCCTGACGGACGCCGGTTCCGGGCCTGGCCGCTCCGCCCCGCCGCCGATGCTGATCGGCGGCGACGGTCCGCGCGTCGACAACCGGGTACTGATCCCGACCCACGGCAAGGCCCCCACGCGCCCGCCGTCGGACCTGATCTGGGACTTCGCGGGCGAAACCATGGGCACGACCTGGGCCGTCCGCCTCGCCCCGCCGCCGGGCCCCGACCGCGCCGCCTTCCAGACCGCCATCGATGACGAGCTGAACCGGATCATCCTCCTGTTCAGCCATTGGGAGCCCCGCTCCGAGCTGTCGCGCCTCAACGCCGCCCCTCCTGGGTTCTGGGCCGTTTCGGAGCCCTTCTGGTCACTCCTCAACGCCTCGCTCGAACTGGCGGACGACACCAATGGCGCGGTCGACCCGACCCTCGGCGCCCTCGTCGACCTGTGGGGTTTCGGCCCGCCCGGCCCCCGCCCGCTCGACGCCTTCGGCGCTGGCCCCACCGTTCCCTTCGAGGACGAGATCGCCGCCGCCCTCGCCGTCAGCGGCTGGGGCCGGCTGCGCCTCAACCGCGACGCCCGCGCCGTGCAACAGCTCGGTGGCGTCAAGCTGGACCTGTCGGGCATCGCCAAGGGCCATGCCGTCGACAGGGTCTCCGAACGGCTCGCGGCCATGGGCGCCACCCATCATCTCGTCGAGATCGGCGGGGAACTGCGTGGCGCCGGGGTCAAGCCGGACGGTCATCCCTGGTGGGTCGAACTGCAGCAGGCCCCCGGGGCGCCCGCCCCCCGCACCGTCGCCGCCCTCTTCGACATGGCTGTGGCCACCTCGGGCGACTGGGTCCGCCGCTATGAGGTCTATGGCCAGGTCTACAGCCACACCCTCGACGGCCGCACCGGACGCCCGGTCGACAACGGCGTCGCCTCGGTGACGGTCCTCGCCGATACGGCGCTGTACGCCGACGCCATGGCCACCGCCCTCACCGTGATGGGACCGGAGGAGGGCCCGGCCTTCGCCGGGGCCATGGACATCGCCGCCGCCTTCGTCGTGCGCGACGGGGACGGCCTGACCGAGACGATCACCCCCGCCTTCGCCGCCATGTTGAACGAGGGCGCGTGACCCAGGATCCGGTCCGCTGGCTGTGGGCGGCGACCGCCGTCGCCCTGTGGCTGCTGATCGTGGCGGCGGTGGCGTGGCGCCGCGCCCGCGCCCGCCGCGCCGCGTCCCACCGCGCTGCTGTGCTGGCTCCGACCGAGGGTTCGGACGCCCTCCTCGTCGCCTTCGCCAGCCAGACCGGCCAGGCTGAGGAACTGGCCTGGATGACGGCCTCCAGCCTGTCTGACGCTGGCGTTCCCGCCCGCGTGGCCCTGCTCGGCGACCTCGAACCCGGAGACCTGAAGGCCGCTGGTCGGGTGCTGATCGTCGCCTCCACAACCGGCGAGGGCGACGCCCCAGACGCCATGTCGTGGTTCGCCCGCAAGCATATGACCGCGCCCGCCGATCTCGGCGGCCTGTCCTACGCCCTGCTCGCGCTCGGCGACCGCACCTATGCCGACTTCTGCGGTTTCGGCCGGGCGCTCGACAGCTGGCTCCAGCGTTCGGGCGCCGCGCCCCTGTTCGACCGGACCGAGGTCGACAACGGCGACGCCGGCGCCATCCGCCACTGGCAGCGCCAGCTCGGCGTGGTCACCGGCCAGGCCGTCAAGGCCGACTGGACGCCCCCCGCCTACGACCGCTGGCGTCTCGCCGCCCGCACCCATCTCAATCCCGGCAGCCCCGGCGGCGAGGCCTGGCTGCTGGCTTTCGAACCGGTCGATCACAGCCCCGCCTGGGTGGCCGGCGACATCGCCGAGATCGGTCTGCCCGCGGTCGACGGCGTCGCCCCGGCGAGCCGCGAATATTCGGTGGCCTCCCTCCCTTCGGACGGACGGGTCGAGTTCATCGTCAGGCTGGCGACCCGGCCGGACGGCTCCCCCGGCCTCGCCTCCGGCTGGCTGATCCGCGGTCTCGGCGCCGGCGATCCGGTGCAGATGCGCATCCGCACCAACCGCGGCTTCCACGGGCCAGCGCCGGAGACGCCGCTGATCCTGATCGGCAATGGCACCGGCCTGGCAGGCCTCCGCGCCCACTGGCGCGCCCGCAGCGGCGGGCTGCACGGGGGCGCCTGGCTGATGTTCGGCGAGCGCACCTCGGCGTGCGACGCCTTGCTCGACGACGAGCTTCAGGCCGCCTTGACCGCCGGTGTGCTCACCCGGGTCGACCGCGCCTTCTCGCGCGACGCCGGCGACGGTCGCTACGTTCAGGATCTCCTTGTTCAGAACGCTGACGAACTCGGGGCCTGGGTCGATCGCGGCGCCGTCATTCTCGTCTGCGGCAGTCTCGAAGGCATGTCGTCGGGGGTCCACGCCGCGCTTGAGACCGCGCTCGGCGCCGACAGCCTGCTCGACCTCGCCGAGACCGGCCGCTACCGCCGCGACGTCTACTAGAGGCCCACAAGTCCCGGACTATCGGTTGTCGCCGGGGCTTGGCACGGCCGACGCCCGGAAGTCGCCTGGACGCGCCAATGGCGCCGTCGTCAGACCTCGGTCCAGCGCCTCAGCAGGTTGTGATAGATCGCCGTCAGCTCCAGCACGGCCGGGTCCTTTGGTCCCTTGTCCGCATTGACGCGCTGGATCGCGACATCCAGGCGGAACAGCGTCTCCCGGTCGGCGTCGTTGCGCACAAGGCTCTGAATCCAGAAAAAACTCGCCACCCGCCGGCCGCGCGTCACCGGCGTCACCCTGTGCAGGCTCTTGGACGGATACAGCACCAGATCCCCGGCCGGCAGCTTGACCGACTGCGGCCCGTACATCTCCTCGACGATCAACTCACCGCCGTCGTAGGCCTCGGGCTCCTCGAGAAAGAGCGTCGCCGACAGGTCGCTCCGGATGCGGACGTTTCCCCGCTGCCGGATGGCGTTGTCGACATGGGTCCCGAAATGCTCGCCGCCCTCGTAGGCGTTGAAGAGCGGCGGGAAGATCGTGTGCGGCAGGGCCGCCGACACGAACATCGGATTGGCGTTCAGCGCCTGAGCCACCAAGGCCCCGACCTCCCGCGCCTCGGCGCAGTCCTCGGGCAGCTGGCGGTTGACCTTGGCGGTCGCCGACTGGTGGCCGGAGGTGATGTTGCCGTCCGCCCACGGCCCGGCGTCCAGCCGCTCTCGCAGCCTCGCGACCTCGTCCCTGGAGAAGACGCCCGGAATGTGCAGCAGCATCGCCCGCCTCAGTAGCGCAGATTGAGCGTCAGGATGGCCTGGCGACCCGGCGCCACGTCGGCGTGGTGCACGCCGTTGGTGCGCAGGATGTAGGCCTCGTCGCCCGCGTTCTGGACGTTCAGCTGCAGCGAGGCGCTGTCGGTCAGGTCGTACGACGCGAACAGGTCGACTCGGGTCCAGGCCGGCGCATAGACCCGGTTGGTCCCTCCGCCCGCCCCGCCCTGATTGCCGCCGAAGCTGTCGGAGACATAGTAGACGCCGCCCCCCAGGCTGAGCTTCGGCGTCACCCTGTAGGTGCTGAACAGGCTGAAGGTGTGCTCCGGCGTATTGGCCAGCGGGTCGCCCACGTTGACGTTGTTGTAGGCGCCCGAGACCAGTTCCGAGTCCATCCAGGTGTAGCCGCCGAACACCTGCCACGCCGGGGTGACGTTGCCCGAAACGCCCAGTTCGATCCCCTTCACCTCCGCCTCGCCGGCCTGCTCAAATACGCCCGGAGACACCTGTATCTGGGCATTCTCGCGCCTCAGCACGAAGGCCGCGGCCGACAGCGCCAGTCGATCATTGAACAGATTCGCCTTGGCCCCGACCTCGAAGCTCTCGGTTTCCTCTGGCTCGAGCAGTTCGGTCCCGACCGCGCCGCCGGTGTTCTGGTCGCCCGCCGAAATGGTCGGCGGCGTCGCGGAGGTGGCCCAGGAGACGTAGATGCTGGAACTCGTGGTCGGCTTGAACACCACACCGACCTGGTAGTTGACGAAGTCCCAGTCGCCGCCGACCGCCGTATAAACGGGCGCGGCGATCGTGCCCGTGCCGTTCCGCCCCTCGACCGAGAAATCGTCGTAGCGCACGCCCAGATTCAGGATCCAACGCTCCGCGAGCGCGATCGAATCCTGGGCGTAAAGGCCCACGGTTCCGGTAGTGCTGCTGCTGATCACCCCGCGGGTGATGGTTCCCGCCCAGGGATCCGAGGGGGTCGGATCATAGACCCGGGTGCAGTCGAATCCGGTCAGCGGGGCGGGGCAGGCCGAGCCGCTCGTCGTCACCACCGTGTAGGAGGCGTTGCGGTTCCTCTCCTGCGCCAGCTCCAGCCCGAGGTTGAAGCGATGCTCCATCCCGCCGATCGTCGTCCGGCCGGTCAGGTCGGTGACGTTGGCAATGGTGGTGTTGGGGTTCCAGCGCGACTTGGTTCCGCGCCTCATCCAGTATTCGCCGCCGATCAGGGCGGCCCCGCCGTTGGTGATATTGCCGCCGTCGCCCGGGTTGGTGACCACATAGTCGTTCAGCGTCTCGGCATAGCGGCTGACGTTGCGGATGGTCAGATCCGGGGTGATGGCGTGCTCCATCTCGAAGGTCAGGCTGTCGACCTCGTTGGTCAGATAGTCCCGGGCGGTCAGGCCGTAGAAGCTGTCGTACGGCACATCCAGAATGCCGCTGTCGGTGGTCCGCACCCCGATCTTGGTAAACAGCGGGATGCCGTAGTCCGGCATCTGGTTGCTGGTCAGGTGATAGAAGCTGAACGTCGCCGAGGTATCCGTGCCCAGCCCTGCGGCCAGCGACAGGGCTAGGCCCCATTTGTCGAAGTCCACTGCATCACGGCCCGGCACGTCGCCCTGCGATCCCATCAGGTTCAGGCGCAGGCCTGCCGTCTCGCCGAGGTTCCAGTTCTGGTCGATCGTGCCGCGCATATAGCCGTCGGTCCCGACCCCGAGCCCCAGATGCGTGAAGTCGGCGAGGCGCGGCGCCTTGGACGCCAGGTTGATGCTGCCGCCGCCCGAGCCGCGGCCGGAATAGACGGCGTCCGGTCCCTTCACGACCTCGACCTGTTCCAGGTTGAAGACCTCGCGCTGCTGCCCGCCCGAGTCGCGGATGCCGTCGACGAAGATGTTGTTGCCGGAGGACTGTCCCCTGATGAAGGGCCGGTCCGCCAGCGGCTGGCCGCCCTCGCCCGCGCCGAAGGTGATCCCGGGCGAATTGCGCAGGATGTCCTGCAGCGAGGTCGCGGCCGTCTGCTCGATGATCTGCTGGGGAATGATGGTCACCGCCCGGGGCGTGTCGACCAAAGGCGCAACGAACTCGGGCGATTGCGGCTCGCGGCGCGTGGGCTCTCCGTCGACGGTGATGGTGCCCAGGTTGGTGGCGTCCTGGGGATCGGTCCCGTTCGCACCCGGCTCGGCCAGGGCGGGTCCGGCCATCAGCATGCCGGCGGCGCTCGAGGCGAACAGCAACGCGCGAAGGGCTTCGGAACCGGAAAGCGACATGGTGGAGGAGCCTTGATTGATATTGCGATGCGCTCGCAATATCAGCTTGGCTGGTGCACGCAAGGTATTCTGCGAGTAATTCGCAACTGATCAGGGTTTACGCCCGCTTCACGACCCTGCGCTACACGCGGGGGATGCGCAGTCCGCTCGCGTACCTGTCAGCGCTGCTTTCCCCCGCTCCTGGCCGGCCGGCTCCGCACGACCACGACGCGCGCCTGGCCCACATGGCACTGCATGACCAGGAAACCGGCCTGGGCAACCGCCTGTCTCTGGAGCGGCTCGCCGCGGGCGGCGAGCCGGTCTATGTGATCCTGTTCGGGATCGACCGCTTTGAGATCCTGCGCAGCGCCATCGGCTACGATTCCATGGCCAGCCTGCTGACCACCGTCGGTCACCGCCTCTCCGGCCTCTGCGGCGGCGAGCGTGTCGCCCGCGTCGGCGCCGGCATCCTGGGTCTGGTCCTCCACGCTGACGATGACCACCAGGCCGTGCAGACCGCCGCTCGCCTCTGTGAAGCAGCCCAGGCGCCCATTATCCTCAACGGTGCGCCGGTCGACATCTCCTTGACGGCGGGCCTCGCCCGAACCGGCCTGTCCAACCGTGCGGTGCCCTCGCCGGTGGACCGCGCCTCCATCGCCGTCGACCAGGCCCGCGCCGCCCACCGTCGCGCCATGGGCTTCGACGCCGAGCGTTACGGCGACCCGGCCGGCAATCTGTCTCTGATCAGCGAGTTGATGGCCGCGCTCGGCAACGGCGAATTCTCGCTGAACTACCAGCCCAAATACGACTTCCGCGCCGAGGCCGTGACCGCGGTCGAGGCCCTCGCCCGCTGGACCCATCCCCGTCGCGGCTGCGTCTCACCGGACGTGTTCGTGGCCATGGCCGAAGAGACGGGCCACATCCGGCCGCTGACCGAATGGGTCATTCACCAGGCGATCCGGGACCAGGCCGAGCTGGCCCGCGCCGGCCACAGCCTGACGATGTCGGTCAATGTATCGGGCCGCCTGTTGTCCGACGAAAGTTTCGCCGACTTCGCCCTCGCCGCCGTGAAAGCCTCGGGCGCCCGCCTGTGTTTCGAGATCACGGAGACCGCCGTCGTCGCCAACCCGGACGTCGCCCTGCACATACTCGAACGCTTCGCCGAGGCGGGCATCTCGGTCTCGCTGGACGACTATGGCTCCGGTCTGTCCTCCCTGACCTATCTGAAACAGATCCGAGCCGACGAGCTGAAGATCGACAAGAGCTTCGTGCTCGGCCTCGACGACTCGGCCCGCGACGCCCTGCTGGTCAAGTCGACCATCGATCTCGCCCACGGCCTCGGCATGAAGGTCACCGCCGAGGGCGTCGAGACGCCCACCGCCCTGGCTCTGCTGCGCGGCATGGGCTGCGACATGGCCCAAGGTTACCTGATCGGCCGTCCGGTATCCCTGTCCGACCTCGTCGAACGGTTGGGCGGTCCCGCGCGCAAGGCGACCAGCGTCGCCTGAGCGGGCTCAGCCCGCCGCCACCGCCTTCATCGGAACAGACACGTCGGCCAGCTTCGCCTTGTCCACGGGCGTCCCCTTGAGGATCATCATCCTTCCGCCCATGAATTCGGCCGCCGCATTGACGGCTTCCACGCAGACGATCCGGTCGCCCGCCAGGTGGAACACCGCGAACGACCCCGTGGCCGGATCACCCCTCAGGACCTGCCGGTCCGCGCCGTCGGCCAGGCCGGCGATCTGCAGCTTCACATCGTACTGGTCCGACCAGAACCAGGGCGCCTCCGGCGCCGGGGCGGGCCGTCCGGCGATAGCCGCCGCCGCCTGCTTGGCCTGCTCAAGCGCATTGGGCACGCTCTCCAGCCGATGCCGCCGCCCGCCATACACCGGCACCGGCCGGAAGGTCACATCGCCAATGGCCCAGATCGCCGGGTCCGAGGTCCGCGCCGTCTCGTCCACGACCACCCCGTTCCCGCAGGACAGGCCGGCCGTCGCCGCCAGTTGATCGCACGCCTGGGCCCCCACGCCGACGAGGATGGCGTCCGCCTCGATCAGCCGCCCGTCCCCGAGCCGCACGCCGCCGTCCTCGAACCCCGTCACCTCGGCCGAGGTCAGCACCTCCACCCCGTGCGCGCGGTGACAGGCGGTGAAGAAGTCCGACAGCGTCGGGGACGCCACCCGCGCCAGCACCCGGTCCATCCGCTCGATGACTACGGCCTCGGCCCCCAATGCCCGCGCCGACGACGCCGCCTCCAGCCCGACATAGCCGCCGCCGACCACCGCCAGCCGCCGCCCCGGCCCCAGCGCCGCCTTCAGCTTCTCGGCGTCGGCCAGCGTCCGCAATTCCAGCAGGTTCGGCCGGTCCGCGCCGGGGACCTTCAGTTTCCGCGCCGTCGATCCCGTCGCCAGAATCAGGGCGTCGTACGTCTCGACCGTCCCATCAGCGAACGTCACCGTCTTCGCCGCAGCGTCGACGGAGGTGGCGGTTACGCCCAGCCGCAGTTCGATCCCGTGCTCGGCGTAGAAGGCCTCCGGGCGCAGCAGCAACGCCTCCAGGTCAGCCTCGCCCTTCAGCCACGCCTTCGACAGCGGCGGCCGCTGATAGGGGGGGGCCGGCTCCTCGCCCGCCAGCACGATCGGGCCCTCGTGGCCATACTGCCGCAGCAAGGCCGCGGCCGTTCCCCCCGCATGCCCCGCGCCGATGATCAGAACCTTGGTCATGACAGGCAGATAGATCGAACCGCGGCGCTCCGCCACAGGACGCTTGACCGTTCCACTGTTACAGCATAGTGGAACGCGCATGACCGACACCCTCCCCCGCAACGCCGCCGCCACGGCCCGCAGCCGCGTCGCCCTCTACGACGCCCTGCTGACGTTGAAGACGCGCGAGGAGGTCGACGCCTTTCTCGCCGACCTGTGCACGCCGGCGGAACTACGCGCCTTCGCCGAGCGCTGGGAGGTGGCCCGCCTGCTCGACGCCGGCGGCAAGTCGTATCGCGAGATCGCCGCCGAGGCCCAGGCCAGCCCGACCACCGTCGTGCGGGTCGCCCGCTTCCTCAAGGAAATGCCGCACCAGGGCTACCGCCTGGTGCTGGACCGTCTGAAGAGCTGAGTTGAAATCATGAGTACCGTTCAGGGGCGGCTGCGTATCGCCGTCCAGAAATCCGGCCGCCTCGCCGACCGAAGCCTCGACCTCGTCCGCGACGCCGGCCTGCGCGTGGTCAAGGGAAACAACGACCTGCTTTACCGGGTCGAGAACTATCCGATCGATCTGCTGCGGGTGCGCGACGACGACATCCCGACCTTCGTGGCGGATGGCGTCTGCGACCTCGGCATCGTCGGCGAAAACGTGCTGGAGGAGGCCCGCAACGGCGGCCCGGTCGCCGAGGTGGTCATGCCGCTCGGTTTCGGCCGCTGCACGCTGAAGATCGCCGTTCCCCCGTCCCTGGCCTATGACGGCCCGGCCTCGCTCGATGGTCTGCGCGTCGCCACCTCCTATCCCCGGATCCTGCGCCGCTGGCTGGACGAGCGGAACGTCCGCGCCGACATCGTCACCATGCGCGGCGCGGTCGAGGTGGCCCCCCGGCTGAAGCTGGCCTCCGCCATCTGCGATCTCGTCTCGACCGGCGCCACCCTGGAGGCCAACGGTCTCGGTGCGAAGGAGACGGTGCTGGAGAGCCAGGCCGTGCTGATCCGCTCGCCCGCCGCGCCAGAACCGTCCCTGCAGCACCTGCTCGACAGCATCATCGAGCGGATGAGCGGCGTCGTCGCCTCCCAGGGGGCCAAATACGTCATGCTCAACGCCCCGCGCTCGGCGCTGGACCAGATCACCGCCATTCTCCCCGGCGCGGGCTCGCCCACGGTCATGCCCCTGTCCGGCCGCGACGACGCCGTCGCCGTCCACGCCGTCTGCCAGGAGGCGGTGTTCTGGGAGACGCTGGAGAAGCTCAAGGCCGCAGGAGCCTCGGCCATCCTCGTCCTGCCGATCGAGAAGATGATGTGATGCGCCGGATCGACTGGAGCACTCTCGACGCCGCCGGCCGCCGCGAGGCGCTCGCCCGCCCCACGCGCCGCACGGAGGCGCGGGTCAGCGACGTGGTGCGCGAGATCTTCGACGATGTCCGCGCACGCGGCGGACCCGCCGTCGCCGACTGGAGCCTGAAGTTCGACGGCTTCGCCCCGCGCCGCATCGCCATCACCCCCGAGGCCGTGGCCGCCGCCCGCGACGCCCTGCCGCCGACCGCCACCCGCTCGCTGCGCATCGCCGCCGACAATGTCCGCGTCTTCCACCAGGCGACCCGGCCCGAGGACACCGCCTTCTTCGAGACCACGCCCGGCGTGCGCTCCCGCCTCGTCTGGCGGCCCATCGGCGCGGCCGGCGTCTACGTTCCCGGCGGCACCGCGCCGCTGTTCTCGTCCCTGCTGATGCAGGCCGTTCCCGCCGCGGTCGCAGGCGTGCGCGAGCGGGTCGTGGTCACCCCGCCGGCGAAGGACGGCGGCGTTCACCCCGCCATGATCTACGCCGCCGCCGAAGCGGGTCTCGACGCGATCTGGCTGATCGGCGGGGCCCAGGCCATCGCGGCCCTCACCTTCGGCGCCGCATTCGACGACGGCGAGATCCCGCCCGTCGACAAGCTGTTCGGTCCCGGCAACGCCTGGGTGGCCGAGGCGAAGAAGCAGGCCGCCGCCCTGCCGGGCGGCCCCGCCGTGGACATGCCCGCCGGCCCGTCGGAGCTGCTGGTCATCGCCGACCGCGACGCCGACCCGGAGATCGCCGCCGCCGACCTGCTCAGCCAGGCCGAGCACGACGCCGACGCCCAGGTCATCCTCGTCTCCGAGAGCCGCGCCAACATCGAGGCCATCCTCGCCGAGGTGGAGCGCCAGCTTCAGACCCTGCCCCGCGCCGACATCGCCCGCGCCTCCCTCGCCGAAGGCCGCGCCGTCCGCGTGCGCGACATGGCCGAGGCCTGCGAGGTCGCCAACCTCTACGGCCCCGAACACCTCGCCCTGCAGACGGTCGATGCCGAGGCAATGGTCGAGCGCATCACCGCCGCCGGCGCCGTCTTCGTTGGTCCCTGGGCCGCCGAGACGCTCGGCGACTACGCGGCCGGCCCCAGCCACGTCCTGCCGACCGACGGCGCGGCCCGGACGATCGGCGGAATCACCACCGCCAGCTTCATGACCTCCATGTCGGTCCAGTCCGTCTCCGAAGCGGGGGCCCGGGAGCTCGCCCCGGTCGCCGCCCGCCTCGCCCGTCTCGAGGGCCTTGAGGCCCACGCGCGCGCCGCAGACCTGAGGGCCCGATGATCACCAATCTGCCCGCCCCGTTCGCGCCCCTGGTCTCCGGCGGCGATGGCCTCGACCGCTACCCGGCCGAGCCCCGCGCCCTCGCCGCCCGCATGGCCGAGATCTATGGCGTCCCCGCCGACCGCGTGCTGCCCGTGCGCGGCCTGACCCACGGCCTGGAGCTGGTCTTCCGCCTCGCCGCCCGCGACGGGCTGACCATCCAGGCCCCCGACGCCGAGCCTTATCGCGCTCTCGCCGCCCTCTACGCCCGCCCGGCCACCGGCGCCGCTCCCGGCGCGGTGATCCTGCGCGCGCTCGGCTCGCCGGAGGCCGTGGCGGAGATGGCGGCGCGGGTCGCCCCGGCCCTGCTGGTCATCGACGAGGGCTCCGCCGAGTTCGCCGACGCCCCCTCGGCCGCCACCATTATGGACGCCCACGCCAATCTCGTGGTGCTGCGCAGCCTGTCGCTCGCCTATGGCCTCGCCGGCGCCCGCGTCGGCGCCGCCCTCGCCCAGGCCGAAACCCTCGTCCGGCTCGCCTCGGTGATGGAGCCCTGGGCCCTGCCCGAGGTCTCGATCCGCCTGGCCCTGCAGGCGCTGGATCCCTCGCGCATGATGGAGACCGGCCAGCGCATCGCCCGCGTCCGCACCGAACGCGAGCGGCTGGTCAAGGCCCTGTCCCGCACCATGGTGGTCGAGCCCGGCTTCGGCCCGGTCATCATCGTCCGGCCCGCCGACTCCGACGCGGTCCTCGTCGGCCTGACGCGCTACGGCGTCGCCGCCGAACGCGCCGGCGAGCGCCTGCGCCTGCCCGTCTCCGCCCAGGCCGAGGTCAACGATCGCCTGCTCGCCGCCCTCGACCTCGCCCCCGCTCCGGCCCGGCCGCACCGGACCGGCGACGCCGTTCGCGACACGAAGGAGACCCGCATCGTCTGCGCCGTCGACCTCGACGCGGCCCGACCGGTCTCGATCTCCACCGGCGTCGGCTTCTTCGACCACATGCTGGAGCAGATCGCAGCCCACGGCGGCTTCTCGCTCCGGCTGTCGTGCGAGGGCGACCTGCACACCGATCCGCACCACACCGTCGAGGACTCCGCCATCGCTCTCGGCCAAGCCCTGAAACAGGCGCTGGGCGAGCGTCGCGGCATCGCCCGCTACGGCTTCGTCCTGCCCATGGACGAGGCCAACGCTGCGGTGTCCATCGACCTGTCCGGCCGCCCGTTCCCGGTCTTCAACGGAGACTTCAGCACGCCCTTCATCGGCGACTACCGCACAGACCTGACCGCCCACGTGTTCCGCTCGCTCGCCGAACACCTCGGCGCCGCCATCCACGTCACGGTCACCGGCGACGACGATCACCACAAGACTGAGGCCGTCTACAAGGCCTTCGGCCGCGCCCTGCGCCAGGCCATCCGCATCGAGGGCGACGCCGTCCCCAGCACCAAGGGGGTGCTGTGAGCACCGTCACCATCGTCTCCTACGGCGCGGGCAATGTCGCCTCGGTCCAGTTCGCATTGGAGCGGCTGGGCGCGACCGTCCGCCTGACCGCCGAACCGGCCGGGGTCGCCGACGCCGAACGCCTGATCCTGCCCGGCGTCGGCGCCGCCGGCTACGCCATGGCCCGGCTGTCGGAGCTCGGCCTGGTCGAGCCGATCCGCGCCTTTCCGCGCCCGCTGCTCGGCGTCTGCCTCGGCCAGCAGCTGCTCTTCGAGCGCAGTGAAGAAGGGGGCGGCGTCTCCCTGCTCGGCCTGATCCCCGGCCAGGTCCGCAGGATGGCGCCCGCTCCCAACCGGCCCGTGCCGCACATGGGCTGGTCGCGCCTGTCGGGCGTTCGCCCGGACCCTCTGCTGGAGGGCATCGGTCCCGACGCCTGGGCCTATTTTGTGCACAGCTACGTCTGCCCCGACGGCGAGGCGACCCTCGCCCGCGCCGACTACGGCGGCCCGATCCCGGCCGTGGTCGGCCACGCCAACCGCTGGGGCTGCCAGTTCCACCCCGAGCGCTCGGCCGCCGCCGGCGCCCGCATCTTGCGCAACTTTCTGGAGCTCAAGGCATGATCGTCTATCCGGCCATCGATCTGCGCGGCGGCGTCTGCGTGCGGCTGATGCACGGCCGCTTCGACGCCGTGACCCGCTATGACGACGAGCCCGCCGCTCGCCTCGCCGGCTTTGCCGCCGACGGCGCCGACTGGGCCCACATCGTCGATCTGGACGGGGCCGAGGCCGGCCGCGCCGTCCAGCACGAGCTGATCGGCGACCTCGCCGCCGCTATCGACATCCGCATCCAGTCTGGCGGCGGCGTCCGTTCCGCCGACGACGTCCAGCGCCTGCTCGACGCCGGGGTCAGCCGCGTCGTGGTCGGCTCGCTCGCCGTTTCCGATCACGGCACAGTTTCCGGCTGGCTCGATCGTTTCGGTCCCGACCGCATCACGCTGGCCATCGACGTCAAGGCCAACGGCGACCGCTACGTGCCCGCGCTCAAGGGCTGGACCGAGGCCGCCGATGTCGACCTGTGGACCGCCCTCGACCGCTACCCGCCCGGCGCGGCCAAACACCTGCTGGTCACCGATGTCGGCCGCGACGGCGCCCTGACCGGTCCCAATCTCGACCTGCTCGCCGAAATCCACCAGCGGCGCCCCGACCTGTGGCTCCAGGCCTCCGGCGGCGTCGCCGACCTGTCGGACCTGACCGGCGCCCGCTCGGTCGGCGCCTCGGGCGCCATCGTCGGCCGCGCCCTGTACGAGGGCCGATTCACCGTCGAACAGGCGCTCCAGGCCGCCCGCTCATGACCGCCCGCCGCATCATCCCCTGCCTCGACGTCAAGGACGGCCGGGTGGTCAAGGGCGTCCGCTTCGAGGGCCACATCGACATGGGCGACGCCGCCGAGCTCGCCGCCCGCTACCGCGACGAAGGCGCCGACGAACTGGTCTTTTACGACATCACCGCCAGCCCGCAGGGGCGCACCCTCGACTATGGCTGGGTGCGCGACATCGCCCGCCTGCTCGACATTCCCTTCAGCGTCGCCGGGGGCATCCGCTCGGTCGAACAGGCCGGCCGCTGCCTCGACCACGGCGCCGACAAGGTCTCGATCAACTCCCCCGCCCTCGAACGCCCCGAGCTGATCGCCGAGATGGCCGACCGCTTCGGCGCCCAGTGCGTCGTCGTGGGTGTGGACTCGAAACGCTCCGGCGATGACTGGCTGGTCCACCAGTACACCGGCGACCCGACCGCCAGCCGCGGCGCCGGCCGCCGGACCCTCGACTGGATTGTCGAGGCGCAGGCTCTCGGCGCCGGCGAGATCGTGTTGAACTGCATGGACGAGGACGGCGTCCGCCGCGGCTATGACATCGCCCAGCTGACCGCCGCCCGCGAGCGCCTGACCATCCCCCTCGTCGCCTCGGGCGGGGCCGGCGAGGCCGCCCATTTCCGCGACGTGTTCCGGCAGGCCAACGTCTCCGGCGCCCTCGCCGCCAGCGTCTTTCACACGGGAGCCCTGTCCATCCCCGACCTGAAGGCGTTTCTCATCGAAAGCGGCGTGGAGGTGCGGCCATGATCGATCCCGACCAGCTCGACTTCGACAAGGGCGACGGCCTGATCCCCGTCGTCGTCCAGGACGCCGCGACGCTCCAGGTCCTGACCCTGGCCTATATGGACCGGGCCGCTCTCGACGAGACCATCGCGTCCGGCGAGGCCACCTTCTTCTCGCGCTCCCGCGGCGGCCGCTGGCGCAAGGGCGAGACCTCGGGCGACCGGCTGCACGTCGTCTCCATCACGCCCGACTGCGACGCCGACGCCCTGGTGCTCAAGGTTAGGCCTGTCGGGAACGCCTGCCATCTGAACCGCGTCAGCTGCTTCGGGGACGAGGACGCCCCGGGCCTCGGCCGTCTCGCCCGCCTCGAACAGACGATCGCCGCCCGCGCCGCCGCCGACCCGTCCGAAAGCTGGACCGCCCGCCTGCTGGCCGAGGGGCCCAAACGCGCCGCCCAGAAGGTCGGCGAGGAGGGCGTCGAGACGGCGCTGGCCGGCGCCGCCGGGCCGGATTCGGAACTCGCATCCGAGGCCGCGGATTTGATCTACCATCTGCTGGTGCTGCTGCGCGCCCGTCACATGGTGTTTCAGGACGTCCTCGACGTCTTGGCTCGCCGGGCGGAAGCGGCCAGACCAGACCCCGGTCAAGCTGGGACCTGAACCTGAGGAGAAGGCATGGCGGCCCTGGTGCTGTTCGGCGGCGGCGGCGACCTCGCGATGAGGATGCTCCTGCCCTCGCTCTACTTCCTCGAGCACGACGGCCTGCTGCCCGACGGACTCAAGATCATCGGCGCCGCCCGCTCGGAAGAAAGCCGCGAGGACTACGTCGCCAAGGTCCGCCAGTCGGTCGAGGCCAAGGCGAAGGCGGATCACGCCTGGTCGGACGACGCCTGGGCCCGGCTGGAGTCGCGCCTCGACTATCTCGCCGTCGACGCCACCTCGGCCGAAAGTCTCAAGCCTCTCAAGGACAAGGTCGGCGACGGCGCCTGCACCTCCTTCCTCGCCGTCTCGCCCTCGCTCTACGCCCGCATCGTCACCGCCATGCGCGCCGCCGGCCTGGCCGAGCCCGAGGACCGCGTGGTGCTGGAGAAGCCGGTCGGCCGCGACCTCGACACCTTCCGCCAGATCGACGACGCGGTGGCCGACGCCTTCTCCGAGCACCAGGTCTTCCGCATCGACCACTACCTCGGCAAGGAGACGGTCCAGAACCTGATCGCCCTGCGCTTCGGCAACACCATCTTCGAGCCGCTGTGGAACAACCTCAGCATCGATCACGTCCAGATCACGGTCGGCGAGACGGTCGGCGTCGGCGACCGCTGGCCCTATTACGACGAGTACGGAGCATTGCGCGACATGCTCCAGAACCACATGCTCCAGCTGCTCTGCCTCGTCGCCATGGAGCCGCCCTCCGACCTCGACCCGGACTCGGTCCGCAACGAGAAGGTCAAGGTCCTGCGCTCGCTCCGCCCGATCACTCCCGATGAGGCCGGGCGGGTCACCGTGCGCGGTCAGTACGTCGCCGGAACCGTCGAGGGCGAAGCGGTCGCCGGCTATGACGAGGAGCGCGGCGCCCCGTCGGACACCGAGACCTTCGTCGCCGTCCGCGCCGACATCGACAACTGGCGCTGGGCCGGAGTGCCCTTCTTCATGCGCACCGGCAAGCGCCTGCCGGAAAAGCGCACCGAGATCGTCATCCAGTTCAAGCCGGTGCCGCACTCCATCTTCGACCACGGCGACCGCGGCTCGATCGAGGCCAACCGGCTGGTCATCGAACTCCAGCCCGAGGAGGACATTTCCCTCTCGGTGATGAACAAGAAGCCCGGCCTCGACCAGCGCATGCAGCTCCAGCCCATCCGCATGAGCCTGTCCTGGGGCCAGAACGACAGGGACGCCAAACCGCCGCGCCGCCGCATCGCCTACGAGCGGCTGCTGCTCGACGCGCTGGCCGGCGACTCCACCCTGTTCGTGCGCCGTGACGAGGCGGAGCAGGCGTGGAAATGGGTCGACGAAGTGTCCGAAGCCTGGGAGGGCGCCGCGTTCAAGCCGCACGACTACGCCGCCGGAACCTGGGGCCCCGAGGCCGCCGACCTGCTGCTCTCCCGCACCGGTCGCGAGTGGAACAGCGGGCATGGCTGAGATCGAGACCTTTCCCGACGCCGCCGCCTGGGCCGACGCCTGCGCCGCCCGACTGGGCGAGACCCTGTCCGCCGCGCTCGCCGAGGCCGGCAAGGCGGTGTTCGCCGGCTCCGGCGGCTCGACCCCTTCGCCGATCTACGCCCGACTGGCGCAGGCCCCGCTCGCCTGGGCGAACGTCGTCGTCACCCTCGTCGACGAGCGCTACGTCCCCGAGAGTTCTCCCGAGTCCAACGCCGCCCTGCTGAAGCGCACCCTGCTGACCGGTCCCGCCGCCGCGGCCCGCTTCCTGCCCCTCTATTCCCCGGCGGTGACGGTCGACCGCGCCGCCGCCCTCGCCGCCCATGCGCTGGCGGCGGAGGGAGGACGTCTCGACGCAGTCCTTCTCGGCATGGGGGAGGATGGCCATATCTGCTCCATGTTCCCCGAAAGCCCGACCCTCAAGACCCTGCTCTCGCCGAACCTGCACCCCACGGTCCTCGGCGTCCCGACCGGCCGCGACGGCCGCGGCCCGACGCTGGAACGCCTGTCGATCAACCTGCCCTACCTGATGGGCGCCCGCCGCGTCATCCTCGCCCTCACCGGCGCCGCCAAGCGCGATGTCTTCGAGCGCGAAGCCGCCGGCGATCCGAACACCCAGCCGATCGCCGCCCTGCTGGCCCACAAGGTCCCCCTGGACGTGCTGTGGACGGAGGCCGCCCGATGACCCGACTGAACCCCGTCGTCGCCGAGGTCACCGCCCGCATCGTCGAGCGCTCCCGCCCCACCCGGTCCGACTACCTGCGCCGCATGGACGCCGCCCGCGACAGCGGCGTCGCCCGGGCCAAGCTCAGCTGCGCCAACTGGGCCCACGCCTTCGCCGGCCAGACCATAGCCGACAAGCTCACCGCCATGGGCGGCAAGGCCCCCAATGTCGGCATCGTCACCGCCTATAACGACATGCTCTCGGCCCATCAGCCGTTCGAGCGCTTTCCCGCCGTGATCCGCGAGGCGGCCCGCGAGGTCGGCGCCACCGCCCAGGTCGCCGGCGGAACGCCCGCCATGTGCGACGGCGTCACCCAGGGCCGCCCCGGCATGGAGCTGTCGCTGTTCAGCCGCGACGTCATCGCCATGTCGACCGGCGTGGCCCTCACCCATGACGCCTTCGACGCCGTCATCTGCCTCGGCGTCTGCGACAAGATCGTGCCCGGTCTGTTCATGGGCTCGCTGGCCTTCGGCCACCTGCCCGTCGTCTTCGCCCCCGCCGGCCCGATGCCCAGCGGCATTCCGAACGCCGAGAAGGCCCGCATCCGCGGCCTCTACGCCCAGAACAAGGTCGACCGGAAGACGCTGCTCGAGAGCGAGATCGGCTCCTATCACTCGCCGGGCACCTGCACCTTCTACGGCACCGCCAACTCCAACCAGATGATGATGGAACTGGCCGGGCTGCACATGCCCTCGACCGCCTTCGTCCATCCCGAGACCGGCCTGCGCGACGCCCTGACGGCTGCGGCGGCGAAGCGCGCGGTCGAGCTGGCCCGCGAGGGCAAGAGCCGGATGGCCGACGTCATCGACGAAAAGTCCGTGGTCAACATGATCGTGGCCCTGCTGGCCACCGGCGGCTCGACCAATCACGCCATCCACCTGGTGGCCATGGCCCGCGCCGCCGGGATCCTGATCGACTGGACCGACATGGACCAGCTGTCGTCGGTCACGCCCCTGCTGGCCCGCGTCTATCCCAACGGCTCCGCCGACGTTAACGCCTTCCAGGCCGCGGGCGGCGTCGCCTTCGTCACGCGCGAACTGGCCGAGGCCGGGAATATCCACACCGACGTCCAGACCATCATGGGCCCCGGCATCCACCACTATTTCCAGGAGCCGTCGCTCGTCGACGGCGAACTGGTATGGCGCGACGGCGTCACGGAAAGTCTGGACACTGACATTCTCCGTCCCGCCTCCGACCCGTTCGACCGCGAAGGCGGACTGCGCCTCGTCCAGGGCGACCTCGGCCGCGCCGTCATCAAGGTCTCGGCGGTCAAGCCGGAGAACCGGATCGTCGAGGCCCCCGCCGCCGTGTTCGAAACCCAGGAGGACGCCCTGCAGGCCTTCAGGGACGGCAAGCTGGACCGCGACGTCGTCGTGGTCCTGCGCTTCCAGGGTCCGAAGGCCAACGGCATGCCCGAGCTGCACAGCCTGTCGCCGGCCCTCGGCGTGCTGCAGGACAAGGGCTTCAGGGTCGCCTTCGTCACCGACGGCCGGATGTCCGGCGCCTCGGGCAAGACGCCCGCCGCCATCCACGTCTCTCCCGAGGCCCTCGCCGGCGGCATGCTGGCCCGGGTGCGCGACGGCGACATCATCCGCCTCGACCCCGAGGCCGGAGAACTGACCACCATGGGCGTCGACCTCGCCTCCCGCCCGGCGGCCCAGCGTTCCGCCGAGCACGCGGGGGGCTCGGCCTGGGGCTATGGCCGCGAACTGTTCGCCGCCTTCCGCCACGTCGTCTCGACCGCCGAGGAGGGCGCCTCCATCTGCTTCGCCGGCGCCTCGGCGGGCCCGGCATGGAACGACCGTCAGCCCGACCCGAACCTCAACGACCGCGCGGTCGATGCATGACCCGCCCCCGCGCGGTCCACGACAGGGAGCAGACCCGATGACCATCGCCTGGGACAGGACGCTGCTGGTCGGCGACGTTGGCGGCACCAACGCCCGCTTCGCCATCGCCCACATGATCAACGGCAAGCCGGTGCTGGAGCATCACCAGAGCTTCAAGGGCGCGGACCATCCGACCTTCCTCGGCGGGGTGAAGGCCTTCATCGACGGCTGCGAGGTCAAGCCGACCTCGGGGGTCATCGCCGTGGCCGGGCCGGTCACGGACGGCGCCATCGACCTGACCAACTCCCCCTGGCGGGTGTCGGAGGAGGAGCTCGGCACGCTCGGCCTCGATCCCGTCCGCCTGATCAATGACTTCGAAGCCCTCGCCTGGGGCGCGCCGGTCGTGCCCCGCGATCAGCTCGCCTCGCTGGGCGGGCCCGAGGAGGGCGATCCTGAATCCGCCATCGCCGTGCTCGGCCCCGGCACCGGCTTCGGCGTCTCGGCCCTGATCCGCGACTTCCACGGCCGCGAGATGGCCATGCCGTCCGAAGGCGGCCACGCCTGTTTCGCCCCCGGCGATCCGGTCGAGGACGAGATCCTGCGCATCCTTCGCCGCCGCTACGACCGCGTTTCGATCGAGCGGCTGATCTGCGGTCCCGGCCTGCTCAACATGCACCGCGCCCTGGCCGAGATTGACGGGCGCGAAACCCACATCGACGACCCGGCCCAGATCACCGAAGAGGCGCTCGCCGATCCGCGCAGCGCCTGCGGCGCCACCCTGGCCCGCTTCTGCGCCATCCTAGGCGCCGTGGCTGGCGACATCGCCCTGACCACCGGGGCCCGCGGCGGCGTCTATATCGCCGGAGGCATAGCGCCCCGCATCCTGCCCTTCCTCCAGGCCAGTCCGTTCCGCGAGCGGTTCGAGCGCAAGGGCCGGTTCACCGACTATATGGCGGCCATCCCCACCCATGTGATCCTGCACAAGCACGCGGCCTTGCTCGGTGCGGCCCGCGTGGCCTTCGCCGAGGCGGGTTAAGTCGGGAGTCTCACAGATCGGTCACGCCGGCGTGAACCAAATCGGAAGCGGCGCATTATCGAGGCTCCACTGTGGAAGGAACCTCCCATGCGTAAACTGATCATCGCCTCCGTCGCCGCCTTCGCCTTCGCCGGCCTCGCCGCCTGCAACAGCCCGGCCGACAACGCCGCCGAGGAGAAGGCCGACGCCCTGGAGCAGCAAGCCGACGCCGCTCCGACCGAGGCTCAGGAAACCGCCCTCAACGAGCAGGCGGACCAGGTCGAGCAACAGGCCGGCAACGCCGACGGCGGCATGACCACCGAGAACACCCCGAACACCTCGCCGTCGACGGCGAACCCGGGTCAGTAAGGCGGAAGACCGCGGGCGCTCATGACGCCCGCGTAAACCCTTCGAACGGTCAGCCCCCGTCGCTTACGCGGCGGGGGTTTTCCGTCTTCACCCAGTGGGCGAGCGCCAAGGTCAGGAATACCGGGCCGATCACGGACCAGCGGCCGGGCCCGGTCTCGGCCGCGATCAGGAAAAGCCCCCACCAGAGCGCGATGTCGCCGACGTAGTCAGGCCGCTCCATCCACCGCCGCCACCCGCGCCCGGACATCGGGCGGACAGCCGGCGGTTCGCGGCGGACCGTCGCCCGCCGCAGATCGCCGAGCCCCGCCACCGCCAGCCCGGCCACGGCCAGCACGGCGCCGGCCCATCCGGGCCACCCTACGCCCGGCTCGAACTTCACCTGGCCCAGCTGCGCCGGAAGGGCGATCAGCCACGCCAGCGCCCCCTGCGGCAGGAAGCACAGCAGCAGCGGCGCGGCCGCGGTGGCGCGGAATCCCGTCCTGCCCTCGAAGGCCAGGGCGTAGCGGACGTCCGCCCCGGCCCTGATCCGCGGTGAAAAGCCCCTCCAGGCCTCGCGCGCGGCCCAGACCCCCGCCAGCCAGATCAGCAAGCCTTTCCGCACCGGATCGCCGTCGACGATGAGGAATGTCGCCGCCGCCGTCAGCAGCATGGCCAGCGGCCACATCCCGTCGACGAGACCCCACCGCCCGGTCTTCCACGCCACGGCCCAGGCAGCCGACATCGCCGCCAGCGAGAGGACCAGGTTGAGGCCCAGCAGGGCGGCGATCTCGGGCAGGGTCATGACGGCGCAACGCCGCCGCTCGACGCCGGATGCATCCGGTCAGTCGACGCAGATCGTGGCTTCGGCCTTGCCGTCTTCGACCGTGGTGTAGCAGCCGAACCGGCTGCTGGTGGCCTGGCACTGGCCCACGGCCGCGGCGCCGGCCCGCGGCGCCTCGGCCACGTCCTCGACCCGGCAATCGCCCTGGCACTGGTCGCCGTCAGTGCAACGCGTCCCGGCGTCCGTATAGGAAACCACGCAGCGCACGGTCTGCATCCGGCCTTGCGGCAGCATCTTGCCGCCCCGCGCGGCGCAGGCCGCGGCGTCATCCGCGCCGGTCTGCGCCACCGGCGCCGCCTCGGCCAGATCGGTGCGGCCGCCGTCCGCGGCCGGCATCGGCTGGCACGCCGCCGCGAGCAGGGCCACCGCCATCATCAAACGCTTCATGTCGCTCGCCCCTTCTCGAATCCGGTCCAGACGTCGTCGTAGTCCAGCTGCATGGTCGGCGAGGTTTGCGCCCATTCCGTGGTGCGGATCGGCATTCGCGTCTCGAACATGAAGGCCAGGGTGTTCTCGATCTTCACCGGCTTCAGGTCGGCCGCCACCGCCTTGTCATAGGAACCCTGGTCGGGCCCGTGGCCGCTCATGCAGTTGTGCAGGCTGGCGCCGCCGGGGGCGAAACCGCCCTCCTTGGCGTCGTACTCGCCGTGCACCAGCCCCATGAACTCGCTCATCACGTTGCGGTGGAACCACGGCGGCCGGAAGGTGTCCTCGGCCACCGTCCAGCGCGGTGGGAAGATAACGAAGTCGCAGTTGGCCGTGCCCGCCGTGTCGCTCGGCGAGGTCAGCACCGTGAAGATCGACGGGTCCGGGTGGTCGTAGCTGACGGTCCCGATCGTGTTGAACCGGGCCGTGTCGTACTTGTACGGGGCCAGGTTGCCGTGCCAGCCGACCACGTCCAGCGGGCTGTGGGCGAAGGTCGTCGTCCACATCCGGCCGCCGAATTTCTGGATGCATTCGGTTGGCCGGTCGACGTCCTCGAAGGCCGCGACGGGAGTCAGGAAGTCCCGCGGATTGGCCAGGCCGTTGGAGCCTATCGGCCCCAGGTCCGGCAGCCGCAGGATCGCGCCGTAGTTCTCGCAGACATAGCCCCGGACGGGTCCGGCGACCTCGACCCGGAACCGCACGCCGCGCGGAATGACCACGATCTCCCCGGGTCGGGCGTCGATGCGCCCCATCTCCGTGACGAAGGCCTGCTCCCCCTGCTGCGGCACGATCAGCAGTTCGCCGTCGGCGCAGTAGAACACCCGGTCGGTCATCGACCGGTTCGCCGCATACAGGTGGATGCCGATCCCGCCCGCCGCGTCGGGGTCCCCATTGCCGCCATAGGTCACCAGCCCCTCGACCCAGTCGGTCGGCTCCGTCGGCATCGGCAGCGGATCCCAGCGCATCCGGTTGGGGTTGGGCGGCGCCTCGTGGAACGGCCCCGAGCGCACCAGCCCCTGCCGGAAAGGCCTGTAGGCCGGATGCTGCGCCGACGGTCTCAGCCGGTACAGCCACGAGCGCCTGTTCTCGCTGCGGGGCGCCGTGAACGCCGTCCCCGACAGCTGCTCCGCATACAGCCCCATGGGCGTGCGCTGCGGCGAATTCCGTCCCTCGGGCAGGGCGCCCGCGACAGCTTCCGTCGAAAAATGATTGCCGAAGCCCGGCATATACTCAGGCGCGTTGGCGCGAGTCGTCATGGCGTGTCTCCCGTTCCCTCGATCTAGGACAGGCGGACCTCGAAAGCCAACGTCTGGCTCCATAGCGGTGCCGGATTGACGTTGTGGTCCGGGGGCGCATCATCGGCGGATGCGGCGAACGATTGCAGTCTCGGCTCTGGTTCTGGCTGCCGGCGGCTTCGGCCTGCAGTGGCTCAAGCTCAACCTGCTGAGCGGAGCCCTTCCCTTCGAGCTCTATGTTCTCGTCGTCGTCGCCGCCTTCACCGCGGGCGGACTCTGGATCGGATGGTGCATGGCGGCGCGCCGGCGGGGACCCGGCTTCGCCCGCAACGACCGGGCGCTCGAGGCGACCGGCATAACGGGCCAGGAATTGCGCGTTCTGGAAGCCCTCGCCTCCGGCCGGTCAAACAAGGAGATCGCCCGCAAGATGGGCCTGTCGCCCAATACGGTGAAGTCCCACCTGGCCGGGCTCTACGCCAAGCTCGAGGTCCGTCGCCGCACCGAGGCGATAGACCGCGCCCGGCGTCTGGACCTGATCCCCTGAGCCTCCTGCTTCCGGGCGACCGGGCCGAATTCACCCGTTCGGGTGATGGCGCCCGGCGGTCCGGGGGGCGAGGATCGGGGAGAACTCAACGAGGGGAGGCGGCCATGGCTCGCATCATCATCATCTACGGACTCATCGGGGGTCTGATCATCATCGCCGGCATTATCGCCACCATCGTCATTGGCGGCGACCGGCCTCACGGCAGTGTCTGGCTTGGCTACCTGATCATGCTTCTGGGCATGGCGGCCGTGTTCATGGGCGTGAAGCAGCACCGGGATCAGGCCGGCGGCGGCGTCATCCGCTTCTTCCCGGCCCTTGGCGTGGGGCTCGCCATCTCCCTGATCGCCTCGCTCGCCTATGTGCTGATCTGGGAGGCCTATCTCGCCGCGACCAACTACGAATTCATGGCGCAGTACGCCTCGGCCACCCTCGAGGCGCGGCGCGCTGAGGGGCTCAGCGGAGAGGCCTACCGCCAGCTTGAGACGCAGATGAACCAGATGATCGTGCAGTACCGGTCGCCGTGGTTCCGCATGCCCCTGACCTTCGCCGAGATATTCCCCGTCGGCCTGCTAGTGTCGATCGTCAGCGCCGCCCTGCTCAGGAACAGCCGCTTCCTGCCGGCGCGGACGCCGGCCTGAGCCACGCGCCGCGACGAGGCCGCGGAGTCAGAATCCCTGGCTCCGCGCCATCCGCTCCTGATGGAAGCCGGCGTCGCCCAGCAGTTCGTTCAGCACCCGCACCCGCTTCATGAACAGGCCGACGTCGAACTCGTCGGTCATGCCGACGCCGCCGTGCATCTGCACCGCCTCCTGCACCGCCAGTTCGGCGACGCGGCCCGCCTTGGCCTTGGCCACGGACACCGCCAGCGGCGCACTCTCCTTGCCCGCGTCCAGCGCCTGCAGCGCCCCCATGACCGCCGCCCGGGCGATCTCGATCTCGCTGAACAGATGCGCCGCCCGGTGCTGCAGCGCCTGGAATTCGCCGATCAGCTTCCCGAACTGTTTCCGCGTCCGCAGGTATTCGAGCGTGGTCTGAAACGCCTGATCCCCGGCCCCCGTCAGCGACGCCGCCGCGCAGGCCCGGCCCAGGTTCAACGCCCCCTCCAGCAGCGCCTCGCCGCCCTCGACCGAACCGATCAGCGCGTCCGCGTCGACCTCGACATCGGTCAGCGTCACCCGCGCCGCATTGTGCGCATCGACCATCACCGTCCGCTCGACCGCCACACCGTCCGTGGACGGATCGACAAGGAACAGGCCAATCCCTTCCTCCGTCCGCGCCGCCACGATCAGGGCGTCGGCGACATGGCCGTCCAGCACGAAGCCCTTGGCGCCGTTCAGCCGGAAGCCGTTGCCCGACCGCTCGGCCATGGTCGTCATCCGCGCCGGCGCGTGCTTCGGCCCCTCGTCCACCGCCAGGGCCACGATCGCCTCGCCCGCCGCGATCCGCGGCAACCAGGCCGCCTGCTGCGCCGCCGACCCGCCCTTCAGCACCGTCGCCGCCAGCAGGCCCGAGCCCATGAACGGCGACGGCGTCAGCGTCCGCCCCAGCGCCTCCGCCACCACCCCGGCCTCGACCGCGCCCAGTCCCGAGCCGCCGTGCGCCTCAGGAATAACGACCCCCGCGAACCCCATCTCCCCGAACGCCCGCCACAGCTCGCGCGACAGCCCGTCCGGATCGCGGCTGTCGCGCAGCTTGCGCAGGTGCGCGATCGGCGCGTTCTCACTGAGAAAGCCGTCCGCGGCCTCCTTCAGCATGGTCTGCTCTTCGGTCAGGATCAGCGGCATCCGTCAGGCTCCCGGCAGCTGAAGCAGGTGTTTGGCGATGATGTTCAACTGAATCTCCGACGTCCCGCCCTCGATGGAGTTGGCCTTGGTCCTCAGCCAGTCGCGGGCCATCGCCCCCTCGCGCGACCGCTCGCCCTCCCACTCCAGCGCGTCCGCGCCGCCCGCCGCCATCAGCAGCTCGTGGCGCCGCTTGTTCAGCTCCGAGCCGTAGTATTTCAGCATCGAGGCGATGGCCGGATGCGCCTGCCCCGCCTTGTGCAGGTCGCCGGTCCGCTCCATCGCCAGGCGGAAGGCCGCCGCATCGACCTCCAGCTCGGCGATCCGCGCCCGCAGCATCGGCTCGTCCAGACGGCCGTCCTCGTCCACGCCGATCGAGCCGGTCGCCACCTGCCCCAGCGGCCGCCCCCCGCCCATCTCGCCCATGGCCCCGATCATGGTCCGCTCATGCGCCAGCAGCGCCTTGGCCACGTCCCAGCCGCGGTTCAGCGTCCCGACGAGGTTCGCCTTCTCGACCCGGACGTCGTCGAAGAAGGTCTCGCAGAACGGGCTCTTGCCGCTGATCAGGGTGATCGGCCGCGTGCTCACCCCCGGCGTCGTCATGTCGAACAGCACGAAGGAGATGCCCAGATGCTTCGGCGCCTCCGGATCGGTCCGCACCAGGCAGAAGATCCAGTCGGCCTTATCGGCATACGACGTCCACACCTTCTGACCGTTGACGATCCAGTGATCGCCGCGATCCTCGGCCCGGGTCTGGATCGAGGCCAGGTCCGACCCCGCCCCCGGCTCGGAATAGCCCTGGCACCAGCGGATTTCGCCCCGCACGATCTCCGGCAGGAAGCGCTTTTTCTGTTCCTCGGTCCCGAACTGCAGCAGGGCCGGGCCCAGCATCCACACCCCGAAACTGGCCAGCGGCGCCTGGGCGTCGATGCGGCGCATTTCGGACGCCAGCACCTTGGCCTCCTCCCGGCTCAGCCCGCCGCCGCCGTACGCCGTCGGCCACTCCGGCGCGGTCCAGCCGCGCGCGCCCATCTTTTCCAGCCAGGTCTTGTGCGCCGGCGTCGGGAAGACGGCGTTGCGCCCGCCCCAGACCCGGTCTTCGTCGCTCTTCACCGGCCCGCGGCACTCCGCCGGGCAGTTCGCCTCCAGCCAGGCCCGCGTCTCCGCGCGGAAGGTATCGAGATCGGTCATTCACGCCTCCGTCGCCGGGACGTTAGCAGCGATTCACGGGTGACGTTACGTCAGCGTCAGCGGCCTATTTGGTCGGCAGGAACGGCGAGAAGGTGATCACCGTGAACGTGTCGCGGATATGCGGACGCGTCTGAACCGACCTGGTCACGAAGGTCCCGATGTCCATATCCTTCGGCAGCTGGAATTTGGCCAGCAGATCGTACTGGCCCGAGGTCGAATAGACCTCCGAAACGTGCTCGACATTGTCGACCATATCCGCCGCCACGTCGTTGGCGTGGCCCAGCTCGCATTTGATGAAGACGAAGATGGCGGTCATCATGGCGCGTCGCTCCCGGTGGTCGGGTGCTGTCTAGCGGATGGTTGCGTGGCGGGTAAGGGCGAAGCGGCGATCGATCTCGAAGCCGAGTACAACAACCGCGCCCGCGTGCCCGACCACCAGGCGGTCATGCTGCGCTGGCGGGCCGCCGCCGAAGCCGCGCGCGCCGCCACTCCCCCGCTTGAAATCGCCTACGGCTCCGGCGAGCGCGAGGTCATGGACCTGTTCTCCGCGGGAGACGACGCCCCCGTCGCCGTCTTCCTGCACGGCGGCTACTGGCAGGCGCTGGACCGCAGCTGGTTCTCCGGCCTGGCCCCGGCGCTCAACGCCCATGGCGTCAGCCTCGCCATCCCCTCCTACGACCTCGCCCCGGCCGTCCGCCTCGGCCATATCCTGCGCCAGGTCCGACGCGCGGCCGACACGGTGCGCGAGCGCACCGGCGGCCGCCCCGTCGTCTTCGGCCACTCGGCGGGCGGGCACATGGCGGCCTGCATGCTCAGCGAAGCCCGGGCCTCGGCCGCCGTGGCCATCAGCGGCGTCTTCGACCTCGCCCCCCTGATCCCGACCTCGCTGAACGTCGCCCTGCGCCTCGACGCGGCCGAGGCCGCCGCCCTCAGTCCCATCCACTGGCCGGTCCCCAACGGATCCACCCCCGGCGGCACGGTGCTCGACTGCCTCGTCGGCGGCGACGAGAGCCCCGAGTTCCTGCGCCAGTCGCGGATGATGGCCGATCTCTGGGAAGTCCAGGGCGTCCAGACACGCTATGAAGCCCTCCCCGGCCTGAACCACTTCACCGTGCTGGACCCACTGTTCGACCCGGACAGCGAGATGGTGCGGCGGATTGTCGAACTGGCCAAGCCGCCCGGAAACACGGCGTGACAGCCCCGGTCTTGACGCCCGCTCCCGCACGGTCGAGTCAGGACGCAATACGGAGCCCGCCATGCGCCACGACCGCCTCGCCGTCCTCACCGCCCTCGAAGCCCAGGGCGTGGCCCCCGTCTTCTATCATCCGGATCCGGCCGTCTGCCTGAACGTCATCCGCGCCTGCGCCCGCGGCGGAGCGCCTGTGATCGAGTTCACCAACCGCGGCGACTTCGCCGTCGACCTGTTCGGCGACATCTCGCGCGAGCTGCAGAAAACCGACCCCCACATCATCCTCGGCATCGGCTCGGTCGTCGACGCCGGTACGGCCGCCCTCTACCTCAATCGCGGCGCCCGCTTCATCGTCAGCCCCTGCCTCGTCCCCGAGGTCGCCCGCGTCTGCAACCGGCGCATGACCGCCTACTTCCCGGGCTGCGGCTCGGTCACCGAGATCGGCCAGGCCCACGAGCTGGGCTGCGATATCGTCAAGCTATTCCCCGGCGCATCCGTCGGCGGCCCGGACTTCGTCAAGGCCGTGCTCGGGCCCATGCCGTGGACCAGGATCATGCCCACCGGCGGCGTCGACCCCGACGAGGCCTCGATCGCCCGTTGGTTCGGGTCCGGCATCGTCGCCGCCGGCATGGGTTCGAAACTCGTTACCGACGCAGCGGTGAAAGCCGGCGACTGGGCCGGGATCGAGGCGCAGGTGAGGAAGACGGTGGACGCGATCGCGGCGTTCCGGGCTCGGTAAACCACCTCCGATAGGAAGCCTCTGGCCTTTCCTCCCCGTTGCGCAGCAATGGGGAGGGGGACCGCGAAGCGGTGGAGGGGCCGGTGGGTTCAGACCCGATCATCTATCAGCGCGCCACCCGTATGCGACGCCGCATGACGCCGCCCGAGGCGCGGCTCTGGCGTTGCCTCAAGGGTCACAGTCTCGATGGCCTGAAATTCCGCAGGCAGCATTCGATCGGGATCTACATCCTCGACTTCTACTGCGCTTCGGCGAAGCTCGCGGTGGAGGTCGATGGCGCGGTCCACAGCACGCCGGAACAGATGGCGCATGATCGTCGGCGGACGATCTGGCTGGAAACCCGGGGCATCGCCGTCCTGCGTTACCGAGCGCTCGCGATTCGGGACAATCTGGACGGTGTGCTGGCCGGCATAAGTGCGGCGGCGGGTGCCCGGTAGCGGGTCCGGATCAACCAGCCCCTCCACCGCTTCGCGGTCCCCCTCCCCATTCGCCCTTCGAACGGGGAGGAAAGTGACTTCACAGCCCCAGCGTCGCGCTGTTCAGGTCCAGCTCGGCCGCCGGGATCACCACCACCTCCGGATGGGCCGACCGCAGGGCGTCGATGAACATGTCGGCCTGACCGACCACCACCACGATGGCCTGGTCGGCGCTGACGATCGACGCCGCCTCGCGCAGGCTGTCCGGCGTGGTGGCCGCGATCTTCTGCGGATAGGTCTCGATCTCCGACAGCGGCAGGCCGTCGATCACCGCACCGGCCAGCAGGCCGCCGAGTCCGCCGGTGGTCTCCAGCGAGCGCAGGAATCCGCCCGTGATGAAAGTCTCGCGGTCGGTCACCGCCTGGTCCGGCACCGGCTCCGTCGCCAGCCGGTCGAACTCGGTCAGCACCAGCCCGACGACCTCGGCGGCGCTCTCGTTCTTGGTCTGGGTCGAAGCGATCAGGGCGCCGCCCTCGGCCCGCGCGCCGAGCGTGGAATAGGCGCCATAGCTCAGCCCGCGCTTGGCCCGGACCTCCTGGAACAACCGCCCGTTCTGACCCGAACCCATGACGGCGTTGGCCACCGACAGCGGATAATAGGCGGCGTCCCCCCGGCGCGGCGCCCGCACCGCCGCCGTCACGGCCGCCTGGCCCGCGCCCGGCAGATCGATCACCACGACGCGCGGCCCGGCCGGCGGTCCGGCCCGTTCGCCGATCGTCGGCCTGGGCTCTGCGGGCCGGTCCCAACCGCCCAGCACCTGTTCCGCCCAGGCGAAGGCCGCCTCCGGCTCCATGCCGCCGGTGACGACCACCGTGGCGTTGTCGGGCCGCCACCAGCGCTCGTGGAAGCTCACGATCTCGTCGCGCGTGATCGCGGCGACCGATTCCGGGGTGCCGGAGCTCGGGGCGCCGTATGGGGCCGCGCCATAGACCAGCCGGTTGAGCACGAGCGAGGCCAGCGGTCCCGGCTGGCTCAGGTTGACGCGCAGTCCATTGACCGCCTGGGTGCGGCTGCGCGCCACTTCGGCCTCGACGAAGTCGGGCCGCTGCACGACGTCGGCCAGTACGGCGCCTACCTCGGCGGCCGAGGCGATGGGTGCGGACACGAACATCTGCGTGGCGTCGGCGCCGGCGGCGCCGCCGATATTGGCGCCCAGCGCCTCCAGGGTCCGGGCAATCTCGGGGGCCGGGCGTCCGCCGGCGCCCTGGGTGGCGAGCGCCGCCGTCAGGGACGCCAGTCCCGGCCGGTCGGCCGGATCCGCCGCCGCCCCGCCGCCGAGCACCAGCTGGGCGTTCATGATCGGCAGGTCGGTCGATTTCGCGGCGATGATCCGCAGCCCGTTCGGCAGGGTGCGCTCGGCCACCAAGGGCGCGACCACGGCGCGCGCCTCGCCCAGCGCCGGCGGGGCCATGCGCTGGCCCTCCGGAAGCAGTTCATTGGCCGGCAGAACGGCCGGCGGCACGCTCAGGAAGGTCGGGACGGGGGCCGGATTGCGCCAGCTGTCCTCGGGCGTCCCCGCCGGGCGGGCGCTCTCGTTCTGATAGCGCACCGAGACCCGCGCCTGATCGTTGAGCCAGGTCCGAGCCACCCGCTGCACGTCGGCGACGGTCACGGCCTGGATCGCCGCCAGATTCTCGTCTGGCGCCTTCGGATCGTTCTCGCTGACGATCGCCTGGCCGAGGATGAAGGCCCGGCCCGACGCGGTCTCGCGCTGGCGCAGCTCGCTGGCGACGATCTCGGTCTTGGCCTCGGCCAGTTCGGCCTCGGTCACGGGCTCGTCGCGGATCCGCGCCAGCTGGGCGTTCAGCGCCGCCTCGACGTCGGCGACGGCCTTGCCCTGCGCCACGGTGGCGGTGGCGACGATCGTGCCGTCCTCCTCGTTGCTGCTGACGCCGATCCCGGCGTTGGCGGCCAGCTGGCTCTCGTAGACCAGCGCCTGGTGCAGGCGCGAACTCTCGCCGCGGGACAGAATGGCCGACATGACCTCCAGCGCCGCCGCATCCGGATGGTTGGCCGGCACGCCCGGATAGATCACGCCCACGGCCGGCAGCGGCACGTTCGGCGCATAGGCGTCGACCGTCCGCGGCGCCGTGCGCGGCGTCTCGACCGGCCGCTCCAGCACGGGCACCGGCCGATCCGGGTTGCGGATGTCGGCGAAATACTGGTCGACCAGACGATCCAGCTGGGCCGGATCGAAATTCCCCGACACGATCATCGTCGCCGTCGCCGGCCGGTAATAGGCTTCGTGGAAGGCGCGGGCGTCCTCGATCGTCGCCGAATCCAGCTCCTCGATCGAGCCGATCACGCTGCGGCGATAGATGCTCTCGTCATAGCTGTTGTCGCCGATCACGAAGCGCTGGAAACGGCCGTATGGCGGGGCCAGCACCCGCTGGCGCAGCTCCTCCTTGACGATCGACCGCTCGGCGTCGAACACCGCCTGGTCGACCACAGGCCGCGCCATCCGCTCGGCGTGGGTCCACAGCATCCGCTCCAGATACTGGGGCGGCACCGTCTCGTAGTAGTTGGTGAAATCCTGCCCGGTCGAGGCGTTGCGGCTGCCCCCGGCGTTCTCGACCATGGTCGAGATCTCGCCATAGGGCAGGTTGACCGTCTTGCGGCTCAGGATGTGCTCGAACAGGTGGGCGAAGCCGCTGCGGCCTTGCGGATCGTCCTTGCCGCCGACGTCGTACCACAGGGTCACCGTAACCGTGCCCGCGCTCGGGTCGGGCATGGCGTAGACGTCCAGCCCGTTGGCCAGCTCGCGGTGCGTGTATTCCAGCGGCGGCACGCTGACCGGCGCGGGCGCGGTCTGGGCCGAGGCGGCGCTACCGGGGGCGGTCAGGGCGAGCAGCGAGGCGCCCAGAAGGGCAGCGGTGCGGGTCATGTCGGTGGTCCCCAGGATCAACGTCTGAACAGAGGACGAGACCCTATCAGCGGGCGGCGCGAGCCATAGTTACGTCCCCGTAATGATTGTCTCGATCTCGGCCCGCGTCGGCAGCGACGGCTGCGCTCCCGGCCGCGTCGCCGCCAGGGCCCCGGCGGCGCAGGCGAAGGATAGCGCCGCCTCCGCCTCCATGCCTTCCAGCAACGCCACGCAGATCGCCCCGACGAAGGCGTCTCCCGCCCCGGTGGCGTCCACCGCCGCCACCTTCGGCGGCGCGGCCCGCGCGATCTCTCCGCCGCGCTGGTGCATGACCGCGCCCCTCGCTCCCAGGGTCGTCACCACCCGGCCGCCGCCCTGATGCAGCACCTCGCCATAGAAGGCCGCCTCGGTCTCGTTGACCACGATCAGGTCGGCCCGCCGCAGCAACTGGTCCGACACCGGCTGCGCCGGGGCCAGGTTGACGCAGACGAAGTCCGTCGCCCGTCCCGCCGCCGCCTCGACCACATCGAGAGGCAGTTCCAGCTGCAGGATCAGCGCGCCCTCGATCCGGGCGGGCAGTTGCGTCGCCGTCATCCTGTGATTGGCCCCCGCCGCCACGACGATCTGGTTCTCGCCCGAGGGATCGACGGCGATCAGCGCCACGCCCGTCGGCGCCTCCGGATCGGTCTCCACCTCCGACAGGTCGACCCCGCCGGCCTCCAGCAGCGCCAGCGCCTCCTCGGCCATGGCGTCGTCGCCGACCCGTCCGACCAGGCGGACCTCCGCCCCCAGCCTTTGCGCCGCCAGCGCCTGATTGGCTCCCTTGCCGCCCGGATGGCGCGCCAGCGTCGCCCCCGTCACCGTCTCCCCGGCCCGCGGCAGCTGCGGCGCGGTGGCCACCAGGTCCAGGTTGATCGAGCCGACGACAGTGATCTTCAAGGCGCCCCTCCCGGCGAAGGGCCGCACGGCGCGGCCGGACCTGAGCGGTTATGCCCCGGCCGCGACCGCGCCGCCACAGAGGCGCCGTTCAGCGCCCTAGAATTTGCGTCCGACGCCCAGCGACACGACCCACGGATCGAGCGCCACGTCGCTCTCCAGGGCCCCGCCGTTGATGCTGGCCTCGGTGTCGAACCAGACCTTCTTGACGTCGAGGTTCAGCGTCCACGGCCCGGTCAGGGCGACGTCCGCTCCCGCCTGCAGGGCGTAGCCGAAGCCGTCTTCCAGATCGACGGTGAAGCCGTTCTTGTCCTCGCCGTCGAAGAACAGCATGTAGTTCACGCCCGCGCCGACATAGGGGCTGACGCGCGCTTCCGGCATGGGCCGGTACTGCAGGGTGACCACGGGCGGCAGCACCCAGGTCTCGTGCACCGCCACGTCGACGCCAGGCCCCTGCGCCCGGATCTCGTGCTGCGTCGCGCCGAGGATGGCCTCGACCGAGACATGGTCGGTCAGGAAATAGGTGAAGCCCAGCGTCGGCATGATGTCGTCGCCGACCTCGACGTTCAGGCCCGAGGGGACGCCCGCCCCATTGGTGATCGCATCGTCGGCGTCGCTCGACACCTGGGTCACGCGGCCGGTCACGATCCAGTCGCCCTTGCGCGCCACCTGCCAGTCGTTCGAGGTCTGGGCCAGGGCCCCGCCCGCGGCCCCGCTCGCCAGCGTCATGGCCAAGGCGGCGGCGGCCAGGGTGATGTTCCGTTTCATCGTCGTCTTCCACGACGCAGCCCGACGGCGACATGCGGCCGGTGCGGCGTCGCGGGGGTCATGCGTCCGCATCCGCCGGCCCGCCTTGCGCCGGCGCAAAACCCTGGCCGTGGAAGCTGCGTCAGTTTGTCCCCGTCGTCCCCACGGCGGCGGCGATCAGGGCGAAGACGCCGTCCGCGTCCGCCGCCGTCGCCCAGCGGTGCGGCAGACTTCCCGCCACCGCCTCGCGGAACTCCACCGCCGTATGCCCCCGGGTCAGCTCGCTCTCCGTCTCCACCCGGACATGGCAGGGCGCCAGTTCAAACAGCGCCGGCTTCAGCAGCCACGCCACCGGACAGGGATCGTGCACCGGCGGCCCCCACTCAGGCAAAGAGGGCCAGCCGACGATCTCGCGCTCGATCCGCTGCGAGAAGCGCATCATTGACGCCGCCGTCGCCGCCTTCGCCGTTCCGATCGCCTCCAGCAGCGCGATCCGTTCCTCCGTCGCCCGCACCTGGTGCGTCGCATCGAGGCCGAACAGCACCACCTCGCAGCCGCTGGCCAGCACCTCGGCCGCCGCCTCGGGGTCGGCCCAGATGTTGAATTCCGCCGAGGCCGTGATGTTGCCGCCCTCCGACCGGGCCCCGCCCATCACCGCCACGGGCCCCAGCCGCGCCGCCAGTTCCGGCGCCTCGCGCAAGGCCAGCGCCAGATTGGTCATCGGCCCCATCACCGCCAGCGCCACGGACCGCTCCGGCCGCGCCATGACCAGATCGATGATGGCATCCACCGCATGACCGTCCGCACACGGAGCGTCCGGTTCGAACGGCGCCAGGTCGCCCAGCCCCTCGGCCCCGTGGAACTCCCCCGCCCCCGCCGGCTCGCGCCGCAGCGGCCGTTCCGCCCCCGCGAACACCGGCACGTCCTCGCGCCCGGCGATCTGGCGCAGCATCCGGGCGTTCCGCGCCGTCTTCTCCACCGGCACGTTTCCGCCCACGGCTGTGACGGCCAGCAGCTCGAACTCGCCCGCGCCGAAGGCGAGCATCAGCGCCACGGCGTCGTCCACGCCCGGGTCGCAATCGATGATGAGGGATTGTCTGTTCACGCCCGAGCAATGGAGCGCCGCGCGCCGACAGGCAAGCGGGTCAGCGGCACGCCTTCACGCAGGCCGCCGCCAGCACCTCGGCGGAATCCACCAGCGGCGCGCTGACGTCCCCCGCCTCCAGCAGCAGCGGCACCTCCGTGCAGCCGGCGATGACCACCTCGGCCCCCGCCCCGACCAGCGCCGCCGCCAGCCGCCTCATCTCCGCCCGCGGCCCCTCGCCCGTGTCGCCCGCCTTGACCGCATTGATGCAGGTCATCACCGCCTCGCGGTCGGATCCGGCCAGCCGCACGATCCTTGCGCCCTTCGCCTGCAGCGCGCGCGCGTACAGCGCCTCCCCGCCGGGCGTGGCCAGCACTCCGATCTTCCTCGCCCCGCCCGCCACGGCCGTTCCGGTCGTCTCGGCGATCATGTCGACGAAGGGCAGGCCGACCTTGCGGATGCTCCCCGTCAGGGCGTGGGCGGTGTTGCACGGCATGGCCAGAACCTGTGCCCCGGCGTCGCGCAGCCGCATGGCCATCTGCCCCAGCACGGCTTCGGCCGCATCGGGCGCCCGCTGCCGGTCCGGCACCTGCGGATTGATGTCGGCCAGGATGCGGATGTGGTCCGCGTCCCGCCCGGCCGGGGTCAACGCCTGCACCCGCGCCAGGAACGCCACCGTCGCCGCCGGTCCCATCCCGCCCAGCACGCCCAGCACCTTGCCCATCTCGCCTCCGCTCCCGTTCGGCCGCCCTTATGCGCCGGAATCGCGCCGCGGCGCCAATGCGGGCCCGGCGAGACCCGCGACGGCCCGTCCTGCAACTTCGCGCCGTCCCGCCGGTTCAGCCTCGACACATCGATGGAGGAACGGACATGACCCGCTTCAAGGTGGGCTATCTGGTCGGCAGCCTGGCCGCGGCCTCGATCAACCGCAAACTGGCCCTGGCGCTCGCCCGCCTCGCGCCCGACGAGCTCGAACTGTCGGAGATCCCCTACCGCGACCTGCCGCTCTACAGCTACGATTTCGACCCCGACTATCCGCCGGTGGCGCGCGCCTTCAAGGCCGCCATCACCGCCTCCGACGCCATCCTGTTCGTTACGCCCGAGTACAACCGCTCCATCCCCGGCCCGCTCAAGAACGCCATCGACTGGGCCAGCCGCCCCTATGGAACCAACGCCTTCGCGCGCAAGCCGGCGGCCGTCATCGGCGCCTCGCCGGGCTCGATCGGCACGGCGGTGGCCCAGCAGCACCTGAAGAGCGTGCTCGGCTTTTGCAACGCGCCGCTGATGAACTCGCCCGAGGCCTATATCCAGTTCACGCCTGGCCTGATCACCGACGAGGGCGAGGTGACGGTCGCCTCCACCGGGGAGTTCCTCACCAACTTCATGGCCGAGTTCGCCGGCTTCATCGGCCGGGTCTACACGGTGCTGCCGCGGGGGCAGTAAGCGCTCGTGCATCCTTCTCCCGTCGCGGGAGCAGAAAGCTCCTACAGCCCCGCCCCCACCACGCTCTCGTAGCCGAACAGCCCCTGCGCCCCGCCGGTGTGCAGGAACACCACCGTCTCTCCCTTGAACGCGCCCTTCCGCGCCAGGGCGATCAGACCCTTCATCGCCTTGGCGCTGTAGACCGGGTCCAGCACGATCCCGTCGGTCCGCGCCGCCAGCACCAGGGCGTCGATCACGCCCTGATCCACCAGGCCGTAGCCCTCCCCGACATAGTCGCAGTCGGCTGCGACCATCTCCGCCGTCACCGCCTCCGGCCGACCCAGCAGGGCCGCCGTCTCGCGCGCCAGCTTCAGCACATTCTCCTCCTGCTTCGCCTTCGGCGCCCGCACCCCGATGCCCAGCACCGGGATGTCCGCCCCCATCACCGCCAGGCCGGCAACCAGCCCGGCGTGCGTCCCGGCGCTGCCCGTCGCCGTCACGATCCGGTCGACCCGCAGGTCCAGCTCGTCGGCCCCGACCACGATCTCGCGCGCGCAGTCGACATAGCCCAGCGCCCCGACCGGGTTCGAGCCGCCGCCGGGGATGACGTAGGGCCGCCCGCCCCGCGCCCGCACCTCGTCCGCCGTCTTTTCCAGTTCGGCCGGCATATCGGAACCGCCGGCCACGAACCGAACCCCGGCCCCGAACAGCCGGTCCAGCAGCACGTTGCCATTGGCCACATAGTCGTGCGCCTTCGACCCGGTCCGCTCTTCCAGGATGACCTCGCAGGCCAGGCCGTGCGCCGCCGCCGCCGCCGCCGTCTGGCGCACATGGTTCGACTGCACCGCCCCTTGCGTCACCAGCGTATCGGCCTCCTGCTCGAAGGCCTCGCCGAGCAGGAATTCCAGTTTGCGCGTCTTGTTGCCGCCGCCCGCCAGACCGGTGCAGTCGTCACGCTTGATCCACAGGTCGACGCCCAGTTCCTCCGACAATCGCGGCAGCGGCTCCAGCGGCGTCGGCAGGTGGGCGAGGCGTACGCGGGGGAAACGGGCGAGGTGCATGGCGGGCTCCTTGATGCGCTCCGTCACTAGCCCCATCGCCGCCCGCACCCAAGCGCACTCCTGAAACGAGAAAAGTCGGAGACCGCCCGGAACCGATCCCGCCGACCGCTGTTTATCGATCGGACCAAGCGGCGATGCGCGCTCGACTAGTCCACCAGCGGCCCGGCCTCTGCCACGCCCCCCCGACGCAGGCCGGGCCGCTACCTTCTCTCCCCATCACCGTCATCGACCGTCATCCTCGGGCTTGACCCGAGGGCCAGACCGTCCGGTGCCCCGTCGAGGCGCTGCGGGCGCGGGCGTTGGGCCGTCCCCATCGCACAGTCCCGCCCCCACCTCCGATCCTCGGATCACGTCCGAGGATGACGGCGGGCGGGGGCCTCGGCAGTTGGCCCCCAGCCCCTGGACCCAAGACCGTGGACCCTGGACCCTGGACCCTGGACCCTAGACCCTGCCCCCAAGACCCTACATCCTTCCCGCATGGCCGAATCGCCTGCCCCCGCCCGCCTGCGCGACCGCTCCGCCACCGAGGCCCTCATCGTCGAGGCCGGCGAGCGCATCCTGCTGCGCGACGGCTTCCCCGGCCTCAACGTCCAGACCCTCGCCGCCGAGGCCGGTTGCGACCGCAAGCTGGTCTATCGCTATTTCGACGGCGCCGACGGCGTGGTCGAGCGCATCGCCGCCCGCGCCCACGCCGGCCTCGTCCGTTTCCTCGACTCCACCCCCGCCTCCGGGACCGAGTCGCTGCGCGCCTTCGCCCGCGAGAGCCTGTCGGCCTGGCTCGGCGCCCTGCGCGCCAGCCCCCTGACCCTGCGGCTGATGGCCTGGGCCCTGGTTGAGTCCTCCCCCCTGCTCAACCGCATCGAGGTCGAGCGTTCGGCGGTGCTTCAGGCCTGGATGCGCGAGCGTCGCCCCCGCCTGCGCACCCCGCCGACCGGCGACGCCGTGGCGATCAACGCCGTCCTGCTGGCCGCCGTGCAGCACCTCGCCCTGTCCGGCGGAACCCGTCCCGGCGTCGGCGGCGTCGCCCTCGACGAGGCCGGTTGGGCGCGGATAGAGACGGCGCTGGACCAGCTTCTGGTGGTGTTTCCGGACTGAATCGCCGGACGGGCCCGCTCCGGCGCATCTGGATGCCCGCGCCACGGCCTCAGGTCAGGAGTCGCCTTGTCCGGTGGATTGCCATGATCGACGCCCGTCCGGCCGCCCGGCTGAAACGCTACGCCCCCGGCCTGCGCCAGCCGTCCCATGCTCACGACGGCGCGCATCTGTCCCTGGTCCTCGCGGGCGGCTTCTGCGAGACGGACTCCCGCGGCGCCCACGCCATCGCCGCCGGACGGACGGGGCTGCGGCCCGAGGGCCTTCGTCACGAAGTTCGTTTCGGCGCCGCGGGCGCCGTGATCCTGACGTTCGAACCGCCTCCGCGCGCCGACGGCCGACCCGCCGTCACCGATCCGGCCTGGTCGCCGATGCTGCCGCGCGCTCACCTGCGCCGCCTCACGCCGATGCTGCTGGAAGACGGCGAGGCCGCGCTTGAGGCTGCGTGGGATCTGCTCGCCCTCTGCGACACCGAGCCTGTCCGCCCCCGCCCGGATCCCTGGTTGCGCGCCGTCCACGACCAGCTGATCGAAGCGCCGGCCGGCGCCCGCCTCACCGGCATCGCACACCGGGCGGGCCGCCATCGGGTCCATCTGGGACGAGCCTTCCTCGCCGCCTATGGCGAACCTCCGTCGGTCTTCCGCCGCCGCGCGATGCTGGACCGGGCCCTGTGCCTCAAGGCGCTGGGTCTCCCCGCCGCGCTCGCCGCCGTGGACGCCGGCTTCGCCGACCAGAGCCATTTCGCCCGCGCCTGCCGCGACGTCTACGGCCTGCCTCCGGGCCGGCTGATGGCCCGCACGGCCCAGGTTGCATTCGTCCAATATCCCGACGCCGGGCCCCGCCAGTCTGCCGCTGCCGTTCCGGAGACCCCATGCGCCGCCATCTCTTCACCGTCCTGTCCGCCCTTTCGATCCTCGCAGACCCCGCCGCCGCCGCCGGCCACGCGGAGCTCGCGTCGGCCCTGACCGCGGCGCGGCAGGTCGCTCCAGCGAGCGAGGCCGATTTCCACCACGCCGCCGGGGCGGTGCTCGGCCTCGCCCGCGTCGCCGCCGAACAATCGGGAGCGGCGCCCGCCCTGTCGGTGGTGATGGTCCGGCGCGGACAGCCGCCGCTCGTCTGGACCCACGGCCGCCTCTCGGCCGATCCCCGGTCACCCGCCGCCACCGGCGACACCCCCTTCTATGTCGCGTCCCAGACCAAGGCCTTCGTCGGCCTTCTCGCGGTGAAGCTGGACGCCGAAGGGGTTTTCGACCTCGATCAGTCCATCGCGGACATCTGGCCCGAGGCATCCCTGCCGCCGGGCGCCGAGCCGGCGGCCATCACCTTCCGCGACCTGCTCAGCCATCAGGGTCCGTTCGAGAACGAGGCCCTCACCTTCCGGACGGCCTACAGCGACCGCGTCGCCGCGAGCGACTATGGCCGCCTGCTCTCGACCGGCTCCGAAGCGCGCGCGCCCGGCTTCGACTATTCAAACCTCGGCTATCTGCTCTACGGCGCCGCGCTGGAGCTGAAGACCGGACGCGACTGGCGCGACTGGCTCGACGCGGCCCTGCTCCAGCCCGCCGGCATGACTCGTTCCGGCGCACGTCCCGGCCGCTTCGACGGCCTGCCCTCCTATCATCGCTGGATGGGAGCGCGGGGCTGGGACACCTTCGCGGGCAAGCCGGACGACCTGATGCATGCGGCCGGCGGGCTGGTGGTGGCGCCGAACGATATGGCCCGCTGGCTGGCCATCCAGCTGGGCGAGGCCAATGAGGCAGTGCGTCCCGAATGGGTCCGCGAGGCCCAGACGCGGCAGGTCTCCGCGGAGATCGAGGGGGACGTCATCGCCTGCCAGGGCTACGCCCTCGGCTGGAACATCTGCCGTCTCGGCTCCGTCGACATCCGCGCCCACGGCGGCAGCTACACCGGCATGCGTTCGTCGATGGCGGTTTCGCCGGAGCTGGGGATCGCCATCGCCGTCTTCTCGACGAGCGACAGCCTGACCGGAGGGTTGAGCCAGACCCTGATCCAGACCTTCTTCGAAACGGCCCAGGATCCGGCCCGACCGACCCCGTCGCCCGAGGATTTCGGCGCCCGGTACGCCGCGCGCCTGTCCGCCTTCGCCGAACGCCGCATGGCCCAGGTCGACGAGCGCCGCGCCGGCGAACCGTGGGCGGGCTGGGCCTGGCGGCCGACCGCGGCCGATCGCGCCGCCTACGCCGGCCGATACCGCCATCCGACGCTCGGGGACTGTGTCGTCTCCGCCGACGGCGAGGTCGTCTACGCCCGCCTGGGCGTCGTCGGGCGCGCGCTGGAGCCCGCCGCGCCAGACCTGTTCGCCATCTCCGACGGCCTCGCCGACCCGCCGGACCCCTTCCGTTTCGAGCGGGCGGATGGACGCGTGACGGCCGTCATCTGGCAGGACCAGCGGTTCGAGCGCATCGACTGACGTTCCGCGCGCGGGGAGCGGAGCGCCCGCTCAGGCGTTGCCGTATTCATGAGCCCCGCCGCCGTCCAGACCCGCCGCGAAACCGCCTACGCCCGCGACCTCGGCCGGGCCTTCGCCGGCGCCCTGCTGTTCAGCCTGCCGCTGCTGATGACCATGGAGATGTGGTGGTTCGGCTTCACCCTGCATCCGGCCCGCCTCGCCGTCTTCCTGCTCGCGGCCGTGCCGCTGCTGGTCGGCCTCGCCTTCTTCGCCGGCTTCAGCCACCGGCACCACGGCCTCGTCCACGCCGTGCTCGACACCTTCGTGGCCCTGGCCGTCGGCTATCTGACCGCCGCCCTGCTCCTGACCGTCATGGCCATCCTCGAGCCGGACGGGCCGCTGCGCCAGTCGGTCGGCCAGGTCGCCCTGCAGTCCGTGCCCGGGGCCATGGGGGCCCTGCTGGCCCGGCGTCAGCTCAGCGCCGGCCGCGGCGACGGCGACGAGGCCGAGGCCCGCTATCCCGGCGAACTGTTCCTGATGGTCGCCGGGGCCCTGTTCCTCGCCCTCAATGTCGCCCCGACCGAGGAGATGATCCTGATCGCCTACCGGATGACGCCGTGGCACGCCGTGGCCCTGATCGCCGTCTCCCTCGCCGTCATGCACGCCATCGTCTACCGCACCGGCTTCGCCGGCGAGCACGAGCAGGGCCATCCGGCCACCGCCTTCCTCCACTACACCCTCGCCGGCTACGGCCTGGTGCTGCTGGTCAGCCTCTATGTGCTGTGGGTGTTCGGCCGCACCGACGGCCACGGCCTGACCGAGATCGTCGACGCCGCCGTCGTCCTGTCCTTCCCCGGCGCCCTCGGGGCCGCCGCCGCCCGCCTGCTGGTGTAGCCATGCCGTCGAGGAAGCCCGCCCCGCAGACGAAGCCGCCCGTCCTCGAATGGATCATGGGCGGCCTCGGCCTGCTCCTGACCCTCGCCGTGCTCGCCATCATGCTGCGCGAGGCCCTGGCCCCCGGCGGCCCGCCCGCGATCGAGCCGGCCCTGCACGCCGTCCACGGCGGCCCCGGCCGGTGGCGGGCCGAGATCGAGGTGCGCAACACCGGCTCCGAAACCGCCGCCGCCGTGGAGATCGAGGGCGTGCTCGGCGACGAGACCGCCGCCGCCACGATCGACTACGTCCCCGCCGGCGGCCGCGAACGCATCGTCCTCGGCTTCGAACAGGACCCCCGCGCCGGCCTCCGGCTCCGCGCCCGCGGCTGGACCGAGCCCTGACGGATTGAACCCGTCGCCCCTCAGGCGTAAGGCTGAACCGTTCTCCGGGGGGTCGCGCCTGAGCGGCTGAGATTGGGGTGATCCCCTGACCCGTCGAACCTGATCCGGGTCATGCCGGCGAAGGGATGAGACGCGCGGTCCGGACGCCACAGGACCCTCGCCCGACGTCGGCGCCCTCAACACCGAGGCCGCCATGAACATCGCCGTCACGCCCCCCAAGGCATCCGAGGCTCAAGCAGAGAGCGGCCGCGTCGCGAGCGATAGCCTCCCGCTCAAGGACGCCCGCGAGCAGGTGATGCGCGAGACCGGCGCCATCCCCACCGGCGAGCGCGCCGGCAGCCGCAAGGTCTATGTCAGCGGCGAGCTCTACCCCGACATCCGCGTCCCCTTCCGCGAGGTCGCCGTCCACCCCAGCGCCAACGAGCCGCCCGTCACCATCTACGACTCCTCCGGCCCCTACACCGACCCGACGGTCAGTATCGACATCCGCAAGGGCCTGCCCAAGGTCAAATCCTCATGGCAGCTCGACCGCGGCGACATCGCCCCCGTCGCCAATCCCCGCGACGTCCGCCCCGAGGACAACGGCCACGCCTCGGGGCGCCACCTCGCCCCCCGCTTCGACACCTCGAACCACCGCGTCTTCAAGGGCGTCCCCGGCCGCCCGGTCACCCAGTACGAATACGCCAAGGCCGGGATCATCACCCCCGAGATGGAATACGTCGCCATCCGCGAGAACCTGCGCCGCGAACAGACCGCGCCCTGCATCCGCGACGGCGAGGATTTCGGCGCCAGCATTCCCGACTTCGTCACCCCCGAGTTCGTGCGTCAGGAGATCGCCCGCGGCCGCGCCATCATCCCGCACAACATCAACCACCCCGAGGTCGAGCCGATGATCATCGGCCGCAACTTCCTGGTGAAGATCAACGCCAACATCGGCAACTCCGCCGTCCTCAGCTCCGTCGACGACGAGGTCGACAAGCTGGTCTGGGCCACCCGCTGGGGCGCCGACAACGTCATGGACCTGTCGACCGGCCGCAACATCCACAACATCCGCGACTGGATCATCCGCAACTCCAGCGTCCCCATCGGCACCGTGCCCATCTACCAGGCGCTGGAGAAGGTCGGCGGCGTCGCCGAGGACCTGACCTGGGAGGTCTATCGCGACACCCTGATCGAACAGGCCGAACAGGGCGTCGACTATTTCACCATCCACGCCGGCGTCCGCCTCCCGTTCATCCCGCTGACTGCTGAGCGCGTCACCGGCATCGTCTCGCGCGGCGGCTCGATCATGGCCAAGTGGTGCCTCAGCCACCACAAGGAGTCCTTCCTCTACGAGCATTTCGCCGAGATCTGCGAGATCATGCGCGCCTACGACGTCAGCTTCAGCCTCGGCGACGGCCTGCGCCCCGGCTCCATCGCCGACGCCAACGACGAGGCCCAGTTCGCCGAGCTGCGCACCCTCGGCGAGCTGACCAAGGTCGCCTGGGACCACGGCTGCCAGGTCATGATCGAGGGCCCCGGCCACGTGCCGATGCACAAGATCAAGGCCAACATGGATGAGCAGCTGAAACACTGCCACGAGGCGCCCTTCTACACCCTCGGCCCCCTGACCACCGACATCGCCCCCGGCTACGACCACATCACCAGCGCCATCGGCGCGGCCATGATCGGCTGGTTCGGCACCGCCATGCTCTGCTACGTCACGCCCAAGGAGCACCTCGGCCTGCCCGACCGCCAGGACGTCAAGGACGGCGTCATCACCTACAAGATCGCCGCCCACGCCGCCGACCTGGCCAAGGGCCACCCCGCCGCCCGCGCCCACGACGACGCCCTCAGCCGCGCCCGGTTCGAGTTCCGCTGGGAGGACCAGTTCAACCTCGGCCTCGACCCCGAGACCGCCCGCAAATACCACGACGCCACCCTGCCGAAAGAGGCCCACAAGACCGCCCATTTCTGCAGCATGTGCGGCCCGAAATTCTGCTCCATGAAGATCAGCCAGGACATCCGCAGGGACGCCCAGGCGCAGAACGACGCGGGCGGCTCGCTGGCCGAGGCGGAGGCCGGTATGGCCGAGATGAGCGCGAAGTTCCGGGCCGGCGGCGGGGTGGTGGAGGTGAAGGTGTAGTATCCATTTCCCTTTACAACCCAGCCTCGCTGGCGAAACTGCCGCGAAGCATCTGAGGGGGCATCGTGAAGATCGGCAGTGTAGCGGAAGTCGTCCAGTCACTGCAGCGAGCGCGAGCAGAGGCTCGCGAAGCTGGACGACCCTTAGCTAGAGCCCTTTTCTTTATCGGGGCGGGCTGCTCACGGTCTGCGGGTGTTCCGCTAGCTGCAGAAATTGCACGGGATCTCGTTTGCCGCCTTGCTACTGCCTATAATCTACCTTGTTCGGACGACAGCGCGGACGCCGCCTTTACCGCGCTTCGGGACGCAAACCACTTCGCTGGAGTCCCCACAGCCCCCGATATCGATTGGTATGGCGTCTATGACGCTGTATTTCAGGACCACTACAAGACTCCCGATCATGCCCGTAACGTTTTCAAAAGAGCGATTTCTTCAGCTAGAGGCCAGATTAACTGGGCTCATCTTTGCTTAGGAGAACTGGTCTCGCAAGGATACTGCTCCACCATTGTAACGACCAACTTTGATCTTCTCGTTTTGGAAGGTATGGCGGCAGCCGGTGTTATCCCAGTTGTATCGGACGGACTGGAATCCTTGGGTCGAATTGACGGCGATCCGGATTACCCCCAACTCATTCAACTGAACGGGAGCATACATACGTATAGACTAAGAAATAAGCCAGAAGAGATCGAGGCCGTTGCCCGTGATGAGGTCGCGTCTGCGTGTATACGGGATCTAGTACGTAGCACCGGGACAATAATATTTATAGGATACGCCGGTCGAGAAAAGGCCATAATGAGCCTACTCAAGAAAGCTCTCACGGAATTCAGCGAAAAGGAAGTTTACTGGTGCTCATACGACGGGAATCCTGACCGTATAGGCGACGGAGCCCGGGAGATTATGGTGGGAAATCCGAACGCAAGGATTCTACTGAAGCAGGACGCCGACAGATTCTTTTTCGAACTTTGTCGCGATATCGGGGTGGGTTCCCCTCGGTTCGTAAGGGATCCTCTTGGCTCGATAGCCGATCAGGCCGTGCGAGTTGTTAAGCCGACCGGCCAAGGCACCGCAAAGGACATCCGGACTGAGATTGAGCGCTTAGGGCAACTCCTAGGATCGGCTCGCGAGTCAGCGGAACGGGAAAAAAACGCGCACCAAATTGATAGCCTTCTCGCCGTAGCGAGAGAGCAAAGACTGAAGGGGCAAGACAAAGCAGCTCTGGAGACCTTGAGGCCGATTTTAGAATCCGCTGATCCAGTCCCGGCAGCCTTAGCTGATGCGGCAGTGAGTGCTTTCCGCATTGCCGAGAGCAAAAGCTCGCCTGACGACATCGCTGAGTCGGTTCGATTGTCCCTGCTCGCGGCCCAGAAGGCCGACATCAACACACCGCAATGGGCGATTGCTCAGTCGAGACTAGGAGATGCACTCCTGCTGGCCGCTGCCGGGCACGATAATATGACATTGCTAGAGAGGTCGCTCGATGCCTACGAAAAGTCGCTTTCCGCAATAACGAAGGAGAATGACCCGGACGTTTGGGCGGAGATTAAAAATAACATCGGCGTTATACATTGGCATATGTTCGAGCTTAAGACTGACAAGGCGTTCGTTGATAATGCCTTGCAGGCATTTGATGAGGCTCAGTCCGTGAGAACACGGCGAGATCAGCCGATACAATGGGGCGCAACACAGACAAGTAAAGCGACGGCACTATTCTGCCTTGGTGAGGATTTGGGTGACGTAGAAATTCTAACGACCGCCGCAGAATGGCTAAAGGAGGCTCTTGAAGAACTCACAAAGGATAGATTGCCTCATGAGTGGTCGGTCTGCACCCACAATCTGGCGTCAATTTACGCCACGATTGGTGAGATTAACAATGACATCGAAAGCCTTAACACTGCTCTAGACCTATACAATGTCCTCTTGCCTGAAGAGGACCCCGTTTACCCGACGAACTCTCTTGGGCTACTGAAGAATAGAGCGGATGTATTGGCTTCCCTTGGGGAAATCACTGAGAATCTCGGATTGATAGACGAGGCTGTATCATCTTATGACAGCTACCTGACGAAGGTTCGTGATTTGGGTATGGATTTATTCGAGAAACGCGCTGAAGTTGCTCGAGAACTTGCGCTTTCTGTTCGAGAGAAGATTGCTAGCAAAGAATGATCCCTCGCTGAATCATGGCGAAGGCTAGAAGTTTGCATTTATCCCCCTCAAAGCCTCCTCAAACACCCCTGCCGGCTGCCCGCCCGAGATCAGCCATTTCCCCTCCACCACCACCGCCGGCACGCCGGTGATGCCGCGCGAGACCCACACGCCTCCCCTTCCCCTCGAGGGGGAAGGGGTCGGGGGATGGGGTGGAGGCAGGCGGCGTCCGGAGCTGGCGCGGGAGGCGTTCGAGCCCTTCGGCGGGCCGTGAACAAGCAGCGTGCCTCCACCCCTCCCAACCCTCCCCCTCGAGGGGAGGGCTATTCGTTGGCCATCCCCCGCAACGCCTCCTCGAACACCCCCGCCGGCTGCCCCCCGCTGATCAGCCATTTCCCCTCCACCACCACCGCCGGCACGCCGGTAATGCCGCGCGAGACCCACAGCGCCTCCGCCGCCCGCACCGCGTCGGCGTAGCGCCCCTCCGCCAGCACCGCCTCCGCCTCGGCCCGGTCCAGCCCCGCCGCCTCCGCCGCCCCGGCCAGCACCCCCGCGTCGCCCATGTCCTCGCCCCGCGTGAAATGCGCCTCGAACAGCGCCCGCTTCAGCGCCGCCTGCGCGTCCAGGCCTTTGGCAGACCCCGCCGTCTCCCCCGCCCAGTGCAGCAGCCGGTGGGCGTCGAAGGTGTTCCAGATGCGGCTGTCCTCACCCATCCGCATCTGAAACCCCGGCCACGCCTCGGCCGCCCGCTCGGTGATCATGGCCCGGTTCTTCGCCGACTGCTCCGGCGTCGAGCCGTACTTCCGGCCGATATGCTCGACGATGTTCTCCCCCTCGGGCGGCATCTGCGGGTTCAGCTCGAACGGCTGGAAACGCACCTGCGCCTCGATCCCCTCCCCCTTCAGCCGCTCCAGCGCCTCCGTCAGCCCACCCAGCCCCACCACGCACCAGGGGCAGACGATGTCCGAGACGAAGTCGATGTGCAGGGTGCGGGGCATGGGGGCAACATAGGCAGTCCTCCCCCACCGGGGGTAGAGGAGGATCGCATGCGATCCGACGATCGGACCGCGCGAAGCGTGGTGGAGGGGGCGGCGGGTCGTCGGGCGGCCGCCGTGACGCTGTGCTGACAATTCCGGAATCTATAGTCGCATTCAGCGGATAATCCCGCGCCTTTCCCGACACATGGCCTTTTCCCGATACAATCGACGCGCCTGAGAAACGCGCCGGCCCATACTGTTTCCGAACGAAAGGGAACCGAGATGACCGCCCGCCGAACCCCCGCCCGCCGCGCCGCCCCCGCCAGGGTCTGGCAGGCCGTCCGCGCCGACTACATGGCCGGGCTGCCCGCGCATGAGTGCTGCCGCCGCCACGGGGTGACGATGCCGGCCCTGCGGTCCCGGGCCGCGCGCCACCTCTGGCGGCGCATCGACCAGCCGTGGACGCCCGCCAACACCCTCTCCCCCGATGACGAGGGGGTGCAGCTGGAGCAGCGCAGCGAGGGCGATCTCGACCGCATCGACACCTGCGAACTGGTCTTCGTCGCCCACCGCCGCATGCTGCGCTGCGTGCTGCGCGGCGAGGCCGCCGCCGCCCTGCGCTGGCGCCGGGTGGCCCGGGTGCTTGAGGCGGAAGAGGCCGAGGAGCGCCGCTACCTCTGTCAGCAGGAGACGCTCAACAGCATGCGTGTCGCCGAAGAGGCCAGCGGCGCCGCCTGGCTGCGCCCCACGCCGGGCCTTCGGCTGGCGGCCGGCGCCGACTCTGCCGACTCCGCCCCCCCGAATTCCGCCGGCGCCGACTCCGCCGACTCCGCCACACCGAAATTGCCTGATCACCGGGCCGGCGAGCAGACGGAATCGTGACCAGGCCCGGCCCTCCGCTCACAAACCCGTGCAAATCGCCGTTATGTCCACACGCCAACAGACGCCGCTCCTTACCGGCGCCTTAATGGCCGCGACAGGAGGGGCGCGGAGCCGATGCGTATCTACCAGTTCCACTTCTTCGACGACCGCGGGCGCCGTCCTGCTCTCGACTTCGCCGACTGCCGCCACGACGGGGAGGCGGCCCGCATCGCCTTCGGCCAGCTGCAGCAGCACGCCAGCTGCGAGGGCGTCGAGGTGTTCGAGGACGAGCGGCTGGTCATGCGGCTCGAACGCGGCGGCCCGGCGCCCCACCTCGGCCGCAACCCCATCCACGGCGCCTGATCCCGCTGCGGGAACGCGGCGCCGCCGGACGCGGTTGAGCGTTCGTTCCCAGGAGGCCCGACCTTGACCGATCCCCGTCCGAACCCCGCCCCGAAACGCTCCGCCCGCCTGAACGGCGTCGTGATCCTGCTGGTCCTGCTGCTGTTCGCGATCGCCGGGGCCTACGTCTGGACGCGGTGGAGCGCGGACGCCGCCACCGCCGCCGACGACGCCGCCGACGGCCCGGTCCAGCCGGCCTCCGCCCCTCCGCCCGGCGCCGGCGCGCCCTCGCCGGAGGGAGCCGAAGCGCCGCGATAAGCGTTGCCCTTGTCCACAAGGGACACGCGTCATGCTGAAGAAATACGCCTACGCCTGGATCACCCTGGCCTTCTTCACCGTCTCCATCGCCCTGCACTGGGGCTTCGGCTGGTTCGCCTTCGTCGAGGAGCAGTCGTCCCACGGCCAGGCCGCCGAACTGTCGCCGTACCTGATCGAGATGGGCCGCGACACCTTCGAGAACTGGCAGTCCGAGTTCCTCCAGCTGCTCTGGCAGGTCGTCGGCCTGGCCTATTTCCTCTACGTCGGCTCGCCCTCGTCCAAGGAGAACGACGACCGCATGGAGGCCAAGATCGACGCCCTGCTCGAGCTGGTCGGCAAGGAGAAGGGCAAGCAGCTGATGGCCGAGATCGACGAAAGCCACCTGCGCCACCACGGCCACGCCCGCGTCCACAACGGCCCGGCCCCCAATGTGAAGGACTGAGGCCGCCTTGGCTTCGCGGCTCCCCGCCACTAGGTTCCGCCGCAAGCCATTCAGGAGACGCCCCATGCACGACGCCCCGCAATCCGAGGCCGCCGCCCGCCTCGACAAGGAAAACCCGCTCGGCGTCGACGGCTTCGAGTTCGTCGAGTTCACCGGTCCCGAGCCCGAGGCCATGGCCGCCCGGCTCGAACTGATGGGCTTCACCCGCACCCACGTGAACCCGGCCACCGGCGTGGTCCGCATGAAGCAGGGCGACATCACCCTGCTGGTCGACCTCTCGCCCAGGGGCCAGGCCGAAGAGTTCGCCCGCGAGCACGGCCCCTCCGCCAACGGCATGGCCTTCCGCGTCGCCGACGCGAAGGCGGCTTATGACGGCGCGGTCGCCCGCGGCGCCCGCCCGGCTGAGAACGCCAATGGCGGCGCCCTGGGGAACGGCTATCCGTACATCCTGCAGGGCATCGGCGGCTCCCTCCTCTACCTCGTCGACCAGTACGGCGAGCGCGGCTCCCTCTACGACGGCTGGGACGAGATCGAGGGCTGGGAGGAGGCCGAGCGCAAGAACGCCGTCGGCCTCTACTGCCTCGACCACCTGACCCATAACGTCCGCCGCGGCCAGATGCGCACCTGGTCCGGCTTCTACGGCGACGTCTTCGCCTTCGAGGAGCAGAAGTATTTCGACATCAAGGGCAAGGCGACCGGCCTGTTCTCCCAGGCCATGATCGCCCCCGACCGCGCCATTCGCATCCCCCTCAACGAGAGCCAGGACGAGAACAGTCAGATCGAGGAATTCCTTCGCCGCTACAACGGCGAGGGCATCCAGCACATCGCCTTGGCCACCGACGACATCTTCGAGACGGTCGAGGAACTGAAGCGCCGCGGCATCCCCTTCCAGGACACCATCGAGACCTATTTCGAGCTGATCGACAAACGCCTCCCCGGCCACGGCGAGGACGTCGAGCGCATGCGCCGGAACCGCATCCTCATCGACGGCTCCGAGGAGGAGGGCCTGCTGCTGCAGATCTTCACCCAGGACACCTTCGGCCCGATCTTCTTCGAGATCATCCAGCGCAAGGGCAATCAGGCCTTCGGGGAAGGTAATTTCCAGGCCCTGTTCGACTCCATCGAACTGGACCAGATCCGGCGCGGCGTCATCAAGGTCGATGCCTAAGCCGCCGATGTGGCTGCCCTGGCTCGGCCCGCTGCTGGCGGCCGGGATCGGGGCGGCGGTCGGCGAGTACGGTCTGGGCGGGGGCTTCTGGACGGTGCTGGTCGCGGCCCTTGTCGGAGGCTTCGCGCCCATCCTCGCCTACCGGCTGTGGAAGTGGCGGCACCACCGCGGCGGTCAGTGAAAGTCGCGTGATCCCGGCAGCACCCGCACATCCCGCGGGTGCCGCCCCCTCGCCGGTTCATGGGCCGAGCCGGGGGCCCGGTCGGGCGTCAGCTGTCCCAGCATGGGCGTCCAGTCGGCCATCTCCTCGACGACCAGGTGGGTCACCCCCTCGGCCCGCTGGATTCGCCCCTTCGCCAGCACCATGCGCGCGCCCATGGCCACCGGCCGGAACCGCTCGAACACGCTCTCCCACAGCACCAGATTGACGATCCCGGTCTCGTCCTCGACCGTCATGAAGCAGACTCCCCTGGCCGTCCCCGGCCGCTGCCGCACCAGCACCACCCCGCCGACCACGGCCCGGCGGCCGTCCGCAACGGTCTCGCAATCCCGCGCAGTCACCGCCCCCGCCGTCTCCAGCCGCTCGCGGAGGAAGGCGACCGGATGGCCCTTCAGCGACAGCCGGATGGTCTCGTAATCGCCGACCACCTCCTCGGACGCCGACAGCCGGGGCAGAGCCTGGGGCGGGCGGCCATCCGTCTCGTCCAGCCCCATGGCTTCGAACAGCGGTGCCGACGCCGCGGGGGCGGCGCCCTTCGCCGCCCACAACCCCTGGCGGCGGCCCAGGCCCAGAGAGCCATACGCATCCGCCTCGGCCAGCCTGTCCAGCGCCGCCGATGGCAGCCTCGCCCGTACCCGCAGGTCCTCGAGATCCGCGAACGGACCTTCCCTGCGGACCTCCATGATCCGCTCCGCCCACTCCTTCCGGAACCCGTCGATCGACCGCAGTCCCAGTCGAAGGGCGTGCTGAACCTGTCCGTCGCGCGGCTCCAGCGAAGCATCCCAGCCGCTGGCGTTGACGTCCGGGTGCCGCACCTCGACGTCGTGCTCGCGGGCGTCCCGCACGAGCTGCGCCGGGGCATAGAAGCCCATCGGCTGGCTGTTCAGCAGGGCGGCCGTGAACACCTCCGGCCAGTGATGCTTCATCCACGCCGAAATATAGACCAGCAGGGCGAACGAGCAGGCGTGGCTTTCCGGGAAGCCGTATTCGCCGAAGCCCTTGATCTGATCGAAGCAGTTGCGCGCGAAGTCGGGGTCGTAGCCCCGCGCGATCATCCGGCCGACGAAGCGGGCCTCGTGTTCGCCGATGGTGCCCATGTGCCGGAAGGTCGCCATCGCCCGTCTCAGGCTGTTGGCTTCCGCCGGCGAATATCTCGCCGCCTGCATGGCGATCCGCATGGCCTGTTCCTGGAACAGCGGCACCCCCAGCGTCTTGTGCAGCACCTGCTTCAGCTCGTCCGCCTGACCATGTTCGGGCGAGGGGCTCGGATAGTCGATCTCGTAGGGCAGGCCCTTCTCGAGGGCCGCGCGCCGCTCCGCCCGGCGCTTCAGATAGGGATGCACCATGCCGCCCTGGATCGGGCCCGGCCGGACGATCGCGACCTCGACCACCAGGTCGTAGAAGGTCTCGGGCTTCAGGCGCGGGAGCATCGACATCTGAGCCCGGCTCTCGACCTGGAACACCCCAAGGGAGTCGGCCCGCTGCAGCATCCGGTAGACCGCCGCGTCACCATGCGGGACCGTGTGCAGCTCGAACCGCGGGCCGTAGCTGTCGGCGATCAGGTCGAAGCCCCGGCGCAAGGCGGTCAGCATGCCCAGCGCCAGCACGTCGACCTTCATCAGCCTGAGGAAGTCGATGTCGTCTTTGTCCCACTCGATGAAGGTGCGGTCCGGCATGGCCGCGTTGCCGATCGGCACGATCTCGAGGAGGGGCGTCTGGCTCAGCACATAGCCGCCGACGTGCTGGCTCAGATGGCGGGGGAATTTGATCAGCTCGGCGGTCAGCTCCAGCGCCAGCTTCATCCGTTCGTCATCGCGGCTGAGGCCGGTCCGGTCGACGTGCTCCGCCTTCACCCCCTCGCCCCACGACCCCCAGACGGTGTCGGCCATGCGCGCGGTGACGTCCTCGGTCAGCCCCATGGCCTTGCCGACGTCACGGATGGCCGAGCGGGGCCGGTAATGGATGATCGTCGCCACGATGGCGGCGCGGTCGCGGCCGTAGCGGCGATAGACGTACTGCATCACCTCCTCGCGCCGCTCGTGCTCGAAGTCGACGTCGATGTCCGGCGGCTCGGCCCGGTCGGCGGACATGAAGCGCTCGATCAGCACGTCCTGCTCGGCCGGGTTCACATTGGTGACGCCGAGGCAGTAGCAGACCACGGAGTTCGCGGCGGAGCCGCGGCCCTGGCACAGGATCGGCTTTTCCTGATCCCGGGCCCAGGCGACGATGTCGTGCACGGTCAGGAAGTAGTTGGGATACTTGAGCTGTTTGATCAGCTTCAGCTCCTTGACGATCGTCTCGCGGATGCGGAGGGCCACGCCTTCGGGCCAACGCTCCCGCGCGCCCTTGAAGGTCAGGCGGATCAGCCGGCGCTGGGGCGTCCATCCGGAAGGCACCGGTTCGTCGGGGTACTGGTAGCTGAGCTCCCGCAGCGAGAAGGTGCAGGCGCGGGCCACGTCCATGGTGCGGGCCAGCGCCGCCTCGTGGCCGCGGAACATGCGGGCCATCTGGGCCGGCGGCTTCAGGAAGCGCTCGGCATTGGCCTGCAGGCGACGGCCGGCCTTGTCGATGGTCGTCCCCTCGCGGATGCAGGTCAGGACGTCCTGCAGCCTGCGCCGGTCGGGGTGGTGGTAGAGGACGGCGTTGGTGGCGATCAGCGGAGCCCCGGTGCGGCGGGCCATGGCCGCCAGACGGTTGAGCCGGCGGCGGTCGTCTCCTCGCCACAGAGGGGCGGCGGCCAGGTAGAGGGTGTCGGGCCAGGCGCGCCGCCACGCCGCCAGCCGGTCTTCGAAGGCTGCGTCCGGAACCGCCGGGGCGGGCACGAGGGCGATCATGCCCTCGCCCAGGGCGACGGCCTGTTCGAAGGTCAGCCGGGTCTCGGCCTTTTCGATCCGCTCCTCCCCCGCTTCGCGGTCCCCCTCCTCGCAAGGCGGGGAGAAGGCCTCGCTCTTGCCCCGCGAGAGGAGGCGGCAGAGGCGACCGTAGGCGGCGCGGTCGCGAGGGAAGACGATCAGCTCGGTCCCGTCGGTGAAGGTCAGCCGCGAGCCGATGACCAGCCGGATATCCGCCTGCTCTGCCCCCATCAGCGCCCGGACGATGCCGGCCAGGGTGTTGCGGTCGGCGACGCCGACGGCGGCGAGACCCAGAGCCTTCGCCTGCAGCATCAGCTCGGCGGGGTGGGAGGCCCCTTCGAGGAAGCTGAAATTGCTCATGGCCCCGAGTTCGGCGTAGTCCCCGTTCCAGCCGGTCACGCCAGCACCCCGTGCATCCACCAGGTCGGGGCGCGTTCCTCGGGACCACCCGCGTACTCCCGGCCGTAGAGGCCTTCGCGGAACACCCAGTAGCGGCCGCCCTCGGCGTCCTCGAGGCAGTAGTAGTCGCGGGTGCGGGCGCGGGCGGCGCGCCACCATTCGGGCGACAGACGTTCGGGTCCCTCGGCGCGAACCACGCGGCGGGGGGCGCGGCGCCAGGTGAAGCGGGCGGGCGCGCCGTCGGGCAGGTCGAACAGGGGATCCCTGATCGGCTCGGGCGGATCGAGCAGCAGGATGGGGCGGCGGCCCATGTTCCCCGGATCGGCCTCGACGCGACGGCCGAGGGCGGGGCGGAGCCGCTCGGCCCGTTCCGGGATCCAGCTGTCCTGGGCTTCGGGCGCCAGCACCCGGTCCTCGCCCAGCCGGGCCGTCAGCCGGTCGACCAGGGCGGCGAGGCTTTCGGCCTGCCGGGTCTCCGCCTCGCTCTCCAGGGCGGCCTGCCGGGCGGTCACGGGCTCGACCACGTCGGCGGTCAGCATCAGGGCGTCGAGGCCGAAGCCCAGCTCCAGCTGACCCAGGCCGGCCTCGCGGAACAGGCGCAACCAGACGCCCGCGTCGCGGCCCGGACGGCTCATGCGGACCGACAGGGCGGTGGTGCGGCCGTCGGAGCGGAAGCCGGTCAGGGTCAGGGCCCGGGCGCCCTGCCCGTCCCGCTCCAGCGGCCGGGCGAGGTCGGCGGCGAGTTCGGGCAGGCGCGCCGCGACCCCATCCAGATCGCCGAGCGGCTCCATCCAGGTCTCCCACGCCCGGTAGCGGGCGGGCGGGCGAACCGGAACCAGGGCCTCGCCGGCATGGCCGAGCGCCTGATCCAGCCGCCGGACCAGATCGACCCCGCCATCCTTGCGGAAGCGGCGGGCCAGCCCCGCCCGGGGCATGGGGTAGAGGTCGCCGATGCGCTTGAGGCCGAAGCGGCGGGCCTGGGCCAGGGTGCGGCCAGCGATGCGGAGCGCCTCCACCGGCAAGGGGGCCAGCAGGTCCCGGACGGTCTCGTCGGTGGCGATCGGCGCCGGTCCTTCGCCCCAGCGCGCCAGGGCCCAGGCCGCACCCGGGGCGGGCGCCATGGCCACGCGGGCGGGGATGCCCGCCCCGGCCAGCCGCTCGTGGATCTGGCGCAGCAAGGCCGCCTCGCCGCCGAACAGGTGGGCCGCGCCGGTGACGTCGAGGAACAGGCCCTCCAGCCCGCCTTCGGACGGATCGACGCTGACCGAGGGCGACCAGCGCTCGGCCCAGTGCGCCAGGGCCTTCAGGGCGCGGGCGTCGGCGGCGGGATCGGCCGGCTGGCAGAGCAGATGCGGGATCATGGCCCGGGCGTCGGCCTGCCCCTGATCGCGCCGGAGCCCGGCGGCGCGGGCGGCGGGATTCAGGGCGTGGATCACCGCCGCGCCCCGCTGGTTCTTGAGGATCAGGGCGAAGGGGTTGCGGGGGTCGAGGGCGGGCTCAGGCGGCGAGGCCGGACGGCGCGCCCGTTCCAGCGATCGACGGCGGACCGAGATCGGCCAGTCGATCAGCCAGACGGAGACGATGCGTCTCATCATCCTGCTCCAGCATCCAGGCGCCGGGCCGCTCGCCCCGCCCGCGCGTCAGTTCGGCGAGAAGGCGCCCCGGGCCGGGCGCGCGGTCATCCTCGGGATCGATGGCGCTGGGCTGGACCGAGATGCGCCAGCGGCGGCGGGCGGCGCTGAGTCCGTCCAGCCCGCGCGACAGGATCAGGCCGACGGCCCCGCCCTGTTTCGCCGCGAAATCGAGCCGTCGGGTCTGGGCCAGGGTCGCGCCCTCGACGGCGCCGAGGCCTAGCGACACCGCCCCGGAGCGCAGGCCCTGCTCCATCACCCACAGGGCCTCGGCCAGGCTGGAGGCCGGCGCGAGGATGAAGGGCAGGCCGGCGATCCCGGGACCGTAGGGGCGGCCATACTCGACGAACCAGGCCCTGGGGGCGGTCATCAGCACCGGCCGGGCGTCACCCTCACGCCGCCGCGACAGGGCGAACAGCAAGGCCGCGGCCACGTCGCGGGGCGCGGGGGCGCAGGCCTCCTCCAGCGAGGCGGCGGACTGCGGGAACGGGTCCTGTGACAGGATGGGCGCGGGGTTCATGATCATTCAGACGCTGAATGTTCATTATTTGTTCCGCATGGGACGGAGAGTCAAACGCGGAATCGGATTCGTCCCCGCCGGAGAGTTTTACCCGGGTGAAAAGCGGAAAAACGCCGTGGCGGAGTCGGCAGGGTCGGCAACGCCGCGGTGAAAAAAGGGGGGGGCAGAGTCGGCAGAGTCTGCATCGCCGGAGCGCCCATAGACGCCGCTGCAGCCGCCGCGCCTCACAACAACACAATTTCAAAGACCGGCCGGGCGTAAGGCCAAGCTGGTCTGACATGGGGATGGCCGGAGCGGGATCAAGGGCAGGAGAGGAATATATTCCCGCGTGCCAAATGGATCCCCCTCCTCGTCATCCTCGGGCTTGACCCGAGGATCAGAGGTTAGAGCGAGCTGTGCCTTGGGGCGGCCCTCACGAGCGCGGCCGCGCGTCATCGACGCAGCACCGGATGGTCTGGCCCTCGGGTCAAGCCCGAGGGTGACGGTGGTGGTGGAGGTGGTGGAGAGGCCCCCCCTACCGCCGCCTCAGCTCATCGCGGATTTCGGTGAGGAGGGCCTCGGTGGGGGTCGGGGCCGCGGGGACGGCCTCGGGCGCGGCGGCCTGTTCGCGGCGGAGGCGGTTGATGGCCTTGACCAGCAGGAAGACCACGAAGGCCACGATCAGGAACTGGATCACGGTGTTGATGAAGGCGCCGTACTGGATGGCGACCTTCTCGACCGCCTCGGTGGCCGGATCCTCGGGCTTCAGCACCCACTGAAGTCTTGAGAAGTCGACGCTGCCGAGCAGCAGGCCGATCGGCGGCATGATCACCTGGTCGACCAGGCTGGTGACGATCTTGCCGAACGAGGCGCCGATGATGACGCCGACGGCGAGGTCGACGACGCTGCCGCGCGCGGCGAATTCCTTGAACTCGGTCAGCAGCCCCACGATCAGGAATCCGTGGCGTTCAGACGCTCGCGCAGTTCCTTGCCGCTCTTGAAGAAGGGGACCGCCTTGGCCGGCACATCGACGGTCTCGCCGGTGCGCGGATTGCGTCCGGCGCGGGCGGGGCGTCCACGAACCGAAAAGGCGCCGAAACCGCGCAGTTCGACCCGGCCGCCGTCACCCAGCGCCTCGACCATACGCCCGAGCACGATGTTGACCACCCGCTCGACCTCCGCATGGGTCAGATGGGTGTTCTCGGCCGCGAGTTTCTCGATCAGTTCGGATTTGATCATGCAGGCCCCCGCCCTCCAAAGCTCTTCCCAGAGCCATACGGGTGCATCCGAAACCCGAATGCAATCCCTTCCTTAGCCTCCGCCCGCCCGGGGCAAAAGGCCCGCGGGGCGTAAATGTCGGTTACTGGACGTTTACCGTGCAGTGAGCCGGCAAGAAAAAGGGCGGCCGGATGATCTCCGGCCGCCCCTCTTTCTTCAGTGGCCTGACGCTCGCGAGACGGTCGCTCGCTGCCTGAGGCCGGGTCGCTCGCGCGAGACCTACTCTTTCGAGCCGGCCTTTTCGCGCAGGGCGGCGCCGAGGATGTCGCCCAGCGAGGCGCCCGAGTCCGACGACCCGAACTGCTCGATGGCGGCCTGCTCGTCCTTCATCTCGAGCGCCTTGATCGACACCGAGACGCGGCGCGAGGCCTTGTCGATGCCGGTGACCATGGCGTCGACGCGGTCGCCGACCGAGAAGCGCTCGGTGCGCTGCTCGTTGCGGTCGCGGGACAGGTCGGACTTGCGGATGAAGGCGGTCGCCGGGGCGTCCTCTTCACCGAACTTGACCTCGATGCCGCCGGTCTCCACCGCCGTGACGGTGACGGTGACCTGCTGGCCCTTCTTGAAGGCATCGCCTTCCATCGGATCGCCGCCGAGCTGCTTGATGCCCAGGGAGACGCGCTCCTTCTCGACGTCGACGTCCAGCACCTTGGCCTTGACGGTTTCGCCCTTGCGGTAGCGCTGGATGGCTTCCTCGCCCGAGACGTTCCAGTCGAGGTCCGACAGGTGGACCATGCCGTCGATGTCGTTGTCGAGGCCGATGAACAGGCCGAATTCGGTGGCGTTCTTGACTTCGCCCTCGACGGTCGAGCCGATCGGGTGCGAGGCCACGAAGGCGTCCCACGGATTGTCCTGGGCCTGCTTCAGGCCCAGCGAGATGCGGCGCTTGGAGGCGTCGACGTCCAGCACGACCACATCGACTTCCTGCGAGGTCGAGACGATCTTGCCGGGGTGGACGTTCTTCTTGGTCCACGACATTTCCGAGACGTGCACCAGGCCCTCGACACCGGCTTCCAGCTCAACAAACGCGCCGTAGTCGGTGATGTTGGTGATGCGGCCCGACATCTTGGCGCCGACCGGATATTTGGCTTCCACGCCGTCCCACGGGTCGGCCTGAAGCTGCTTCATGCCCAGCGAGATGCGCTGGGTGTCCGGGTTGATCTTGACGATCTGGACCTTGACGGTGTCGCCGACGGCGAGGACCTGCGACGGGTGCGAGACGCGCTTCCAGGACATGTCGGTGACGTGCAGCAGGCCGTCGATGCCGCCCAGGTCAACGAACGCGCCGTAGTCGGTGATGTTCTTGACCACGCCTTCGCGGACTTCACCTTCCTGCAGCTGGCCGACCAGCTCGGTGCGCTGTTCGGCGCGGGCCTCTTCGAGGATGGCGCGGCGCGAGACGACGATGTTGCCGCGCGGACGGTCCATTTTCAGGATGGCGAAGGGCTGTTCCTTGCCCATCAGCGGGGCGACGTCGCGCACCGGGCGGATGTCGACCTGCGAGCCCGGCAGGAAGGCCGAGGCGCCGCCGAGGTCGACGGTGAAGCCGCCCTTGACGCGGCCGACGATGGTGCCGTTGACCGGCTGGCCGTCGGCGAAGACGACTTCCAGACGGGTCCAGGCTTCCTCGCGGCGAGCCTTGTCGCGGCTGATGACCGCTTCACCCAGGGCGTTCTCGACGCGCTCGAGGTAGACTTCGACGTTGTCGCCGACCTTCGGGATGACGGCGCCTTCGCCGATGCCGAATTCGCGGGCCGGGATGCGGCCTTCGGTCTTGAGACCGACGTCGATGATCAGGATGTCCTTTTCCATGCCGACGACGCGGCCGTGGACGACCTGGCCTTCGCCGAGGTCACGGCCCTGAAGGGTTTCGTCGAGCAGCGCGGCGAAGTCGTCACGCGAGGGGGAGAAGCTTTGGGTATCGGTCAATGGGGTTTCTAACGGTTAGGGCGCGTGACCGGACGGCCCCGCGCGAGGTGAGTTGAAGAGTGGGATCAGGTCGTCGGGATGCGAGGCAAATGAAGCCAGATCGCCCGCGGAAGCCGAGGGTGGGAGCGTTGGATTTGTCCGGGGGTCTCTAGAGACCGTGCCGGACGCGCGCCGCCTCGACGATACGGCGGGCCGCATCGAAGGCGGCCTCTATATCCATATCGGTCGTATCCAGCAAGACGGCGTCTTGCGCCTGGACCATGGGAGCGGCGCCGCGGCCGGCGTCGCGCTGGTCCCGCCGGACGATGTCGGCCAGCATGTCCTCGAAGGCGAGGCTCTCGCCGCGGGCGGTGAGCTGTTTCCAGCGGCGGGTCGCGCGGACCTCGGACGTCGCGGTGACGAACAGCTTGGCCGGGGCCCCCGGGGCGATGACGGTGCCGATGTCGCGGCCGTCCAGCACGGCGCCGCCGGGCTGTTGCGCGAAGGTCTTCTGGAACGCGAGCAGGGCGGCCCGCACGCCGGGGTAGCCGGCGACCCGGCTGGCGGCCTCGCCGGCGCCGCGGTCGGTGAGGCGGTCCGTGTCGGTCAGGTGGCTGGCGTCGAGGGCGCGGGCGATGGCTTCGGCGGCTTCGGCGTCGTCGAGCGAACGGCCGGCGTCCAGCACGCCGAGGCCGACGGCGCGGTACAGCAGGCCGGTGTCGAGGTGCGGCAGGCCGTAGAGGGCGGCGAGCCGGGCGGCGATGGTGCCCTTGCCCGAGGCGGCGGGACCGTCGACGGCGATGATCAGGGCGCGGCTCATGCGGAGGCGATATCTGCGCCGAGGCCGCGCATCAACTCGACGAAGCCGGGGAAGCTGGTGGCGATCATGCCGGGCTCGTCGACGGTGACGGGTTCGGCGGCGGCGAGGCCGAGGATCAGATGGCTCATGGCGATGCGGTGGTCGCCGTGGGTGACGACGGTCGCGCCGCCGCGGACAGATCCGTTTCCGGGGCCGCCGGTGACGGTGAAGCCCTCGGCCTCCTCCTCGACCGCGACGCCGCAGGCCTGCAGGCCGGCGGCCATCAGGGCGATGCGGTCGCTTTCCTTGACGCGCATCTCGCCGATGCCGCGCATGACCGTGGCCCCCCCGGCGAAGGCGGCGGTGGCCGCGAGGACAGGATACTCGTCGATCATCGAGGCGGCGCGCCCGGGCGGGACAACGACGCCGGTGAGCTTCGAATGGCGGGCGGTGAGGTCGCCGACCTCCTCGCCCCCGGCCATGCGGCGGTTTGAGACGGTCAGGTCGGCGCCCATCTCGCGCCAGGTCTCGAACAGGCCGGTGCGCAGGGGGTTGAGCATGACGCCCTCGACGGTGACCTGAGAGCCGGGGACGACGAGAGCGGCGGCCAGCGGGAAGGCGGCGGAGGACGGATCGCCGGGGACGGAGACGGGGGTTCCGGTCAGGGCCTGGCCGCCCCTGAGGGTGACGCGCCAGCCCTCGCCGTGGGGCAGGACGCCGACCTCGGCCCCGAAGGCGCGGAGCATGCGCTCGGTGTGGTCGCGGCTGGGGACGGGCTCGGTGACGCTGGTGACGCCGGCGGCGTTGAGTCCGGCGAGCAGGATGGCGGACTTGATCTGGGCCGAAGCGACGGTCTGGACGTGGTCGATGGCGGAGAGGCCGCCGCCGGTCAGGGTCAGGGGCAGCCGGTCCGCCTCGCCGCGCCACTCGAACCGCGCGCCCATGCCGGCGAGGGGATCGGCGACCCGCTTCATCGGCCGTTTGCGCAGGGAGGCGTCGCCGTCGAAGGCTGCGGTGACCGGATAGCCGGCCGCCGCGCCCATCAGCAGGCGGACGCCGGTGCCGGCGTTGCCGCAGTCGATGACGCCGGAGGGCTGTTTGAAGCCGCCGTGGCCGGTGACGCGCCAGCGGCCCTCGCCCAGCCGTTCGACCCCGGCGCCGAAGGCCAGGGCCGCGCGGGCGGTGGCGAGGACGTCGTCGCCTTCCAGCAGGCCGTCGATTTCGGTGATCCCGGTCGCCATGGCGCCGAGGATCAGGGCGCGGTGCGACATGGACTTGTCGCCCGGGGCGCGGGCCGGACCCGAGAGGGCGGAGCCGCGGCGGGCGGTCAGATGGGAGGGGGTCGTCACCCGGCGATCTCCGAAGCGTGCAGGCGGCGCGGAGATGGCTTTTGACAGCGGCCCTCAGGGGTGGCAAGGGACGCGCCCGAATTCCCCCCACCGAGAGAGGCGCCCCCCGTGGCCAATCCCGAACTGGGCCAGAAGCAGGTCTGCCCGAACTGCCAGGCCAAATTCTACGACCTGGGCCGACGCCCGGCCCACTGCCCCAAATGCGCGACCGACTTCGACCCTGAAGAGGCGCTGAAGCTGCGCAACCGCCGCGGCCGCCCGGCCGGCTACGCCGCCGACGAGACGGTCGACGAGGACGCCGAGGATCAGGTCGACAAGAAGGCCGCCGGCGACGACGAGGACGAGGACGAGGCCGTCGTCACGCCCGAAATCGACGAGGAAGGCCACGAGCCGATCCTGACCCCGGACGACGACGACGACGAGACCCCGGTCGATCCGACGGAAGAGCCCGGCATGGGCGAGGCCGGCGACGACGACGACGTGCTGGCCGACGACGATGACGACGACTCCGTGCCCTTCATCGAGGACGAGGACGACGACGCCTTCGACGACGACATCGTCAAGCCGGGCAAGGACGAGGACTAGGATTTCCGGCCCGTCCGGGGCCGCCGCGCGCGGTTCCGGACGGGCTGAAAATAAATGGCGGAAGCGGGCTTGATCGCGATCAGGGCCTGACATAGGTTCCGCCGCCTCGCCGGGGGGCGGTTTTCCCCCGACGATCCGACCGAAGGCCGAGGCCTGAAGTTCGGGGCTATAGCTCAGTTGGTAGAGCGCTTGAATGGCATTCAAGAGGTCAGCGGTTCGACTCCGCTTAGCTCCACCATCGAAGGCCCCGCGGGAGACCGCGGGGCCTTCGTCCCATCTGGCCCTGGCGTTGTTGATCCCGGCCGGGCCGATCCCCATTTGATCCATGCGGCCGACGCCTTGCCGATCCCGGGAGGCGCAGACGGCCTGAGGCCTGCTTCGGGGGCATGAGACGATGAATACGCGCACCATCCTGTTCGACAGCCCCTTCCTGCTGGGCTTCGACCACACCCGGGCCCTGATCGACCGGGCGGCGCGGGCGGCGGCGGACAGCTATCCGCCCTACAATGTCGAGCAGCTGGGCGAGCATTCCGTTCGCATCACCCTGGCGGTCGCGGGCTTCGGTCCCGACGACCTGACCGTGACCCTCGAAGGGCGGCAACTGACCATCGCCGGCAAGCGGGAGGAGGCCGGCAAGGCGGAGCAGGCCTTCCTGCACCGCGGCATCGCCGGCCGCGGTTTCGTCCGCAGCTTCGTGCTCGCCGATGGGCTGGAAGTCGATCAGGCCCGACTTGAGCACGGCCTGCTGCATGTCGAACTGAGCCGGCCGGAAGACCTGCCGACGGTGCGGCGCATCCCCATCACGACGGCCTGACCGGGCGTCGTTTTCTCCGGCCGCCGATTTCGGGGCCGAACCACACGGCCCCTCGGGGCGTTAGTTCAGTACAAGGAGGCGGTCGCCATGACGCCGACGATAATGACCAAGGAAGATTTCAGGGGCCTCGGCGCGCCAGACCTGGTGTATGTGCGCGAAATCCGCGCCGCCGACGTCCTGGCGGAGACGCCCCTCCCCGAGGCCACGGGCCTGGCGATCGACCCCGAGGCGAGGCTGTACGCCGTTCACGGGGCCGACGGCGAACGGCTGGCGGTCATGATGGACCGCGAGACCGCCTTCGCCGCCGCCGTGGCGCACGAACTGGAGCCGGTGTCGGTGCACTAGCGAGGGCGCTACCGCGCTTCGCGCTACTTGAGCGCGGCGCTTGGCGAGGATGGCGTCGGCCCTCCCCCTCCCGTCATCCCCGGACTTGATCCGAGGATCAGAGGCGAAGCGGGACTGTGCGGCCGGGACGGCGCTGCGACCGCGCCGGTTGCGGTCGCGGCGCAGCACCGGACGGTCTGGCCCCCGGTCAAGCCCGAGGGTGACGGCTACGCCGCCGTGGCGGGGGCCTTGTCCTTGACGAACAGGGCGCGGATGGCGTCGACGGTGCGCGCCTGACGCAGGTGCTCGCGCATTTCGGCCGAGCGCAGGGCGCGCGACACGGCCGCGAGGGCGCGCAGGTGCTCGGCGCCGTCCCGCGGCGGCGCGAACAGGGCGAAGATCAGGTCGACGGGGCGGTCGTCCACCGCGCCGTAGGCGACGGGAGTATCGAGCCGCACGAAGACGGCCGTCACCTGGTCGATGCCCTCGAGGCGGGCGTGCGGCACGGCCACGCCGGAGCCGAGACCGGTCGAGCCCAGCGCCTCGCGCTCCAGCAGCGCTTCCATGATCCGGGCCTCCGGCAGGCCGAGGGCCTGGGCGGCGGCTTCGGCCACGGTATGCAGCGCCTGGCGCTTTGACGACGCGCCGCTGCGCAGGACGACGCCGCCCTCCGCCAGCAAATCACCGATGTCCATGAAGCTAATCCCGACTCTACCCGATCATTCCCGATGGGCGGGCGCCGTGTAGACGACCCGCCTCGTTGTGGGAAGTATTATGACGCGTCACCGTTTACCGAACCGTGTCCATTGAGCGACTTCGTCGTTCGCTCCGGATCGATCCAGCCGACGTTGCCGTCGGGGCGGCGATAGACCACCGACAGCCCGCCGTGGGCCGCGTTGCGGAACACCACGACCGGATAGCCCGTCATGTCGAGCTCCAGCACGGCGCGGCCCACCGTGACCGTACGGATCTCGGCCTCGGTTTCGGCGATGACCATGCCCACCGGGGGCGGTTCGCCGGGCGCGCCGGCCTCGCCGAAGGCCTCGTCCTCGACGGAATCGGGATCGCGCAGAACGATGCTGCGCGCGACCTCGCGGGCGGCGTTCTCGGTCTTCTCGGGCGAAAGGCCCTTGGGTCCGATGTGATGGTCCTTGAGCCGGCGCTTGTAGCGACGGACCCGCTTCTCGAGCTTGTCGAGGCTTTCCGTGAACGCCGAATGGGCGTCGCCGCCCAGTCCGGAGGTGAACACCACCTGGCCCGAGGCCAGACGGACCCAGCAGTCGACCTTGAAGCTGTGACCCTCCTTGGCGACGATCACCTCGGCGTCCTGGGCCCCTCGCTCGAAGTATTTGCCGATCCCGTCCTGGAGTTCCTGGGAGATGCGCGAGCCTAACGCTTCGCCAACATCCACTTGCTTACCGCTGACCTGGATTTGCATGCCGATAGAACGCGACCGATGGCGTTTGGTGTCAACGCCGATCACAGTTTTGTGGCAAGGCTTCAGCCGGCCTTCAGCATCCGCCTGCGCTCGACGGACGACGGAATCCGCAATGCTTCCCGGTACTTGGCGACCGTCCGCCGGGCGATGTCGATGCCCGCCTCGTTAAGAATCTCGACAATCCGGTCGTCGGACAAAACGTCGCTGTCGCGCGCCTCGCCGTCGATCATCGCCTTGATGCGGTGACGCACCGCCTCGGCGGAATGGGTCGCGCCGCCGTCGGACGACTGGATGGCGGCGGTGAAGAAGAATTTCAGCTCGAACACGCCGCGCGGCGTCGAGACGTATTTGTTGGAGGTGACCCGGCTGACGGTCGACTCGTGCATGCCGATGGCGTCGGCCACGGTCTTCAGGTTGAGCGGGCGCAGGAATTCGACGCCGAAGGCGAGGAAGGCGTCCTGCTGGCGCACGATCTCGGAGGCCACCTTGAGGATGGTTTTCGCGCGCTGGTCCAGCGACTTGACCAGCCAGCTGGCCTGGGCGGCGCATTCGGCGACGAAGGTCTTCTCGGTGTCCGAGCGGGCCCCGGCGGCGACCACGCCATGATAGCGCTTGTCCATGATCAGGCGCGGCAGGGTGTCGGCGTTGAGCTCGACCTTCCAGCCGCCGGCCGGGTCGGGGCGGACGTGGACGTCGGGGATGACGGTCTGGGCCGGCTCGCCGCCGAAGCCGGCGCCGGGGCGCGGCGTCAGGGCCTTCAGCTCGGCGATCATCTCGGCCATGTCCTCGCCGTCGACGCCGCAGGCCTTTTTCAGGGCGGTCAGATCGCGCTTGGCCAGCAGGTCGAGGTTGTCGAGCAGGCAGGCCATGGCGGGGTCGAAGCGGTTGCGCTCGATCAGCTGCAGCTTGAGGCATTCCGGCACCGAGCGGGCCATGATCCCGGTCGGCTCGAAGCCGTGGCAGGTGGTCAGCACGGCCTCGACGCGGTCGAGGGGCACGCCGAGACGGTCGGCCACCTCGGCGAGGTCGCCGCGCAGATAGCCGCCCTCGTCGACGGCGTCGATCAGGCTGAGGGCGATGGCGTGGTCGGCCGGTGAGAAGCCGGCCTGGGAGGCCTGGGCCTGGAGATGCTCCCACAGGGTGGCGTCGCGCGTGTCGGGCTGTTCGCGGCCCTCGCCGTCGGGCAGGCCGCCCCCGGTTCCGGCGCGGGACCAGTCGTTGAGGCCGGGCTGGGCCTCGCCGGCGCCGACGTCCTCCATCCGGTCGGAGGTGCGCTCGCCGGGGCTGGCGTCGCCGTAGACGTCGTCGGAGCGGGCGTCGAGGGTGCGGTCGGCGTCACCGGCGCTGCCCTCGTCGAAGGTCAGTTCGGCGCCGTCGCGGGCCGCGACGGCTTCGGCGGGGGCGTCGGTCTCGCCGCCGGGCTCGGCGTCCTCGCGCTGGAGCAGGGGGTTCTTCTCGAGCTCGGCCTCGACGAAGGCGTCCAGCTCAAGGTTCGACAGTTGCAGCAGCTTGATCGCCTGCTGCAGCTGGGGCGTGATGACGAGCCCCTGCCCCTGCCGTATCTCCAGCCTTTGTCCGAGCACCGTCCGCCGCCCCCTGCCGGGCCGAGTGGCCCGAAACTTGCTGCGGCCACTGTGTGGCCGGAACGGTTAACGGGGTCTAAGCGGGGGGGCGGTCGCGCATCCTGCCGCCGTCTCGCAAGGCGGACATTCGCAAGAGCCGCTGAGGGTGGGGAGCTGACCTCACCGCCGTTCGAGAGGCCAGCTCACGAAGGCCAAGGCCCACAGGCCGGCAACGTTTGCGTAGGGGATGAAGGCGACCACGATCCACCAAGGCGAGAAGCCTAGACGCCGCAGTATGCGTGCTGTGGGATAACCTAGGACGAAGAGGGCGACGCCCACGACGATCCAATGCCAAAGGCTGAAAGTTCCCATCCCGTCCCTCCCGATGATGTCAGACCCTAGCGGAAGGATGCCGACTGGCAAGTCCGCGACGGGTCGGGAGCCGGCGGTCGCCTAAGGGTGGGGAGCGGACATTGACTCGATCCATCCTGCGCCTTCAGATCAAGGCATGATCGTCCCCTCACTTCTCCTTGCGCTCGGGCTCGCGCTCATGTTCGCCCCCCGCGTCTTTGCCGTCCGGTCCGAGGCAACTCGCCTGCGGAGATTGCAGGAGATCAAGGAGGGCGGTTCGGAAAAGTATTTCGAGGAGCAGCGCGACCTGCTCGCCTACAAGCCCTCTCAGCGTTTCCTACTGCTCTGGCGGGTCATTGGTGCAGCCGTCGCAGTTGGGGCAGCGGGCATCCTGATCGTCCGTTCGGGCATCACCGGCTGAGCGCGAATAAGGTCCGCAACGGGTCGGTAGCGGACCCACGTCTCCTCCCCGTCGCGCAGCGATGGGGAGGGGGACCGCGAAGCGGTGGAGGGGTTCTTACCCCCGACGCCGTTCCGCCGTCGAGCGGATCGAGACGAGCACTCCATCCAGATTGATCCGCACCTCTTCGGCCGGAATCCTGAACACCGCCAACCCTTGTCGCGTCAGCCATTCGGTCCTGCGGCGGTCGTGCGCCATGCGGGTCGGGTGTGAATGGCTCTCGCCATCGACTTCGACCGCAAGCTTCGCTTCGGCGCAGTAGAAGTCGAGCACATAGGGTCCGACCGGGTGCTGGCGTCGAAATTTCAGCCCGGCCAGGGCGCGACGACGCAGCCGGACCCAAAGCCGCGCCTCCGGCGGCGTCAGGGCCCGGCGCTGGACACGCGCTCGCGAGACAGACCCTGCGGAACTCAAGAGCCCCTCCACCGCTTCGCGGTCCCCCTCCCCATTGCTTCGCAACGGGGAGGAGACGTCAAGTCGCATCGACCAGGGGTGGGAAGCGGCCATCGGTTTCAACCTGATCGGGCCGCCCGATCTTCCGTCCGTCTCTCGTTGCCATCGGATCAAGTCCGAGAATGACGGCTGGGGATCGGGGACGAAGCGCCTGCTTTACTCAGCCGCGGGGATCGGCAAGCCTCGGGCCTTCGCGAGAGAAACGCCCATGCGCCTGATCCTGACCGCCCTGCTCTGCCTGGCCCTGCCCGGCGCCGTTCTGGCGCAGGCCACGCCCGCCGAGCGGACGATGATGCGGACGGTCGAGGCCGAGCACGACCGGCACGTGGCCCTGCTGGAGCGGCTGGTGAACCAGAACAGCGGGACGCTGAACCTGCCGGGGGTGCGCGTCACGGGGCAGATGGTCCGGGCCGAGCTGGAGCCGCTCGGGTTCGCCGTGCGCTGGGTCGACATGAGCGAGACGGGGCGGGCGGGGCATCTGGTCGCCACGCATCCGGGGCGGGGCCGCAACGTGCTGCTGATCGGCCATCTGGACACGGTGTTCGAGCTGGAGAGCCCGTTCCAGACCTTCGAGCGCGGCGAGGGCTCGCGGGCTGTGGGGCCGGGCATCGGCGACGACAAGGGCGGGGTGGTGGTGATCGTCGCCGCCCTGCGCGCCATGCAGGCGGCGGGGACGCTGGCGGACGCGAACATCACTGTCGTCCTGACAGGGGACGAGGAGCGGGTCGGGTCGCCGGTGGCGGTCGCCCGGCGCGACCTGGTCGAGGCGGGGCGGGCGGCGGATTTCGCGCTCGAGTTCGAGAACCTGGCCATCGACGACGGGGCCGAGTTCGGCACGGTGGCGCGGCGCAGCTCGACCAACTGGACCCTGACGGCGACGGGCCGCACCGGCCATTCCAGCGGGGTGTTCGGCGAGGCGCTGGGCTATGGGGCCATCTATGAGACGGCGCGCATCCTCGACGGCTTCCGGCGCGAGCTGCCGGAGCCGAACCTGACCTACAATGTCGGGGTCGTCGCCGGGGGGACGCCGGCGGAGATCGACGCCGAGGGGTTCAACGTCACCGCCTCGGGCAAGACCAATATCGTCGCCTCGACCGCCATTGCGCGCGGCGACCTGCGCACCCTGACGCCGGAACAGGATGAACGGGTGCGGGCGAGGATGCAGGCCATCGTCGACGACCACCTGCCGCACACTGACGCCGAGCTGGCGTTCGCGGACACCGGCTATCCGCCGATGGCGCCGAGCGAGGGCAACCGGGCGCTGCTGGCGCGGCTGAACGCCGTCAACCGCGACCTCGGCCTGGCCGAGATGGCGGAATACGACCCGGCCCGGCGCGGGGCGGCCGACAGCGGCTTCGTGGCTGCGGACGTGGACACCCTGGGCGGGCTGGGGATCGCCGGCGGCGGGGCCCATGCGGAGGGCGAATGGGTCGATCTGGACAGTCTGGTGCGCCAGTCGCAGCGGGCGGCGGTGCTGATTTCGCGGCTGAGTCTGGGTTCGGACTGATCAGCCGTACATGTCGCCGAGGTAGACGCGGCGGACCTCGGGGTCGCGGATGACGTCCTCGGCCTTGCCCTCGAACAGGACGGCGCCGCCCGAGATGATCGAGGCGTGGTCGATGATCTCCAGCGTCTCGCGGACATTGTGGTCGGTGATCAGGACGCCGATGCCCTCGCCGGCCAGATAGCGGATGACCTGGCGGATGTCGGCGATGGCCAGCGGGTCGATGCCGGCGAAGGGTTCGTCCAGCAGCATGAAGGACGGTTTGCCGGCGAGGGCGCGGGCGATCTCGCAGCGCCGCCGCTCGCCGCCCGACAGGCCGGAAGCGGGGGCGTGGCGCAGGTGGTCGATGCGCAGCTCTTCCAGCAGGCGGGTGGTCTCGTCGGCGATGGCCTGGCGGCCGGTGTGGTGCAACTCGACGACGGCGCGGACATTCTGCTCGACCGTCATGCCGCGGAAGATCGAGGCTTCCTGCGCCAGATAGCCGAGGCCCATGCGGGCGCGCTGGTACATGGGCTGGGCGGTGATGTCCTCGCCGTCGAGGAAGATCTTGCCGCTGTCCGGGGGGATCAGGCCGGTGATCATGTAGAAGCAGGTGGTCTTGCCGGCGCCATTGGGGCCCAGCAGGCCGGCGACCTGACCGCGTTCGACGTGGAGGGAGACATCGCGCACCACCTGCCGCTGGCCGAAGGCGCGGGCGATGTTCTGGACGCGCAGGCCGGTGGGGTGCGGGGCCGCGGCCGCCGCTTCGGAGGCGGGGGCGTCATGGACGTTGAGGGCGGAGAGTTCCTTGCGGGCCAAAGCGTCAGTCCGAGCCGGGGCTCAGGTCCCGCTGCGTTCGGGGTAGAAGACGCCCTGCACGCGGCCGTTCTGGCCGCCGCCGTCCATCTCGGCCGCCTCGGTGCGGGTGTTGTAGGT